>JBGAJU010000006.1:0-92776 GCA_044224775.1 Flavipsychrobacter sp.
CCTTCATGAAATCAAAGGTAACTGAGCCACCATTTGCGGTGGCTCATTTTTTTGTGCATGAACCACCGGCAAGGGAAATACAATATAACTACTGCCAGGACCCATACTCCGTAAACCACCGGCAGCCCGTGGCCCGGGTGGTCAAATACCTTTACCGGTGCACCTCCGCTGAACAACAAACTGCTAACGACTGCCATACCATGAATGAGGTATATATGCAGTATGTAGTAGAATAATGGCACCCTGCCGTAGACCTTGAATACATTACCCGCTGCCCCACTCATACGTTCCAGGAAAGGCATCAGCGTGATGGCAGGGCCTAAGGTCATCAGCAGGTAGAGCAGCGATGGAGGGTACTTGGTACAGTTGACAAACGACAGCACACTCCTGATCACGTGATCATCTTCCCACCTTACCTGCCATGGTGACGGATCACCGTAAACATTGATGAAACGAAGGATAATAAATGATACTATAGCGGAAATACCAATCCCGTATAACCATTTATTACGCTCCTCTTCAGGCCTGGTAAATATCTCGCCGAAGCAAAAGCCTACTGCCATTACGCCGATCCACGGAATAAGCGGGTAGATGATAAATACCATCTTGCCGGGCGCGTAGTTGTACATATTCTGCACATGCAGTAACTGCCACCAGAAACCGCCCTGTACGTTATCCAGCAGGTTGTGGCAGCATATCATGACCAACCCGATGGCCAGTACAGCCCAGCGTGGCAGGAAGATAAGGCCGCTAAGACAAACCATACTAACACCAATGGCCCAAATGACCTGGAAGAATAGCATGTTGTAGTCCATATCGAACATCCAGCCAAAGCGAACGACGGTGTGCTCCAACAATATTAGCCACAGGCCACGTGTGAGGAGGCGCCATGCTTCCTGTTTTACGGTCTTTCCCTTGCCCATTGACAAAAATGCGCTGGTGCCGGAGAGGAAAATGAATACCGGAGCACAATAGTGTGTTATCCAACGGGTGAAGAACATTATTGTGGTTGTGTGCTGCAGATCCGTGGGCTCGTATTTGAAGCCACTGAAGTAGTCGCGCACATGATCGAGGGCCATGATAACCAGCACGATACCACGGAGGATATCCACTGAGTTGATACGTTTGGCGGGCGATTGCAGCATAATCAAAATTGCATAAAAAATGTGATCTTTAATACAAGCGAACAACTAACTGCAGCTTTTTTGTGTGGCAGCCTGCAAAAAGAGTTAAGTTGCTGATGGCAAACACACTGCATAAAAATGGTTTGCGCATTGACAGCGCATTTTGTTACACTTTTTGCGCAACTTTTTTTACCCAGATCCCCGGATCTTGTAAATACCAAATTCTCGTTGCTATGAGGCATGGAGGTATAATTTTGGGGCTGGGCCTGTTTTCGGTTAATAATTTTTAGCGACGCGAGTGAAACAAGCCATGGGCGGAACTTATGTGTTTTGTCAACAGGTATAAAAGGGTATAAAAGGGTATAAAAAACAGGGTAAAAGGTATAAAAAACGTGGTTTGGGGTATAATTTATACCTTGCTTTTCCGGTTTTTTTGATGCCAATAACTGCACATTGAGCATACCAGGATAAGCCCCCCCGCCAAGCGGTGCATGCAGCAAAAAAGCGGAAGTTCACGGTGCAGTCTGTCAAAGAGCTTACCCAAATTTTAGGGGGTATGAAGTAAAGTTACGAAATGAGGCCAGGTGGTTCCAAATCTATTTTGCATGATGGTACAGTAACAGTACCATCATGGTAGTTTGACTTTTTGAAAGCCGCTATAGTGGCTGGTTTGAGTGTTGAAAATTTATTTTTATAACACATGATCCAAAGAGGTTGTTGGCCAAATAAAACCAAGCGGCGGAAATATCCTTATTGCATAAAATTCTCGAATAAGCGAATCATCAAAATCGCAGGCACAATAAATCCTTATTAGTCGCACTTATTGGCGCTATATGTAAACGATTTGCTATTTTTAAAGCGTATGGCTACACAAAATATGACAGTAGAATTATTCAACCAGGGGTTTCAAGAGGTTGTTGGCCAGTTGAAATCGTACTTGTTGCGTATAACTGCAAGTGTGCATGACGTAGAAGATATCATTCATGACACATACCTAAAGGCGTTGGACAAATTGTCAACTTTCAGGGGCGAGTCTTCGTTAAAAACGTGGTTATTTACTATCGCATCTAACCTGGCAAAGGACAATTTGAGGTTTCAGAAAAGATGGACAGAAGATGTGACGGATGTTTGCAAACAAGAGGCGTTGGCAAACAGGGAATTTTTTCAGGAAGCGATGCAAATCAGGGCTACTTCGCCGCAAGGATCGTTCGAAATAAAAGAGCATATTGTCTTCTGCTTCACTTGTATCTCTAAATCACTACCGCTTGAACAGCAACTTTGCCTGTTTCTCAAAGAAGTGTATGAATTTAAAGTGTCGGAAATCGTGACGATACTCGATATTACCGAAGCTATGGTAAAATATTACCTGCATACCGGCAGGTCGAAAATGATACAGATATTCGATGGAAGATGTGCACTGGTGAGCAAGGAGGGGGTTTGCCATCAGTGCAGTGAACTGAACGGCATATTTAATCCGAAACAGAAATTTCAGGAAGAGGCAGTAAAAATAGAGCTGGCAAAGGAAGCAAATAGCGCCGATAAAGAACACCTTTTTGATCTTAGATTGAAAATCATTAAAGAAATTGACCCTTTCGAGTCGGGCGCTGCAAAATTGCAACTACATCATTTAGAGCACAATAGACTTGTAATGGAAAAATATATATAATATTCTTCCGTTTTGCCTATCGTTTTTTGTTGCTGAAACGTCAAAATTTAAACCAATAAATGAAACGCTTCTTAGCAACACTACTGATTATGACATCTACAATGACAATGGCGCAAAATGGCACTGCCGCAACCGAACACAGGACTTTTAGCCGTGAAACTTCTGTATGCATTAATGTATCTGCTGATCCATCAATCATATGGAACTTGCTGGTCAATGCATCAGACTACCCAAGATGGAATTCTACCATCATGTCTATAGACGGCAGCATAGCCCCGGGAGAAAAGATCAGGTTAAAATCGACCCTTGCCCCGAAGCGGGTTTTTAAACTGAAAATAAAAAGCATTGTAAATGGTAAACAATTGGTTTGGGGAGATGGGCAAGGGACAAGAACCTATGCGCTGACCGCCAATGCAGACGGCACCACCACCTTTACGATGAATGAAAAAATAGGTAGCTTGATGTTCCCCATATATGCAAAACACATTCCTTCTTTTGACAAGTCTTTCGAGCAATTTGCCGCAGACCTGAAGAAAGAAGCAGAGACAATTCAAAACATCAAGAAATAACAACTGCCTCTCCTCACAAATTAAATACATGTCATGAAAATAGTAAAAGTCACATATACAACACAGACGGCATTTGCGAAACAAAACAGGCAAAATATAGCACAGGTAATGAGTGACCTGCAATTGCTGGCTAACCCTAACATCAGGTATACAGCATGTGTGGGCACGGATAACAAAACGTTTATTCACACCGCATTTTTCAAATCGGATGCAGATCAACAAATATTGTTTGCACTGCCTTCATTCAAAAAATTTCAGGAACAACTGAAGGCCAGCATTCCAGAGGTGCCACCTCACAATGAACTCTTAACATTGATAGGCTCATCAAACGATATTTTTTAAAAAATAAACACATAGAAAAATGAAAAACAAAATAGGAACAAAGGAAAATCCACTACAACTTAAAACACCACCACTGTCGTCGGATTATACTATGCACGTAGACGAAAAGGACGGAAAAGAAATACTGGTATGCACTGTGGGCAAAACAGTCTTGCACTACAATATGGACTGTATAAAAGACCTGCATGCTATGCTTAAGAAGCACGGTGACTGGATGGAACTTGGGAGCGCGGATGAGCAGAAGCCGGCAAAAGACGGCACTGTAGAATCGTGGGGGCGATCGGAAGCAAACCCGTCAGGAGGATGGTATGGGCTAAAGAAAGGATTGCGGGGACGGTTTGGTATGTATATCCCACCGCTGATGGAAGCACTTGGGCTGGCAGAAGTTACCCATGATGCAAAAGGAAATAAAATGAGAGCACTTTAATAGCTGCGATATTACCTGTTGATATGATTGGTGTTTCCCAAACGCAATTGCAGTCGCAATCAAATATTTTTAAGGTCGAATACATCGGCGTATGTTAAGTGGTTCGATCATGTGTTGAGGTTAGATAATAAAGCCCTTGCAAAACAAGGGCTTTATTATAAGTGGTACTGAGGAATCGAACCCGAATAAGAAGTTTAGAAAATTTCGTTCCGTAATGCGCGCGAGCCCCAGGCAG
This sequence comes from Flavipsychrobacter sp., assembly GCA_044224775.1. Taxonomy (GTDB): domain Bacteria; phylum Bacteroidota; class Bacteroidia; order Chitinophagales; family Chitinophagaceae; genus Nemorincola. The sequence goes on from JBGAJU010000006.1 coordinate 4,364, forward strand.
ACATGGCTAAGCAGGAGACATCAGGCGGAACGGGAAAGATCATCAGATTCAGTTCATTGAATACCTTTCACAGAAGGGGTTTTTTTAGCAGTTCCGGATGAATCCGGAACAACACAGGAAAAATGAAAATATCAGTTGTAGCGCACGGACCAGACTATGGGAGACCCGCGGCGGACAGAAATGTTTTTATTGCCGCACTTTTTCCCATATCAGGCAGCTTGTTTACATTGCTGATCAGCCAGCCGCAGTTGTATGACTGTCTTTTAAAATGATCGACAGTAAACATGCAGCCGTTTACATGAAAAAAATAAAAGGTAATCTTCTTTACGTACTGAAAACGTATCGATCCGTTCTTAACGGCGTTGACAAAATCTGATCCTTTAGCCGAAGTAAGGTATTCTTCCTCAAAAACATGTGCTGGCTCAATTTTTTTTGTAAACACATAGTGCAGGTCTACAAAATTTGTAGCGTATGCCGATGTAGCGATATAACCGGGCATTTTTCCACCTTCGGCTACTGTAACGGATGGCCGGACGCCCTTGCTTAAAGTACTTGTGCCCACACCCGCTATGGTCCATCTGGCACCTTCGTGGTTACTACGCACACGCAGAATGATCGGCAACTCTACAAGGCGGCCATTCTCCAGGAAAACACACTGTGCCCGGGCAAACCAGTCAGTATCGTTGAAAGCCAGATAGACAGGATGCTGCTTGTCGAGTATAGTGCGAAAGAACCCTTTTAACAGGGTATCCTTATCGGTAAAGGAAGTATTCTCAAGATCGAATAATGATGCCAGGAGCATACCGCGTGTAATATTGCTTTGCGTATCGCCACCCGGCAAAGACCTGCGCAGATATGTGGCCTTATCATCATTGAACCTTTCGATAAACTCATCAATAAGCTTCACATTCCGGATGAATATATCCTTATTCTGATCGTAATTGGAAAAATACTGCGCCCGTGCGGAAGAAGCCATCAATGATGACACAGCTATCACTAATAACACAAACCGATTCAATGCTATTTTCAACATTGTCGCATTTTCAGAGTTAACCATTACAGGCCTTTTTACATCTCGGTAACACCCATATTGCCGAAGAACACATCGAGCGCCACTACATGGGTATCCTGCCCCTTAGGGTAAACAGCCAGCCTCACCACAGTTTCTACGTTGCGTGTTACCACATCATGATAGAGCGCTTTACCTTCTTTATCAAAACCTGTGAACTCCTGCTCGAAAACCACCACTCCCTTATACAGTCCATCGGGTTGGCGGCGTATGTTCTGTATCGCTGAGTAGTTCCTATAAGAGATCGTAACCGATTTATACGGCAACCTGGCAACATCATCCAAATATTGCCTTACCGGCTTCACATACACTTTACCGGTTGTTTTGCTTGTAACCGTAACCAGACGGCTTTCATCGTTGTTGAACAACGCCATGGCACTTTTGATCAACGCCTGTGTATTCCCTTCTTTTTTTACCAGCGCGGTAAGATATTGCTGCAATTGTTTTGTTTTATTATTCAGCACGCGATCTACATAAGCATGATCGAAACTATGCCCGTGCTCCTCAAATTTATACCTGCCACCCGCAGAATTGGCTGTTTTCCCAGTCTGCCCTTTTAACAGCGGAGCAACAGCTATTGACAATACGATCATTAAAAAGACTACTTTCTTCATTGGTACCATTTTAGAACGCAAACATAGCGCAGTATTGAAGGGACACTAATGACAATAATCAATGACCGCAATGAACTTCGTCAGGCGGGGGTGTATGAAGGCAATCAGCTATTTTGTTCTGATGCCGGCGGATTAATGCTAACACACGGACCAGGCTATGGGAGACACTGCGGGGATGGAAAGTTCTTCATCTCATCTTTTGTACCCTGATGGGTTGTTGGTCAGAAAATAAGACCAACAGCTACGGGAAAATGCATCAACTTCAGCACCCTGATGCGCCCGAGTCCCTAGCTGCGCATAAGGCTATAGAGGAGACTCGGCCGGGACACAAAAAATTCAAAGAGCACTGGGGCATTGTTGATGTGCCCGCGCTTATGGCGCAGATAAATGGTAATTGATGTTTTCGTGCTTTTAAGCACATACCGCAAGTGAATACCACTTGCGGTATGTGCTTAAAAAATATACTAATATGCTATTTCCAGCCCCTGATAAAATGTTTTGGTGGTGTCGTGCTTTACATAATTGCCTGCCAGATCCATTTCATACAGCATATACCTGAGCTCACTCCCCCACTTACCGGGAACCATTATAGCCGTAGTATAAATATACCTGTTGGTGCACGGATCAAGAGTTGCTGAAAAGTACGAATTGCTAAAGGCATTGTCATACTTTGCAAGCGTAGCAACTGTTCCGGTTGCCGGATTTATTTTAACGAAAGCTGCAGTTGTTTCGTGATTGAACTGTATTGCGTACAGCATGTTATCATTTTCATTGAACTGCATTCCTATTAATGCGGAAGGCATTGTAGCAATAACTTTTGTTGCTACCGCACCGTGACGATATTTTTCAATGAAAAATTCGCTTGTGCTCCAATTTGCCGTCTGCACATATATATCGCCGGTTTTTTGGTCGATATCAATATTTGCGTTTTCATAAATTTCTGTTATTGAGTGTATAAGCGGAACAACCGGGGCAACAGTATATGAGCTGCCACTTGTAGTTATTACACCCAGCGAGCCTCCGGGCGTGGTACAGTATAATTTATTATCCACGCGGTTGAATACTACCGACCGATACGTTTTATAAGTTATCGGCGCATCGGAATAAAAAGTAGTGACATTGCCGTAAACATCTATCTTGTTTAGTACAGAAGCGTAGTGTTTTGAGTCTGGCTGAAGTGTATAATAGCATTTGTCGGAGCTGTTATATGTGCCGCGCACTGTATTCAATAAATATCCTGTAAAAGTGGCGCGGGAACTTATGGTACCAGCTGTTCTGTCTACAAATCCGTAATTGACAGGCAAGAGCCCAAATACGCATCCATTATCGGAATCAAAAGTATAGGCATGCAAAGTAGACACACATTCTGTGCCTTTATTCTTCTTTCGGCATGACACTTGAACTGACAATGTCCAAAGGCATAATGCGGAAATTGCTAAGGTAGTGAGCTTCATAAGGAGGTAGTTTAACAATATAGACGTATTAACCATCTCATATCTTGGGAAAGTGGGTGACTTTTTTTTCAAAAAGCGGGAACATACTTACTTATTTCTTTAAATACTTCTGACCAGTTCTATTTTGGAAGGTCGCATCGAAGAAGATATCCACATTTCACACGGGAATACGATTAACTGCCCGATTTTAAGGTAATTTACGCCCCTCAAATGAGTATCAAAGTAAAAATAGTAAATGACCCGGTTTATGGTTTTATCCGTTTTCCGGAGGCGGAGCTGATGCGGGTGATTGATCATCCGTGGTTTCAAAGGTTGAGGAATATTAAGCAGATGGGGCTGGCGCAGTTGGTGTATCCCGGGGCGGTGCATACAAGGTTCGCGCATTCGTTGGGGGCGTGCCACCTGATGGGCAAGGCGCTGGATGAGCTGAAAGCAAAGGATGTGACGCCCAGCAAGGATGAATACCTGGCAGGGCGGCTGGCAGCGCTGCTGCACGATGTGGGGCACGGGCCGTTCTCTCATTCGTTAGAGTATGAGCTGGTTGGTATATCGCACGAGACGTTGTCGCGCATCATCATGCGGCGCATGGATGCCGAGATGGGCGGCATGCTGCAACAGGCTATAGAAGTTTTTGACCATTCGAGTATACCGGATTCTTTGTTTGGCAGTGTGGGGCCACGCTACCTGCACCAACTGGTGAGCAGCCAACTTGATGTGGACAGGATGGACTACCTGAACCGCGACAGCTTTTATACCGGTGTATCGGAAGGGGTGATAGGTTATGACCGCATACTACAGATGCTCACCGTGCGGAATAATGAGCTGATGGTGGAGGAAAAAGGTGTGCACTCGGTTGAGAAATTCATCATTGCCCGCAGGCTGATGTACTGGCAGGTGTACCTGCACAAAACTGTGCTGGGATCGGAGATGCTGCTGATCAATATTTTTAAACGGGCGAAAGAACTGGTGGCGGAAGGCAAGGAATTGTTTGCAAGCCCTGCATTAAACTATTTTTTAAAGCGAAACCTGGTAGAAGAGGATTTTATAACAGATCCGCAGCACCTGGACCAATTTTGCGAGCTGGACGACAATGATATACTGGTTTCTATTAAAGTGTGGCAGACATATGATGATAAAATATTATCTACGCTGTGTAAAATGCTTGTTTTAAGAAAATTGTTCAAAGTTGTGTTCAACCCGGAAAATCTGGCAAGCATTTTGGAGGAGAAAAGGGAGCAGGCGAAAGCGATGCTGGGTTTGACAGATGAGGAGGTGACCTATTTTGTTTTTGAAGGTGTGACATCGAACAGTACGTATAATTTAAAGGACGAGCTGATAAAAATAGAGACCAAGAGCGGGGAGATCAAAAACATTACAGAAATTGACAATCCGTTAGTCAATCAAACACTTGCCAGACCCGTGCATAAAAGCTACATTTGCTATTTAACCCCCAACCCCTAAAAAGGGGTAAATTACCTATTGCCGGGTAATAGGGGAATAAAGAACAAGAAATATAGCATAAATGCAGTTTACAGCACAGCAGATAGCAACCTTGTTGCAGGGAAAACTTGAGGGTGACCCTGAGGCAAAGGTGAGCAGCGTGGGGAAGATAGAGGATGCGGGGGAAGGCTGCCTGTGTTTTATTTCCAATAGCAAGTATGAAGAGTACCTGTACACATCGAATGCATCGGTGATACTAGTGAATGAATCGCTTGAAATAACGAGGCCGGTGAAGCCGACCTTGATCAAGGTGCAGGATGCATACAGCAGTTTTGCCATGCTGCTGGATAAGTATAACGAGATGATGGCAGGTCATGTCAAAGCAGGAATAGAACAGCCCTGCTACATTTCATCGACCGCCAGAATACCCACAGATGTTTATGTTGGCGCATTTACCTACATAGGCGAAAACGCCGTGATAGGCAAGGGCGTGAAGATCTATCCGGGTTGCTACATTGGCAATAATGTTACCATTGGAGAGGGATCGAAGATCTATGCAGGGGTTAAAATATACGATGGCAGCCTGCTTGGCAACAGGGTCGTGCTGCACTCGGGCACAGTGATCGGCGGCGATGGATTTGGCTTTGCCCCACTTGCCGACGGCACCTACAAAAAGATACACCAGATAGGTAATGTGATCATAGAGGATGATGTGGAGATAGGCGCCAATACTACCGTGGACCGTGCTACGATGGGTTCCACTATCATCCGCAAAGGGGTGAAGCTGGACAACCTGATAATGGTGGCGCATAATGTGGAAATAGGCGAAAACACCGTAATAGCTGCGCAAACCGGCATATCGGGCACCACTAAAGTGGGCAAAAATTGCCTGATAGGCGGCCAGGTAGGTATTGTGGGCCATATACAACTGGCAGATGGTACGCGCATCAATGCGCAGAGCGGGCTGTCGAAATCAATAACCACTCCAAACACAACAATTAACGGAAGCCCTGCATTTGAATATAAAAGCTCATTAAAAAGTCAGGCAATTTTCAGAAATTTGCCGGAAATGCAGCACCGCCTGCAAAAGCTTGAAGAAACGGTACAGGAATTAACAGCGATATTGAGCGCACAAAACCTGGAATATAAAAAGTGAACGATATAATAACTATTTCGGAGCAGGCAAAAACACACACTTTGCAACCGACAAATAATAATGAGAACCAGCAGACACTGAAGGGTTCGGTGACACTGCAAGGAGTAGGCCTGCACACAGGCAAGCAGGTGACGATGACCATGAAACCGGCAAACCCGGGATTCGGTATACGTTTCCAGCGCATCGACCTGCCGGATCAACCAATAGTTAAAGCTGATTGCGATTACGTGGTGGATACAAGCCGCGGAACGACCATTGAGTATAATGGTGCCCGTGTGAATACAGTTGAGCATACTTTATCGGCATTGGTTGGATTGGGCGTTGATAATGCATTGATAGAACTGGATGGCCCTGAAGTACCGATACTTGACGGCAGTGCGCGCGAATTCATGGAGGCGATAGAAAGCGTGGGGATAGAAGAGCAGGAAGCTAAACGAATTGTTTACTCGATAGACAGCAATATCCATTACTACGACCCGGTTAAGAACGTGGATATGTTGGCGATACCATCGGCAGAATATATGATCACTGCGATGATCGATTTTAACTCGCCGGTATTGGGTACGCAACATGCCTCGCTGAAAAATATTGCCGAATTCAGGAATGAGATAGGGCCATGCCGCACGTTCTGCTTTTTGCATGAGCTGGAATACCTGCTTGACAACAACCTGATAAAAGGTGGCGATGTGAGCAATGCGATAGTGGTTGTGGACAAAGTGGTGAGCCCTGAAGAACTGGAAAGGCTGGCAAAGGTCTTCAACAAACAAAAGATAGAAGTAAAGCAGGAAGGTATCCTGAACAATATACAACTGCGTTTCACTAATGAACCTGCGCGCCACAAACTACTTGATGTAGTAGGCGACCTGGCATTGGTGGGGCACCCGATAAAAGCGCATATCATAGCCAGCAGGCCGGGACATGCTACTAACGTAGAGTTTGCCAAAAAGATAAAGCAGTACATCAAGAAGAATAAACATCTATCGGGTGTGCCGCATTACGACCCTAACCAGCAGGCAATCTATGATATACCGCAGATATTAAAAAAATTACCACACAGGTACCCTATGCTGCTTATAGATAAGATCATAGAGCTGACAGACAACCATGTGGTGGGCATAAAGAGTGTAACGTTTAATGAAGAGTTCTTCCAGGGGCACTTTCCCGGCAACCCGGTAATGCCGGGCGTGCTGCAGATAGAAGCACTGGCGCAAACGGGTGGCATACTGGCGATGAACAACATCAGCGACCCGGAGAATTATGATACTTATTTCCTGAAGATAGATAAGGTACGTTTCAAACAGGTGGTGCGCCCCGGCGATACGCTGATATTGAAACTGGAATTGCTAAGCCCTATACGCCGCGGTATCTGTGAAATGAAGGCTGCAGCTTATGTAGGAAACAAATTAGCTACCGAGGCAGAACTGGTGGCGCAAATAATAAGAAAAGACAAAAAATGATCCACCCGCTTACATATGTCCACCCGGACACAAAAATAGGACCTAACGTAAAGATCGATCCGTTCTCTACCGTTCACAGGAATGTGGAGATAGGTGAAGGCACATGGATCGGGTCGAACGTAACGATAATGGAAGGTGCACGTATTGGCAAGAACTGCCGCATTTTTCCAAGCTCGGTGATATCGGCAATACCGCAAGACCTTAAATTCAAAGGAGAAGATACAATCTGCATTATTGGCGATAATACCACTATACGCGAATGTGTTACCATTAACCGTGGCACGGCAGACCGCAACCATACCAAGATCGGCAACAACTGCCTTATCATGGCATACTCGCACATTGCACACGATTGCGAGGTTGGCAACTACTGCATTTTCTCTAACAACACTACCCTTGCGGGCCACATAGTGGTGGGCGACAATGTGGTGCTTGCCGGATTGACCGCAGTACAGCAGTTCGTTCGCATAGGATCGCATGCTTTTGTAACGGGCGGTTCGCTGGTGCGGAAGGATATACCTCCTTATGTAAAAGCGGCACGCGAACCACTATCCTACATGGGCGTAAACTCTGTGGGCCTTAAACGCCGTGGATATTCTATAGAGAAGATCAACCATATACTGGATATTTACCGTATCCTGTTTGTGCGTGGTTATAATGTATCGAAGGCCGTGAGCATCATAGAAACGGAGATACCGGTATCGGATGAGCGCGATGAGATCATTTCTTTTGTGCGTGAGACAGGACGTGGCATTATGAAAGGATATGTGCGCAGGGTGAGTGCGGAGGATATGCCATAGCCCGTGCAAAATTCAAAAGTGAAACTTCCAAATTCCAAAGTGCCGATTGGCGGTATATTCTTTTTACTTTTGAATTGATGCAGATCTCCCTTGAAAATATTGGTAAGCGGTTTCAGCGGTACTGGATATTTAAGGATGTTAATCACACCTTTAACCAACCGGGCGCTTACGCTTTGCTGGGGCCGAATGGCAGTGGGAAATCTACCTTGCTGCGCGTTATAGCGGGTATGCAGTCGCCATCAAATGGGAAAGTGCATGTAAAGGACGCTAATGGCCAACCGGTAGAGGTGAACAATATTTTCAGTTATGCCACTTTTTGCGCACCTGGCATGGAACTGGTGGAAGAACTGACGCTGAGAGAGTTCTTAAATTTTCACTTCTCTTTTAAAAAGCCGTTGAACGGGCTTACCACAGAAAGCATTATTGACATTATTGGCTTAAAGAATGCTGCTGATAAACAGGTGGGTGACTACTCATCGGGCATGAAGCAGCGTGTGAAGCTGGCACAGGCTATTTTTGCCGACACCCCTATCCTGCTGCTGGATGAACCCTGCACTAACCTTGACCAGGCAGGAGTAGAACAGTACCGGGGATGGATGGAACAGTATGCTAAGAACAGGCTTGTGATAGTGGCATCAAATGACGAAAGGGAGTATTTCTTTTGTAACGAGGTGATAGAAATAGAAAAGTTTAAATAGTTTTGCAGCCATTACGATGGCTTCGTAGTACAATGGATAGTATAAGAGTTTCCGAAGCTCCAGATTCAGGTTCGATTCCTGACGAAGCTACATAAGAGGGGAACTGCAAATTTCCATTGCAGTTCCCTTTATTATTTTCGTCTAAAACCCTTGCCACACCAGCGAAGTAGCTAAATACTGCATTCACTTTTGGGGTTCGACACTCGTCTTTTTTTCGGTTGTAGTATATCCCGTCAGGAAAAACGAGAAATTGAAGCGCCTGTTTATCATTATAATCGGCCGAAGCCCATGCAGTTGCAAGTTTTGACGATGCCTTAAACGCGGCTTCTATATATAATCGTAGGTTCGACACCTCTGTTCCTATTTTTGCACGCTCTTTTTCAATTTTATCCCTTTCCTCTATAAATTTCACATAGAACTTATCATACATATCTCTTGTAATTTCCTCAAGTACATATCGTTCCTCAAGCCGTTCGAGTTTGCAATCAAATTCACATAATTTTTTATCTGCATTTAATTTATTTTCTTCATTCAATTCAATAAGCTTTTTATATTCCCTGATCATCTGTTCGCGGATCAGTCGTTGTGTCATTTCATCCAGTTGAACGGAGTGCATTTTTTTGCGCAGGTTAGTCATTATTATTGTTTTATAATAGTCCTCATAGTTGGGTGTTTATTTAACCACTTTTTGTTAAGCCAAGCAAAAACTGCCGACAAAACTGCCGACAGTTTAATACGAAATAAGAAAACCCGCTCTGGGAGCGGGTTTCTTGACATATTTGCGGACCGGACGGGACTCGAACCCGCGACCTCCGCCGTGACAGGGCGGCATTCTAACCGACTGAACTACCGATCCTTTTTCAGTTGGGGCTGCAAATGTAGTGTTTATTTTTCAAATTCTGCAAAAGATATTTCTCTTTTATTTTTGGCGGTTATTTTCTCGTAGTTGGGCGGCAAAGAGAACAATGTTCCCACATGGTGTCGGGGATATTTTCTTGTTTTTTCTCTATCGCAGCCCGACATTTTTAGTTGCAACAGTTTATGCAATATTGTGTTTAAAAAAATAGCCGCAGGTATTTTGGTCACCGGGTATTTTGTCGAAAATGATCAGATGAGCAGCCTTTAAAATATCCCCGACGTTTACAATCAGTTTGTATGCGTTGAATTGTCGTTAACAACATTTGTATTTAATGATCTTTATAGAGAAGTATTTGACGGCTGTAGTGTCGCTATTGTAAGAAGATAGTGGTAATTAGAGTCTATCTGCAAGCAGTTTCCTGTTAACCAACAGAATTACAAATTCGCGCTCTTTTCTGCGCAGATAATTCTATCGTGCAAATTAGTTATCTCTCAAATTGATTTGTTAATAATTAACAAATGTTATTTTATTAGTAGCGTATAGTGTGGGAAATGAGTTAAAATCAACCGTTTTTTACTCATGCAGGTTCTTTTTATAATATTTGTTTAATAAATATTCTATCGATAATTTAATAATAATCAATAACGTACGACAAGTAAAAAAAAGTATATTAACTTAACAAACAATTGTTGTTGTTTTTGTTAATCATGTTATTATATCTTCGTACTGTTAATTTGTTAATTAAATTGTAATGCCATGAGTAATTCATAAAAACAATCAAAACATTTTAAATCAAAAACACACACAAATGAAAAAGGATCTACATCACGTTTTGGAAATGCCCGCAAATATAACAGGCATGCCAATTTGTAAAACAGCCACAAGGCTACTGTTCCTGCTGATAGCAATAGTGCCAGTTGGTTTTACCAGGGCTGTTGCAAAAGATTTTCTACCAACTTGTCCTACAATTACAGTTGCGCTCAATTCGAGTCCAAGTGTGGGGTGTGTAGGTAGCTCGCTTACTCTCACTGCAACGGCAAGTGGAGGGGCGGCTCCTTATACATATACATGGAGTGGGCCCGACGGTTTTTCAGCAACCGGCTCATCTTCGTCTGCTACTACAGCTCCGTTGACAGCTGACGGTGAGGGAAATTATCATGTAGTGGTCACTGATGTCAACGGTTGTACCTCAGGAACCGGTACGGGCAATCGGTTTGTAGGAGTATGGACAGTTCCCGTGTTGAGTGCGGTAGCAACTCCTAACCCGGTGTGTACTGGCAATGTACTTAATTTAACAGCAGGATATAACAGCGGGGGGTCTGGTGTTTGCACATATACCTGGACCGGTCCTGATGGTTATTCATCTACAGGAGAAAACCCAACAGTTACAAGTGCTACATCGGCAATTGCCGGTGTATACAGCGTGGTTGCAACTGATGCTACAAGTGGTTGTATTGGTTATGGAACAACAATGCTCGTGAGTGTTATTACTAACACTGTAACACTTGGCGTTAGCAGCCCTGTATATTTGTGCAGTGGCGCATCGGCTACATTAGCAGTTACAGGTGCCAGCACTTACGATTGGAACCCCGGTACTGCGTTAAACCAAACTACCGGATCAACTGTAGTTGCTTCTCCTACAACTTCTACCAATTATGTTGTAACGGGCCGGGTAGGTAATTGTTATAACACAGCTACAATTGCAGTGGTAGTATTGGAATCATATTCTGTTACCGCAACAACTACGAACAGCAATGGTACTATTTCTGAGGCTGGTGTAACAAATGTGTGCTCAGGCACTGATAAAACATACATAGTAACGCCCAATTCAGGTTATCATATTGATGATGTGCAGGTAGACGGTGCTAGTATAGGTAATACCCCGCCATTTACAATATATAATGTAACAAGCCCGCATACTATCTCAGCGAGCTTTGCCCCAGATTGCACAACGCCTTCTATTACATCAACTACCGGAGCCGTAAGGTGTGGGTCTGGTTCGGTAAGCCTCGGTGCAACATCCAGCGCAGGATCTCTGAACTGGTATGCTAACAGCACAGGAGGTTCAGCATTGTATACTGGTGCAAACTACAGCCCAACTGTTTCCGCAACGACTACTTATTATGTGGATGCAACTGACGGTGCATGTGTTTCATCAAGAACTGCGGTTACAGCTACTGTAAATGCAGTTCCATCTGCATCCATATCTGTTACAAATGTGTCTTGCTATGGTCAGTCAACCGGATCTGTAACAATAACGGGTTCTGGCGGCACACCCGGTTACACGGTAACCGGCAGTTCAACTTCAGCGCTTGCTGCAGGTACTTACAGCTATACAGTAACAGACGCAAATGGTTGTACTGTCACAGTATCGGCCACTGTTACCCAACCTTCGTCAGCTGTTACGGCGTCGTCATCCGTTACAAATGTATCATGTAACGGTGGCAATAATGGTTCTGTAGCAGTTACAGCGAGCGGCGGTACGGGTTCATATACAGGTACTGGTACATTTAGTGGGTTGTCTGCAGGTTCATTCAGTTATACGGTAACAGATGCCAATGGCTGTTCAGCAAATACTTCCGGAAGCCTTACTCAACCGTATGCGGTTTCCGTATCATCTTCCGTAACTAACGTTTTGTGTTATGGGGGGACCAACGGCGCAGTTACCGTGTCCGCAACTGGTGGTACTGGTTCCTACACAGGTACAGGAACATTTAGTGGCTTGTCGGCAGGTTCATTTAGCTATACGGTTACTGATGCCAATGGTTGCACCGGCACAGCTTCAGGTAGTATCTCACAACCATCAGAGCTTACGGTATCAGCATCTGTTACTAACCCACATTGTAATGGTGAGCCAGGCAGCATCATTGTTGCTGCATCCGGTGGCACTGGTAGCTATACCGGTACGGGTTCTTTTGTCGGCTTAAGTGCAGGCACACACAATTACACGGTTACCGATGATAATGGTTGCTCAGCAAATGCTTCAGGCATAATAACAGAACCATCCGCAGTTTTAGCGTCGTCATCTGTTAGCAACGTTTCATGCTATGGCGGTAATAATGGTGAAGTTGCTGTGTTTGCTACCGGCGGAACAGGCAGTTACACCGGCACCGGCTCATTCAGTGGTTTAAGTGCAGGTTCATACAGCTATACGGTTACTGATGCTAATGGCTGTACTGCAACAACATCAGGAAGTATCAGTCAACCATCGGCGCTCACTGCATCTTCATCGGTTACCGACGTTTCCTGTTATGGCGGCAATAACGGCGTAGTTGTTGTATCTGCCAGCGGTGGAACAACTTCATACACCGGTACTGGTACATTTAGTGGCCGCTCAGCCGGTTCATACAGTTTCACTGTTACTGATGCTAACGGTTGTTCAGCGACAACTTCGGGTACAGTAAGTCAACCGTCAGTACTTACCGCGTCTTCATCAGTTACTAATGTATCATGTAACGGTGGCAACAATGGCGTTGTAGTTGTGTCTGCAAGTGGTGGTACAGGTACCTATTCCGGCACAGGCACGTATAGTGGCAAAAGTGCCGGATCATATAGTTATACAGTCACAGATGCTAATGGCTGTACTGCAACAACATCGGGGAGTGTAACAGAACCATCGGCATTAACGTTATCAGCTACTGCAACAAACGTTTCATGTAATAGCGCAAATGGTGGAACCAATAACAATGGCAGCATTGCAACTTCTGTAAGCGGTGGCACAGGTTCTTACACGTATGCATGGACCGGTGGCGCAAATGGAGCCAATCCTTCAGGATTATCAGTTGGTACATACTCTGTGACAGTAACCGATGGTAATAGCTGTACAAAAACAGCTACAGCAACAGTTAGTCAGCCATCAGCCCTAACTGTGTCACTCACGCCAACCAATGTATCGTGCGGCGCCACTTCTAACGGTAGTGTAGCTGCTTCAGCCAGCGGTGGTACTGCTTCTTACAGTTACGCATGGAGTAATTCAGCTACCGGAGCAACATGCACGGGTTTGTCAGCCGGCACATATAGTGTAACTGTTACAGACGCGAATAGCTGCACCAAAACAACTGCTGCTACAGTGGGCGCTGCGACTACTTTTACATGCACAATTACAGGAAATTCGACTGTGCTTGGTAGTGTATCGAACACTTATACCGGGCCTTCAGGTATGTCATCATACAGCTGGGCAATAACTGGTGGCGATCACATTTGCGATTCTAAATGTCACCACCATGGAAGTCATTCGTGTGGCAGCGGTTGCGATCACCATGGGCAATCATGCAATTCATCATGCCATCACCACAGCAGCCACTCTTGTTCTAACAACCATACTGGCGATCATCATTGCAATAGTTATTGCCATCACCACAGTAATCACAGTTGTAATTCGCGTTGTGATCATAATAGTCAATCGTGCAATTCAAATTGCCACCACCATAGTAGTCACAGGTGCAATCACCAACACTGCGGTAATACTACAATTTCCGGATCTTCAACAGGATCTAGTGTTACTGTTGTAAGTCCATGCTGTGCAACAAGCTACACACTTACCTTAACGGCTACTAATTCAACCGGGTGCACCAGTACAGCTACTAAAGAAGTAACGGTAACGCCGAGCGCGACTATAACTGTTTATTCTTCTTTGTATACAGTTGGAAGTGGCTACCATCCCTCAATAGCTAAATCGGCCCTGGCCGCTAACCTCAAAGTGTTCACTCGCAGCACTTCCAGGAGAAGAAATGGCAGCCAGTCAGACTACTCATCTGTGTGGAATAGCACTACAGGGCAAGTTACTAACGTTATTATCAGCAGCCCGACAACTGTGAATATGGGCGGTGGTCCTGCATACAGGTACACGATCACAGTGCCAGCTGATGGACACTACCTTGTAGTTGGCCAGTCTGTGGTCTCTTCCACCAGGTGTGGTGGAACAACATGCACTATATACACTGGTAAGAAGTTGGGTGGAAATGACGATTGCGACGGGGATCAACATGGCAGGGACGACGACGATGATGACGACTTAGGGGATTGTTCTAATACGAAAGTGCGCTTTCATTCTATTATTAAGGACCAGTCTGGCAGGTGCAGGGAAGCAGACACACACGAGGAGCATGGATCACTTATGCTTGTTGTTTCTCCTTGGGAGCTGGACTTCGAAGATTCAGTATCTTATTTGCCACTAGTATATGAATCAGTAGAAGGCGACTGGAGCGTATCGGCTGCTGCAGAACCACCGTATGGATTCTATACCGAACCGAACGGGGAATTGTCAACAAGTGTTACTGACAGCGTAATGGATGCTGTACAGTTCAGCGTGATAGATACAGGTAGTGAATGGACATTCACAACTGTTAAACACAGCATTCTACATAAAGGAGAGAATAGGATAGCACTTTCAAAACCGGGCATGGTTAACGAAAGGACAAATAAGCCTGTTGAAGTGGTTCTTACGCCGAATCCGGCAACTGATTATGTAAAGATCGCGATGCCTAAATTTGAAGGTCGTGCGAATATATATATTTATAATATGTTGGGGCAGGTTGTTGCGCAAAAACCAATTGAACTGATCAGTGGTGCAACAACAACTATGGATGTGTCAACACTTTCGCCGGGAATATATATGTTGTCGGCAGAAAATACACAGGGTAAGGCATCGGCTAGGTTAATAGTAAATGCCAAGTAGCGGGTTCAGATATATGATACTTTAAAAATTAACATGTCCAACATTTTACATGGGGGCTGCCTTTTCAGGCAGCCTTTTTTATATATGTTATTTGTTTATTGGTAACACTTTCTAATTTAAATGATTGTTATGAGATTAAATAAATAACAATAATCTTTCACTTTTTAACAACCTTTTACTATTTTTCGCCTCCATTTTAAAACTATGCATATGAAAAGAGGAGTTTTACATTCACCATCCCCGAAAACGGGAAACAGCCTGCAAGGTTCGCTCATGAAAAAGATGTTCTTTTTCCTTGGACTACTCGTGTGTTTCTGGCAAAGCGGCTTTTGTCAAACAGCTGCGACTTATTCGTTTACAAGGACGTCTGGAACATACAGCAGTATTTCCAGCCAGCCAGGGGTAGTTTCTTCCGGTGCTATTAGTTGCGACGACTGTTCTATGACCGGCGTTCCGATTGGGTTCTCGTTTACTTTTTGTGGAACGACATATACTCAATTGTCTGTGACCTCAAATGGCCAGGTCGATCTTGGTAATACCGGTAGCCTATGTTCGTTATATGGCAATTCTAGTTGCGTTACAAATGGCTATTTTTTTCCTTTCTGGAGGGATTTATGGGGTGCCAGCGGAGGAGTTGTTTATTACCTTACAAGTGGATCGCCGGGCAGCAGAGTATTTACGTTCGAATGGAATGATTGGGAAACTTTTGGTGTATTTGGCGGAGAAGATTGGAATTTCCAGATTAAGTTGTTCGAAGGAAGCAACGCAATTCAGTTCTGTTATGGCCCACACCTAGGTGTAGGTAATTCCGGCACTATCGGCATCGGTAACAGTTCCAGTGATTTCCAGACGTTGCCACTTGAAACTTCCACGTCAACAATAACAGGGTTCTCTGCGTCCACTTGCGCTATGCCCGCGGACGGAACAATACTCACCTGGACAATTCCATGCCCCCCTGGCAGTACAATGCCTGCTATAGTTTCTATGACAGGTGGCGGCGGCTATTGCTCTGGTGGTTCTGGGGTTAATATTGGTCTAACCGGGTCTGCGATAGGTATCAACTACCAGTTGTATCTGGGTGGCGTACCTGTTGGTTCCCCTGTTGCTGGCATAGGTGCTGCGCTCAGCTTTGGCTTGCAAACTACTGCAGGAACATATACTGCAACCGCAACTAATGCTACAACCGGTTGCACCAGCAACATGGCTGGCAGCAAAACAGTGACTATTTATTCTTTGCCTAACGTTTACACTGTAACAGGTGGTGGCAGCTACTGCGCCGGCGGCACAGGTGTTTCTGTTGGCATGATGACAACAGACATTGGCGTTAGTTACATATTACACAGAGGTGGTCTTCCGGTAGTTGGTGCTACGGTTGCCGGCACAGGCGCTGCAATCACTTTCCCGCTGCAAACAATAGCAGGCACTTATACGGTAGTGGCGAAGATGGCATCTTTTACTGGTTGCACCAGCAACATGACAGGCAGCGCTACAGTTAGCATAGATCCTTTGCCTTCAGTTTATACAGTTACCGGCGGCGGCAGCTATTGCGCAGGCGGTACAGGTATGGCAGTTGGTCTGAGCAACTCAGACGCAGGTGTTGATTACCAGTTGTATCGCGGCACAACGCCTATCGGCACTCCTGTATCTGGTACAGGCAGCGCTATAACTTTTGGCCTGCAAACAGTTGCAGGAACCTACACAGTAAAAGCAGTTAATACTACCACGGGTTGTCAGAACAATATGTTCAGCAGCGTTGCTGTAAATATCCTCCCTATGCCTACGGTTTATTCTGTTACAGGCGGTGGTGGTTATTGCACAGGTGCTGCAGGTGCTAATGTTGGCCTGAGCGGTTCTACTTTCGGTGTTAATTATCAATTATACTTAGGCGCTTCACCTGTTGGCTCGCCGGTTGCAGGCACCGGTTCTGCTATCAGCTTTGGCCCACAAGCTACTGCCGGTATTTATACAGTTGTTGCAACTAATGCTTCTTCGGGTTGCACCAGCAACATGAGCGGCAGCGCTACAGTCTATATCAACCCATTGCCCAATACCTACACAGTTACCGGTGGTGGTTTATTTTGTGCCGGCGGTACAGGTTTGCCGGTTGGGCTTGCAGGTTCAGATGTTGGGGTTAATTACCAGCTTTACAGGGGTGGCACTATGATGATCGGTGGCCCTGTAGGTGGTACCGGTGGTGCTATCACCTTCGGTATACAAAATATTGCTGGCACATACACAGTAAAAGCTACAACCGTTGGAACAGGCTGTATGGAAAATATGAGCGGCAGCGCTACAATCACTATCAGCCCGCTTCCTGCACCCATTGCAATGACAGGTGGTGGCGGTTATTGCGCTGGTGGTACGGGTGTTGCGGTTGGCCTTGCTGCTTCTGCAACAGGAATCAGCTACCAGTTGTACCTTGGCGGTTCGCCTGTTGGCAGCCCGGTAATAGGTACTGGTGGTGCACTTAGCTTTGGTTTGCAAACTGCAGCTGGTGTATATACAGTTACAGGCACAGACCTCGTTTCTGGTTGCACCAATAACATGATCGGTAGCAAAACAGTTACTATTTATGCACTACCAACAGTATTTACTGTACTGGGCGGTGGTTCTTATTGCGCGGGCGGTACAGGCGTGCCGGTTTACCTTTCAGGTTCTCAGTCGGGCGTAAGTTATCAGTTATACAGGGGAGGTCTTCCGGTTGTTGGTGCAGTAGTTGCTGGTACGGGCAGTGCTATAACTTTCGGATCACAAACAGTTGCAGGCACCTATACTGCGGTGGCAACAGTAGTTGGCCCTTCTGCTTGTGTTAATAACATGAGCGGCAGCGCGACAATTACTATTGATCCATTACCTAACGTTTATGCAGTTACCGGCGGCAGCTACTGCTCAGGCGGTACAGGATCTTCTATAAATGTTGCGGGCTCTGACCTTGGTGTTAACTACCAGTTGTATTACGGTACAACAGCGGTAGGTTCTCCTATGGCAGGTACCGGAGGCGCTATCAGTTTCACTTCTCTTACTACAGGGGGCACTTACACTGTTAAAGCCACTAATGCCACTACAGGTTGTATTAACACAATGGGTAGTGCTATAATAGTTGTTAACTCATTGCCATATGCATTTACTGTAACCGGTGGTGGCAGCTATTGCCCCGGCGGCACAGGCGTTCTGGTTGGGCTTTCTGGCACAACATCAACTACTACCTACCAGCTGTACCTTGGTGGCTCACCGGTAGGCAGCCCGATCACGGGCATTGGTGCTGCAATCAGCTTTGGCTTGCAGACAGGTGTTGGAACATACACTGTTGTTGGTACAAGCACTCTAACTGGTTGCACTAATACAATGACCGGTAGTGTTACTGTTTCTATCGCTGCATTGCCTACTGCATATACTGTAACCGGTGGCGGCGGATATTGCGCAGGTGGTTCAGGGGTTCCTGTATACCTGGCAAGCTCATCTACCGGTGTTCAATACCAATTATATCGTGGAGCCACAGCAGTTGGTGCGCCAATGACCGGTACCGGTTCTGCATTGTCTTTTGGTTCACAAACAGTTGCAGGTACTTATACAGTTGTGGCTACGAGCGTTGGCACATTGTGCACAAACACAATGACCGGCAGCGCAACAGTTGTGGTTAACCCGCTTCCTACTGTTGATACGGTGAACGGTGGCGGTGCTTACTGCGCGGGTGGCACCGGGGTAACCGTTGGCCTCAACAATTCTAACTCGGGTGTTGATTATCAGTTGTATCGCGGTACTACAGCCGTAGGCTCTCCGGTAGCCGGCACAGGTTCTGCTATCAGCTTTGGTTTGCAGACAACTGCAGGTACATACACTGTAAAAGCAACAAACCCAACTACCGGCTGCCTCAGGAATATGGCAGGCAGCGCGACGGTTTCTATCATCGCTACTCCGGCGGCATACACAATTACCGGTGGCGGTGCTTACTGCGCAGGTGGTTCAGGTATGCCTATTTATTTAACTGGTTCGCAGGTTGGTGTTAACTACCAGTTATACAATGGTGCCTCTGCAGTTGGCAGTCCAATGGCGGGTACGGGTGCAGCTTTAAGCTATGGCCTCTTCACAACAACAGGCACTTATACAATAGTGGCAACAACTGCCAGCGGTGGTTGCACTAATAATATGACCGGCAGTGTAACCCTAACAATTAATGCTGCTCCAACAGCTTATACGGTTACAGGTGGTGGCTCATTATGCTCTGGTGCTGCAGGTGTTGCAGTTGGCCTGGCCAGCTCTGATGCGGGTGTTAACTACCAGCTTTACAGGGGCACTACAGCCGTTGGCTCAACAGTTGCAGGTACCGGCTCTGCTATCACTTTCGGTGCACAGACTGTTAGCGGCACTTATTCAGTGAAGGGCACATCTGCAGGTGGTGGCTGTCTTACAAATATGACCGGTAGTGTAGGTGTTACTGTTAATGCATTACCTGCTATAGTATCTATGACCGGCGGTGGTGGTTACTGCTCCGGTGGTTCGGGTGTTGCAGTTGGCCTTGCTGGTTCCGGTATAGGTATCAGCTACCAATTGTATCTCGGCGGTTCTCCTGTGGGCAGCCCGCTTTCAGGTACAGGTGGTGCGCTGAGCTTTGGTTTGCAAACTGCAGCAGGTGTTTATACCGTTATTGCTACAAATGCAGCCGGTTGCTCGAGCACAATGAGCGGCAGCAAAACAGTTTATGTTTATGCTGTTCCTACTGTTTATACAGTCAGCGGCGGTGGCGGTGTTTGTACGGGCAGCACAGGTGCTCACATCTACCTCAGCGGTTCTGCTTCGGGTATCAGCTACAAGCTTTATCGCAGCGGTACCCCTGTTTACACAATGTCTGGTACCGGTTCTCCGTTAGACTTTGGCTTGTATAACACTGCAGGTACTTACTCTATTGTGGCTGCCGCTTCCGGTACAGGGTGCACAAGCAATATGTCAGGTACTGTTGGTATCACAGTTAATCCATTGCCTGTAGTTACAGGTTCTATCTACACTATGATGCCGGGTGCAAGCATTACGCTTACTTCTTCTATTTCAGGCGGCACTTATACCAGCGGTAACCTTGCAGTAGCAACTGTTGGTTCTACAAGCGGTATCGTTACCGGTGTAACACTTGGCACTGTTGTAATATCATATACAGCGCCTACAGGTTGTGTGGGTGCACGCACTTGCTGGGTTACTCCAACAGGTTTCCGTGCTGAACCATCGGCGACTACTACGGTTACCAATACCGAGATCAGCGTAGTGCCTAACCCAAGTAAAGGTACATTCACCGTGAAGGGCACACTTGCTGAAGGTGTTACTACTGATGTTGCTATACAGATCACTGACATGGCAGGCCGTACGATCCATACTGTGAATACAGTTGCGGTTGATGGTAACCTGAACGAGTCTGTGAACCTGGGTACTATTGCAAATGGCATGTACCTGGTAAATGTAAAAGCAGGTAATGACCACAAAGTGTTCCACCTGGTGGTTGAACAATAGGCAGAAACATAATAGTTACAACATTAAAAGGTATCGGGTTGCGCAGGCAGCCCGATATTTTTTTTGCTGAAGCTGAAGCCAGCGGACCAATCGTTATTGCACACTTTTGGAAAAAAAAGGGTGGTAGCGCTTGTTTTCTTTGTAAGTGATTGGTTGCCATTTGCATGTATTTTTTTGTGCTGCTCATTTCCTGCTCACTTTTGCTCATTTATTGATCGTTTCCTGCACACCGCGTCTGTGGCGGTTTTAGGGGGGAGGGTATAATTTTGAGAATAAGCCCGTTTTTGGTTAATAATTTGGGGTGGGTGTGCGCGAAATGCGCCATGGGCAGTCATCTTATTTTTTACTTCCAGGTATAAAGGGGTATAAAAGGGTATATTTATACCCCCAAAAGGTATAATTATACCCTGTTTAGGTATAAATATACCCTGCTTTTTCTTTAAGGGGACTTGCGCATGGAGCGGTACAACTATGTTGCCGGTATGGGCAAAACACAGGTACTTATGCCTTCGCAAGTGCTTCAGCAGATATATACGTTGCCAGTCATTCAAAGAGCTTGTACCGCTGCACTAACAGGGTTCCTGTACAAAGGCCACCAGGTTAGAGCACGGGGTTATTACTGTGTAAAGTTCCGAAGGAGTTTTATTGTGGGGAAATTTATTTTCCATGATGGTACAGTAACAGTACTATGATGGTACAGTAACGGTACCATGATGGGAAAAATGACAATTCCCTGAAAGGATTGCCGGTGGCTGTTTTTGGGTGTCGTGTATAAGGTTTTGTGTACGTGTTTGGGGTGTTTTTTTTTGGGGTGTTGTTTTTGCGTGGTGCGAGTGTACGGCGCGAGTTTACTTTTTCTTTGGCGAGACAAAGAAAAGTAACAAAAAGAAAGGCGACTTTTTTTCAAATGCTCCGCTGAAAAAAAGAAGCTCTACGCTGTGGTGTTGTGTTGCGCAGATCGCTACTGAGCGGCATGGCGCTTCTGTTGTTCCTATGTGGAACTTTGATGGGGCCGGATCGCGTTGTATGGCTTTTGAGCATCGATAGGGTTCGGGAATTGCTTTCTACGGAAAAACAGAGAGGCGCCATCATGTTTTCGGCTGAGGTGCCTTGAATGCCTTCGCAGAAGGAGTTTTATTTGTTGAAATAGTGGTGTTTGTTGGATGTGTTTTGTGGAATGCGAGTATACGGCGCGAGCGTACTTTTCTTTTCTACAGCAAAAAGAAAAGTACCAAAAGAAAGTGCCGCCCAAGATCAAATCGCTCCGCGTGATCTTGGGTTAGCCAGACGCTGTGGTGTTGTGTTGCGCAGATCGCTAGTCGGCGGCATGGCGCTGCTATTATTCCTATTTAGAATGCTATTTGGCTTATTGCTTGTGCAGGGTACCGCTTCGCTATGATGATGCTGGAATTGGCATCTACGGAAAAATAGAGAGGCGCCATCATGTTCTCGGCTGAGGTGCCTTGAATGCCTTCGCAGAAGGAGTTTTTATTTGGTGTTCCGGATAAATATCCGGAACAACGTGGTTTGTTTCGCAAGCGGGACGCTTGCATATTTCAGGACGAAGCGAGACGCTTCGACCAGGTCAGAAGGAGTTTTATTTGGTGTTCCGGATATTTATCCGGAACACCAAGATTATTTGTGGTTCTTTGTTGGGGCTGTGTATGTTTCGTGAGGTTGCTTCGTGCCTTGCAATGACCGTGTTTTGTAGGTTTGTGTTTTGTGGGGTTGCTTCGTTGCGGCTAAGCGAACGGCCAGGCTACGCTCCTCGCAATGACCGGTGCTTTGTGGGTTTATGTTTCGCGAGGTTGCTTCGTCGCGGCTAAGCGAATGGCCCGGCTACGCTCCTCGCAATGACCGTGTGGTTTGATAGTCTAAATGATATTATTTTACTACTTCTTCCTTCAGCTTAATGATGAGCGCTTCGGGGAAGCCCCATTCTTTTAGCCGGGGCAGGTATTTGGCGGCGGCGTTGCGGCTTTCGAAGCCCAGTATCTCTACTTTATAGTCTATACCGTCCTGCACAATGGATACGGGCAGCTTAAAGGCATGAATGATCTTTGTTTTGAGTATTGATGCCTGGCGTATCTCGGCAAAAACATCTACGAGTATGGCAAAGCTGCCTTTTTCGCCTATCACGTCGCCCACTGTTGCGGGTTCTTTAACGGGTTGCTTTGTAACAGGCTTTTGTGGTGCATCGGCCCCCTTTTTAACAGGCCGGGCTACAACCGGCTTTTGCAGCTGCACAGTATCTTTTGCTGCGGGCTGAGTTACTTCTTCAGCAGGCTTAGTTGTAGTAACAGTATCGGGTGATGTAGCGGAGAGCACAAACTCGAGGCCATCGGCCACATCGCCGTCCCTGCCGGGCTTAATGGTGACGGATATTGCAGGTGGCTGAGAATGGTAATGCAGATTGCTGAGCTGTGTGGAGTCGATACGCACGGTATAAATGCCGGGTACCAAGCCGAGGTAACTGAAATAGCCATCGGACTCAGTGACAGCCCGGCCCACAAGCTGGAGGCTGCTATTGAAGACCAGAACGGTTACCTGTCCTTGCCCCTTAGGTTTATCGGCATCCCTGGACTTAACAGATACCGTACCTGAAACCTCGCCGACAACTGCAATAGGCACCTCGACAGGTGTGAAATTGTTGGGGCTTGCCACTACGCTGAGCGTTGCATTGCGCACCTGCCACGAAATGTTATCGAAGCTGCTGCGGTTCAGCTCTATGTAGTATTTAAAGTATGGTTCGAGATCGAGTATGCGGATACAGGTATCGTTGTCATCATTCATTACGCGGCCGCCATTGATGCGTATCTTCAGTCCCGGTGCTTTTGGTTCGCCGGCATCCCATGTGCCATTACCATTAAGATCGAGGTAGGGTTTGATGATGATGCCGCCCTTGCCCACATTGCTGCGGTTGTTGGCATTAAAGAAATTAGACTTAGGATCGTAGATGAGGCTTCCGGAAGCAGCTTCGACACGGCTGTAAGAGCCATCGCTGCCGGAGAGCAATGATACCACCGCCCTTGCAAAAGAGAAGTCGTAGCGGAGGCCCAGCAGGAAATTCCTTTGGTTGATGTTGAAGTATTCCTGGTAGCCTAAGTTGAGGAAGCCCTGCTTGAATATGTGTTTCTCGAAATTGAAGCGCGCGAAAATGGGTGAGCCTTCTTTAAAGTTGTACTGCACCTGCGAGGTCATCATTATCTTATAGGGCAGAGGAACAGTGACAGAGGCTATGCTGTAGAGGTAGGGCAATTTCTCGCTTTGGTGCGGAATGACAGAGGCATAGGTGGTGAAGTTGATACCCACCTTTTTATAGTAACCTATCATTGCCCATTCTATGTTGGTGTACTGTGTGTTGGGCACAATGATCTGGTCTAAGGTGAGCCTGGAGAACAGCGACATCTTTTTTGTGCGGATGGGTGCGGTGACCACCACTTTGCGCTCCTCGAGGTAGTTGAAGTAGATGGCGGTCTGGCCTTTGGCGTACCTGGTATAATCGAAGTCTATCTGTGTGCCGCCCTTGAACCTATAGCTGAGCAAAGCTTTGGAACGCGCGCCATGCATATACTCGCCGAAGAACAGCATGCGCGGAGTGAGCCGCACTGATGTATTGACGAATGGCATGGTGCTGCCTGAAGTAACAGAAGAAAGATATTCGACCCCGCCACCCATGGTTATCCTAGACGAGAGGCCGTACTTCATATTGACGCGGGAGAATTGGCTGTTCTTGTTGTCCTCAACTATGCCTGCGCTGGCGGAGTATTCGAATTCATGCTTTGGGAGGAAGTTGAAGGGGATGTTAATGTATTGCTGGTTGGTGCGTTGCTCACCATATGGCCCATAGAATTTTAGCTTAACGGTGGTGAATCCGTAGAACAATGGTACATCGAACGAATAGAAGCCTGAGGCATCGGCCTTGGTGTAATCAACAAGAACATCGTTGACATAGAGCTCCACGATCCAACCGGGTTCGGTGGTGTTGCTGAGGCGGTAGGTGCCGTAGGACTGCCTATAGGTGGTTGGCGTATTGGTTACCTGCACGCCCACCACTGGTGCAAATAAAGAAGAAGTTGCCTGTGTGAATATCTTACCACCTATGACCTGCCTCATTGCGCTCATATCGTTATTGACATAGCGCCACTGGTAGAATTGCTGTTTTTCTGTGAGGGCCTGATTGCTGTAATAGTTCAAAGAAGTATTGACCTCGCCGCCGGCAAGAGCGCCGCCAATGCCAAGGTTCAAGACGGTTTGGTCTGCGCCCTGGGATTGCTGTGACGACATTAGGGCCCAGTCGGCGGTGCCGAGATGAAAGAATGGGCGGCGCATGTTGATGAAGGTGTCGGCCTTTTGGTCGCCCTTCAATTTGTTCAGGTTCCTGCGCATGAGTTCCTGGCGCATCTCGCGGATGATGGGTAATTCGAAATCGGAAGTCATGGTGACTACCAGCCTGCGGAAATAAAACAAGCCATCGAGGCCGAAAACCGATTTGAAGTATTTGAGGTTGAGGTAGAGTGCGGTCTCGCTATGCATGAAGCCTTCGGGGCAGTCAATTGCTTTGCCGTGATAATAGATGCGGTTGTTGGGGCGGTCGATAAGGAAGGCATCCTGCTCTGTGAGGAAAAAGCCACGCACAGTATCGAATGCAGGTGATGGTATGTTCTTTATCTTGAGGAAATCAAATACCGATGCCACGGAAAGAAACACATCCTTATCGTTATACATTGCCGGAACATCGACACTGCCCACGCCTTTTACTTCGAGCGTGACGGTTATCTCATCGCCTACGGCGCCGTCATCCTGGGCCAATAGCTGATGAGGGAAAAAAGCTGCGAGCAAAATAAAGAGGGTGAGCTTCCAATACGGGACAAGGGCTGTACCGGTTCCATATTTTGTTATGGGCGCAATAGTATTGTCTGTCATTACTGGTTACTCTCTTTATAGGGTTTTTGCTTATTCCTGGAAAAATGTAAGGTAAAAAGACCCGGAATAAGCGCCGGGCGGGCTTGCAACAGAGTTACCTACCGTAAGTGTACCCCCCACATTAACGATGTTTGCTGCAGGTGGCGTGGCAGTTGTTACGAAAGGTGACGATGGTGACGAAGACCCAAGTGATAAAGTTACAGACCCGCCTGCACTGCCTGTAAGGGTGACACTGGGGCCGTTTAGCAGGGTGATCTGAGTGCCCGGTGCTGCGACAATCTCGAAACTGGCAGGACCAAAAACATAGCCGAAGTCTGCGAGGATGAGGCTGCCTGTGGCAGTGCGCACACCAGCGGGCGATACGCTTACGGTGCCCCCGGAGGTTGTGGCGAAAAATGCGCCAAAGCGCAGGCCCAAAGAGGGATTCCACGATACGGATATTGGGCGCGGTGGATGCTGCTGCGCATGCGTTTGCCATGAGAGCAACAAGGCAACTACTCCTAAAACAGTAAATAATATTTTCCTACCGGATGGATATCCTGAGCTCATAAGTTTAGTCGTTGCCTATAAATACTTTTTTAGACTGCTTTCCTGTTTTTGAATAGAGTGTTGCAATGTAGACCCCACTTGCGGGATGCAATTGTACCTCGTGATAGCCGGAGCCCACCAATGCCTGCCTGACAATAACACGGCCCGAAACATCTGTAACAACGAGGTCTGCATTATCATCGGTGGTGTAAACATACAAATTCCCTCCTGCGCTATAAGCGTTTAACTCGCCGTTCACACCCGGTATGTTAACGAAGATGCCGGAGGTGAGTTCGATGTAGAACCTTCTTTCATATTGGCCTGAGGTCAACTGCACCTGGTATTGCGGTTCTGTTCTCAGATCCTGCACGATACCTGTTTTTGCGTCGTAGAACCAGATGTGCATGCCGGGAGCAATGTTCTCAACATTCCGGAGGTTGAATTTTACCAAGCCATCGTGGTCTGTTTTTAACCCGAGTGGTATTATGGAACTATCAGAGAGTGTTTTTAATGCCTGTATAGAATAGGTCTTTTCATCTGTTGACTGTGAATAAAGATTGGGAATACCGGCATCGGTATTCATGAGCTTGAGGGCATCCAGCTTATGGTCGAAATCTGCTGATGCGTTGTCATCAAAGTAGATGACGGTAGGGTCTGTGTTGTTGCCGTTGTCTGCAAAGCCTGCGTCGAGCCTTATCAATTGCTTGTCGCCGGATGCTGTTTGTTTAAAATAGTGTGGATTAAGGTTAGTGGTGCGAACAGCGTTAGAGAAGCCAAGTGTGCCTGTTACCGGGAAGGAGCCATTAGAAACGTGGACAAAGAACCCTTGCATACCAGGAATGATGTTGCTGGCAATACCATCGCTGGAGACGCCAGCTATATAAGAGCTGTAGCGGCCGTAGTACCGGTTGGTGTCGCCATGCTTGAAGAAGTAAACGGCGTTGTCGATGTTGGTCTTTGTCCATCCGCTGGATGCTGTCCAGTCGATAGGAGAAGGGTAGGGGTTGCCCACCAGGTTGAAGCCTTGTGTATAGGTTTGGTTGTGGTTATACAATGTCCTGGACAAGCTGCCATTGTTTACGGCACCGGTAAGCGACATGGTAACGGACGATGTGGATGTGCCGTAGTTTGCGGCATAGCCATGGCAGGGGTGCAGTGTATCCGTCAGGACGGTGTCTTTTACCCAACCATTATAGTTAACGTTTTCGTTGTAACTGTAAAAGTTAGGGAAAGTTGCAGAGAAGTTGATGAGGCCGGATAGCTGGGTCAAAGTAGCGGCCTGGAATGGCGAGCTAATGTACCTGTACCCGAATGCTGAGTCGATGTAGCGTTGCATGGTGACGTTGCCCAGTACTTGTCCGGTGCCTGCCCCATCTACAAGGGCGGTCTGTGCAGATGTAGATAGCAAGGTAAGGTTACCACCCGCGTTCAATGTGTCATTGCACTGGAGTATGCTCCTTATGGTATGTCCGGAAGTGCTTATAGTTGTATTACTTGAGGAACCTATCGTCAGGCTGTTGAAAGCTGTAGCAACAGATCCGCCTATTGTTTGCGCACCGTTTTTATTGAGCGTAACCAGCCCACTGTTATGAGTAAACGTACCGCTGTTGCTCCAATTGCCTGCCACCTGCAGCGTTGATGACGGTGCTGTTACTGTTCCGGCCGTTATCGTAAAGTTATTTTCCACATCTGCAGCGGATGAACCGAAGGTCCATGCACCTCCTGAGCCATTAAAAGTAAGGTTGTAAAATTTGCTGGTGCCGGTCATTGTTCCGGAAAGAGTCTTGCCTGTGGTGGTGGCATTCATCACAATTGTGCCGCTGTTGTTGGTGAACGTCCCGCTGTTGCTCCAGTTGCCGGTCACCTGCAAAGTAGATGAAGGTGCTGTTACCGTGCCGGCTGTTATGGTCAGGTTGTTAGCCACATCCGCTGCAGTAGTACCGAATGACCAAGCACCGCCACTACCGTTGAAAGTAAGGTTGTAAAATTTGTTGCTCCCGGTCATTGAACCTGTTAATGTCCTTCCTGTGGTTGTGGAGTTAAATACCACTGTGCCGCTTTGCCCGGTGAAAGTGCCGTTGTTGGCCCAGCTACCACCATTTGTTATCTGGTAGTTGGAGGAGGTTACGTCCAGCGTGGTGCCACTGCCAATGGTGACGCCACTGCCGTTAACGGTTACAGCACCGGCCAATGTCTTGGTGCCGCTGCCGCTTGTTTTCAATCCACCATAGCTGCCTACGGTGCTGTTAACGGTCTGTGCTCCAGTACCGGCGTATTCAACTGTTAAACCGGTAAGAGTATTGGTGGAAAATTTATACTGATTCACATAGTCTGCGGTGGCTGCGGTTCTGGTTACTTGTATTGTGCCGCTACCTGATATGGTGCCCGCTGCCGCCGTCGAGTTAATAACATCAGTTGACGCAGGGATTAAAATAGTGGCGGAGCCATTCATATTTAATGTGCCACTTACATTTATATTAGCATTCGTAGAAACAGCCGCGCTGATGTTATTGTTTGTGAAGTTATAAAATGAAGTTGTTGCAGAGCCGCTTATTGATTGCGCCGCTGAGCCGTTGAAGGTTACTGTGCCACTTCTTGCAGTAAATGCGGTACTACCCGAATTATTTGTCCAGTTGCCGGAGAGCGAGAGGCCATAATTAGATGTTGAGGCATCCAGGGTGCCAGCAATAAGGGTTACATTGCCTGTAAGTGTCTTTGTATTATTTAGGGATATGGTCGCGCCTGTTTTATTGAGCGTTAAATTCCCGGCAAATGACGCCGGCCACTCGTTGCCTGCAATTACCGTGGATGTATTATTGCCAAGGTTGGCATAAAAAAGGTTTACGCCGCTATATGCGGCAGGACTTGCACTAAGCGTGCCATTATCGCGGATGACATTAGACCCGCTGCTCATTGACAAATTGCTGCCAACGGTAAATGTGCCATTTTGAAGGCTTAAGGTATCTCCTGACGCAAAAGTTGTTGCAACACTCAATGTGACGCCGGCACTATTATTTATTTTCAGGTCATTAAAAGAAGTGCCGCTGCTACCTCCCAGTATCTGAGCGCCTGAACCATTCATTGTTACGGTTGCTGTGCGGGCATTAAATGCTGTACTTCCGGCATTGTTTGTCCAGTTTCCGGTAAGCGATATATCATAGTTACCAGTTGATGCATCGAGTGTACCGGCGGTAAGCGTAATTGAGCCGGTCAGTGTTTTAGCATTATTCAGTATTATCGTTGCACCTGTTTTATTTACGGACACTGTTCCGGTGAACGATGCAGGAAATTCGTTTGCAGTTGTGACGGTTGCAGCATTGTTTCCGAGGTTTGCGTAGCTCAGGTTAACTCCGCTGTAAGTTGATGGCGTCGCGCTCAGTGTGCCGTTATCGCGTACCACTGCCGACCCGCTGCTCATGGTGAGGCTTGTGCCATTGGTGAATGTGCCATTGAGCAGGTTTACAGTACTGCCGGATGCAAACGAAGTTGCTTGCGACAGTGTTACACCCGCACTGTTATTGATGGTTATTGCTCCCGGTGATACCATTGCTGATGGCAACAGTGTGCTGGTAACCTGTGCAGAAGTGCCGTCAAATTCGTAGTGCCCGCCGGTGCTGAATGTAGACCCTGCAGCCGTCACACTTGACGCAATTCCGCCGGTATGAGCTGTTATCAACTTGCCACCGGAATTGATGATACAGCCGCCACCACCGGTAGCCCCGCCACTGATAACATAAACGTCGCAGTCAAGTGTGCCACCACTCAATGTTGTGATGTCGGACTTAATAGTAGTGCCTGTCCCCAGCACCAGGTTTGCTGCGAGGCGAACAACAGCCCCGGAATTTACCTGATAAGAGCATTCCGTACTTGTCGTTGATCCGGTGCTGGTATTTGATAATGTTTGCAGAGTACCACTGCCATTGAATACGAAACCTATGGCAGTTGTGGTAGAGGAGGCAGTATTTATCCTGCCGGAACCCGTTATGGTCAAGTTGCCTTTAACACCGAAATAGTTGCTGTTTATTGTGCCGTTTCCCCACTCAAGGATGTTGGTTCCTGTGCCGTTCAGGCTAACATTTCCGTTAGCCTGAAAAATGGAAATGCCACCTGATGCTGAGGTGACAGAACAAAAATTTATCACCGGGCTGCCAGATGAGCTTGCTGATACCGTGCCTGTAACATTTATAGTAGTGCTTGCCGTGGAATTGGAGGATAAAATAATACGTGCACTGCCTGAAATGGTGAAATTGCCGCTTACATTCACGGTAACCGTTGTAGAAGCGGTGTTGTTAACCGTAATCCGCCCGCCGGAAATGGTAAAATTACCAAGTACATTGACGGTGCCGGCTCCTGACTCAAAAATGCCGCTTGTGCCGGTGCTTGAATAGATAAGGTTACCGTAGGATGCCGCTTGTATGATGTGTGATTCAGTTGAGCCATATTCAACTGTGCTTGTTGCGGCAAGTGTACCTAATTGCCCTACAGTCACATCCTCGACAAGAAACCGCGCATTAGCCCGAACATTTATAGTGCAGGTAGTTGTTATGTTCTGATCATTCTGCTCAAAAGTAATGGCCGAAGTTCCGTCGCCAACATTTATTGTCACACCACTTGCTAAAGTCCAGGTATTGCTGAGCCTCGTAGTTGTGCCGTTATAGATATTGAATATATCGCCAGAAGTTGTAAAGTTACTTGGCCGGGTACCACTGCCATCGGTGTTAGTGCCCCACTGGCTTGTTGAATTCAGCGAATTGGAGTTGGCAATATTATAGTAAACAGTGGCAAACCCATTTAATGAGCAAAGAAGCAAAGCCAATAAATATAGTATCTTCCGTGTCATTACGCTCCTCTTCTTTTAAGTATTATTGGTATTATTTTAATTCAATTTCGGCCTCAGCTTTCTTTTCTGATTTATCGCTTGTCTGCAATGTGTATGTAACATGCAATGTACCTTTGCTGTAATCCACTTTTTTATCGGCATCTAGCTCGATGCTAAAACGCCTTACGGGAATGGGGGTGTACACGCCCACGCCCTTCACAATCTTCACCTGTGTTTTTTTGCCCGATGGCGAAACATAATCAACTTTCACATCGCCGTAAACAGACATCATGCCGGTACGGTTTAAATTCATGGCCAGCCTGGCAGTATCGCCGGATAAAGTAAAGGCGAGGTCGGACAGTGTAACATTGGCGTCATTTTCACCTACCCTTATTATCACTGGGATAGTGATACCAAAAATCGGCTTTAAGGAAATGGATATACCGCCTGTATCCTTCTTTGGTGCTTCGCCCAGTGGTTTTTCATCAGGCACTGCCCTGAAATAAAGATGCGAGCGATATTCCCCATTGGCCATCTGCGCAGTTTTTACCATCTGCAGCTTTACCACCTGCGCTTCGTTAGGAGCCAAGGTCACCTTGCGTGGAAAAAACCGAATGTATGGCCCTGCAAAGTTCTGTCCTGAATCAGGAATGGTGATCTGTTCAAACGAGCCGTCCCCGTTCATACGATAGTCTACGACGGATACTGCAAATGTGGCTGTATCCTTGCCTACATTCGCCAGGTTTATTTCCTGCGATTTTTTTGCACCTTCAAACACAATGCGTAGCGGAGAAATGAGCAGGTCTCCCTGGGCGGCGGACCTTGTGTGCGAAAGCAGTAAGCCGCCCGCTAAAATTATTGTGTAAACAGGGAGTTTGAGTAACGACTTTTTTACAAAGGATACCAATGTGATCATGTAATGCTATTTAAACCAATCTAACCTTATTAAAACAAATCAATTGTTCTAATTATAATTTACTGTTACAGGCACAGCGGTAGCATTGGTATAGGTTCCGGGTACCTGTGCTGCAGACACGTTCAGTGAGGCGCCAACAGCGAGTGCCTGCGATCCCCCTGAATTTATAGTACCCGTACCCGATGGCGAACTGGTGAATCCACTTATGGTCATCGTTGCCGATCCAGGTCCGGTTATTACGGCACTTGAGGGTAGTGTTATCGCAAATGTATAACCCGGAGCCCCTGTAACCGTAAATCCTGCCGGTGCCACTGTGCCTGCTGTTGCCGGGAGTGTAGCTCCTGATGTAACAGATCTTGTACCTGCCGGCGCAAGCGTAATAATACCACCTGATGTTGCTGATACTGCTGCATTGCCAAAATTCATATCCGTTGTTTTTACAACCCCAACGGGCATGATAACATTTGCAGAAGCACCTGCCGTTGCTACTGATTGTGCAGAAGATCTATTATTAATACCCAAAATAATCACGGACGTGATCATCAATAATAATAATAGATACCTCTTACTCATTTTTCGCATTTTGTATGACCAAAATGCATGCACCGCCTCAAGCAATCAAAGCTACTGCATGCAGTTCCCGCCTAAGATAAAAAGTTTTCCACAGGCGTGGGCAGCAAAATTAGCGAATTTTTTATAAATTGTTAATGATTAATAAATGATTTTAGTCACTTATTTGATAATATTAATTACGTTACTGATCATTTCCAGGTCTTTCTCTCCTTTAATAATAAAATCAATTGCCCCATGTTTCATCGCTTCCGTTACTATGTCGCTGTTGTTGATACCTGATATTATGACCAATTGGATATTTGGGTTAATTTTCTTGATCTTTTTTATCACTTCAACACCGTTATATTGCGGCATGTCGTAGTCAAGGAGCACCAGATCGGGCTGAAGGCCTATTTTATCTATGCAATCACGTCCGTTGTCGAAGAGGATATTGTTTTTATAGCCAAGGTTCATTAAATGTTGCCGATAAAGCATTCTGGAAAACGGATCATCATCTACAATAAAAAACTTCATGTTTTTAGAGTTGTGCATTTTCATGATTTTGAAAACTTATTATCCAATTTTGTGCCATTTTTTTAAAGTGCTGATAATCAATGCCTGAATAAAGTTGCCGAAAAAAATATTTCCATTACATAGATGCTTTTTCCAAAAAAAGGAATTAAATGTTATTAAAACGTTTTCAAATTAGTTGCATAATTTTTATTTAAATTTTTTTTTGATATTCGTGTAATACACTATTTTTAGAGAAAAATTCCATTTAATGGAACAATTTAAAATATTCATCGTAGAAGATGACCCATGGTATGGTGAAATTCTCGGATACCATCTTTCCCTCAATCCCGACCATGAAATTTACAGATATACCACCGGCAAAGAATGCCTTGCCAACCTGTCCAAGAGGCCGGGGCTGATCAGTATCGACTATTCGCTGCCGGATACTAATGGTGCGGATCTTCTGAAGAAGATAAAGCAGCAGGCACCGGATGTGCCGGTAATTGTTATCAGCGGGCAGGATGATGTGAGCACCGCTGTTGACCTGCTTCGCAATGGTGCATCAGACTACTTTATAAAAGACGACAACACTAAGGAGCTTTTGTGGAATGCGGTTACCCGTATAAAGGAGCACCAGTCGTTAAAGAAAGAAGTAGAAGTGCTTAAGGAAGAGCTGGGGCAGAAATATGATTTCAATAAAGCGATAAAGGGCAACAGCCCTGCAATGCTTAAGATATTTACACTACTTGAAAAAGCATCGCGTACAAATATCAATGTATCGATCACGGGTGAAACGGGTACGGGTAAAGAAGTTATCGCTAAAGCCATCCACTATAATTCAGACAGGAAGAAAAAACCGTTTGTTGCTGTTAACATGGCGGCAATCCCTCGAGAGCTTATAGAGAGTGAATTGTTTGGCCATGAGAAGGGCGCTTTTACCGGTGCGCTTGCCCGCAAAGCAGGTAAGTTTGAAGAAGCTAACAACGGGACAATATTTCTTGATGAAATTGCAGAGCTTGATCTGAGCCTGCAGAGCAAAATTCTGCGGGTTTTGCAAGAGCGTGAGCTGGTGCGCGTTGGAGGCAATGAAAAGGTGACACTTGATGTGCGCATTCTTGTAGCCACCCACAAAAATTTGCTGGAGGAAGTAAAAAAAGGAAATTTCAGAGAGGATCTTTTTTACAGAGTGATGGGGTTGCCGATAGATCTTCCGCCATTGCGGGAACGAGGCAATGATATCCTTGTGCTTGCAAAATTTTTCCTAGATGAGTTCTGCAAGAGTAACAAGATGGGCAACATAAGCATTTCGCCCGAGGCAAAGGAAAAATTGATGAAGCACAGGTATCCAGGCAATGTGAGAGAATTAAAAGCGGTGATGGACCTGGCTGCTGTAATGTGCGATGGGAGCGCTATTAAAGAAGAAGACCTTCATTTTGCATCCGGCTCCGGTGATTTTTCTGTTGACCAGGAAAAGACATTGAAGGAATACACCATAGATATTATTAAGCACTTCCTGAAGAAATACGATAATAACGTGCTTAAAGTTGCAGATAAGCTGGACATTGGCAAGTCTACTATTTACAAAATGATCCAGACAAACGAGCTGACGCTCAAATAAATTTATGACTACCAGGGAACTGCAGGAACAACTCGAAAAAGAACGGGCAATTCTTAAGGCAGCAAAGGACCGAATTGCTGCCCAGAATAGAGAATTAGAAGAACTACGAGCATTAACTGCGAGTGCAAATGATGTTGGGCCTACAAGTAGTGATAACAGCATTTATTTTGCAGGGCTGGCAGCAAACCTTAACGGGGGCATCTGCATCGTTGATGAAAACAGGAATATTGTGATGCTGAATAAGCATTTCTGTGATCTGTTTGGTATAAAAGATGAGCCCGAGAAATTTGTAGGAATGAATGGGCTGGAGATGTCGAAATATATAAATGCTTCTTTTATAGATGGCGAGGTTTTTATGTTGGAGTCTGAGGAGGTGGTGAAAAACCGTAAACCCGTTCTTGATAAGGAACTGAAGCTTGTTAATGGACAGACATACAATGTTGACTACATACCTTTCTACGACGGCGATATATACAAAGGCCACCTGTGGAAGTTTACAAACATCACCAGGCAAAAAACGATAGGTGAGACATTCCAGGCGCAAAAGCAATTCTACGAGCATGTATTGAACAATATTCCTGCTGATATTGCTGTGCATGATTCTCAGCAGCGGTTTCTTTACGTTAACCCTACCGCTATAAAGGATCCGGAAGTAAGGGCATGGATGATCGGCAAAACTCACGAAGACTATTGCGAATACAGAAACAAACCGCTATTGCTGGCAGAGGATAGGAACAAAGTATTTGCTGAGCTAATGAGGACAAAAAAGCAACAGCAATGGGAGGAATCGTTCACATTGCCTGATGGCAGTGCGAGGCATTTGCTGCGGATGCTGTCTCCTGTTTTGGACGGTGCCGGCGACGTGGAACTGGTCATTGCGTATGGGGTCGATATTACAGAGCGAAAGAGTATAGAAGAGCAGGTGAACCTTAGTGAAAAGAGGTATAGGGAAATTTTCAGCTACAGCCAGGCGTGGATATGTACGCACGATATGGAGGGGCGGTTGCTGACGCTTAATGCATCGGCCTGCAAAATTTTAGGTTACGAGGAAAACGCTATTGTTGGCCGTACGATCCAGTCGTTCATACCGGAAAAACATCGTGCACAGTTTACCGAAACTTATCTTAGAAAGATAGTTGCCGACGGGAAAGCTGAGGGCATATTGAACATTATCAATAAAGAAGGAAAGAATGTATTCCTTTTATATCAAAACTACCTGCTTGAGGAGAAAGGTGAAGAGCCCTATGTTATTGGATTTGCGCAGGATATCAGCCAGCGGCTGTTTGCAGAAGAGGCGCTAAAAAAGAGCGAAGAAAAATATAAGGGCATCATAGAGAATATAAATCTTGGAATGCTCGAGCTGGATAACGAAGACTGCATCATATTTGCGAATCAGCGTTTTTGTAAAATGAGTGGATATGAACCTGACGAACTTATCGGTAAGAAGGCAACCGATCTATTTTTGCGGGGTGTGAGCCTGAAAAGGACTCGTGAGCAGCTATCAAGGCAGCAATACGGCGTGAATACAAACTATGAGCTCGCGGTAAAAACAAAGAATGGCGAAGAAAAGTGGTGGCTTACCAGTGCCACGCCTCTTTATAATGCCGATGAAACATCGAGAGGAACGATCAGCATACATCTTGATATTACCGAGCAAAAGAAATTGGAGGACCAACTAAAAGAAGCTAAACTACTTGCGGACAGGTCATCTCAATCGAAAGACATTTTCCTCACTAATATGAGTCATGAGATACGCACGCCATTGAATGCGATCATGGGATTGGGGAAGCTGTTGAGTAAAAGTGAATTGAACGGGTTGCAGAAAAATTACCTGCAGGGAATAGAGAGTGCGTCCACCAATCTGCTGGGTATTGTTAACGACCTGCTTGACTTCTCTAAGATAGAGGCGGGGAAAATTACGCTGGAGAATATCAGTTTCAGCCTGGAGACCATTGCGGAGCAGGTAGTGAGCATATTAACGCACAAGGCAGAGGAAAAGGGATTGTTGCTGTACCAGGAAATAGATAGCAGGATAGCTCCTGTGCTAATGGGAGACCCCTTCAGGGTTAACCAGGTATTTATGAACATGGTTAGCAATGCAATCAAGTTCACAGACAAGGGTACCGTTTGCCTGAAAGCATTCCTGCTTGAAGAAAAGGAAGACTGGCAGAAATTGCTGGTGATCATTGAAGATACCGGCGTGGGCATAAAAGAAGAATACCTGGATACCATTTTTGATAAATTTACCCAGGAAGACGAAACGGTTGTGCGGAAGTTTGGTGGTACGGGCCTTGGCATGAGCATTACCAAGCAGCTTATGGAGTTAATGGGTGGAAACATATCTGTTACGAGCAAGAAAAACATAGGCACCACAATTTCGCTTACATTCAGCTTTAAGAAAGGAACAGCAAAAGTATTTGAGAAGAAGCGTACGGTGAAGACCGATACCGGGAACATAAGTAACAAGAAGATATTGCTGGTAGAAGATAATAACCTGAACAGGCTGCTTGCCTATACCATTCTAACGGATTACGGAGCAGTTATAGAAGAGGCTGAGAACGGCTTGCAGGCTGTGGATATGATGCGGAAGAATACCTATGACATGGTGCTTATGGATATACAGATGCCGGTGATGGACGGAATACAGGCTACGAAGATCATCAGAAGTGAGATCAATAAGACGGTGCCCATATTAGCGTTGACGGCAAATGCCATTAAAGGTAAAGAGCACCAGTTC
This sequence comes from Flavipsychrobacter sp., assembly GCA_044224775.1. Taxonomy (GTDB): domain Bacteria; phylum Bacteroidota; class Bacteroidia; order Chitinophagales; family Chitinophagaceae; genus Nemorincola. Next base: position 41,693 of record JBGAJU010000006.1, read on the forward strand.
ATAGAAGCGGGCATGAACGATTTCATCTTCAAGCCATATAATGAAATGAACCTTGTGAACCCCATTGCAAAATGGCTGAACAGGAGTGATGAAGTGCCTGCCCCCCAATTTGAGCCTGCAACCGCGCCCGTACAAACTGTAGTAAAAGAAGAGCCAAAGCCAGCGGCGGTAGCGCAGGAAATACCTTCCGGTCCGTTATATGACCTGGGTAAGCTTTTATCAATGGGCAGAAATGATCAGACGTTTATCAAAAAAATGCTTAACCTGTTTATCAGCGAAACACCTCCGGCTGTAGACAAAATGGTTGAGGCTTATAAGGCCGGCGACTATGCGACGGTTAAATACTATGCTCACCGGATGAAGCCTTCAATTACCAATCTTGGTATTAATACCCTGAAAGATGACATCGTGAAGATAGAATTTATGGAAGAGCCGCACGCCGAAATAGAAAGGCTTGTCAATAAACTGCACAAAACGATCGCTCTTGTTGTAGAGCAAATGACCAAAGAATACGATCTCTAGTATTATTCACTCATTACTGCATCTTTTTTCCATTTCTTGGAAAATGCGTCCGACGTATGGACGTTTTTGGCGTCATGCCAGAAATTAGTTTATTGATTATCAATTTGTTATGAGTTTGGCACGTGGTTGGATATATACCGGTCAAACAAACAACGTAAACAAACAAACTCAAACAATAAAAAACTTAGAAAATGAAAAACATCTTCAAATCACTCGCAATCGCAACTATAGCAATCGTATCTGCTAACTCTTCTTTCGCACAGGCTACAGCAACTGCTTCTGCTTCTGCAAACATCATCACTCCTATCACTATCACTAAAACAGTGGATATGAACTTCGGTAACGTAGCTGTTTCTGCTACTCTTTCCGGTACTGCTGTTCTTGCTCCTGCAGGCACTCGTACCACAGGTGGTGGCGGTGGTGTTACCCTGCCTGCTACTACAGGTACTGTTTCTGCTGCAAGCTTCACAGTTGCAGGCCAGGCCAGCTACACTTACGCAATCACATTGCCATCAAGCTGCACAATAACTGATGGTGCTTCTCACAGCATGACCGTTAACAGCTTCACCAGCTCACCTTCTTCAACAGGTACTTTGAGCAGCGGTGGTACACAGACTTTGAACGTAGGTGCTACCCTGAACGTTACTGCAGGCCAGGCTTCTGGTTCTTACACCAATGCAACCGGTGTTCCTGTGACTGTTAACTACAACTAATCATAAAGAATAACCTTATAATAAAAACGCCCCGGATCCGGGGCGTTTTTATTTGCGGAGGTATGGTCTATTTTGTTCCCGCAGGTACCGTTACAGATACAGGTGCAGCATATTCACTTAATACACCACTTTCGGATAATGCCCTGATCGTAAATGCATTAACGCCGGGTTCAGACTTCATGATGGTGTACTGGCGTGTATTTTTATTCAATTCCTTTTCGGTTGCAATTACTTTGTTGTTGAGTAATAAAGTAAAGCCTTTGAGGTCGGCAACTTCAGGGTACTGCCATTGCACTACAATCTTAACGCTATCGCTAACGGCCCTGGTAATAACCGGTGTAGGTAATTCTGAACTTGGTGTCTGGATAGAAACGGTATCGCTTGTAATACTTTCGGTTCCTACCTTACTGGCTGCGGTAACATAAAACCTGTACACTTTTGAAATGCCATCGGGTACCCGGTAGGTGTATTTGTTGCCTTTGACAGCAAAATTTTCATTTATCAAAGAAAATCTGTCTGATCCGGGCTCGCTAATGTAGATCTTGTAATGGTCTGTCATGGAATCACCTGCCAGCTTATTGTCCCAATGCAAACCCACCATGATCTTTTTATCTGTTACAGGGATGTCTGCCGACAAATTAATAGGCTTGGGAGGTTCTGTTATGGGGAAATAGCTGTACAAACGTTCGATGCCGGGTAGCAGGGTCTTATCGTTGTATATGGCAATAACCCTGAAGCGCAGGTAAACGCTAGTGGGGGAAGGCGTTACATCAACAAATGACCGTGTTGTGGGTTCTAAAAGTCCCGAAACACGAACAAAGCCATTGGGCATATTTTCCTTCTCGACATAAAATCCCTTTATGAAACGCTCATAGTCTTTCGAAAAGGACCATTTAATGCTGATGCCATCTTTGAAATAATAACCCAGTGAGTTTACTTCAGTAACTTCTGTTTTTTTATACTGCGCCGGATGATCTGCAGGATCATAGGTATAAGACTTAATAATTCCCTCTATGCCAAATATAGATTCTGCGCTTATGCTGTATTGAATGGGGGCGGCAGCGTTTACTGACCTATCGTGCCAGGAGAATTCAGACGGATCATTCTGGTTAGATAAGTTTATAGGGTTAGTATTTAGGCGTATGCCCTGCCTGTAAATGTTGAATCCGGCTACATGGGCATTGTTCATTTTGCGGAGGTCTGCATTCCACATAACAAGCACGCCGTTGCTGCCTGTGACAGACCTGGAAGTTATCTCCTGCACCGTGTTCAGGTCAGGGATCTCCCCGTAATTCCAAGATACTTTAGCTATCAATTGATCGGTTCCTTGTACAAACAGCCCGTACTGGTAATCAGTCTTCCTAGTGATGTTATGGTCAAGGTAACCAAAGCCATGCATTAAAGCCAGCTCATAATCTGCTGCGATCTTTTTTGATACTTCCTGGAGCGCATTATCGTCAGTGGCCAGTTTCTGAATATACTGTGGGTCTGTTTCTTTAAGCTTACGGCTTGCCAGTTGTTTATATAAGTGTGATCTTAAAACACTCTCCTCGCTTTTGGTAGCACCAAGCGCCTGGAAGTTCCTTTTCATAGACACACCGGGCACTATTGGTTCGGTATTCAACTTCACCCAATCCTGCAACCCTTCTTTTCTTTTAATATCGAATCCTGTAATGTCTTTAGTTCCACTCAAAAGAAACCATACAAGCCGCACATTTTTGCCGTCGGGGCTTTGCACAAGCAACTTAACCTGTTCATTTTGTGCAAATAGTAGTTGTGTGCTTAGTAATATTCCCAGGATGGCTAGTATGCTTGTTCTCATGGCAGTATCAATTGGATCAATATGTAAAGGGAACCCGGCAGCAAATTTATTCAATTTTTGCCAGATAGCTGATACGCTTATCGTTTGGTATTGTCCCTGTGCTTTTTGATATACACGATAATACATACGAGCAGCAGAAAGCTGGCAATCCAGGTACCCGCCATTGCATATTGCACATATGGCAGGTCATTCACCTTTGCCAGTGTAAAGTAAATAGAACAGAGCAGCCAAAGAACGCTGATGAGAATAATGACAGACTTGTTCATATCAACCTATTTGAAATAATGATACAATTATAATGCCTCTGCTATTCGTAAAAGATGATGGTTGTCATGTTCGGCAATGAAAAACAAAATATCGGTCAGAGTTACTTGTTGCTGCAGCCGTGGATGTAGAGCTGCTTTTTCGAAATACCGGTCATCCAATGTTCGCACCCGGTCGATCAAATTGTTCCTTCCCTCGCGAAAATGTTTCAGTAAAGTTGGCAACGAAGCCCGGTTGTGATCGGCAGCGTAGGTTTTGTTGTTCTGCATGTCTGCCGCGCGAAGTTTTGGCACTCCTGCAATAAAGTCATCAATCCTCCCGTCATGTAAAAGCTCGAGGTCGCTGAGATGGCCAAGATGCTCTTTTGCTGACCAGCTACCGCCTAGTTTACGAGCTGCCGCTACCTCGTCTGTGTTGCTGAATAGTTCATCGAGGCGTGGCGCGGTGTTTTTTAAACGTTCCAGGAAAAAAGGAACGTATCCTTTATCATACCCGAAAGTAAATTTTCTGGCAGTCCATTTGACTTGTTCCATACGTACAATAAAATTAAATAATTTTTAGCCACTTTACCCTTATTGCTCACGACATGCGCAGAAGCTATTACACGATAGTGTGATTTTTATATGAATGCGGGCTTTGCAGGTTAGTTTTAACAAATTACCCTGCAATTTTCTACTATATTTATCCATTAAAGAGTAGTGCCCGGTAAAGGGCTGAACTATGAGGATACAACGTGCTGCCCCCATAAACGAGATGCTTGCCAAGCTCATCTTTTTGATCCTGCCAACGGCAGCGGCAGGTTATTTTCTCCTGGTCAATATCAACGAACATTTTTCCATACTGCAGAACCAGGCATTGCAGCAGGCATTGTACCTGGCCGGGGGAATGGGATTGGCAACTCTTTTTTATTCATTCAGGTTCAGGTTTATCCCAACGTTTCTGATACTCATCATTTCTTTGTTTTCTGTTTATAAAGGGATAGACAAATACGCTATTGGTGAGTTTGATGCGTTTTTCATTGCCCGCCGTTTCCAGATATTTGCGTACCTGTTTTCTTTTGGATGGCTTATAGGTTGGGGATTTACAAGGCTAAGGTATTGGGCCGTGTTCATTGCAGCATCATTGCTTACAGGTTGCATATTGCTGATAGCGAAAGCCAACAATGATTCTGTTTATGCGTTCTTAAGGGCATTTACACCTGCTCTTCTCTACGCTATCTATATTGTCTTCACTGCTGAGCAGATATATAATTATAAAGACAAATCGCAGAAGTTCTGGTGGTATTTGTCGAGGAGGCTGGCTATTTTTGGCATATTGGCTGCGTTGATACTGGGTAGTGTGATCTGGGCAATGAGCGGGCAGATAAAGGAAGTAGTTGATAACTACGGAGGGGGTGGTAAAGAAGGTAAAGGTGGCATGCTGAAGGAAAATAAAGATGGCACATTTGACCTTAAAGATTACTCCCGCTTGAGCAGCTCGTTGAGCCGCAGCAAGCAGCTGTTGTTTTGCGCGCATATCGATAACTTTTTCCCGGGTACCGATGTGCCTAATCCGCTATACCTTACTGCGTTTTATTTCACTAAGTTCGATACACTGACGGAAACTTTTGAGCGAGACTCGACCATACCCTATAACGACCTGTTCGAGCCTGACCCTTCAAAAATTCCGTTATTCTCTACCCGGCAGGATTCTTCGGTTATCAGGAATAGCCTGGGGCCGAAGTTGCGCCAAACAGTTGAAGTAGAAGTGTACAGTAAAATGCTTTCGCCAAGCACCTATCTTGCGCCTAATGTTGGTTTTTTTGTGCAACCGATAACCATCGAGAAAGATTTCAGGAACGAATTCAAGTCGGCGTTCCGGGCTAAAGGTTATGTATCTGTATTGAACAGTGCCTACTTCGTTTACAATGCGCAAAACCCTCAGATCGAGGCATTCCAGCAACAGCGGTTCCAGGTACTGAGGGAGATCAAGGATTACAAAGGCATGGATAATAAGTTCATGCAGTATTACACATTCATGCCGGGCAATGAGAAGTTCAATTCAATAACTGCGCTTGCCCATAAAATAACCGATACTGCCCACACACCTGTTGATAAGGTGATAGCTATCCGCAACTATTTCCTGGCAAAGGATGAGAATGGGGAGCGTATCTATAAATACACGGATAATCCCGGTGTGCCCGATCTACCCAGTGCATCGAAGCTCATGTACTTTCTTAATGAGAACCATAAGGGTTACTGCGCTTATTATGCCGGCGCTACCTTGTTCATGCTCCGTTCACTGGGAATACCATCGCGGATTGCTGTAGGCTTTCTGACGGAAGACCGCAGTGACAAAAACAAGGGTTGGTATTGGTACTATGCAAACCAGGCACATGCGTGGGTGCAGGTGTATTTTCCGGGCTATGGCTGGCTGGATTTTGATACCACTGTAGGCAATGATAACGAGGAACGCCCTACGCCGCAACCTGATGGCACGCCGCCCATGCAACCACCAAAGGCATGGCTTGCTGCTGATGGAGTAGTGGAAAGTGTGGATACAGTAAAACGTATCATGCAGATGTCTGTAAAGCAGTTCGTATTTCATGATAAGGAGTATAAGCTGCGAGTTCCTGTGACGGTGCGGATGGATATGAAGGTTGCGCTGATATACAGGGATAGCATAGCCATGCCTTTGGGCACGGTTAAAAAAGGAGATGAGGGCACCGCCGTATCTTATGCTGATGCTGTAAAGAGGATCGAATCCACCCCGTTCGATAAGGGCGGTGATGTGCTGAAGCGTCTTCCGCAATACACGCCTATAGACGAGGTTTACCTGAAAAAGAAAGATGCGGTGAAGCAAAGAGAAAAACAAAAGCTTGCTGCTCAACCCAAGCCTGTATCGAAAAAACAAATGCTTTGGATAGCATTGGGGGTAGTTGGCGGGCTGATCTTTTTGCTGTTGCTGTTGCCTGAATTGATACTGCTGTATTATATAACGAGGTATAACAATGCTCGCTCTGATGGCAACAAACCCTATTGGGCATACCGTGCAGCAAGCTATTACCTGCATATGGTGGGCATCGGTAGGGGAACAAAAACACCGATGCAATATGCCCGGGAGGTTGTTGATCCGCAATTAGGCACGTCGTTTACCGGGTTTATGAATGTATATTTAAAGAAGAAATACGCTAAACAGCCATTAAATATGCAGGAGCAGCAATATGTTGCCGGCTTCTTACAGCCTTTCCTGAAAACAATGCGTGGTAAAACAGGTGCAGGAAAGCGGATAAGAGGATTTTTAAACCCCGTGAGGAGTGCAAGCTTTTTTGTAATGCCTCAGGATGAGACCAACGCATAGTGTCAGTTTCATCCTGCGCTGAAAGACAAATGGTCTGAGATAAAAAAGAAATGTAAATTTGTAGCTATTCATGAACAACAAGCCTGAAAATATTTATAAAAGCAAAAAGGTAGAAAGTAACAAAGATGAACCGCGCAAAAGCAAAAAGTGGATACGCGCGCTTTGGATAACGTTTATTTTCTTTTTCCTGGTGTTTGTTGTGCTAGTCGTTGCCATTGAGCAAGGTATGGTGGGTTATATGCCATCGCTGGCGGAGTTGGAAAACCCGCAGAGCGCAATATCGTCTGATGTGTATGCTGCAGACGGCACACTGTTGGGCCGCTATTATGTTACCGACCGGTCGAACAGCAAGTTCTCAGAAATATCTCCTAACATCATCCAGGCATTACTCGCAACTGAGGATGCTCGTTTTTATGAACATGCGGGTATAGACCCCATAGCAACGATCGCGATCCCGGTGTACATCCTGGAACGTAAGAAACGCGGGTCATCTACCATTACGCAACAGCTGGCTAAAAACCTTTTTCCCCGCCATAGCCAAAGTGCCTGGTGGCTACCGTTCATGAAACTGAAAGAGTGGGTGCTTGCCGTGAAGTTGGAGCGCAACCTGACGAAGAACGAGATCATCACCATGTACCTCAATACGGTGCCGTTTGGAGATAATGTGTTCGGGATCAAGAACGCCTCACTTACATTTTACAATAAAATGCCTGACAGTGTGAACATTGATGAGGCTGCCGTGCTTGTAGGAATGCTTAAAGGTAATACCATCTATAATCCCCGCAGCCATCCTCAAAGGGCAAGAGAGCGGCGCAATGTGGTGCTGGATCAGATGTATAAGTATAACTACATTTCAAAGGAGCAGCTGGAAACCTTAAAAGACGGCGAAACACCGTTGGATTATCATAAGATCGATTATCATGATGGTATTGCGCCCTATTTCAGGCAGGTGGTGGAACAGCAGGTGAAACAGGTGATAAAAGATATGAAGAAGCCTGATGGTACGCCTTATGATATTTACAAAGATGGTTTAAAAATATGGACCACTCTTGATGTGCGTATGCAGCGATATGCCGAGGAAGCTGTGCATGAACACCTGTCCAACTGGCAGAACGTGTTTTTGTCTCAGCCCGGTTATAAGGACGGTTCTGTGTGGGAGCGGTCTGCATCTATAAAAAATATATTGGCGCAGTCAATAAAACAATCTGACAGGTACCAGAATTTCCGCAGCCAGGATATGTCGGAAGCGAAGGCGATGTCGATGATGCGGGTACCAATAAAGATGCGTGTATTTGCATGGAACAGGCTCCATTATAAGGATACTGTAATGAGCCCTATCGATTCTATAAAATACATGAAGTTGTTCCTGCAGTGCGGGTTTATGGCCATGGACCCTGCAACTGGTGAAGTGAAAGCCTGGGTAGGCGGTATAGACCACAATTACTTCATGTACGACCACGTGAACATTAATACCAAGCGACAGGTTGGCTCCACAATAAAGCCTTTATTATATACACTGGCAGTTGACAATGGCTGGAATCCATGTGGCAATGTATCTACTGCACCACAGGAGTTTCCAACTATGACCACCCTTTATGACGCGGATAATCCCGTTGTGTACCCTGCCGAAGTGCCTATGAAGATCGCCCTGGCGAAATCAATAAATAATGCCGCGCTGTACATGCTTAAGCAGGTGGGTATAGAAGCCTTTGCAGACTTTATTCATAAATGTGGTATCACCAGCAGGATAGATAAGGTGCCTGCTATGGCGCTTGGCGTATCAGATATATCCTTGTTCGAGATGATGGGGGCATACAGTATGTTCCCGGGTAAGGGAGTACATACACAGCCCTTCTTCATCAGCAAGATCGAAGATAAGAATGGTATGCTGGTTAAGAGCTTTGCATCTGTGCAGAAAGAGGTGATCAATCCCAATACGGCATTTAAAATGGTGAAGCTGATGCGGAATGTGGTAGCAGGTGGCGGCACCGGCGCCCGTATGCGTTTCAGGTATAACGTTACTGCAGACATAGCCGGCAAAACAGGCACTACCAGCAACCAGGCTGATGCATGGTTCCTGGGGTATGCGCCCGACCTGATGGCCGGCGCATGGGTTGGCTGCGATGACCGCGAGTTCAGGTTCAGGCGGGAAGACCTTGGGCAGGGCGCTGCCTCGGCATTGCCTATTTGGGCGCTGTTCATGAAGCGGGTATGGGCAGATAAGAGCCTGAATATAGATGGCGCGGCGACCTTTAAAGCACCCGACGGTTTCAATGACTGTGATGCTTCAGATCCTACCAGCGCAGACAGAAAAGACCTTGAAAAAGGTACTGAATCGAGCGAGCATGGCGGTAAGGCAGATGATGACAATCAGGATGAGCGCTAATAATATTTTGTATATTTAAGTTCATTGTCTCACAAGTAAAATCATACTGTTATGAAAAAGTTGTGCCTGGGTATTATTGCTCTATTTTTAGTTAGTAGCAACTTATTGGGTAAAGACGGCGTATACCTTGAGTTTAAGCTCACTTCCAGTTCTGTGAATGGCACCAGTAGATCCTATTCTGCAGGTGGAGACACACGTAGCGAAATGACCATGAACGCAGGTGGTGGTTTTTCGGTGGTCACATTGATGTTGGGCAGCACGCCCCATACAGTGTATATGCTTAATGAAAAGGACAAGACCTATTCTGAAATGACGACCAACCCGTCGCAGGAAGAGAATAACGAGCGTGACGATTATGATGTAACCGTTGTTGGCAACGAGCGGGTGAATAACTTTAACAGTGTACACATAAAGGTGAAGAACAAGCGCACTCAGAAGGTGACTGATATGTGGATGTCGAAAGACATTACCGGTTATGCGAGTTATACAAGTGTAAAGAGCCAGTACTTTAGTGGGGCAGGTTTTTTTAATAAACTGAAGGAGAAGGGCGCTGATGGTTTTGTAGCACGCATGGTGGTGAAGGGAGACAGGGGAGAGACCATGCAAATGGACCTTGTAAAGGCGGAGAAGAGAGATATTGCTGCCTCTATGTTAAGCCTGAACGGTTATAAGAAAACTGCAGGCCACCAGGTGCCCGGCGGTTATACTGTGCCCGATGCACAGGAGCTGCAAAACATGACCCCTGAACAGCGTCAGCAATATATTAAGCAGATGCAACAGCAATACCAGCAACAGCGGCGGTAATTCACACTTGCTTGCCCCAAACCATTTCGTTGTCTTTGGGCCTGAAGCCGAACTGCTGATATAACGGTGCGCCATCAGGTGTTGCATGAAGTGATAGCTGGAGAACACCCCTTGCTTCCGCTTCGTTCATCAGGTTGGAAAATATTTTTTTAGAGATGCCTTTTCGACGGTAGGCAGGGAGCGTGTAAACGTTGAGTATATAGGCTTTGTCTCCCGTTGGGTTGAAGAAGTTTGGAGGTATGCTGTAGAAGCAAATACCACCTGTGCCAACTATCCTATCGTTATCAATTGCAAGCCAGTTAATATATTTGCCCTGTTCCAGATGTTGTGTGAAATATTGCTCCAGACCTGCTGTAATATCATTTCCCGGGGTATCTGTGTGCATCACTTCTTTAAGGAATTCTATGCGCAGGGATACCAGCATTGGTATGTCGGTAAGTATGGCTTTGCGGTAGTGGAGCATGCCTAAAGTTAATCATCCTGAGTTGTGCCTTTTTCCTGTTAAGAATAATTAACCGAAAGGTCCGCAATAAAGCGGCTGAATGGGCCGTTTTTAACATTTTGCATTAATTAATTTCATACCTTTGCGAACATTTTACTAAAAAATCGTCTATGAGCACAATGACTCGTTCAAAAATCGACTTCAAATTACCTTACAAGGTAAAAGATATCAGCCTTGCTGAGTGGGGGCGTAAAGAAATAAGGCTTGCCGAAGCTGAGATGCCGGGCCTGATGGCTATTCGTGCTGAATATGGTGCTAAAAAGCCATTGAAGGGTGCACGCATAGCTGGTTGCCTGCATATGACCATACAAACTGCCGTGCTGATAGAAACACTGGTGGAACTGGGTGCTGAAGTGCGCTGGAGCTCGTGCAATATCTTCTCTACGCAAGATCATGCTGCTGCTGCCATTGCAGCTGCAGGTATAGGTGTTTTTGCATGGAAAGGCCAGAGCCTGCAGGAAGCAGATTGGTGCATTGAGCAGACCCTGTTCTTTGGTAGCGAAGACCGTCCGTTGAATATGATACTGGACGATGGTGGTGACCTTACCAACATGGTACTCGACAACTACACAGAACTGGTGCAGCACATAAAGGGCCTTAGCGAAGAAACAACAACGGGTGTTCACCGCCTATATGAGCGCATGACAAAAGGCACATTACCAATGCCGGCAATTAATGTTAACGACTCAGTTACCAAATCTAAATTTGACAATAAATATGGTTGCCAGGAAAGCCTGGTAGATGCGATACGCCGCGCTACCGATGTGATGATGGCCGGTAAAGTAGCAGTAGTGGGCGGATATGGTGATGTGGGCAAGGGTAGCGCATTATCATTGCGCGGTGCCGGTGCTCGTGTTATTGTAACTGAGATAGACCCGATATGCGCCCTGCAGGCAGCTATGGACGGTTTTGAAGTTAAGCGCATGGTTGATGCAGTTAAAGAAGCAGATATAGTAGTTACTGCATCTGGCTGCCGCGACCTGATCACTGAAAAGCACTTTCGCCTGATGAAGGATAAAGCCATAGTTTGTAACATTGGTCACTTTGATATTGAAATAGATATGGCTTGGATCAATACTAACTACGGCCATACAAAAGATACCATTAAACCACAAGTTGACCTGTATAACATAGACGGTAAGGATGTGATAGTGCTGGCTGAAGGCCGCCTGGTGAACCTGGGTTGTGCTACCGGCCACCCAAGTTTCGTGATGAGTAACTCTTTCAGCAACCAGACCCTGGCGCAGATAGAACTGTGGAATCACCACGATCGCTACGAAAACAAGGTGTATGTGTTACCAAAACACCTTGATGAAAAAGTGGCACGCCTGCACCTTGCTAAAGTTGGTGCGCAACTTGACGAACTGACCGATGCGCAGTCTGACTACCTGGGTCTTCCGAAAGATGGTCCGTACAAGACAGATCATTACAGGTATTAATCCTCCGCTGTCTAAAGAGATAGTAGATAAAATAAAAAGGGCTCACATTAGTGAGCCCTTTCATTTGGATGTTTGCATGGTGAAAGGGGAGTGCAAACATCTATTCACACACAATTCTTCATTAGCAAATTGCGCCCAGTTGCTGTCCCCATTTGAATACCACTTTGGGGCGGCAGTTTGGCTTGCAACAGGAGTAGAATTTCTTCTTGGTCTGTTCTACGGCTTCAGTTTCGTGTACGTCCTCTGATACAGAACTGAGCCAAATGGTGTGGCTGTTATCGGCATCGGCCGAAAGGTTGATCCAGTTTTCCTGGAGCTTTGAAAAAACACTGGTACGGTCTTCAGACCTGTAGCAGGAAAAATCGGCACTGACAATTACGAATGACATACTACCTGTTTTTTTATGCAATTTAGTAGTATGGTGCCGGAATGAGCGAAAATAAAAGACGGTATTTGATACCGTTAAATAACGGTATTTTTTACCGGGGCTGCTAAATGCCAAGTGATGATCAGCGTAATTGAACACTACAACGAATTATTTTCAATAAGTGATATAGTTGAAAATAAAACAATGTGATTTAGGGGTGCATCATCAAGAAATCGACCGAAAACAGCAGATGGGACTACCAATCGCCATTGCGGCGTGCATGGTATTTAGGGTATTTCTTCCCTTTTTTGATGTAGTGGGTGTTCTTACGATACTTTTGCCACTTGCCCTGGAAGCAGCTGCTGAGGTTAACAAGCATCAATAAAAGCGCTACTATGCGTAATGTCTTCTTCATATGGGCAAATTAAAAGTTACCTGGTAACAAAACCGGGAGCTAATATCGGTAATTTTTTTCCACAAAGGATATATGAGGGGCATTTTTTTGATATAAAAGGCTATTTCACGGCAGTGGCAGGGCGTTGGATGGTATAGGGCTTGAAAAAGTGCTGTTTTATGTAGGGTGGGAAAAGGTCGGTATTAGAGAGCGAAGTGAATACAAGCACGGTGAAGAGTAACCCCATGCGCCAGCGCGCTCGTGGCATAGCAAAATACCAGATAGCAACACCTGCCACGGCAATAACATAGGTCGGCGACTCTGCCTTATGGTTGAAAATGATGACCCAAATGAGCATGGATGCCAGTATGAGCAGCCTGAACACGTGGTCCTTATATAATTTGAGCCGGGCGAAGGGGAGTAAGAACAGCAGCATACCAATTAATGTAACATAGCCGTACCCGGAACTTAACCCGAACCAGGTATGCAGCCAGCCCGTAACAGAAAGGCCTATGGTGGCAGCGGCATCTGCTTTCATCAATGCGACCCAGTTTTGATACTGCCACAGAAGGGTTTGTGGCGTTGTAACCACCACGGGCAGGACGGCAAATACTATTGTCCATAGTGCAGCATAAACGATGAACCTGAGCTTGCCAGGGTAAAACAGGAACAGGCAGAACCCGATAATGCCGTATACTTTTATAAATACAGATATCACCAGCCATAATGTAGCCCATTGTGGCTTGCCACGCTCCAAGCTGCCATATGCTGCAATGATGAGTGCGCACATAAGCCCGTTGCTTTGGGTATTGGAGAAAGAGGTAAGCAGATCGTTGAGAATGAACCACATGATGATGCACTGCACTTTTGTATTGAATGGCAGCATCCGGATGGCAAAGAACAGCGTAACACCGTTGAGCACGTTCCAGATAGAGAGGCCTATGTAGTTATTAAGGTATGCAAGTGAACCCATGAACAGGGCAAAAGTTGGGCTGTACTTATAAAAATCCCATTGCTCATCAGGATACACGGTGTAAAGGTTGGACCCGTTAATGAGATGGAACCATGAACGTTTGAAAATGATGTAGTTGTTATATTCTGTAAAGTTCCTGCCCATGAATTGTTTAAGGTACTCGGGCTGGTTCATGATATCGAATGGTATATGGCTGAGCGGGGGCATGACGAATGGATGCGTGCCCAGCGAGATAAGCTGTATGGAAATGAATACCGCACTAATAACAAAGACAACCAGCAAAAAGCCGGGCTTGAATATGAGCGCTTTAATTGATTGCCACATGAGGCTAAAAATACGATTACTCTTTAGTTTTAAAGCACAAAACAGTTGAGACCCAAAAATAAAAACCCACGGTCAAAACCGTGGGTTTTTATTTTAAAATGTAGTTGATTACATACGCTCAATAACAACTGCGCTTGCGCCGCCGCCGCCATTGCAGATGCCTGCTGCGCCATATTTTGCGTTATTCTGCTGCAGTACATTTATAAGTGTAGTTATGATACGTGCGCCGCTTGCGCCTAATGGATGACCGAGAGATACCGCGCCACCATTCACATTCACCTGCTCGGGTTTCAGGTTCATTTTCTGCATGTTAACGATGCCGACAACACTGAAAGCTTCGTTCAATTCGAAGAAGTTGATGTCTTCCATTTTCAGGCCTGCTTTTGCAACTGCTTTTGGCACTGCAACAGCAGGAGAGGTAGTGAACCATTCCGGTGCCTGCTCAGCATCGGCATAACCTTTTAGTTTAGCTATAGGCTTCAGGCCCATTGCTTCGGCTTTTTCTTTGCTCATTAAAACCAATGCCGCAGCGCCGTCATTCATAGTGCTGGCGTTGGCAGCGGTAACCGAACCATCTTTGGTGAAGGCGGGGCGAAGGCCTGCAATCTTATCGAACTTCACATTCCATGGGTCCTCGTCTTTTGATATTTTGATCGGGTCGCCTTTTTTTTGCGGCACTTCCACCGGTACTATCTCGTTATCGAATTTACCTGCATCCCACGCAGCCTGGCTGCGCTTGTAGCTGGTTATGGCAAATTCGTCCTGTGCTTCGCGGCTTATGTTGCACTCTTTTGCGCAAAGATCTGCAGCGTTGCCCATGGGGTAGTTGTGGTATACATCGGTAAGGCCGTCCTTCGCAAGTCCGTCAATCAGTGTAACGTTTCCATACTTGCTGCCCCAACGCAGGTTCTCGTTGTAGAATGGTACATTGCTCATGCTCTCCATTCCACCGGCAACTACTACATCAGCATCACCCAGCATAATTGCCTGTGCACCTTGCATCACTGCTTTCATGCCACTTGCGCATACTTTGTTCACAGTTGTGCAAGGCACATTGTCAGGCACACCTGCAAATCGTGCAGCCTGGCGCGCCGGTGCCTGACCCACATTAGCCTGCATTACGCAGCCCATCAATACTTCGTTTACGTCAGTAGCGTTAATGCCTGCCCGTTCAATTGCTCCTTTTATTGCTATTGCCCCCAGTTTGGTGGCAGAAAAGTCTTTTAATGCACCACCCCATGCTCCAATTGGCGTACGCACGGCAGATATGATATATACTTCTTTCATTTTGAGTAGTTTCGCTTGTTTTAAAAAGTGGCGCAAAGGTACGGAAATAGTCCGAACCTTGATTTGAAGGATGAAAGGAATAACATGGCGGAATGATTAATATGGATTTAAGGGCATGATTCGTTTTTTTTTCTGAAGAGGTAACGTCCTAGATGGTTTGTCGATTGACGATGATCATGTTATTTTGCATATATCAGGGGTAATTTCAATCTTGGGACTTTTGTCCGGTAGGATATTAAAAAACGCAATGGGCGGAAAGAAAAATGATGCTATACCGTGGCCTTCATATTTTACGAAAGGTATAGCTGCAAGAAAATACCTTTTGTTTGCAGTATTTGTGTTGAACCTGGTTGCGCAGGTCGGTCTCTTTTTTATAAAAGGCACTTCGGAGGGGCTTGTATTTAAGGGATTCGTTGGCCTGCAGGTACTGTCGCTCGTTTTTGCAGCCCTTTTGCACGGTAGTTATCAGTATGGGATCAGCAAAATGGCGGTGTTCACTATTATTGCCATCACCGTATCGTGGGGTATGGAAAGTTTGAGCATCGCCTCGGGATTTCCTTTCGGGAAGTACTATTATTCCGCAGGCATGACCCCCATGCTTGGTAATGTTCCTCTCATCATACTTCCTGTTTACTTTGCCATGGGTTATATTTCCTGGGTGATAGGTTTGATTCTGACGCGGCAATTTGCGGTGCCGGTTAGAGGTATATTTGTATTTGTTGTGCCTGTGATAAGTGCTTTTTTGATGACCTTCAACGATCTCTGCTTTGATCCCGCAGCGTCTTACATTTTGAAAAGCTGGGTGTGGGAGCGTAAGGGGGCGTACTTTGGGGTGCCCTATACAAATTTCCTGGGGTGGTTGTTTACATTGTATATCATATTCCAGTTGTTCGGCCTTTATCTTCGCTTTTCGGGAGGTAACTACATGAGGCTATTCTCCGCAACTGACTGGCTGTTTCCTGTGGTGATCTACTTTGTTACCGGGGTGAATTTTCTGTTAACGCCATTAGTTGTAAAGGACCATCCTGAGCTACACCAGTCGCTGAGCCTGGTGACTTTGTTTACTATTATATTCTCGTCGTTACTGGCATTTGTAAATGTGTTAAAGGAATATAGGTTGCGTTTCAAGGAATAAAAAACATCCCACAAGCGGGATGTTTTTTATTCCTTGAGCAGTGATCGATTATTCTCCTACTACTTCAAATTCAATTATGGATTGCTGTTTTTCTCTTTATCGATTGCTTTTGCCAATAGCCAGTCAATATAATTCGAATAGGTTTTAAAACGGTATGTACCGATTTTGTTTTGTTCATTCAGAGAAATTCCCATGCAATGCACTCCTTTTTCAAAATCCATTTTGAAAAGAGCCACATCCTGGTATGGATTGTCGAGTTCCATCCCGAGGAATCTGCAGGATCGCAATTTGCCCAGTTCTGCAATATCATTCGCAAGCATCTTCTCTTTCATCCATCCCTTTAACTCTGGAATAAGTAACTTTTCTATGCAGCCGGCTGATGCTTTATTGTAGCAGTCTTTAAATGCGGTCATTACTTTTTCGTAATCTGCCTGGGTGTGGCCATTGTCGCTTTTTGCTGCAATCGCAACACCATCAGGTTTTGCCCAGAATGTTCTGGGGCTGTTAGTATAATATCTCGTATATACATCCACTCCCTTGGCGTTTTTGCTCACCAAGGTTTCCGGGGTGGTTTTCCCCGGCAGTAGTTGTATATAAGCCCTTGTTTTACCTTCTCCTTTAGTTTCATAGCTGTACTCACTTGATACAGGGCAATCAAGCCTGTAGAGGTTTTTAGCCATATAGTAGTCCAGATACCAGTCTTTAGGCTGACTTGCGGTGTGGTTACGGTTAGCATCCGGGTTAAGGATCAGTGGTTTGCCGTGTGCTATGCGTTCACGCACATCCTCAATGCCCAGCAATGTGCCTTCTTCATCCATAACGTAGGCCATAAAAGTAGGGTCCATCCACACCCACTTATTCAACGACGTGGACCAGACCATATTTATAACATGACAATCGTTGTCGGTAGTGTCTTTAGGCAGGCAGGTTACAAAGCGGGATTTAAAACCGGCGGCGAGGTACACCTCGTTCAAAACTATGGCAAGGCCGCGGCAGTTAAGTGTTTTACCATCACGCCTGCATTCCCTTATAAGGCTTGTGGCGTTCTTGATCTCCGGGTTGCCTTTCGAACCATCATGTGGTATCAGGTAATGCACCCATTTCATCAGGTTGATGATCTTTGAAATGTCGTTGCCATTGCCCGCGATAGAATCAAGGTTATACCTGTTTCTCAAAGCAGTTAGATTTGGGTTGCCGGCAAGTTGGTAAGTGAATGGCGGCAAACTGTTTTGCTCATTGTCATTATAGGTAGCTTCATTTTGCAGAAGCAACTGGTATTTATTCTTACGGTTTTTTGCAGTGTTAAGGAATTTTACGAATCCCGGTTCTTTACGGATGGCATTGAAATCCGTTTCCCCGAGGAGTTCTTTATAGTTATAGTATTTTGATTTTTCGAGAGCTGCTATGGCATTTGTTTTATCGCCTTTGATAGCATATGCCCTTGCCAGGTAGTAGTAGTCTTCTTCAACTTGCAGGCGGTATTCCTCTTTGTCTTTTGGATTCTGCCGGTTATAGGCCGCTAAAAATTCGTTGAAATGTTTTTTGTAGACTGCAAAGTCCCGATCGTAAAAAGCTATGTGCATCAGGCTGTCTTTGGTGCGGGCATAAGCTTCGAAATTGGGGCTTTGTTGCGCGCCAACATTAAACGACAATGCCATAAAGGCAAGCAAAATGTAAACCCTCATATAGTGTGTTTTAAGTATAACGAAAATAATAAAATATTATTACGTTAATGTAAAACTTAGATTGGTTATGCGGATAAAAAAAACATCCCGCAGGCGCGGGATGTTTTTTTTATCATTGAGCAGTGATCGATTATTCGCCTACTACTTCAAATTCAATTTCAACAACGTTTTCTTTGCCGAAGTCGATGTTGGCTTTGTGTGTGCCTGCTTCTTTTACATCGCTGGTGATGGTGATGCGGCGGCGGTCTATTTCATAACCTTTCTGCTCGCGGATAGCGCGTGCAAGCTGGATAGAGGTAACAGAACCGAATATTTTGCCGCTAACGCCGATCTTAGCGCCCACTTTCACAGGAGCTTCTTTCAGGACAGCAATTACGTTGTTTATTTCAGCCATGAGTTTAGCTTCTTTTTTAGCTAACTGCTTGCGGCGCTCCTCCATTACTGCTGTATTGGATGCGCTAGCCTCGATGGCATATTTCTGGGGAATAAGGTAGTTACGGGCGTATCCCGGCCTTACTTCAACCAGTTCGTGGGCCGAGCCCAGGTTATCTACGTCTTTTATAAGAATTACTTGCATTGTCTTTGCTTTTAAAATTTCAAAATCATCGTGCTGTTATCGAACGACTATTTCAAAAGGTCAGTTACATATGGTAAGATAGCCATCTGGCGGGCTTTCTTTATCGCCTGGGAAACTTTGCGCTGGAATTTCAGCGAGTTACCGGTAATACGACGTGGCAACATTTTGCCTTGCTCATTCAGGAATTTTTTCAGGAATTCGCCGTCTTTATAATCGATATACCTGATGCCCATTTTCTTGAAACGGCAGTATTTCTTTGGCCTTTTCTCGATACGCTGGGAGGTAAGGAATTTTATTTCGTTTTGCTTTGCCATGTTTCAGAGATTTTAAGCGTTTTCAGCTGTTAGTTTATTACGTTTCCTTGTGTTGTACGCCGTTGCGAACTTGTCGAGGCGGGTAACCATATGACGGATGATGCTCTCATCGCGGTTCATCTGGATCTCCAGCGCTGCGTTAGTGTTGGTTGGCGCTTCATATTCCATCACGAAGTAAAGGCCTGTGGTCTTTTTCTGGATGGGATAAGCGAGTGAACGTAAGCCCCATGCATCCTGGTGAACGATCTTTCCACCTTGATCTTTTACGAAGTCTGAGTACTTTTTCTGAGCGTTTTTGTAATCATCTTCCGAAAGCACGGGGGTGAAGATGACCATCAGCTCATAACTCTGCAGTTTGTTTTCTGTTGCCATAAATTGTTTTTAAAAGTTAATCCCTCATTTCCGGCGGGAACTTTGGATATCCTGTGGCGCAGGATAGCCGGAAAATTTTTTGGGACTGCAAAGGTATGGGATAAACTTTTGCCAACCAAATGAAATATTAAGATATAGCCACATGCTTAATAAGATGTGGGAAATATTAATATCGGCAAATGCTTATGGCATATATATTGTATATACTTTAGCAATGTAGCTATACTACCAAACCCCCTAAGCCGGTTACCTAATTGAAGCCTGCAAAAATACCTGATATGGAACAGACGCGAAAACAAGTGAGGCAATGCAGTCCCGATAAGGCCATACGTTTCTTTAAGTGGCTTTGTCATAAAATAACTGTTCTTTTTGAGCCCGAAGAGGTGGAAGTGACCTTTGACCCCAAGGGGCATTATAGCTATACCAAGGTGCAACACAAGCACGCTTAACATCCCCTGATACTGCTTAGTCTTGCTCAGGCACTCAGGCTACGCCTCGTAGAGACATCGGATGGGACTCGCGCTACCTCGCGGTGATTTCCTGCACGAGTGTTCTGCGTGAGGCCGTTGGTGAGCAACACCAATAGCGGCGAAAGAGGAGAATTGTACCTGCAAGGGAGACCCTTGCGTCATTTTCGGGACGAAGCGGATGCTGCGACCAGTTGGGGAAAATAAATAACCAGCTTTTGCGTTCTTTTAGCAGTTGGGAAATGAAGAACGCCCTTATCTGTTACGGTATCATATTCTTATTCTGTGCATTGGCTTTGCTTGCGACCAAGTCAATATTTATACTTATTTTGTTGTTTTGGGTCATAGCCGGATTAGCGTTTACGCTGGTGGTCTTTGCCTGCGGAGCTTTGTTAAAGAAGCTAAATGGCATTTTCCGTTAATGCTTTTCTATAATAAAAAGCTACTTTTGCCGTTCAGGTGTCTAAATGCGCGGAGTAAGGTATATTATTTTATTGTTTGCTATGTGTGCTGCCCATGCCGGGCGGGGGCAAATGTATTTTACCCCGCTTGAGGTGGGTATAGCGGGCGGTGTATCGCAGTATTTTGGCGACCTTAATGAGCATTATGGTGTGAAAACGGTGCATGGTGCAGGTGGCTTTTACCTGCGCCGCAGGATAAACTCTTATATAGCTGCCAAGGTGGTTGCCAACTATACGAAGGTGAGCTATGACGATAAGTATAACAAGGCGAGCTACCCACTATTGCGCAACCTGAATTTTGAGAGCACGGTGACGGAGATAGCCGCACAGGCTGAGTTTAACTTCTTTGGGTTTGTGACGGGTGATCCTTACCGCAGGTTCACTCCGTTCCTTACGGGTGGTGTGGGTGTGTTCTTTTACGACCCTTATACGGATTACAATGGCAAGAAAGTGTACCTGAGGCCGCTGGGCACAGAGGGGCAGAACGCCGGATACAGTGACCGCAAGTATGGCAGCACGGCCGTATGCTTCCCGGTAGGTGCCGGGGTGAAGTTCTGGCTGACCGCGGGTGTGAACCTGACGCTTGAAATTGCCGACA
Organism: Flavipsychrobacter sp.; assembly: GCA_044224775.1. GTDB lineage: Bacteria > Bacteroidota > Bacteroidia > Chitinophagales > Chitinophagaceae > Nemorincola. The sequence goes on from JBGAJU010000006.1 coordinate 62,438, forward strand.
GGCTGACACTGACCGATTACCTGGACGATGTGAGCACTACTTATGTGGGCGCGGGTGCCTTTATCAAAAACCCGACGGCTGCTGCGTTGCAAGACAGGAGCGTGGAAGGAGGGGGCAAACAGCCGATTGGTACTGTGGGCAAGCAGCGCGGGAACACATCGAGCAAGGACCAGTATATGATGGCGCTGTTCAGCGTGTCGTTCACGTTCAAATCTTACCGCTGTCCGAAATCAGGGAATGATGATGATCTACGCGTTCGCTAATTTGAAAATGTGCAAATTTGAAAATTAATGTGCTTAATGCGGGTTAATGTGATGGAATGTGAAATAGCTGTCAGGGTTTTTTGGTTTCCAGTTCGAGTATGCCGTTTATCCATTCGCCGTCGAAGCGGGTATTGAATTTTTTATAGAAATTGATGGCGGGTTCGTTCCACTCGAGTACCTGCCAGGTGATGCCGGTGAATTTTCTTTCTTTGGCTTCGGCAATGAGGGCTTCCATCAGTTTGGCGCCAATGCCACGGCCGCGGGCGGTTTCGGTTACCAAAATATCTTCCAGGTACATGCGCTGGCCTTTCCAGGTGGAGTAGCGGATGTAGTACAATGCAAATCCCAGTATAACACCATCTTCCTCAGCAACAAACGCCCACCATACCGGTTTGCTGCCAAAGCCGCTTTCAATAAAATGATCCAGCGTAACGGTGACCTCGTGCGGGGCACGCTCATATACGGCCAATTCGTTAACCAGTTCCATCATCCGGGGACAATCGGCAGCGGTTGACTTTCTAACAATAATATTTGCAGGCATGATATTTAACTTTCTTTATGCAATACTAAAGGGTGGGGTGCGTTATTCCAAAACACATGCCTGCCAAAATTGCGTTAAACAGGGCGCAAAAATATAACAGGAATACAAATTGCAATACATTTAACCTCTAAATAAGCACACTGCATGAGCACACAAGGAGAAATACTCTGGGTTGATGACGAAATAGATTCGCTGAAGTCGCAAATAATGTTTTTGAAGAATAAGGGTTACCAGGTAACGCCGCTGTCGAATGGCTACGATGCGCTGGAGACCCTGAAGGAAGAAAACAATATTGATGTGGTGCTGCTGGATGAAAGTATGCCCGGCCTGACAGGGCTGGAAACGCTGACGAAGATAAAGGAGCTGCGCCCGCAACTGCCCGTGGTGATGATAACCAAGAACGAGGCAGAGAACATAATGGAAGAAGCGCTGGGTGCGCAGATAACCGACTACCTGATAAAGCCGGTGAACCCTAACCAGGTATTGCTGTCGCTGAAGAAGATAATGGACAGCAAAAGACTGGTGAGTGAAAAGACAACGGTTGCGTATCAGCAAGATTTCAGGAATCTCTTTATGGCGCTGAGCAACAACCCTGACCACGAGGAGTGGAAAGAGTTGTACAAGAAGCTGGTTTATTGGGAGCTGGAGATAGGCAAAAGCGATAGTGATGAAATGATGGAGGTGCTGCAATCGCAGAAGACAGAAGCCAATACTGATTTCTTTAAATACATATCGAAAAACTATGCCAACTGGATAAAGGATGGCGGCAAGACGGGTCCGCTGCTATCGCACAAGCTGTTTGAGAAAAAAATTGCGCCGCACCTCACACCCGGAAAACCGACTGTGATGGTGGTGATAGATAACTTAAGACTGGACCACTGGAAGGCGATACAGCCTACGCTGAGTGAATCTTTCCGTGTAGTTGAGGATGATACTTATTATAGCATATTACCTACGGCTACACAGTATTGCCGCAATGCGATATTCGCAGGTATGATGCCGATAGATATTGAGCAACATTTTCCGTTGGAGTGGAAGAACGATGATGAGGAGGGTGGCAAGAACCTGTATGAAGAAAGATTTTTGGTGAACCAGTTGAAGCACCTGAAGCTGGATAAACTAAAGTACCAATACATAAAGATCACCAACAACGATGATGCAAAGGCAATGGAAGACAACATCCACAACTGCCTGACGAACGACCTGACGGTGATCGTCTACAACTTTGTGGATATGCTGTCGCATGCGCGCACGGAGATGGAGGTGCTGAAGGAACTGGCGGGGGATGAGATATCTTACCGATCGCTGGTGATGAGCTGGTTTGAGCACTCGCCGCTGCACAGGGCGCTGAAGAAAATAGCTGATAAGGGCATACAGGTGCTGCTGACAACCGACCATGGCAGTGTGCGTGTGAAGACACCAAGCAAGTGCGTAGGCGACCGCGCCACCACTACCAACCTGCGTTACAAACACGGACGTAACCTGCAATATGAAAGCAGGGATGTGCTTGACTTCCGCGACCCGAAACTGGCAGGCTTGCCTAGACCTAATGTGAGTTCAACATTCATCTTTGCGAAGGGGGATGTGTTCCTTTGCTACCCCAATAACTACAACCATTTTGTGAACTACTACAAGAGTACCTTCCAGCATGGGGGAATATCGCTTGAGGAGATGATAGTGCCAGTGGTGAGGTTGGAGAGTAAATAATTTGAAAGTGTGCTAATTTGAAAATTTGAAAATGGCCTGCGTGAGAGCGTGGGCTATTTTATTTTTTTGCCGGAGAAGGTCTCCCGGTTATTGGTTGTGCCGCCGGCGCCGCTGGTAATATTATAGATGTGGTCGAAATATATGCTATCGTTGTCGGGAGTGTATTTTAGTTCGCGCCAAAGTGGTGCATATATCTCGAAGTAATGGTTGGAATCGTTGTACCTGAAACCCCAGGCATCAGCGTTAAAGGTGTATGGTGAATTGGTGTGGATCTGAAAGGAATCTGCTGATAACCGTTGGATGATAAATGTGTCCGAAACAATAGTAGTATCTATAGTGTAATCATCCAGGTGCAAACCGCCGTGGTGGCTATTGAGATATGACTTGGAGCCAACATAAGAGCCTGCAATTCTATCGATTGAATTTATTGTTGTTTTTGATTTTTTACAGCTGAATAGAACTGCTATAGATAATAGTAAAAGGATCGATATTTTTTTGTGGACAAGCATAAGGTACGTGGTGGGCTATTTTATTTTTTTGCCGGAGAAACTATAGGTGCTAAAAGAATATGAGTAATATTCAGAAACACTGTCCTGTGCTGGAAAGAATTCTAAATAGTAGAAGGGGAAAATTGGATAAAAGTTTGAAGAGTCGTTATATTCAAGGCACAAGGATTGCGAAAAAAGTAGACTAACTAATGTAATACTATCGTAATAACAAAAACTGGTACTTGTTTTCTTCATCACATATACCGTCAAAGGACAGTAAAATGAATCGTAAAGGTCTGTATGTCTAAAATGACCAACGTAAATACCAACAATACTATCTATTGTGTAAACTGGAGGTGGTATCGTCTGATTTTGTTTCCGACATCCGCCAAAGACAATGGCTAAATAAAATGAAACAGTCGTTATAAAAAGTATCTGTTTCATTTTTAAATTTTTATTTTTTGCCGCAATAATCATGTATATACTCATTTGAAACGCCGCCACTAGAATAATATATTGTTCGATAATGAAAAACAGCACTATCTTTTTCAGGATAAAATAAAAGGTAAGACCCGTACGAATTGTGGATAGGGTAAAAATTAGAATCATTGGCATTAAAACATGCCAATTCATATTGTCCAACACTTCCTGGAGGTCCCTTTTTGTCATTTGTCAGGAAGCAGAAAGAATTACTGGTTTTTTTCATTACAAAAATGGTGTCTGTATAGATGTTATTTCCATATCGAACTATATAGTTGCCTATAATTGTGTCTATTGGGTCCTTTGATACGGGTGTTGGGATATTATTAATAGGTACTTGCGTATTTGCTTTTTTCTTACAAGCAAATACAACCATAGCTGCCAAAAGAATTAAGGATAATATTTGCCTGTGGATGTGCATAAAGGTGTACTCAAATTTAGTAAAAGCGGCAATATGTATGCCAAAGATTGTGTGGGTGGGGTAAATGGAGTAATATCGCCGCACAAATCACTTTATGCTTTTTGAAGGAAAATTTGGCGGGGATGGTTTTGAGAACCGCGTTACACAGTTGTATGGAATAAAGTACCCCATTATACAGGCGGGCATGATATGGGCATCGGGCTGGCGGCTGGCCAGTGCGGTGAGCAATGCCGGCGGACTTGGTATTATTGGTGCGGGCAGTATGTACCCCGATGTGCTGCTGGAACATATACAAAAGTGCAAGCAAGCCACCGATAAGCCTTTTGCGGTGAATGTGCCGCTGCTGTACCCGGACATTGATAAACACATGAAGCACATTATTGATGAAAAGGTGCCGATCGTGTTTACTTCTGCGGGGAATCCTAAAACATGGACGGCTACGCTGAAGGATGCGGGTATTATAGTAACGCATGTGGTATCAAGCGCGAAGTTTGCGAAGAAGTGCGAGGATGTGGGCTGTGATGCGGTGGTGGCAGAAGGTTTTGAGGCAGGAGGGCACAATGGCAGGGAAGAAACAACTACGCTGTGCCTGATACCGGCTGTGCGCGATGCAATAAAGATACCCCTTATAGCAGCCGGCGGCATAGGCACGGGCAGGGCCATGTATGCGATGATGGCGCTTGGTGCAGAAGGTGTGCAAATGGGCAGTCGCTTTGTTTGCAGCCCCGAGGCATCGAGCCATATGGCTTTTAAAGAAGCAGTTGTAAATGCCGGAGAGGGGGATACCATAGTGACCTTGAAACATCTGACGCCTGTCAGATTAATAAAAAACCAATTTTACCAGCAGGTGCAGGAAGCCGAAAACTCGGGCGCATCAAAAGAACAGCTGGAGCACATATTGGGGCGTGCCCGCGCAAAAAAGGGTATGTTCGAGGGAGACATGGTTGAGGGGGAGCTGGAAATAGGGCAGGTGAGCAGCATCATCAAAGAGATCAAGCCCGCGGGCTTGATCGTAAAAGAGGTCTGGGAAGAATTCAGGTCGACGGCAGCATCTCCTTTTAAATTTTAATATATCTGTTTTGGGTGCCAACCCTAAGTCATTATTATTATGTCTAAATTAATTAAGGATGTTTAGGCATTAATATTTGCTATATTTTAATTTATTGTAAGGTTAGCAAATATTATATAAGAACACCTTTAGCGAACCTTTTATATATTTGTATTGTATTTTTATATTTGTCTGAGAAAGTGTTTATGAAAAGAATTTTAGTACTTATTGCGCTAATCATTTCTTCGGTGAGCGGATTTGCGCAAACGCCTACCCCTATAGTAGGTAGTTCTCTGGTTTGTCTGGGTTCGCCTACTCTTTTAACTGATGCCACAACCGGTGGTACCTGGTCGAGCAGTAACACGGCAGTTGCCGTAGTTGGCGGCACTACCGGGGTTGTTCTGGGAGTTTCTGTTGGTTCTGCTGTTATTACTTATAACACTTCAACCGGTTTTGTTACAAAATTAATGTCTGTAAAAGCCCTGCCGACAATAGTTCCCGGTTCTGTTTCAGGCTGTGTCAACAGCTCTTACCAGATGTCGGGCGTTCCTGCCGGTGGTTCGTGGGGCATTGGCAGTACTACTATTGCAACCATAAACTTTGTTGGTGTTGTGACCGGCGTTTCTCCAGGTGTTACCAACATAACCTATACCGAGGCCGGAGGATGTGCGGCTACTGCGCCGATGACCGTGAACCCGGTTCCATTGCCAATTACAGGCACTAACTTTGTTTACTCTGGGCTCACTACTTCACTTACGGATATGACACCCGGCGGTACCTGGAGCAGCAGTAACCCTGCATTGGCCACAGTTGGTGCGGGTACCGGTATCGTTACCGGTGTTTCTGCCGGCCTGGTGCTTATTTCGTACACGCTGCCTACATCCTGCGCTGCATTTTACAGGGTTGAGGTTAACCCGTTGCCTGCTATTGCTAGCCTGTATGCGTGGTATCCGTTCTGTGGCGATACTACCGACAAAAGTGGCAATGGCCGCGACCTCATCAACCATGGTATAACAACAACCCCAGCAACGCTCACTACCGACCGCTTTGGTAATGCTGATAATGCTTACCTGTTCAATGGCACAACAAGCATGATGAACTACACCACGTTCTTCCCGAACAGTGGTACACCAAACGACTTCACATATTCCTGCTGGATAAATATCCCTGCCAACCAGTCCTCGATAGTATGGTATAACGGTACTCCGGGTCTGAATGGCTTTGGTATGGTCATCAACAACGGAACGCTCGGCACTCCCGGTAACCAGGTGGGTATTGTATTTGGAGCAAGCCCTACCGTGAATGGAAGTCAGCCCATTTCGCTCGGCACATGGCATAATCTTGTTTTAGTGAAGAACGGTGGGGTGTATAACTTCTATATAGACAATGCTCCGGGTGTGTTTTTCCTTGAAACGACAGCGCCAGTGTTCACCGGTGTTTTTGCAATGGGCATGAACTATCCGTCATCAACCGGTGCGGGGCCACTTACGGATGCCTTCAATGGTTCGATGGATGACCTGGTGTACATCACTCGCCAGCTTAGCGCTGCTGAAAGGTTGTCGCTATTCAACTTCAACCCAGATGCGAAGATCTTTGCTCTTGGTAATGATACAACGATATGTTCTGACCGCCTTGACCTGATACCAGCTCCGCAAACAGTTGGGGCACGGTATGAGTGGAGCCGGTTCAATGGTTTGGGCTACACGGTATTGGACACAGTTGATACCGTGTATACTGTGTATCCTGTTTCGGGTCCGTTCGGCAATGAGTATGTACTTAAGATATCAAAGCCATATGGCTGTGTAAGGTCTGACACAATTGTGGTGTTCAAAGCGCCGATACCTGTGAACCTTGGGCCAGACCAACACGTATGTATCGGTGATACCATCACACTTACGGATTTCTTCCCGAGCGCTAATTTCCTGTGGAGTACGGGAGAAACCGCACACTCGATAGACGTGACCACGACAGGGACCTATTATGTTACGGTAGACAGTGTTTATTTAGGCAGCACGTGTGTTGGCCGAGATACGATAAAGATCAATTTCCATCCTGTTCCTATTATCGGCTTGCCGGCTAATGTAAAGCATTGTGCAGGTGATCCGGATACATTGCGCCCGCATAAAGACCCTGTTTATGCATATTACTGGAGTAACGGGACCAATGGTGATTCACTTGTTGTAACTACTTCGGGAACCTATTGGGTAATCGTGAGTGATTCCGGCTGTACGCGTACTGATACGTCTAATGTGCTGATCGTGTTTGATACGGTAACATTCAACCTGAATGACTCGGCAGTTTGTAAAGGCCATCCGTATCCCACTGTGGGTAAGGTAACTTTTAATCCAATAGTTACTTACCAATGGACGCCAACTGCAGGCATTGCTTTGCCTAACTCTCCAACACCTGTTATCAGGGCAGATACTTCTGCCGATTATATAGTGACAGTAAGTTATCCCGGTTGTCCGGACATTACAGATACATTCCACCTTGACGTACAGCCGAACCCCACAGTATTCATTGGTGGTAACAGGCATGTTTGCGAGGGGGATACGATACATGTGGATGCGTTGGTGTCGCCGGAATGGTACGACAAATATATTTTCAAATGGTCGCCGGCAGGTGCACTGGATTGCAGTACCTGTTCTACTGTTGTGCTTACAGGTGTGGATACACTCAATTTATACCTAGACGTAGTAACCCCGGCTTGGACCACTACGTTGACTCCCGGCTATTGTGCTACTAAAGATTCAGCTACTATATTTACGCATCCGAAGTATTTCGACACGCTACAAGCCATACATAATTTGTGCCCGGGAGACTCTGTGCAGCTTGTTCCGGATGATACAACAATCAATGGCGTGATACATGCAGCATACTACTGGACGCCGGGTATTTATCTTGATGATTCAATGTCTTCAGCACCATGGGTACACCCGCTTACAGATGTAAGCTACAGGCTTGTTGCCGTGAGTAACTGGGGATGCCGGGATTCTATGTATGTTGATGTAGCTGTGCACGCTGCAGGAGTTATTGAAATGATAGATTCCGTCGTCATATACCCGGGTGAGTCGTATCATATTCAGCCGCAAACCAACTGTACCCACTTCACATGGTTCCCGCCGCTTGGCCTGGATAACGTAAACGTATCAGACCCTGTAGCAAGACCAGACGTAAACACCGTGTACGTAGTGGAAGGACAGACAGAATTTGGTTGCAAAGTGACTGATTCTTTCAAGGTTCGTATAGACCCGAATTCAATATTGGCTATGCCAAACGCATTTGCACCAAATTCTTTCAATAACAAGTTTATGCCTTTGAAAAGGGGTATCGTTGAACTCACTTACTTCCGCGTGTTTGACCGTTGGGGCGTAAAGATGTTCGAGACAAAAGACATTAACGAAGGTTGGGATGGTACTTATAAAGGAAAGCCGCAGCCTTTTGGTGTATATGTTTATGAGTTGGAGGCAATGACAAATACGGGTAAGATAATCAACAGGCGTGGTAACGTAACGCTAATAAAATAAAGGAATGATATTAACGATAAAAAAGAGGCTCCAACGAGCCTCTTTTTTTATGTCGTACTAGTTTGGGAACCTGCGGCCTGTTTAAAAGCGGAACTGCACCCGGCAGGTAAAGATGATACAGGGTATATCCCTTTACCAACGGTTGTGTTAGTGTCTATCATATATGTAAGGAAACGCTGGCTTTGGGCTGAGTAATTGGCGATTAGAAATGAGAAAACAAAGTATATTTTGACCTTCATGCGTAAAAATTTGCACAATAGTACGTTAACCAAATATTACGCTCATATTAATCCAATATTAAGTTAACGTTAACGAACGTTATAAAAAGAAACATGCGAAAGTTAAGGTTACAATTGTTTAATGAAAAATTAATGTATAAATTACTGATGTTTATAGTGAACTCCCTATGTTATGAAATTATTAAGTCTATGTTACGACTTTTAAAGCCCGAATTAAGCCAATAGCTTTGCACTCAATTAATAAACGTTATGGCATTTGGTTCTGTATTAAAAATATTCCTGCCTAAAGACCGTGTATTCTACGGTTTGTTTGAGGAGGTAGCTACCACCCTGGTACAAATGGGTAATTTATTCAAGTCTGCGATGCAGGAAAAAGACCTGAACAAAAGAGATGAGATGCTGAGGACCCTGGAAGACCTGGAGCACAAGAATGACGAAATAACGCACAGGATCTTCATTGAACTGGGCCGCAATTTTATTACCCCGCTGGACCGTGAGGACATTCACTATCTCACTACATCGCTGGATGATATTGCAGACTATATGTGGGGTGCTGCCAAGCGTGTTGTGAATTATCAGATACATGATGAGTATAACACTCTGCCTGCGTTTGCGGAGATCATTTCCAAATCTATCGGTGCGATAAATACGGGCGTGTATTCACTACGGGATATGAAAGACCTTAGAGCAATTACGGCTGCCTGTGTTCAGGTGAACAGCCTTGAGAATGACGCTGATGACCTGCTGGATCATACGATGATGAAGTTATTTTCATCAAATATTACTGCCGTTGAGCTCATCAAGCAAAAAGATATTTTCCAGATGCTTGAAGTGGTTACTGACAAGTGTGAAGATGTTGCCAATGTAATTGAATCGATCATTATTAAATATTCCTAATCCGCTATGTCGGTTCTCCTGATAACTATCCTGGTACTTGCCCTGGTGTTTGATTACATTAACGGATTTCATGACGCGGCAAACTCCATTGCGACAGTAGTTTCTACGAAGGTGCTGACACCTTTCCAGGCAGTGATGTGGGCTGCCCTTTTCAACTTTGTGGCGTTCTTCATTTTTAAAGACCATGGTGTAGCCAATACTGTAGCAAAAACCGTGAAGGAAAGTTTTATTACACTTCCTGTGATCATGTCCGGCCTCATTGCCGCTATATCATGGAACCTGCTTACCTGGTGGTTCGGAATACCATCCAGCTCCTCGCATACACTTATTGGTGGTTTTGCAGGTGCTGCAATTGCACATGCCGGCTTCAGCGCTGTGAACTCGGAACCTATTATGAAAACGGTGAGCTTTATCGTATTGGCACCATTAGTGGGTATGATCATGGCATTCATAATTTCACTCTGGTTCATTTACTCCTTCAGAAAGGGGATAATACCCAAGTTAATATCGCTGGCTGTGATAGCCGTTGTGGTCATCATATTGATGAATGTGATAGATACCAATCCTAAGATGAAGGATCCGCTCGGAAATCATTTTGTGAATGTGATCTTTTACACCAAGAATTTTAAATGGTTGCTGTTGGCTACTATCCTGATATCGATGAGTGTGTTCACGATGTTCCTGGGTTCATTGAATGCGGCGAGGTCAACATTATACCTAAAGCGTTTCCAACTGGTTTCGTCGGCTGCGTTCAGTGTTGGTCACGGTGGCAATGATGCACAAAAAGTAATGGGTATTATAACCGTTGCATTGATAAGTGCAGGTAATATCAAAGACTTCAACGAAATGCCTGTTTGGGTGCCATTGGCGTGTTATTCTGCAATAGCTTTAGGTACTATGAGCGGCGGATGGCGTATCATTAAGACAATGGGTACGCGTATCACGAAAGTTACGCCTTTTGAAGGTGTGGCTGCTGAAACTGCCGGTGCAATTACGTTGTTCCTTACAGAGAACCTGAAAATACCGGTAAGTACTACGCATACCATCACAGGTTCGATAATAGGAGTCGGAGCTACGAAGCGTCTTTCTGCTGTGCGTTGGGGGGTAACGATCAACCTGCTATGGGCGTGGATACTGACAATTCCTGTAAGCGGATTGCTTGCTGCGGGTGTGTACTACATTGTTTCGGCTTTGCAGTAATTAACTGAGCGAAGCGAATATCTTCAGGATCTGTTTTCCTCCGTTTTCTTCGTGCTCGGCGGGTGCTGCAACGCTACCTTCCGACACTTTGTTCAATTTGGATATTATTTCCTGCTCGGATATGCTGACTGTAATAACGCCGGCCGGGCGATCGACTACGTTTGATGCTATGACTATTTTGTGCAGATAAAGGGCTTCGCGCACGGAAATGGAGTCGCCGTCGGTGGTTGTAATGCGTAGCATCACGTCTGTTTCCTTCAGCAGTTCAAAGTAGCTATGCGTTTCTTTTATGATAAAAACATTTGTGGGTACCTGTACTTTTTGCTGCTCAAGATAGGATGAGTACATACCCGACGGGTCGGATAAAATGATGCAGCACTCGGGCAGTTGCCTGAAAACATTAAGCAGGAATTTTACCTGGTAAATTTCGTTGCCTGAGCTATCAAACGAAACATTGTGTGCATTGGAAGAGCATATGACCTTGAACTTTTCCCTGCAGTGACCAATAAATGTTTTTATGTCAGTGTTCAGGTGCTCCGGTTTTATCGGGGGAATGAAGGAGGTGCCCAGGTAAACTTTCCGGGTATACCTGAGTGCATAATCGAAGCTTTGCTTGTTGAGTACAACGGTGAGGCGTGCCAATTTAAGGACCAGCTTATCGAGCAGGTTGTCGGTGCCTGTATGCCTGCCCATATTGCCGTGAAATGCCACTACCAGCTTTTTACGGAATATTGCAGCATAGGTTGCGATCAAAAATTTAAAAGAGGAACTGGAGCAATTGAGATAGATTATCTGGTGATCGAGTACAGCATCGAGCACTTCCATAAGGCGGCTACGTTTGTAGTCAATAAAGTCAGCTTCAATACTTTCTTCATTCTCTAAAAAATCAAAAAGCCGTTGGTTATATATAGAAACACCACCTATTGGCGGAGGCAGTGTTCCAATAATTATAATTTTGCTGTTCGGCTTTATCATCAGGGGGGCAAATATACACAATAAACCCGCGGCGACTTATGTGGTTTAGTTTTTATGCTTCAATGCCAAGAATGATTTTTCTACAAATTTCCAAGAAACGAAAGCAAGGAGGCCCGCTATCAAGAAAACAATAAAGAAGAGATAATTAGTACCCAAAAAGCCTATAGTCAGCAAGACATTGATGACAGGCATATGATAGATGTAGACGCCGAAAGAGTAGTCGTTGTGATGCAGCAGCTTTACCCCTAATTGCTTCCGTGTATAGGCAAGTGCAATTGTAGCCTGGGATAGGAGTACTACAGAAATGAAGTGGTAGCAATTCGTCCAATAGCCAATGCGGAATTTATCCAGCCAATAACAAAATACAAAGCAGTAAAGCAGGTATGCTGCCAGCCAGATCATCCCTTTTCCTTCGTACCATTTTTTTATGCGCTCCCAGTTATTGGCGGCGATGGCTCCCAGTAAGAAGTAAAAGAGATAAGGTGCTGGGGATACACCCAGTAACTTGATATAGTCAGACCGCTCTGCCTGAAATTTATAAGGCTGGTACCAAATATTGAATGCGACCGATAGGGCCATGCAGAAAAGGATGAGCAGGTTTTTGTTCATTTTTGTTTTGGTAGATATCCAGAATAGAAATGGGACAAAAATGTAAAAGCAGATCTCTACGGGAATCGTCCAAAGTGCACCGTTAGGGTTATGTACGCCAAAACCACGCAGCATATCGGGCGTGTAAAACTGTAAAAAGGTAGCCTGAGCCACGAACCACGACCAAAACTGCCCGCTGAGAAAATTGGTTTGGTCAATAAAGCCGAATGTTGCGAGTACAACTATGGTAATCAGCAGGCACAACCACAGCCCCGGATAAACGCGCAAGAAACGGTTACGGAAATATGTTTTCAGTTCGTTGTTACGGGCAAATGACGAAAATATAAGAAAGCCACTTATTGTGAACAGGATATGGATTCCAAAGAAATAACGGAATGAATATATAATGTTGTTGAGCATAGGTGAAGTAAAATGCAAATGCTCATAACAATGATAAGAGGCTATCTGTATAGCAGCAATCAGTCGCAGGAGGTCAAAATTATTTTCTTTTGTTTTTGTTATTGGTATCAAAGGGATGATATTTTGTTATCATGTTTTACTCCTGCAGGCTTCTATATAAGAAAGAGCTATCATTGAAGCGTATAAAGATAAAAATTTTATAACCATTTAACTCACATTAAAGCGGTTGCGTTTCGTAGCGGTATGTTTTTTCGCTACTTTTGAAGATTGCCTTTTTTTGAACGGGGCTGAATAAATGTCCTTACCACCTATACTACGATATGTGTATAACCATGGCACCGAAGAAGTGATCCGCCGTGGTAAAAAGATATTCTACACGTCAGGCGTGCAAATGCTTGATGTAGACCACTTGCTTGAGCAGGTGCGTTTCAGGGTACGTAACGACCTGTACCAGAACTATTATACGGTTACCGTAAATAAATACCTGCAGCCGAAGGAAATTTCGGTGCGCTGCCAGTGCCCCTACAACCTGGGGGAGATCTGCAGGCACGAAGTAGCTGCCCTGTTTCAACTGAACGATATACTGCAAAGCGGTTTTTTTGAGAATACGAACATCCGGTATGACCAAAAACATACTGTGGTGCGTATGCGGCAGATAAACAGGCAGATGTTGCAAATATTTACGGCGCCGGAATCGTTGGAGAATGCTGAAAAGCTCGCCAATGGCAGCAAGGCTATTGTAGATACCAGTAAGAGCGACAGGATCGAGGCAGACGTACCTGACGAAGGGCATACCTACCATGTTACCATTAAGCAAAACGAAGAACGATATTTTGATACATCTTGTGGTTGTGATGAAACCAGCCACCCGCTGTGTGTGCACAAGGCAACTGTATTTCTGCAAGTATTGAGGACGCATGGGGCTCAACATTTCAGTTCTATGCAGAACTGGGATGTGCAAAAGAACAAACTGCTGGAGCAATATGGCTACAGCCTGAACGATGACCTGACCAATAAATTTACGTTTACTTACGAAAACAACAAGCCATTTCTGCGTGTGCTTGATCCCACTATTAAAAAACTGGAAGCGAAGCAGCCCGCAAAGGAAATAGTTGTGGAAGCAATTGCAACGCCTGTATTGGATAAACGATTGGGTATTGTGTTGGATACCAGTGTGCCATCTTTCCCGTTTGTGGATGTGTTGCTGATAGCCGGCAAGACGGATGATGAAGAGCGGAAAATGATCAACGGCATTGATAAACTGGAGCTGAACCAGTACATCAACCCCACCTGGTACAGACAGGAAGAGCGCGATATGCTGCCAGTGATACGGAAATTCCAGAAGGAAGAGCTGTTGAAATTCCTGAAAAAGAACTTGCCTTTCGGCGACCTGCTGCATGATTATGATACTGTGCTGAAGGATGTGCCTGCCGAAGATGTAAAAGAACAGGTGTGGGAATACCTGCTGCCTAAATACCAGAAGTTGCTGGAACGGTATTCTGCTTACCCGTTTACATTCGTCAAGAAGCCCGGCAAGCAGCTAACATCAGCTGCGCTGCAGGAGATAGGGTTTTCTGATAAGCCGGCACACCCGCAGCTCATTGTGAAAAAAGCCAATGGTGTGTACACCATAGAATTAGAATGGATAACGGAAAGCGGAACTCTTCGTTATAAGGATGTAACTGTTCTTAATTCAGCGCTGATACGCCATGATGGCCGTATATTTTGTTTGTCAAGTATGGCTGAATTGCAGATAGCTGAGGCTTTCCAGCCGGAAGGGAAACAGGTGATACCTGCGGGTGAGTGGCCTGCTTTTCTGCAAGAGAAGCTGATTGATTGGAGTAACAAAGTGCACGTGAACTTTGCGGAAGAGTTGGTGGAGCACGTACAGAAAACGAAACCTGCGTATAGGTTGTATCTGAATGAACGGGAGCAGATCCTGATGATGCAGCCGGCTTTTGTGTATAGTGGTGTGGAGATAAAGCCGGGTTATTTTGGGGATGTGATACAGCCACAAAATGGCATAGTGAAGATCATACAGCGCAGTGAGGCAGATGAGCAGGAGTTTATGGACCTGTTGCAGACATTGCATACTGATATACAGCTGAATAAGAAAGATAAATTCTTTTATTTGCCCGGCACATCGGTGTTGGCAAATAACTGGTTTTACCGGTTTACTGACCTGATGAAGGAATGGAATGTGGACCTGATGGGTTTTGAGGGGCTAAAGAACCTGCGGGTGAACGTGCACAAACCGGAAACGGTAGTGCATGTGAGCAGCGGCATTGACTGGTTCGATGCATCGGTGGAGCTGAAGTTCGGAGATCAGTTAGTGTCTATAATAGAAGTTAAGAAGGCTTTGGCGCAGCGGCAGAATTTTGTGAAGCTAGGTGATGGATCTATAGGTCTGCTACCTGAAGACTGGTTGAAAAAATATAGCCTGCTCCTGAAAATGGGAGAAACGAAGGGCAACAAGGTGAGGTTGAAGAAGTACCATTTCAGTATACTGGATGAGTTGCTTGCAGAAATTGATGAAGATGAATTGCAGCAAGAGCTGGAGTTAAAAAAGGAAAAGCTTGAGCATATACTGAACAGTGACTTTAGTAAAGTAGCCCCTCCCGATCACCTTACCGCTACATTGCGCCCATATCAGCTTGCGGGCTTTCAATGGCTGTTGTTTTTGAACGAAGCGGGTTGGGGAGGAATTCTTGCAGATGACATGGGTCTTGGTAAGACAGTGCAGACATTGGCATTCTTTCAACACTATAAGAACATGTATAAGGATGCTAAGTTCATGGTGGTGTGCCCTACGACGCTGATGTATAACTGGGAGAATGAAATAAAAAAGTTTACCCCGGAGTTAACTCATGTTATCCACCACGGGCCCAAGCGTGCTACGGATCCCGGTAAATATGATGTCGATATCATTATTACTACGTATGGCACTATGCGTAGTGATATAAAAACATTCAAGGAAATAGCTTTTGATTATGTAGTGCTGGATGAGTCGCAATCAATAAAGAACCCGCAGTCGCAGGTGGCGAAATCTTCGCTTTTGTTGAAAGCAAAAAACAGGCTCGCGTTAAGTGGTACACCCGTGCAGAATAATACATTCGACTTGTATGCACAGATGAACTTCCTTAATCCCGGCATGCTAGGTAGCAGGGAGTTTTTTATGAGTGAGTTCGCTACGCCCATTGATAAATTCATGGAAGACGAAGTGAAGGTGCAATTGCGCAAGCTTACGCATCCTTTCCTACTGCGACGTACAAAAGAGCAGGTGGCAAAAGACCTACCCGAAAAAACTGAGACCATACTGTATTGTGAAATGGGGCCGGAACAGCGAAAGATATATGATGCATACCGGAACATATACCGTTCGCAGATATTAGGCATGATCGAGGAACGCGGTATGGAGCGTTCACAGCTGCACATACTGCAAGGACTCACCAAGCTGCGACAAATATGTGATTCGCCTGCCATCATGAATGAAGAAGAGCGCTTTCATAATTACTCGATAAAGCTGGATGAGCTGAGCCGCGAGATAACCGAAAATGTAGGCGACCATAAAGTGTTGGTGTTCTCGCAGTTCCTGGGAATGTTGGCATTGATCAGGAAGAAACTGGAAGATGATGGCATCAACTATGTTTATTTTGATGGCAGCAGCTCATCGCGAGAACGAGAAGAAGCCATACAGGAATTCCAGAATAATCATGAGTGCAGAGTATTCCTAATATCGCTGAAGGCCGGTGGTATAGGTTTGAACCTTACTGCAGCAGATTATGTATATATAGTTGACCCTTGGTGGAACCCCGCAGTAGAACAGCAGGCAATAGACCGGACACACCGTATAGGACAAACGAAAAATATCTTTGCCTACAGACTTATCTGTAAGGATACACTGGAGGAGAAAATGCTACAACTGCAGGAGCGTAAAAGAGCACTGGCAGCTGATCTTGTATCAGACGACAATGCAATGTTGAAACGGCTGACGAAGGATGATATTGCATTCCTATTCAGTTAAAAATAAATAACCCCGGCATCGCCGGGGTTATTTATTTTTATATAAAGAACGGTAACTAAACTGCTGGTTCTTTTTCCTGCACAAATTCCAAAGCCTTGTTCACCATGTTCTTTGATCCAATAAATATTGGAGTACGCTGGTGTAGTTCGGTTGGCACTATGTCCAGTATGTTCTGTTTGCCATCGCTGCCCAGGCCGCCTGCTGCTTCTACAATAAAGGTCATTGGGTTGCATTCGTATTGCAGGCGGAGCTTACCTTTGGGGTTGCTCTTATCGGCGGGGTAGATAAAGATGCCTCCTTTGATTAGCGTGCGGTGCAGGTCGGCAACCATAGAGCCTATATATCGGTGAGAGTAAGGCCTTCCTTCTTCCTTCTTACTTTCCATACAGAAGTTGAGGAAGTTTTGCATGCCTTCGCTGTATTTTACCGTATTGCCCTGGTTGAGGGAGTATATCTTACCATTTTCAGGTACCCTGATATTCGGATGCGACAAGCAGAACTCGCCGATAGATGGCTCCAGCGTAAAGCCATTCACGCTAAGGCGTGTGGCATAGACCATCATTGTGCTTGAGCCGTAAATAATATAACCAGCGGCCATCAGCTTGCTGCCCGGTTGCAGGAAGTCGGCTTCTGTGCAAGGCTTGCCCAATTCGCTAACGCGGCGGTAGATGGAGAATATAGTGCCTATTGATGCGTTCACATCGATGTTGGATGAGCCGTCAAGCGGGTCAAAAAGCACTACATATTTTGAATTGGCAGAGTAAGTGTCTTCATAGCAGACATGGTCGTCGTTCTCTTCTGATGCTATACCTGCGCAGTCAGTACTGTTTTTTAGGATATTGATAAGGGTTTCATTAGCAAAAACGTCCAGCTTCATCTGTTCCTCTCCCTGAACATTGGTTGCGCCGTGCTGGCCAAGAATGTCGGCAAGGCCAGCCTTGCGCACTTGTTTGTTAATGATCTTTCCTGCGAGCCCAATATCCCTCAGCAAAGCTGATAGTTCTCCTGTAGCCTGTGGAAATTTCCTTGTCTCCTGGATGGTGAACTCATCCATAGTAACTAACATATTCTGTGACATTCTATTATGTTGTTTTATTTCAGCAAAATTACTGTAAAAAAAGCACAAATGAAGGAGCTCCTATTTACCGCCGTTTGCGCGGAGGTCAGCAATACAAAGGCTATCGAGCAAGGGTATCTTAGCATATGTGCCCATGCCTTTACGTAACTCAATAGCATAATACATCAGGCAGTTGGGATTGGAGCAATGGTTGCCATGGGCTACGTCCTGGTGCGGAGATTGCATTGGTGAGCCATGATTGACCAATCCCAATATATGCCCCAATTCATGTTGAAGCACACTGGTCTCTAATGCTACGCGCGTTATCTGCCCATACCCGCCCGAGTTGTCAAAGATGTTTTTGCCAAGGAGGCATAGAGAGGTGTTGCGATATGCAAATCCGAGTGTATTCACCGCAGTATCATAGCCATCGGTCACTAATATATAAAGTGCGAGGGTATTACCGGCTGTATAGCTTGTGCGGTTCTGTTTTTCCAGCACGGCCACTTTACTTGGGTCCAATGTATCGCCGTAGGCCGCGATCTGAGTTTGCGTAAAAGTTACACCGCCTGGTTTGTTGCAACGCGCATTGAGATAGTTGGTCACATTAGCGACAACAGCAGGGTCTAACTGATACCCGGGCATGTATTGAACCTGTACGGCTATGGTTGTATAAGTTGAAGCACTCAGCAAGTCATGGGCAGATTCACCTATAGATCGGTTGCTATAGCTGTCGGGCAATGAATATGGGTCGTATACAGGTTCTTTTCTACAAGCGAAAAAGAGAACAGTGGCCGACAAAAGGAGCAGGAGTTTCTTCATGCAATACAAATCTAAGCATCTATTCTTTACTCCACGTTTTCTTTACTTTATTGTACTCCGGTTTCAAAAGCCCGAATACAACTGAATCATGGAAGTCGCCATTTTTGTTCCAGTGTTCTCGCAACCTGCCTTCTTCGGTAAAGCCAAGCGCTTTGACTAGCCTTAGTGATGGTTCATTTGTCGGCCCAATGAAAGCTTCCACCCGGTTAAGTCCAAGTTTTTCGAAGCCGAATGTAAGCACGGCCTTCACAGCCTCTTTCATGAATCCCTTGTTTTTCATCGATTCTTCCTTAATGTCGTAACCCAATTCACTTCGTTTGTGTTCCGGGTACATGTTGTGCAGGGAACATGAGCCAAATGCCCTGCCTGTTGTTTTTTCGGTGAGGATAAAACGTTTATAGGTCATACGGTAGGTGGTCATGCCATTCTCCCATTTATATTTTTCAAGCTTCAGGTCGTCCGGGTGCGAGAACCCCCAAAAAGCCATGAGTTCTTCATCACTCAGGGTAGTGAAGAGTTGATCTGCTATTTCCGGGTTGACCTCCTTAAGTATCAGTCGCTTTGTTACAAGCGTTGGTATTCTTTGTTCCATTTCATTTGCGGGTTTATGTTGCCAAGCAAAAATAATGAAACGCCATGCAAACTATCGATACCGGGTTTTATTGCAAATACAGTTGTTTTCTAAAAAAATTATTACAATCTTTAATCACAAATTCTACACTACATTCATTAACCTAAAAAATCCGGATATGAACTTAGCATTCAAAACGCTTGCTACAGCATCACTGCTATTTGTAACACAATCATCTATCGCACAAAAAGGACTAGAAATCGGACCGCGTGTCAATATCCAGGCGTCTGCATTGCTTAACAAAGATGACCAGGCTGCGGGCCCGGAGCTTGATGCCAAGATAAATGTTGGGGCTGCATTTGGTATAGGCGGCACTTATATGGTGAATCACCACGTTGGTATAGGCATGGACATTCTATACTCCAAACAAGGGCAGAGCTACAAGGGTTTGTCTTCGGCGATCAATTCTACAAGTACTGTTCCCGATCTCAGCCAGCGGTTCAAGGCTGATGCAGCTACAAATGGCATCAATCTTGGTACTACAGCATATACCGCGCGCCGGGATGTCTCGTACATAAAGATACCTATCATGTTGCGGTACACCGGTAACAACAGTAAGACACTTTACTTTAGCTCGTTCCTCGGGCCACAAATAAATTTGCTTACAGGAGCTAAGTACAAGATAAATGGACAGGATATAAATCTCGCCTCTCAACAAATGGAAGCTAAAGACCAGTACAAGAAAATGGTTATTGATTTGACCTTTGGAGTAGGTGCAGTGTTGAACGTGTCAAAAAATGCCTCTTTATCACTTCACCTGCGTCTTGATTATGGTTTGACCGATGCAGAGGATAAAAGCAAAAATTACTTCGTTTCCGGCGTGAATGGCGGATATAAAAATTATTATCCAACCGGTCGCGCTACTGCAAACAATACTACCGGTGGAGGCCTTATCAGTTTCAATTACAAATTCACGAAGAAGGATAAAGCACCCGAAAAAGGAAAGCCCGGTGCACGGCCCACGGCAAAACCCGGTACAAAACCGGCGCCAAAACCTGTACCCAAAAAGAAATAATATTCAATATATATATGAGAAGCCCATTACGAAAGTTAATGGGCTTTTTTATTTTATGTGAAATCTAAGCAATTACGATTAATAAAAATATATATCTGATACATAATTAAACAATGCATCAGATTCTTATGTATTATTGCGTTATAATGCTACGCCGATCATGATATTCTCAACAGAATTACTAAAAGGAACACTCAAAACCATAGTTCTGAAACTGCTTGCAGACAACAGCAAAATGTATGGTTATGAGATTACTCAAAAAGTGAAAGAACTTACGGGTGACAAGATACAGATAACCGAAGGGGCACTCTACCCAACATTGCATGCCCTGGAGGCGGAAGGACTGCTTATTACCGAAGTGGAGTACATGGGCAAGCGCGTGAGGAAATATTATAGCCTGAACGAAAGTGGTAAGGCAAGATCGAAAGAAAAGGTGAGCGAGCTGGCGGAATTCATAGAGACCATGACTTTTTTACTGGACCTTAAAAGAAAGACATTAAATATATTGCCTCAGTGAGCAGCAGATAGACTATATCCTCGAGGACATTAGACGTAATGGAATCGAAACGGAGGACCTGCAGTTAAACCTCCTGGATCATATCTGCTGCATACTGGAGCGAACGCTCAAAGATGATGATGACTTTGAGCGCCTCTACCAACAAACCGTAAAACAGTTCTTCAAAAATGAGCTGCGGGAGATAGAGGAGGAAACCATCAATTTATTAACGTTCAAAAACTATTATGCAATGAAAAAACTAATGATCGTGGCAGGAGCGATCTCAGCTGCTGCATTTGTTGTAGGTTCTTTATTTAAGATCATGTACTGGCCGGGGGCAAGCGTGTTGTTATGCCTGGCTATGCTGACGTTTGCTATTGTATTTATGCCTGTTATGGCGGTGCTGAAGGTAAAGGAAAAAGGCACTGCCGGTCAGAAATTTGCTACTGTTGCCGGTGCCCTTGTGGCCATGTTATTCAGCTTGTCCACATTGTTCAAGGTACAGCATTGGCCGGGGGCGAATATACTCATATTCTCTACCATCGGGGTGGCAGCTTTCCTTTACTTGCCCGCTTATTACCTGGCGGGGATACGCTCAACAGATAAAAAGCTGGATACTATAGTTACTTCAGTTATACTGGTAAGTGGTATCGGGTTGTTGTTTACTATGGTGAGCCTGCGCCCGCCACGACTCGCCCCTGCTGAGCTGCAATTGTGCTACAATAATGAAGCGCTGGTGAAGAATATGTTGAACAAGCTTCCCGATACCGGGGTACAAGAGGGACAAAATGCATTGGTGCGTGATATTAATTCGACTTGTGAGGAAATAAAATCAATAATAATTTTTAATGCTACAGGAAACAAGGTATTACCAACAAATGTGAATGATGCCCGTTTTGTATTTTATGACCGTTCCCTGTCAGGCTATCTTTCGGACGACGTTACTGCGTCTGCACTTATAAAGAAGTTGCAAGCACAACTGGAGCAATACAAGCAGGTAAAAAGAAGCAGTGACAACGATGAAATATTGAATACGGATGTACAAGCGCTATACGAGTTCCCGAGCAGCGGGGCGTTATCCCTGCTATCGCAACTGCAAATGTGTGTGCTGAATACAGTTTTTTCAGCGAAAGACCAATTGGTGAACAGGTCGTAAATAAAATGGGGCGCTAATAACGCCCCATTTTATTTATATCATTTAGGAACTATTTCGTTTCCAACACTCCGTTATTCATGGTAGCATCCGACGGATAATCCCTGTAGCTCCATTTCTTAACGACCACACCATCTTTTAACAGCATGAGCCCCGGATTGGAACGCATTGCAGTTTTGCTTGCAGTGCCATCCAGTGCGAATGGCGGCAATTTAATATTATGTTGATTCAGGAATGCGTTTGCTTCTTCGTAGTTAGAAGAGGACAATGCATAGAAAGGCACATTCAATTGTCCGGCTTTGGCGATAAGGCTGCGCAGCTTGTCCAGGTTATCCATATGGGCTTTGTCAGGCTCACGCACAAACCAGAAAAATGTATAGCCTTTAGCTGAAAGTATATTCTTTGTTTGATCTTCGTTATTGGAGTCGGTAAGTACGAAATCGTGTATCTCGGGTTCGCCAACGGCTTCTTTTATAACTTTGTCTTTGCGGTCAACAAACTTCCAGGTCGAGTCCTGCCATGGATAGTTCTCCATACTGAACTCTTTCTTCACGCCATCTTTTTCGTAGATGAATATGGATTCATAAACAGCGGGCTTAAAATCGGGGCCGGGCTGCATTTTCTCCCAAATGTTGTTGCCGGGTTTATAGCCGATGCAATCTACAAATGGCAGGTGCTCAAGTGACCACCACTGAATTGCTGCAGCAAAAACAACAGATAATATGAATGTAGCTGTGCTGCTGTGTTTGCCAAATATGCTGGATATGCGACCGCGATAGATGTATACGATGAATGACATGATGGTCAGCACCACATCTTTATAAAAGGTGGCTTCCGGTGAAAGCGGGATGCACGCACCGAAGCAGCCACATTCTTTTATTTTACCCGAATATAAAGCATAGCCGGTGAGGAAAGTAAAGAAAATATTGAGGAGCAATAACAGTATGGAGAATAAACGGAACGCATAGCCTACAAGCACTGCTACACCACAAACTATCTCAAAGGCGATCATTGTCACGGAGAAGAAGAAAGAATAGGGTATCATAAATTGCAAGTGCAACACCTCGAAGAACTCATTCATTTTGTAAACTAGGCCCATAGGGTCGTTGGCTTTTACCACACCCGAGAAAATGAACAGCACACCTAGGATGATCCTGAGCAACCAAAGAAAATATTTCATATAAATTGTATAGTGTTAGTTATAAAAAGTAGTTTTAAAATAACTTCGCCCTCAAACTTACGGGAAGAACTATAAAAAGCAAAGTTCCCGTATAATTATAAAAGTTCATTCACAAATAAGAAAAATTGCCAATAACACTACATAGTAAAGGAAGGATACTTGATATATCGTACCCGGTAGTGATGGGTATCCTTAATGCTACGCCCGACAGCTTCTACAATAAAGGACAAGACAGCGACATTTTATCCCTACTCAGAAATGCTGAAAAAATGTTAAAAGATGGGGCTGCTATCCTGGATGTAGGGGGGGCTAGTACAAAACAGGGGCAGGATCTGTTAAGCGCGGATGAAGAATTGAACAGGGTAATGCCTGCGATTGTTGAATTGCATAGGAATTTTCCGGAGGCATGGTTGTCTGTAGATACTTACAATGCAATAATTGCAAAACAAGCTGTTGAGGCAGGTGTGAGTATTGTAAATGATGTGAGCAGCGGACGGTTTGATGGTGAGATGCTGAGAACGGTAGCTTCGTTAAAAGTACCGTATATAGCGATGCACATGCAAGGTGAGCCGAAAACAATGCAGGTGAACCCGGAATACAAAGATGTGGTGGATGAAGTAATGGATCGCCTGCAGGAAACATGTCTTAAATGCGAAGAAGCCGGAATAGCAGAAGTGATAGTGGACCCGGGGTTCGGTTTTGGCAAAACGGTTGAGCACAATTATAAACTTTTGCGTGCGTTGAATAGTTTCAAACTGCTGGGTAAGCCTGTGCTTGTAGGGCTCTCACGAAAGTCGTTGATATGCAAGCCACTTAAAGTAAATCCCGAGCATGCATTGAATGGTACAACAGCATTGCATATGGTGGCATTGCAAAATGGTGCAAATATCCTGCGTGTGCACGACGTTAAAGAAGCGATGGAGGTAATCACTTTATTCCGTTGTCTTGATGAAAATGCGAATTATTAACTGAAGGCTAAAAACGCAATTCAAAGTAATTTCATAACTTCGGTATGATGAAGAATGTAGCGGTAATTTGCGTTTTTATAGTACTGCTTGCCGGTGGTTGCAAGCCTGATAAGAATAACCCGATAACCGGTGGAGGTAAAGGTGGGAGTGTCAGTATTCGTATAATCCCGGAATTGTATGATCAGTTCGTGGATACCTGTACCATATATGTTAAGTACGGAACACTGGATGCGCCGGCCAATGGCGTGTATGACGACTCTATAGTGTGCACGGTAACCAATGATACCCCGAGCGCCACATTCACAAACCTGAAAGTAGGGTTGTATTATTTCTTCGGCAAAGGGTGGCACCAGGGAGCCGGACATCCGCCAAATGTAAAGGGCAGTAAGAACTGTACAATATCATCAGACGGCAACCACCTCTTCTACCTGCCTACATTTTCATATATTCCGTAATGGCAAATAAGAAGCGGCAATACCACATTGTCCGGGTTGTAGTTTAGCGCATTGATCAGAGCCCCCTGCGCTTTAACTCTCTCCTTATCAATGAAAGTTCGCGGCCGGTTTGACCTTTTACCGATGTATTCTCCTGCGCACGGCGCATCAGGTAGGGCAGTACATCTTTTACAGGGCCATAGGGCAGGTATTTAGCGACATTGTAACCCTCGTGCGCGAGGTTGAAGGAGATATTGTCGCTCATGCCATAAAGCTGTGAGAACCAAACTCTGTTTGTATTGGCAGGTATCTGGTTGGTGTACATGTATCGCGCCACGTTCAGGCTGCTTGCCTCATTGTGTGTGCCTACGAACAGGCCAATATTATCCAGGTGTTTCAGGCAAAAATCTGCGGCCGCATCATAGTCATTGTCTGTAGCTGTTTTATCATGTTGGATCGGTGAAGGGTAACCTTTTTCAGCAGCACGGTTGCGCTCTTTCTCCATGTATGCGCCACGCACCAGCTTAGCACCCAGCAGGTACCCGGCAGACCGCGCGGTTTCATAGGACTCTTTAAGGAACACCAATCTGTCATGCCGATACAGTTGGTAAGTGTTGTATACAATAACCTTTGTTTTGTTATAACGTTCCATCATGGCATCAGCAAGATCATCCACCGGTTTCTGTATCCAGCTTTCTTCGGCGTCTATCAATACCATTATGTTGTGCTCTGCAGCTGCATTGCATATCTGGTCGATGCGGTTTTGCACGCGGCCCCATGCTTTTTTATCATCCTCGGTCAGTGTTGTGCCTGCATGTATTTTCTCCAGTAGCGAGAAATACGCAAACCCAGTCACCTTCATGCTGATGAAAGGTATATTCTTTTGCGTGGCAGCAAATTTTATCGCTTTAATGAATTCGGGTACTGCTTTGTCAAAATCCTCTTCACTTTCCTTACCCTCTACACCATAGTCCATAATGGTGTTTACACCATATTTTGCAATTCCCGCAGCTGTTTTTGCGGCATCTTCCATTGTCTCGCCACCGCAGAAATGGTCAAACAGTGTCCATTTTATCAACCCTTTCACCGGAAGCCTAAAGTCAATGGCAAATTTGGTCAGCTTCATGCCCAGGCTGGTGAGCAGTGGCGAGCTCATAGAGGTGAAAAGAAAGTTGGCGAGCTTCAACTCCTTGTTACTGCGATACTTAAAGGCTATTTCTGTATTCTCGAAAACTGGAAGCATAACGATATTTAGCGACGCAAAGGTACTCTCGAAATTGAAATTGCTGAACACGGCAGCAAATTGCCGTTTGCGCTCATTGGTTTTGCGCTGAGTCTCGCAGTTTGCAAAGCCAGTTAATTTTGGTCGGAGGAGCGAAACTGCTGATTTTTTCTTTTGTGGTAAACGGGTTGAATGCTGGGGTGAATGCCTTTATTTTAAGCATTTTTAGAAATGGATGGCATATTATTTGCAGTATAACTCAATATGCTGATATATTTTGATTCCGGGTAAACGCTGTAAGTCAAGGGTTTTTGAGAATGCCCTCGATTGTATTTTAAATAAAAATATTCATTTGATAATAATCAACTTCGTCCAAATACAATTAACTTTACCGTCTTAAACAAAAGCATATTTAAAATCATTCCTCCAAAAAAAATAGTGATTATGAAAAAATCTCTTTTACTCTTAGCTGCAGGTTTAACGTTTGGTGTTGCGCAAGCGCAAATGCTACATAAAAGTAGCGCAGGCGCTGCCGGTACTACTAAGGCAGTTGCTGCTCCATCGGGTTCTGCGATCGTTGAAAATGCAGGTAGCAGTGTTGCTCCGTCATACACATGGTCTACAGCGGCAAAAACAACCGCTACCGGTGGTGGCAGGTGGTATTTCTTTACAAACGACCTTTTTGATGCGTACCAGACTTCTCTGAGTAAGTTCGTAGGTTCATGGGGTTACATCCTGTGGCCTGATACTTCAGCGATCATCGGTTATACAACTTCTGCAGGTACACCTGAGTATGATATAGCACAAATGACGTCTGCAGGTTTAGGATTTGATCCTACTTACACCAGTACTGCGACTCCTGGCTACGGCTGGAACGAGTGTGGTAGCCTGGCTATCAGGGATTATACAGGTGAAGTAGCTATTACAGCTTATGACGCGTATACTATCGACTCAGTTTGGATAGGTGGCTGGTATAGCCGTAACCCTGCAAAAACTACAGTTGTGGATACACTGATCGTTACATTTATCAAGTCGCCAAGGACTGGTTCCGGCATCGACATGGCAATGGCTTCGTTGTCATCTCCGGCTTCATGCTACGGTGTTGTTTCACTTGGCTACCGTGAATTATGGCGCGACCTTGCTAACGCGCGTGCAGGACATAATGGTGGTACGCCAACAACTGCTTTCTACAAATTCCCGTTGACAAATACTGATACTAATGCCTTTACCGGTAAAAATGCAACTTACCCACGTGCTTCGCACCCTTCAGATCCAACGATCAGTTTCGCGGTGGGTGCTAACGAGGTTGCTGCTGCTACAGTTAGCTTCAAGACCGGTGATGCAGCTTACCCTGCATTCCCAGGTAAAGATACTATCCGTATCTCTAACGGTACTTCTATTACAGGTTACAAATTTGGTGCCTACTCATTACAGTTGAACTATGCTACAAACAGCTCTGCTTCAGGTTCTGCAGCTGAGTGTCCATACTACGATCCAACCGGCAACCAGATCACAGGTTACCTTGGTTTCGAAGGTGGTAACTTCCCATGGCACAACACTAAGTACTATCCTAACTGGACCATCATCGGTGTTACTTCTTCAGGTACAGTACCTTCTGTTGCTCAGTTCCCTAACATTAACTTCCACACACAATGTTCTACATGTGATATTGTTTGTGCGCCAATCCTTAAAGTAAATGAAGTTTCTAACCTGTCTAATGTTGCTGTTACTCCTAACCCAGCTAACGATCAGGTGAACATCACTTTTGGCTTGAAGAATGCCACTGCTAAGGTTACAGTAACAAACTTGTTAGGTCAGCAAGTTGCTGCTCAAACAGTTAGCACTGGTAGTGCAACATTCAACACTGCTGCTCTTGCTTCAGGTGTTTATGTTTACTCGATAAATGTTGATGGTGCTACTGCTACAGGCCGTTTCGTAGTATCTCACTAATCAGGTTATTAAAATTGCTTAAAAGGGCTGCGGATTCCGCAGCCCTTTTTTTTATGGGGTAAAATCGATGTAATCTGTGGTAGATATATATATTTCGGCATAATTATTGCACTTTCCATATATAGTATCATGCCCTTTATTGTTTCTATTCTTTAACGGTTTAAAAAAAAGCTTATGAAAAAAACATTTTTACTTGTAGTTGGAGGTTTATTGTGTAGCGGCGTGCAAGCGCAAATGCTAAACAAGAATATGCCGAGCGTTGCCGGTACTCCAAACGCTGTTGTTGCTCCATCTGGTTCTGCAGTTGTTGAAAATGCCACAGCGGCGGATCCATCATTTACATGGTCTGGTGCGAAAACCACGGCTGGTACAGGTGGTGGCAGATGGTATTCTTTTACGGGAGACTTGTTTGATGCTTACCAAACGTCTTTAAGTAAGTTCGTAGGTTCGTGGGGTTACATCCTTTGGCCAGATACCTCTGCCTGGATCGGTTATACCACTACTGCAGGTACACCTCAGTATGACATATCGCAAATGACCTCTGCAGGTTTGGGTTTCGATCCTACTTACACAAGCACGGCAACACCCGGTTATGGCTGGAATGAATGTGGCAGCCTGGCGATAAGGGATTATACCGGCGAAGTGGCAATAACAGCTTATGATGCCTACACAATTGACTCGATCTATGTAGGTGGCTGGTATAGCCGTAATCCTGCCAAGCCGTCAATTGTGGATACGCTGGTCATCACGCTTATCAAATCCCCAAGGTCAGGTTCAGGAATAGATCTGCCCATGGCATCATTGACATCGCCGGCTGCTTGCTATGGCGTTGTGTCGCTTGGTTACCGCGAAATGTGGCGCGACCTTGCTAATGCACGAGCAGCGCACAATGGTGGTGGGGCAACTGCTGCCTCCTGGAAATTCCCATTGATCAATGCGGATACGAACGCATTTACCGGTAAGAATGCAGTATATCCAAGGCCCGGACGGTCGACACCTGATCCCGTGATCTCGTTCACTGTAGCTGCGAACGAAGTTGTTTCATCATCGATCAGCTTCAAAACGGGCGACCCTGCGTACCCGTATCCCGCTACTTCTACCGGCAGAGATACTATCCGCATGTCCAACGGTACTTCTATAACAGGTTACAAATATGGTGCTTACTCTCTACAGTTGAATTATGCGACAAACAGCAGTGCTTCCGGCGCAGCAGCTGAATGCCCGTACTACGATCCTACCGGAAACCAGATCACCGGTTACCTCGGTTTCGAAGGTGGCTTCTTTCCATGGCACAACACCAAGTATTATCCTAACTGGACAATAATTGGTATCACGACTTCGGGCACTGTACCTTCCGTTGCCCAGTATCCTAACGTAGGCTATCACACTTTCTGTGCTACTTGCGATGTTGTATGTACGCCAATTCTTAAAGTAAATGAAGTGTCTAAACTGTCTAATGTTGCTGTTACTCCTAACCCAGTTAACGACCAGGTGAACATCACTTTTGGCTTGAAGAATACTACTGCTAAGGTTACAGTAACTAACCTGTTGGGTCAGCAAGTTGCTGCTCAAACAGTTAGCACTGGTAGTGCAACATTCAGCACTGCTGCTCTTGCTTCAGGTGTTTATGTTTACTCGATAAATGTTGATGGTGCTACTGCTACAGGCCGTTTCGTAGTATCTCACTAATCTGGTTATTAATATTCCTTAAAATGGCTGCGGATTCCGCAGCCATTTTTTATGGGGTAAAATCGATGTAATCTGTGGTGGAGATATATTTTTTGGCATAATTGTTGTGGGGTTATTATATATCGTAGCAACATACACTCCTCTCACCTCTTTTTTTGTCATTTTTTAAAGTTCATAAGCTTATGAAAAGAACACTTTTACTATTTATTGTTATGGTATTTGCTGCAACCACCTATGGCCAGGGTTCAAGGTGGTATATTTTCAGGGATACCCTGTTTCAAGAGTTTCAGGCTTCTGTTTCCAAATTCGTCGGCTCTTACCGGTTCCCAATGTGGAATGATACATCGGCCATAATAGGTTATACCGGCACTACGGGGCCTGCGTATAAACATGTGCAACTGATAAGCGCCGGTTTAGCGTTAGATCCCAGCACCGATACTTGTGAATATGACTGGAATGATACTACGTTGTTTGCCGGATCAATAGGTGTTCGACCCACTGATGACTATACGGTGGACTCAATTTTTTTGGGTGGATGGTATTCGCGCAATAACAGTACACCTGCTAAACGCGCCATAGTGGATACATTGATCTTTGCCCTTGTCAGGTCGAACACTACCGGAGCAACAGCAGATATGGCTATGAACACTATTGCAACACCTTATGCGTGCTATGGAGTACCGCCGCTTACACATCCTCAACTGTTTCACGACGTGGGCAATAACAGGGTGGGACATAACGGTGGAACAACAGGTACACCAACTATTGAATATTACAAAGTGCTGCTAACCGCCAACGACACCAACGTGATATCTCCAAAAAATTCCAGGTTCCCGCGCCCGGGGCATGTTCCGCCCGATCCTGTGATGAGTTTCACGGTAGCGGCCAACCAGATAATGGCAGC
>JBGAJU010000072.1:0-18248 GCA_044224775.1 Flavipsychrobacter sp.
GTGCAGGTGCCGGATTAATTGTTATTGACTTGAAAGCATAGCAACCACTTACCGTATAGTAAATGTTTACAACACCCGGGCTTACGGCGGTAACTAAACCTGCAGTATTAACCGTGGCAACCGAAGGGCTACCACTTGTCCAGGAACCACCTACAGGTGTAACAGCCAATGTTGTTGTCATGCCTACGCACAATGAACCGGGACCTGTGATTGCAGGAATGGGATTCACCGAAACAAGATAGAGGCCGCTACATCCGCTGCGTGTATAACTTATGGTTACCAGGCCCGCACCGGTACCTGTAACTATTCCTGTTGAGCCAACTGTGGCCAGCAACGTATTGCTGCTGCTCCACATGCCACCAGAAGGGCTGCCGGCTAACGGTACTGTTGCGCCTACGCAAACCGATGTGCCACCGGAAACTGTTGGAGAAGCGTTTACTGTCATTGGTCTATAAGCTACGCAGCCGCCAGCTAAATAAGTGATAGTAGTAGTGCCTGCACTTAAACCTGTAACTATGCCTGTGCTGCTGACAGAAGCTATTATTGTGCTGCTGCTTGTCCACGTACCGCTTGAAGGAGATCCTACCAGTGCGGTTGTGTTGCCAATGCATGCAGTACTGCTTCCCGTAATGCTTGCCGTTGGGCTAACTGTAATTGTTTTGTATGCAGAACACCCGGCAAGAGTGTATGTGATCGTTACGGTTCCGCCAGTCATGCCTGTTACAATACCTGTGCTGCCTACTGTGGCGATCATTGTATTGCTGCTGCTCCATGAGCCTCCCGTTGGAGAAGCGGTCATCAATGTTGTTAACCCTGTGCATACCGTGCTGCTGCCGGTGACAGAAGGTGTGGTATTAACCATGAAGCCACGAGTAACGTAGGCACTGCCCACTGTATAGGTAATGGTTACCGAGCCTGCGGCTATGCCGTTTATGATGCCCGTAGAACTGATGGTGGCGATACTTGTGTTACTGCTGCTCCACGTGCCGCCTGACGGTGTTGCCGTAACTGCAGCAGTGGTGCCCACACAAGTGTTGGTGGCACCTGTAATAGGTGATATCGATGTAGTGACCGTAACCAGGGCGGTTGCATAACAGCCACCCGCAGCGTAGGTGATATTACAGGATCCTGCTGTTACACCTGTTACTATTCCGCTGCCGGATCCAACTGTCGCAATTGCTGTATTGGAGCTTGTCCACACACCGCCGCTAACCGTGTTGCTGAGTGTCGTTGTAAAACCTGTTCCTACTGTTGTAGTGCCTGTTATTGATGGGATAGACGGGTTTACATTCACGATCTGGTAGGCATAACAGCCGCCGCCTGTGTAGTAAATATTTACAATACCCGTACCTACGCCCGTAACAAGCCCGCCGGAGCTGACCGTAGCTACTGTAGGGGTGCCGCTTGTCCAAGATCCGCCTGCCGGCCAGCCTGTGAGTGTCATGCTGTTGCCTGTGCATAGGCTTGTGCCCCCTGTAATAACATTAGCCGGGTTAACGGTGAAAGCTGCAGTTGCATAGGCCGTGCCAACCATGTAGGTGATGGTACATGTACCTGCCCCGATACCTGAAACAAGACCAGATGAACTGACAGTGGCTATGGCTGTATTGCTGCTGCTCCAAGAACCACCGGGGGTGGCATCACTGAGGGAGGCAGTCCAACCCACACAAGTAGTGGTACTGCCGACAATTGGTGAAACTGCATAAGAGACAATGCTACAAAAAATGCCCAGAAGAAAAAGAGCAAACCCTTTTTTCATAAATGTTACTTGTTGGTGGTGATGTAATAGATTCCTGTTTCGCAGGTAGGATTTAATGTTGCAAAGTAAAGAAAAACTCAGGGGACAAATAATAAAATTAACCCATGCTTTGTTATTGATTTGCTAATGAAATTTATGTATTTCTGATTAAGGCATGAGAAAAAATGCTCCCTGGAAAGGGAGCATATAAATCAAAAACATAATTGTATTCCTCTTTAATTTTTTTAACGTGTAACGACCAATTTTGTTGAATAGAACAGGTCGGCCGATTTGATAGTAATATGGTATACGCCATCTGCCATATTACTGAAGTTCAGTTCGCTATGGCCGTTGGTGGTTGTGGGGTCTAGCTTGAATCATAATTTTAACACACCAATTGAAAAAATCTTTATTGTTGTACGACCATCCTCCAAGTGTAATTTATGTCGGCACTTTTCAGGGTAAGCATGTAAACCCCATTTGCCAGGTTGCCCAGGCTAACCTGGGTATTGCCTGATGGCTGGGAAATATTTATTGTTGAGTTATATACTTCCTGTCCAACTATGTTAGTAACAGAGAGGGTAGCAGTACCTGTGGTTTGTTCTGCCCAACTGATATTTATATTGCCTGTTGTAGGGTTAGGGTAAATATGGATGTTATCTGTAGCTGTAGCAAGTGATGCAATGCCTGTAGCTGCTACGGGTAGTATTCTGCGTGAGGTAGTGAGTTGCTTGAAGCTGACATTATTGGCAGATGTTGATCCTGCAGTTAGCATAACCGTAGCAGAAGGTATGGTAGTGTAGAGAAATTCTTCCGGATAGATCACGTAATTACCTTCGGCAATGTTGCTGAACGAATAATGTCCGTTGGCATCAGTGTAAGTGTAGGTAAGTACAAAGTTGCTTACGGCATCTTTCAGGTAAACTAACATGCCCTGTGCAGGTATGGTGCCTGCAGAGCCTTTGCCTGCGCCGGAAGATATAGAGCCACCAATGAAGCCGGGCCCCGGAGGCACAGTGCCATATATCATGTTGATATGCATGGTGTCGGTAGCGTTGGCATGAGCTGCGTTCGCCGCATTATACCAATAAGGAGTAGACAGGCTGTATGTTGGAATATATCCGCTTGTGCCGGGAACAGTACCCATTAATTTTGCTTTTACACAGTATGTATTGGCGGGTTTGCCTGCAAATTCAAAGTATGGGGCACCTGCATCCATGCATGTAAATGTTGAATCCACACCTGAAAGCGTGCTGTCGGATGGGTTGAAGTGGATGAGCCAGACTTTGAACACATCGGTAGGGAGACCGCTGTAGGAAATGTGGCCTGAAACCCTGTTGCCATTGAGTGTAACCGTTGCTTTGGATGAACAGCCTGTTGCAGCAGTTCCGGTGACTGTGTAAGAAGTTGTTGCCAACGGGCGTGCAATAGCAACGGCACAAGTATTACAAGATAAACCTGTCACGGGTAACCATGTATAACTAATTCCACCGCTCGCGGCAATGTTGTATGAGCCCCCACAGGCAGCCGGAGAACCGGATGCTGTGACCGCTGGCAAAGAGTTTACCGTAACCACAATTACCGATGTGCAACCGAGCAATGAATAACTAATGGTTGTAACACCTGCTGACATACCGGTGAGTACACCAACAACAGTGCCCATTATAGTAACGTTTGCTATAGAAGGGTTGCTGCTTAACCATGTGCCACCCGGAGTGCCGGAAAGATTAGTACTTGACCCAATACATATCTTGGTGGAACCGGAAATACTTGGGTTAGGGCGTACGGTCATGGTAACATTGTCTGAAACGGTGGCAGGTGTAGCGCACGCAGCGCTGCTCGTCATGTTCACGCGAACGAAGTCTCCGTTCGTTGGTGTATAGCTGTACGAAGAGCCTGAACCAACAATTACTCCGTTTACAGTCCACTGATAAGAGGGTGAGCTACCTTCATTCAATACAGTTGTAGTATAGTTAACAGAAATGCCTGAGCATATTGTATCTCCTGAACTTGTGTTTATGCTAATTGAAGGGGTAACGGTAGGAGTAACAGATATGGTTGCAACACCTGTCATGTTGCTGGTACAACCAGATGGGTTAGTTGCAACTACGGTGTAAGTACCGGCGGTGGTTTGTAGGCCGAAGTCAAGCGGAGCGCCTGTGCCGGTTATTGTTGCGGCCAAAGCAGCGCCATTGTACAGGCGATAGGTAACGCCTGGATTAGAATAGCTGAGACCCACGTGCAGGCCTGTACCGCCTGCGCAGTAACTGCCACCACCAATAACCGCAAATATGGAAGGCGGGGTATTTACACTAACAGAAGCGCTGCTGTTCATTAGCTTAGTGCACCCGGTAAGCAGGTCTGTTGCAACTATAGTATAGGTACCTGCTGTCGTTTGCAAGCCAAAATCAAGTGCAGCACCCGTTCCGGCGAGTGCTGAGCCTATAGATGTTGTGCCATTCATTAATTGGTATGAAAAACCTGTGCGGGAACCTGATATAGTGATATGTACACCACTATCGCCTGTACAATAGCTGCCGCCACCCAAAGTAGTAAATGGTAATGGTGAAGGATTAACCGTAATCACTGCACTATCTGTCATCCAGGTAACACAACTATTAATGGAGCTTACCGCCTTGATGATATAGGAGCCGGCAACAAAGCGCGGGCCGAAATCCAAAGCACCTCCTGTGCCGGCCAATGAAGTGCCGGATACTGTGCCGCCCTGGTATACCCAGTAGTTAGTGCCTATCTGAGAAGATGCTAAACGGACATTGATGCCGGCACCGCCATTGCAGTAAGATCCGTCACCCATAACAGTATAAGCAACAGGTGAAGGTGTGACTGAAATAGACGCGCTACCAGACATGTTTGAAGTACAGCTAGTGGTAACATTGGTTGCCATTACGGTATAGTTGCCGGCAATTGTCTGGTAGCCGAAGCTAATGGGGCTTCCTGTACCTGACAGGGGGATGCCTATGGGTACGCTTGCATTGTACAGTTGATACCTGACACCCGGTGAGGATGAACTAAGTGATATCATAATGCCGGCGCCGCCGCTGCAATAGCTTGATCCGCTGGAAGACACAGTATATGCCGCAGGTAATGGATTTGCGGAAACAGTTACTGTGCCGGTCATATTACGGGTGCAGCCTGTAACCGGGTTTTGGGCAATAGCAGTATATGTGCCAGCTGTGAGGTAGCCAAAATCCAGAGCAACACCAAGTCCCGGGTGTGTACTACCTGTGGGTGTGCTGCCATTATACAACTGGTAGATTATGCCTGTTTCAGAATTGCTTAGCCCGAGACGTGCACCGGATGCCCCCGTGCAGTAACCGCCACCACCTGTTAGCGAATAAGTATTAGGTAGAGGGTTGACAACGAGTGCAGGAGCACCTGACATCATGCTTGGACATGACGTAATAGGGTCAACAGCCGAAACCATATATGTGCCGGATGTTGAGAAAATTCCAAAATCCAGTGCTCCACCTACACCTGTCACCGGAGTGCCTGATGGAACTCCATTTATTTGCAACTGGTATACATTGCCTGTAGATGTATTACTTAGCTTCACATGTACGCCAGTGCTGCCGGCGCATATTGTTGAGTCTGAGAGCGAAACTGTGTACGATGATGGCAGGCTATTGATAGCAACAGTTGCACTGCCATTCATGTGGTTGCTGCAACCGGTTGATGTATTAGTTGCATAAACAGTGTAAGTACCTGCAGTTGACTGCAATCCAAAACTCAAGGGGCCTCCACCCGTGCTCATTATTGAAAGACCAGTTGGGCTGCCCCCTCTGTACAATTGATAGTTAACACCAGCCTGAGAGCCACTGAGGTTTACATCTATTCCGGTGCCGCCTGAACAATATGCACCGCCACCGCCAACATTGAATTGTGTAGGTAATGGAGTAACAGCAACGTTTGCCGAGCCCGGATTAACTGCCGAACAGCCTGTGGCCGGACTTGTTGCCCTGATAGTGTAAGATCCTGCAACCGCCTGCATGCCGAAATTCAAAGGAGCGCCGGTGCCAGGTATTGGCGCTCCAACAGCAGAAGTACCTCGATATAGCTGGTAGTTGACACCAATTTGTGATGAACTTAATGTAACCGGAACGCCAGTGCCGCCAAAGCAATAAGAACCCGGCGCTGAAGATATTGTATAACCTATAGGTAATGGGTTAATACTTAAGAGTCTTGTGGTTCTGCAGCCAGTGGGCAAAGTATAAGAAATGGTTACAGTTCCTGCACTAATACCCGATAAATAGCCGGTTGCAGCATTTATGGTGGCAACAGAAGTATTACTGCTGGCCCAAGTGCCGCCGGTCGTGGGGTCACTGAGACTCGTTGCCGATGAAACACAAATATTTGAAGCGCCGCTTATGTTGCCGGGTAATGGATTCACAGTGACATAAGTGCTGGTAATGCAGCTATTGATAGAGTAGTATATTGTAGCAATACCAGGGGCAACGGCAATAACTGAGCCGCTTGATGAACCTATCGTTGCTACACCCGGGCTGCTGCTGGTCCATGTGCCACCCCCAACCGAATTGAACAAAGAAGTTGTGCCCAGCGAACAGACAGCAGCCAATCCTGTTATAGCAGATGGTGTTGCGTTAACGGTAATAGGACGTGTAGTGGCACAGCCGCCAGGCATTGTGTATTGTACGCTCACTGCACCTGCCGTTAAACCTGTAATAACGCCCGACGTAGATATGCTGGCAATAGAAGGGTTGGTCGTGCTCCAGATACCGCCCGGGGTAGGGTTTGTAGCAGGGGTATTTGAGCCGATACACATTGCTGTGAGCGTGCTGATAGCTCCCGGTAGAGGATTTACCGTGATAGTTGTTGTGACGTAAGTGGCTCCGGTATATGTTATCGTTGTTTCACCTGCAGAAATAGCAGTAACGATACCGCTAGATGAGCCAACTGTAGCAACAGCAGTGTTGCTGCTGCTCCAAATGCCGCCGGATGTAGTATCGGTAAGGGCAATACTGCTACCGGCACAGACAACTGATGGGCCACTGATAGCCCCCATTTGTGCATAGCCACACAAAGAAAAAATCAAAACCGCCACGGTGAGGGTTACATATCTCATCAAATCCTTCTTTAAAGCGATAAAACGTAATGGTATGTTATTAATATGTTGTTTTATCTCCTGCCTATATAAGGCGTGAAAAATCTTAAAAATGTTAGTATTATCCGGCATATTTTTTTATTTAATAATGCATATACGGAATATTAATTAGCTGTTTGTCTTTAACCTTAGTATCTTCTATCATCTTTGATAATCATTTTTGTTTTTATTTTATTGCCACGATCATCGAAAAATGTTAATAAGTAGCTGCCATTTGGCAAACCGCTAAGGTCAACTTCGTAAGTAGCTGCATTAATGCCCAATTCTTTGCCATCCATACATAATATTCTGACAGTCACAGGTTTGCACCATTGTATGAATATTTTCTTTTCAGCCGGGTTAGGGTAGACACTCATAGCCTCCGGGCTGCAGCCGGTATATTCTACCTGAGGGGTGGTGACAGCACAGCCAAATCGGTTCATGACAGTTACAGCATAATAACCAGATAGGGTTATCGAATACGAATCAGTTTGAGCTCCCGGTATGGGTGATCCATTTAATATCCATTGGTATGCAGTAAAGCTATCAGGTACATATATGACACTTTCATTTTGTGTTATTGCCGGTGTTGACGGGAGGGGGTAAATAGTGATGTATGCAGTTGCGGTATCAATACCGCAATGGTTGGCATAAATATACTTGACTGTGTCGTCCCCTGGTGTGAGGCCAGTTATAACATTGCCAAGGAGTGACGCGTGACCTTGAGCGAACACCCATATGCCGCCATCAGGTATGCCCGAAATAAGAGTAGTGTCGTTGGCGCAGAATGCTGTTCGCCCTGTTACTATCTGTGCAACCGGTACTGCATCAATGGTAACTACATAAATTGCCCTGTTAGTGCATGTGCCATCAGAGATAGTGTAACGCACGGTGTCCTTGCCGGCTACAATACCGGAGAGCAAACCCGATGAACTTATACTCGCATTAGCATTGCTGATGCTCCACAAACCACCGGGAATGGTTTCGGAAAGTGTTACCGTTTGTCCGATACAGATCAATGAGTCTCCGGATATCTTGCCTGCGTCCGGGAGTGCATAAACAGTCAGTGTCTTTGTAGCAATAACCGATCCGCAAACATTATTAAGCGTATAAGTGATGGTAACTGTTCCTGCAGATTGTCCTGTAACAATACCGTTAGTTACAACAGCATTCAGGTTGCTCGCACTCCATTTGCCGTTACCTACGGTATCAGTCAGTGTAATTGTTGCACCTACGCAAAGATTTGATGGCCCGCTAATTATGCCTGCGTAAGTAAGCTTTGGTTTTACTGTAAGATAAACTTTTGTAAAGCTTGTATCAACACCGTTCGTGACATTAACAATGAAACTATCGTTGCCAATGTAGCTTGCATCGGGGGTATATGCCATACCCAACGGTAAGTTATAGCCACCTGTAGAGGCCTTTGAGAACGGGAAAACCGATAAAGAACCATGAACCGGGTAAGTACCGATCGTCCAAAGGTCGGTTCGGGTGGTTGTCCGGTCTACAACCGCTAAAAGTGAATCGAGCTGTATCGACACATTTTCGCATACGTCTATTTGCTGCTGCCAGCCTTTGAAGAAAGAAAGCACTTTATGAATAACTCGTACCCGACCATTGTGCATATCGCCGATAATGATTTTTCCGCTGTCGCCTCCGGTGATAGCCAGAGGCCGGCTCAGCCACGTTGTCACTGCTGCTGCCCCGTCGCCGTTAAACCCATCAATACCGTTGCCTGCAATTGTTGTGATCACACCGGCAGTGTTAATTTTCCTGACGCGGTGATTGAATACATCGGCTATGAAAATATTCCCTGTGTTATCAACGTGAACACCAGCCGGCTGACGCAGTTGTGCAGCTGTGGCAGGGCCATTGTCTCCGCTGAATCCCGGTGTGCCGGTTCCTGCAATCGTTGTGATAATTCCGGCGGGGTCTATTTTACGGATGCAATTGTTGCCGTTGCCAACATGGTCTCCACCATCGCAGGTGTATATATTCCCGGCGTTGTCAACAGTAATGCCAAATAAGTAACTTAGTTTGGCATTTGTTGCAGGGCCACCATCGCCTGAATAACCCGCTGTATCAATCCCTGTGCTTCTGCCGGCTATAGTGCTGATAATGCCTGTTGGAGTGATCTTACGAATGTTGAAAGCGCCGGCATCATTAACATATATATTACCGGCTGCATCAAGTGCAATTCCCATAGGTATGGTGAACTGCGCCAAAATTGCTAAACCTCCGTCGCCGCTTTTTCCCGGAGTTCCATTGCCTGCTACAGTGGTAATGATGCCCGCAGTATTCACTTTTCTTACACGAGGATATGCGCGGTCTGTGATGTAAATGTTGCCGGGACCATCTACTGCGATGCCCCAATTTGAAAAAAGCTGAGCGTCTGTAGCCAGTCCCCCATCGCCACTATAGCCCGGAGATCCGTTGCCTGCTACGGTTGTAATATTTCCTGTGGTGTGATCTATTTTTCTGACACAGTGATTACCCTGGTCGTTGATGTAAATATTGCCTGCAGCATCACGGGCAATTGAAGTGATCAAAGTATCGATACCTGCTGATAATGCATCGCCTCCATCACCGCTTTTTATACCTGTTCCATTGCCTGCAATGGTGGTTACTATCTGTCCTTTTGTTACAACAGGGCAAATAGCGACCACCACTATCCAAAGCAATAGGAATAGGTTACGCTTCATACCTCTATTTTAATCATTTTTTTACAATTATTGTACAAACACTTAATGATTTTAACAGGTGGAGGCGGTATAAAAATAACCCCTCAACAAAGTGAGGGGTTATTTTTCAGATCGATTAATAGAGAGATAGGGGGTACTATAGGATCATTTGGTTATTTTATAACCAATGGATAGGCGGAAATAGGGCGCTGATAGGGGAGCGTTGATATTATAGCCTCCTTTATAGTCGGCTTTTGACGGGGTTTGTTGGATAAGAGCGTCTACGATAATTTTTTTGCTGAGCTGATAGTTAACACCAACCATATAACCAACACCTAATTGGCTGCCGCTCTGAGCGGGTCTCATTGGACCATTGTAGCTGTCTATATCCTTGCCGGTGTACTCTATGCCCATAGATGGAACAGGGGCAGGTATAGTTGCTGTTATTACTGTGTCGTTATAGGACCTTACAATGTCTTTTTGAGTATACGTATTTTCCCTGATCGTGGTAAGCTTGCTATACGTCACATTTACACCACCATATACTCCTGTCTTCTTGCCGATCTTATACTGAACTAACACCGGTAGCTCAAACTGCATAGATGTTCCACCGATCTTGTTTGTCTTTACAATAGAGTCATGCTTTTGAGTATAGGTATACACAGACCAGTATTCAGGGTATACAATTGTACCGTCGATCCTGGTTTTATTAATAACGGCGCCGGGAGTTACTTTGCCGTCTTCAGTATTGGCAGAGTAATACGTTTCAGCACTACCGATCTGCCGTTCACGCACCGAAGCGATCTTTATGGCAGGTTGTGTAAGTATAGAGAACTTAGGAGAAAGGTTGTACTGAAGATACGGTGCTACAACTGCCTTTTGTGCAGCATCGTTAGAAAAGCCCCCTTCATAACCCATCTTCACACCGGCTTCGAACCGTGGGAAGATGGGCTTGTGTTTGCTGTTGTTGTTCTTCGCAACAGCAGCAGATGGGGTATTGGTACTTTCGTTCTTGGTACCGGCGGGTACGGTAGAAGGCTTGGATACGACTGATAGGGTCGTATTGGGGCTGGCAGCATTAATTATTGATTCGGTTTCGTCTTCGGAAGATGGGTTAGTAGCACTTTTTTGATGGGATGCAGCGTATTGATAAGTGTCCTTAACAGTTACCGGTGTAGCCTTCTTATCATGATTACGGGTTATGTGGTTGATCTTATTGCGTTTAGGCGTTATTGCTGCTAGTTGTTCAGCGCCTTTTTTGTATATGGTAGAAGTGTTATTTGTTGATGGTGTTTCTTCATTTGTAGCAATACCCGGTGTTGTGCTGTTCGCACTACTTGTTGGTTGTTGTTGTGCTGTTATAGTATTAGTAACAGTAGTTTGGTGTGTTGAGTTTGCCTGGTTGCGCACAGCAGCAATCGTTTGCACGCTGCTGTCTGTATTGTTTGTGGTGCTGTTCATTTTCTGAACTCCTACATACACGCCTAGCATCAATATAGAAGAGATGATAGCCGAATGTATAAGCCAGCGATAAGGTGGCGTTACGGGTGCAGGAGCCAATCCATCAAGGCGGCTTTCCAACGCCTCCCATACATCCGGGGGCGGTGTTTCCCTGTACTTGCCCAACTTTTCTTTGAAAAAGTTGTCAATGTGTTTTCGATAGTTACTCATTACTTTCTATTTATTTCAACAACTGGTTTATTTTCTCTTTCAGCCTGCGGCGGGCATCATTCAGGTGCCAGCG
This sequence comes from Flavipsychrobacter sp., assembly GCA_044224775.1. Lineage (GTDB taxonomy): Bacteria > Bacteroidota > Bacteroidia > Chitinophagales > Chitinophagaceae > Nemorincola. The sequence continues at coordinate 11,283 of JBGAJU010000072.1, forward strand.
GCAGTTATTTTGTTTCAGGTTCAACATTTTGGCTATCTCTTTGTGCGAATAATTCTCAAATACGAATAAGTTGAAAACTTCTTTCTGAGCTGCCGGCAATGTGTCAATGACCTTTAATAATTCTTTATGCGATAACTTCTCTACCTGTTCACTATTTATATATGCATCCTCTTCTTCGACTTCTTTTACAGGTTCATCTTTCGCGTTTCTCCTGAAGTGGTCTGTTACCGCATGTACGACTATTCTCCTTATCCAACCTTCGAACGATCCCTGGAACGAATATTGCCCGAGGTCTCTGAAAACTTTAAAAAATGCATCATTCAATATCTCCTTGGCTACCGATTCGTCATTATAAACGAACTTTTTAATAGTACCATAGGCTTCGGGCGAGTATAGGTCGTATAGCTTCTTTTGTGCGCTCCTTGAGTGAGCAATACAATCCCTGATCAGTTTATTGAGTTCATCTGCCATAGCAGGACTCTTTTCTGATGCAGGAAAGTGAGTGCTTACTTGTAAAATTTTAGGCAATGCGCTGTTCAAATTTGGCTATTTCTACATTTCATAAATTTTTCTGTGTTCAAACGCTCAGGGTTCCTACAACTATATAGGCGTCTGTACAGCTAAAAATGTTAGAATTGTAAAAATATTTTTTTCAAAACTATGTATTTATTTATTTTACAAATTATTATAAAAAGAACAAAGCCCTCTCTATGTGTTTTATGAGAGGGCTTTGCATTATGGGTTAAATTAAAATATGTTACTGTTCTACGACAAAACGGAAGACCGTATTATCTGTACCTGATCTTATGTTGAGCAGGTACATGCCGGCAGGCAGGGTATTACCGGGTTGCACCTGTTCGTTGATGAGGCCATTGTTCACAGGCACATTCTTCTTGTAAATGATCTGTCCCAATGAGTTAATTATTTCTATCCATACTTCTTCATCGTTCAAGTTGCCCACTTTTCCTCTTATAGTGAACGTTCCATTGTTAGGATTAGGGAAGAGCGCCATCTGCGCCCTTTGCCCCAGGTTCTTAACACCAACGTTGCCCACTGTAACAATAAATGAATTGAACGTGGACAATTTACAAAGGTCTGTTCCGGTGGCTACACATGTAATGGAGTCGTTATTCACCAATGTGTTGGTAATAAATGTATCGGATGTGGCACCGGGAACCGGGGTGCCATTTACCAGCCATTGATAGGTAGGTTCGGGGCCACCGGTAGGTACTGTTGCTACAAACGTATCAGCCATGCCCGATGTAATGAACAGTCCGGGGTAAGCATCGAGTGTAACCGGCGGCATGTATGGTGCAACAACATTCAGAATGATCAGGTCAATTGCCGTATCGGGTGATGGGCAAACCGCATTGCTGGTGAGCTTAACAGAAACCACATCGCCGTTTGTTGGAGACGAATAACTGAATGTGCTGCCGGTGCCCGAGTTGGTGCCATTTAACCTCCACTGGTAGCTCGGTGAGGTGCCGCCATTAACGGGTGTGGCATCGTACGTTGGTGAAGTACCTTCGCAAATTGTGTCGCCTGTGCTGCCGGTTGCTGCAATACTAACTGCAGGAGTAACAGTAGGATCAATGGTGAGCGTTTTGGTTGCTGTGCGTGTTGCACAAGAGTTGGCTACCGTATAGCTGATAGTATTGGTACCGGCAGAGATGCCCGTGGTCAGCCCGAGTGTGCTTATGGAAGCAGTGCTATTGGCGCGAGACCATGTGCCGCCGAGGCTAAGGTTATTGAACTGTACCTGCTTGCCGCTGCACACATTGGTTGGGCCTGTGATTGGGCTGATACCAATAGTAACACCTGCAGAATTTGTAACAACTGGCTCGTTATCGTCGAAATAAATGCTTGCGCGATTGAAGATGGTTGTACCATCAGAAAGCCCCGATTTTGCATTTACCGTAAATACCACTTGTCCTTTGCAAACATCGTGGTGAGCACTATCAGGCAGCATGATGTTCGGGAAGTCGAATTTTACAATAGAGCGTGCACCCCATTTAACAATAGCCACGCTGACAGGGGCAGATGAAGAAACGAGTTTTATGGTATTGGGGTTTATGTTGGCTGGCAGGGTATCTATTACTGCTATGTTGACTGCTGTATCGTTTCCGGTATTTTCAAAATCAATAGTGTATTTCAGTTTTGTGCAGGGGAGTACCAGGCCGCCGGGGTAAACTGTAATTTGGTTGGGGTCGAATGAGGCACGAACAGTGTCTACACGCTCATTATAATTATTGCTGGTGTCTATGTCGCCCGATGTGGGGGTTATCTTGTAGCTGGTATATACCGTATCGCCTGCTGTAAGGGCAGAGCCTGATACATTGAGCGTATAGTTGATGTGTGTATTGTATGGTGCTGCAGTTGATACAGCCAAAGGATTGATGTTCCAGGTAACTGTTCGGCCCGATACAGATGAAGGAGCAGGAGATGCACTGCGGAAAATATATTTTGGATTGATATTCATTGTTAAAACAGCACTAACTCCGGTGCAAAAAACGTTATGGACATCAATAGATCCACTTGCCCATGTAGCCCAGCAAGTAAGATTGGTATTGGTGATACCAATATTCATTGAGGAACTTGTAATGCAGTTAAACCCAATGAAGTTGTCCTCGTAGGTATTGGTGAATGCAGTTATCGTATCATAAATAATACCTGTTGCGGGACAACTTAACTGAAGGCCGGTATCATGCGCTATTACCCTGAAGCTGTAAGTTGTTCCTGCAGTACCCAGCGCCCTATAGTAAAAGCCATTGGTGCTTACTATAGTATCTATATGTGTGCCGTTCGAATCTACTTCGACAGACACAGGATGATAAATATAGCCGTCTCCCGCATCTTTAATGCAGTTGCTGTTGGCATCGTGATAAAAGAACACGGACAGTGTGCGACAATAGTTGTAGGTAACTGAACCTTCAACAGAATCCTGGGGCGTAGTGCCGTCATACAGCACCTGTTTTACCGTATAGGTTCCCGGCATCTCGTAATTGTGAAAAATATCTGCATGAGTGGATGAGTCGGCAGAGAAAGAATGTAGTGCGGTAACATCTAATGAGCCATCACCGTAGTAAGTTTTTACTTTCGTGTTAAGACCTACGCCGCATGTGTTTACCTGGAAATCGGGGCCTACGCATGTTGTGGACGGATTGTTCAGTACCGGGTGCGAGGTTATGCTGTTGTATACATTTACACGGACAACCGCTGAATAAGCAAACAATGCGCTTGAATAGCAGGTTAGCTTGCAGCGATAATATGTTTTTGACTGTGGGTGGACAATGATCTTATCAAAAGTGCCGCCGGGAACATTATACCAGGCTATGCTGTCGGATGAGTACTGCCATTGGTGCATAACGCCGCAGGTAGTTGAAGCACCTGTGAGGTAAAGTGTATCGGCCTTGCCACTGCAATGATTGGTATAGGTGGCATTGGCGGCACCTGCAGCCGGAGTGCCTGTGCAGGATGAGCTTACTGTAATTGTACGGGTAGATGCGCAACCCGTGGATAACGATGTGCAAGTGATAATTGAGGCACCCGGGATATTGCCGGTAACAATGCCGGTTGAAGACCCTATACCAGCAATAGTGGGGTTGCTGCTGCTCCATATGCCTCCCATTGGGCCGGTACCAGTTGCCGTAAGCGCTATAGTATCTGAAACACAAACGGATGATGCCCCGCTGATGACAGGTGTAGCGTCTATGGCCATGCTTGTTGTTCTGCTGCAACCCGCCACAGTGTAGCTAATGACAGCGGTGCCGCTTGCTATGCCCACGGCAATGCCGCTTGCTGAGCCTATAGTGGCTACTGATGTATTGCCACTGCTCCATGCCCCCCCTGAAGTGGTGCTGTGCAATGTAGAGACAGAACCCGCACAAATGCCCGTGATACCTGTGATGGATGCGGGGAGATTATTCACAGTTATTGGTTTCACCACGAAGCCACAACCACTGCCAATAGTATAGGTTATGGTGGCAGTGCCTGAGGTAACGCCGGTGACTATACCGGAAGAAGAGCCTATCATGGCGCGTGCAGTGTTGGAGATTGTCCATGTACCGCAGGTTGTGGCACTGCTTAATGTGATGGTGGAGCTGACACAGGCTATGTTGCTGCCGGTAATAGGAGATACCAGGTTAACGACATTTATAGCTGTAGTTGTATAACAGCCTGAAGGCATTGTATATGTAATGGTAGTGCTGCCTATACTTAGTCCGCTTACAACACCGGCAGAGCCTATTGACGCTACCGATGGGTTGCTGCTGCTCCATGTGCCGCCTGCTGTTGTGCTTGTTAAAGTAACAGTAGAGCCTACGCATACGCTGCTGGGGCCGGCAATAGGGGCCGGGGTGGGGAGGACTGTGAGGGTGGTAAGACTTGTATAGCTTTGACATCCTAAAACCGGATCTGTAGCGTGTACTCTATAAAAGCCTTCCATTGTCTTTACGCCAAAATTGAGTGCAGCATTTGTTCCTGTGAGCGACCCAGGAACATCAATAAAGCCCGAGCCGCTTATACTGTACTGAAGACCATAATTAATCCCGGTATTAGAATAGCTAAGGTATAACGTCAACCCAGAGCTGCCACTACATATACTACCGCTGCCTGCAAAGAAAAGGGTGTAGACAGTTGGGGAAGCATTTACCGTCACCGGTAAGGTTACAGTGCCGGAGCTATGTGTATAGGTAATAGTAGCAGAGCCGACTGCAATTCCGGTAGCTATGCCGCTTGCGGAGCCTATTGTTATTATAGCTGTGTTGCTACTGCTCCATGTGCCGCCTGATGTAGTATTAGAATACGCTCTGGGAGTACCCTGACACAAAGAAGACGGGCCACTAATTGGACCGGGTGGTAGTGCAAAACAAGCAATAGAGAACAATAATGCGAATAGTGTAAGGTGAATGTGCTTCATAAGGTTGCAATTTACGATTTTATGGTTGAAGGTTACTTACGGAAACAGGCGTTGTAGCATTTACGGATGTTAGAGGTTTTTTGAAAAAATCTAGCCGGACCCGGATATTTCTGTAACTGCCTGTCTCTTTTATATATTATAGCGATTTGGAGCAGCTGCTTAAAAGCGTGTTTTTCCATTATTTGGAAAACGTGTCCGCCGCATGGATGTTTTTTGGTTGCGTGACAAAAATTAATTTGTTGATTATCAATTTGTTATGAGTTTGGCACGTGGTTGGATATATCCCAATCAAACAAACAACAAACAAAAACTAAACAATAACTCAAACAAACTAAAACGAACTAAAAATGAAAAACATCATCAAATCACTCGCAATCGCAACTATCGCAATCGTATCTGCTAACTCTTCTTTCGCACAAGCTACGGCAACTGCTTCTGCTTCTGCAAACATCATCACTCCTATCACTATCACTAAAACAGTGGATATGAACTTCGGTAATGTAGCTGTTTCTGCAACTCTTTCCGGTACTGCTGTTCTTGCTCCTGCAGGTACACGTACCACAGGTGGTGGCGGTGGTGTTACACTCCCAGCTACTACAGGTACTGTTTCTGCTGCAAGCTTCACAGTTGCAGGCCAGGCCAGCTACACTTACGCTATCACATTGCCATCAAGCTGCACAATAACTGATGGTGCTTCTCACAGCATGACCGTTAACAGCTTCACCAGCTCACCTTCTTCTACAGGTACATTGAGCAGCGGTGGTACACAAACTTTGAACGTAGGCGCTACCCTGAACGTTACTGCGGGCCAGGCGTCTGGTTCTTACACCAACGCAACAGGTGTTCCGGTAACTGTTAACTACAACTAATCTTAATTACATACAGAAATTATCAAACGCCCCGTTAGGGGCGTTTTTGTTTAGCCGCCAATTTCAGAATTAAATATTGGTTTTCATAGTTGCTACTTACTCTGGCGACACTGCTGGTGCAAAATTGCACTTGTGCAACTGGATGTTGTGGGGGACGTTCACGAAAGCTACAGATGTAAAAGTATACGCTACCAACACCAGTTTAATGCATGTGCCGGGACTCATCAATATATACAACTGAGCCGCTATTTATAATTGGTAGTATAGAATGTAAAGTATGCGGTCGCATCCTTATCGTAGAACATCTTTTTGTAGTTCGGGGCAGTTATTACGGCCAGTTGCAATTCGCCGGAGGAGTAATTCTTCATCGCGTCGGATGCCATAAGGTCTGCAAGGTATTTCCTGGCATCAGCGGCGTTGGGCAGTTTCTTAATCACCAATACACCCTGATCTATGTTATACAGGTCGAATAGCAATTCAAAGTTATTGGAGGCGTATTTAGCAGCGTTGAAATCTTTTACCGCTTTCTTCAGTGCTGATGTGCGTGAGTCGATACCCGGTAAAACTATAATAGCATAGTGTGGTGTATCTGTAATGTATGCATAAGAGGGTGGCACATCTGCCGGAATAGCAGGTTCGCTTGGCTCGGTTATTTTAGTAGCAGAAGAGGTGGTAGTAGACGTATTAGTAGAGGTGTTGGTCGCTACTTTCTTCGTGGTATCAACAACTCTTGGGATGTATTCACCTTCCTTGTACCACGATGGTTTGCCACCATTGCGAACTTCTTTGATGTAGTTTTTAACTGTTGTAGCCCAATGTGTCAGCGAGTCGGAGGGATTGGTGCGCAGGAATGTTGTAATGGCGGTATCTGCTTCATCAAATCGCGAAGCCCCGGCTAAAGCCATAGCTTCGGTCACCTCAAAACGTTTTTGATAAGTTGGATTGTCAAATTGTTTTTTTGCAATTCCTATGCGCATAAGAACTTCTGTGTACTGGTGTTTCATCAGCAGGTCGTAGGTCTCCTCATAATAAGCCGAAACTGTTTTGCCTGCGATCATCTCAGCCTGTTTAGCTTCACTCTGGCTTGGGCGAACAATGCTTGCGTACTGAGTAGCGGGGAATTTTGCCATCAGTTGGTCGGCATACATTTTAGCCTGGTCCAGTTTATTTTGTTTCATG
>JBGAJU010000073.1:0-17715 GCA_044224775.1 Flavipsychrobacter sp.
TGCGCAAAGTAATGCCTGGAATAACAATGCCGGATGTGCGACGGGCACAATTTTTACCGGTACATTGTCGGGGAATAATGTGCTATACAGTAACAACGGGACCAGGAGCACAAGCACATGGGTGGGCGCAAACAGCACATTCTCAATAAGGCAGATAACCACTCTGGACACAGGCAATTTGTTCTTTACAATGTCTGTAACACTGGTCAACACATCAGGTTCAACGCAAAATAATGTTTACTACATGCGTACTGTGGACCCCGACCAGGAAGTGCCGATAACGGGTTTGTACCAGACAATAAATGACATCACTTATCAGTTACCCAACGCATTAAATGCTACGCTTGTTTCGGCAACCGGTACAACCCATCCGGGTGCTTACCTGGGGCTTGGAACTCTTGATTGCAGGGCAAAATGTTTCAGGCTCAATTCGGGATTGGTGCCTACGGTTAACTGTTCCGCATTATATGCTGGCTCGTCAACGGTGAGTTACTCCGGCAGTGCTACGATCGATGCCGGCGTGGGTATTGTATTTAACCTCGGGAATGTTGCCGCAGGCGACAGCGTAAAGTTTGCATATGCATATATCCTGGATACATCAGACATCATCAATGCATTTAAATCTACTTTGCCCGACTGGACGGCTACCGGCGATACTGCAACCGCGCATGTGGCCGGTGATACTGCCAGCGTGTGCATGAGCACGCTGACTACAGCATCAATTACCAATCCGGGCACATTTAGCTGGTCGTGGATCGCTCTTACCGGGGAAACACTTTCTACCTACACCGGCCCTTCAACGCAGGTAATGACATCCTCCACTATCATCCAGCTAATGGCAATCGGTATTGATGCATGTACAGGGTTAAGAGATACGTTATATTTGAACCTTAACCCGGTAAAACCTACACCTGCCAACCCAACGGCAAGCAGCAGCAGCCCGGTATGCGAGGGCAGTACATTGAACCTGAGCTCATCTACAACTACATCCGGGGTAACTTATAGCTGGTCTGGTCCAGGAGGATTTATATCCGGTGTTCAGAACCCCACAATTACCGGGGTCGCATTGAGTGCGGCAGGAACCTATTCAGTTACCGCCTTACTTAGCGGATGCCCTTCTTCATTACCCGGAACTACCACTGTTACCGTCAATCCATTGCCGGCTGCTATAACAGGTACCCCAACAGTATGTATCGGGTACACTACAACTTTAGCTGATGCAACCGGTGGGGGCACATGGATCAGTTCTGCAACCGGTGTGGCATCGGTAGGCTCAACCACGGGTATCGTAACCGGTATTTCAGCAGGAACTTCAACAATATCCTACAGGCTTACAGCAACAGGTTGCGCTGCCACAACATTAGTTACGGTCAATGCATTACCCGCAGCTATTGGCGGTACACTTACAGTATGTGTAGGTAACACCACCACACTCACCGATGCTACAACAGGTGGAACCTGGACTAGCAGTAATACTGCTATTGCTACAGTGGGTTCAACTTCAGGTGTAGTGACAGGTCTAGCAGCAGGTACGTCAACGATTACTTATACTGCCGGCGGATGTTATGTTATAGCCGTGGTAACAGTGAATGCAAGCCCTGCAGCGATATCTCCTCCCGGTGGTTCAACAATATGTATCGGTACTACTTTGTCGCTCACAGATGCAACTCCGGGCGGCATATGGAGCAGCAATAATACAGGTGTAGCTACCGTGGGTAGTGTTTCGGGCGTTGTTACGGGAGCAGGTATCGGAACAGCAACTATATCTTATACTGTCGCAGGCTGCCCGGCAACTAAACTGGTTACGGTTATTGCAGCGCCACCTGCTATCAGTCCCATTTCTTCAACGGTTTGTGTTGGTGCAAACAGTACCCTTACCAATAGTTCGCCCGGCGGAACCTGGACAAGCAGTAATGGTTCTGTTGCTTCAGTTGGCGCAACATCAGGCATTGTTACCGGTCTGGCAACTGGAAGCGTAACCATTACCTATACTACTGGTACTTGTTTTGTAACAGCAATGGTAACGGTCAATCCCAATCCATCGGCGATCACACCGGTCACAGCGAGCATGTGTGTTGGTGCTACGACGACCCTCTCAGATGCTACACCGGGCGGCTCCTGGAGCAGTGGCAATACTTCTATTGCAACGGTTGGCAGTACTGGTATAGTTACTGGAGTAGCTTCGGGGACAGCCACAATATCCTACACTGTTGCCGGTTGCTCTACCACAAGGGATGTAACGGTACTGGTAACTCCGGCTGCCATTTCTCCTACATCATCAACAGTTTGTGTTGGTTCTGCAGCTATACTGACAAATACTGTTCTCGGTGGCACCTGGGCAAGCAGCAATCCGGCGGTTGCAGCCGTTGGTTCCTCAACCGGAACAGTTACCGGTATGGCAACAGGCAATGTAACAATTACCTATGCCATAGGTACCTGCTCTGTTACAGCCACGGTTACTGTTGACCCAACACCATCAGCTATTTCACCATCCACGCCTGTTATTTTGTGTGTGGGCAATACGGCGTCGCTAAGCGACCCCACTCCCGGCGGCACATGGAGCAGCAGTAATACCTCTGTTGCCACTGTAAATACATCAGGTGTTGTTACGGCAGTTTCCTCCGGCACATCGGATATCTCTTATACGAATTCCTTCGGCTGCGCTGCAGTAAAAACAATTACCGTTAGCGTCACTCCGGCCACAATAACCCCGTCTTCAGCATCTGTATGTGTGGGTAGCACGATCGGCCTCACCAATTCAGTAAGTGGTGGAACCTGGACAAGTGGTAATCCATCTATAGCTTCTATAGGCGCAGCCACCGGTATCGTTACAGGTGTGGCAGCAGGCAATACGAACATAACTTATGCCATAGGCAGTTGCATAGTCACTTCAACAGTAACGGTTACGCCTCTGCCCAGTGCGGGCACTATCACTGGCCCGACCAGTGTATGCGTGGGCAGTAACATCACGCTATCTACAACCGCCACCGGCGGCTTCTGGACAAGCAGCAATACAGCGGTAGGCACAGTAGGCCTGTTTACGGGTATTGTGAGTGGTATCAGCGGCGGCACAGTTACTATCAGCTATTCGGTAACAGGCCTGTGCGGAACAGTGTCATCGTTATACACGGTCAATGTGATCCCTCCGGGTGTAACGGCAATAGTTGGCCCTTCAGCCGTTTGTGCGGGCACCTTCGCCAATTACACCAATGCTACCACAGGTGGTACATGGAGTGTGACCAATGCTAACGCAACAATAAACAGCTCAGGTTTGCTTACAGGCATAACTCCCGGCCTTGATACAATACGGTATACAGTAACGAATGCCTGCGGCACTTCTGTGGCTACATTGACGGTTAACATCGGGCCGTTCCTTTCTGCGGGAACCATCTCGGGACCGGGCAGCGTTTGTGCGGGTGCCACAATAACAATGACCGACCCTGTACCCGGCGGGACCTGGAGCAGCAGCAATACATCAATTGCTACTGTAGGTACATCGGGAATAGTGACCGGTGTGGGTGGTGGTATCGATACCATCAGGTACACACTAACAGCAAGTTGCGGCAGCGCTGTTGCTACCAAAGTAATAACAGTGAACCCATTGGCTGATGCGGGCACCATCACGGGGCCATCAGATATTTGTGTGGGGGCGATCGTAATTTATACTAGTACTGTTACCGGCGGTGTTTGGGGATTGACCAACACTACAATTGCCGCCATCAGTGGTAGTGGGGTGGTATCTGCCTTTGGCACCGGATTAGATACGATAAGGTACACGGTGACCACCAGTTGCGGCACGGCAGTGACCACCAAAACCGTGAATATAGGTGCGGCACCAACCGCAGGCACTATTACAGGGCCTGCTACAGTTTGTACAGGTGCAACAATAACCCTGGCTAATGCAACTACAGGTGGTGTATGGAGCAGCAGCAATGCAGCCGTAGCTTCTGTGGGTAGCACAGGCATAGTTACAGGTGTAGCAACGGGAACAGTTACTATCTCCTATACCGTAACCAACAGTTGCGGCACTGCAACTGCAACAAAAGCATTAACTGTTAACCCATCTCCGGACGCAGGCATCATCACCGGCCCAACAAGTATTTGTACAGGCACTACAACATTATACACAACTTCCGGCACTGGCGGTGCTTGGAGCTTGAGTAATAGCAACGCCACTGTAACATCAGGTGGATCAGTAACAGCTGTAACTACAGGCATGGATACATTGATCTATACAGTGAGCAATAGTTGTGGTACGGCAACATCCGCTTTGGCTATCTCGATCGGTAGTTCTGCATCTGTTACTCCTGTCACAGGCGCTGCGGCTGTATGTATCGGTTCGACTATAACATTAATGAACGCCACATCAGGTGGCACATGGAGCAGCAGTAATACATCAGCGGCAACAATAACATCCGGTGGTGTGGTAAGTGGTGTTGGTACGGGCGTAACTGTTATTAGTTATGTTGTTACCAGCAGCTGCGGCACAGCTGCCGCTACACATACGGTGAATGTGAGCCCCGCACCGGTAGTAGGTGCAATAAGCGGGCCGTCAATAATGTGTGTTAGTGTTTCTGCGTTGTTCACCAACCCTGTTGTCGGTGGCACATGGAGTAGTTCTGATCCTTCAGTGGCTTCGGTTGCTGGTACTGGCCTGGTAAATGCAGTAGGTGCAGGATCAGCTACCATCAGCTATACCATAACGAATGCTTGTGGCAGTATAACGGCAACAACGGCTGTAGCCGTTGCAGTCGGTGCAAGCCCTGGCACTATCACAGGCCCCTCAGCTGTATGTGTGGGCAGCACAATAACACTTTCCAATTCCGTAACAGGTGGTGTATGGAGCAGCACCAACCCCGCAATAGCTACTGTTGGTATCACTGGTATAGTCACGGGCTTGACGGCTGGAACAGATACCATTATGTATTCCATTACCAGCAGTTGCGGCACATTGTCAACTATGCATATTGTAAATGTATCCGCTTCAGGTATCAGCGCTATAGCAGGGCCATCTTCAGTATGTGTTGGATCACTGATACTGCTCACCAATGCAAGCCCCGGCGGTGCATGGAGCGCGAGCAATGGTAATGCAACTATAACCACTGGTGGTTTGGTAACAGGTATCTTACCAGGTATTGATACAATAAGCTATACAATAAGTGGCGCTTGTGGGCTTGCTGCAGCTACAAAAGTTATAACTGTGAACCTGCTGCCAACCGTCGGCGCTATCAGCGGTCCATCAAGTGTTTGTGTAGGCGCATCGATAACGCTTACCAATACTATTTCCGGTGGTGTATGGAGCAGGACCAACACAACTGCAACTGTTGGCTCTTCAACAGGCATAGTTACAGGCGTATCTGCAGGTATTGATACCATCTTCTACACGGTAACAACAGCTTGTGGGAGCCTGAGTACATCAACAGTTATTACAGTGAACCCGCTTCCTGTTGCAGGTGTACTCAGCGGGCCTGATAGTGTATGTATCGGTTCAGCGATCACATTGACAAATTCTGTTGGTGGTGGCTTATGGAGTGCAGGTAACGCTAATGCAACAGTGAGCGGCGCAGGCGTGGTAACGGGTATCAGCGGCGGAACAACGCCAATATCCTATTCGGTAACCAATGGTTGCGGCACCGCTTCAGCAGTTAAGATAATAACCATCGTATCGTTCCCTGCGTCTGGTGCTATCACTGGCAGCTCTGCCGTTTGTGTGGGATCGGGTATTACGCTCACCGCAACAGCTCCCGGGGGCGCCTGGTTTGCAAGTAATGGCAATGCTATAATTGCAGGCCCCGGCATAATACAGGGTGTTATAGTTGGCATTGATACCATCTTCTATACCGTAACGAATATGTGCGGTACAAGTGTATCATCTAAAGTGGTAACTGTCAATCCTGTTCCGGTTGTGAGTCCGATAACAGGTCCTACGAATCATTGTGTAGGTACTTCTATCACAGTAAGTAGTGCAACAACAGGTGGTATATGGACGAGCAGTACACCTGCCGTAGCCACTATAGGCTTGAGCTCTGGTATTGTGCTTGGTGTTTCCGCCGGTACTACTACCATCACCTATACGGTTACTAATAGCTTTGGCTGCCCCACAATCGTAATAGCGCGCGATACCGTTAATGTCATACCATCACTACCTCCAATTTCCGGCAGCGCAAATGTATGTGTTGGCTCAGCTGCCACACTGGCCGACAGTGTTGGTGGTGGCACATGGAGCAGCTCTAATCCGGCTGTGGCTACTATAGGAGCTGCATCCGGCATCGTTACCGGTATGACCGTTGGCACTACCACAATAACATATTCAATTGCCAATAGTTGCGGCACATCGTCTGTTACCAAGTCACTGACTGTGAACCCGCTGCCAACCGTAGCACCTGTCACAGGCATTATGCACCAGTGCACAGGGGCAAGTACAATATTGTCCAGCGCAACAACCGGGGGCGTATGGGTGAGCAGTAACCCGGCTGTGGCCACTGTGGGTTCGTCAAGTGGTATTGTAACAGGTATTGCCGTTGGCACTACTACAATAAATTATATCTACACAGGTGCATTCGGATGCACAAGCGTAATATTTGCCCAGGATACAGTGGTGGCATCACCAATAGTGGCAGGCATTACGGGTGTTACCACTCATTGTATAGGTACTACAACTACATTAAGCAATGCAACACCGGGTGGTACCTGGAGCAGTGCGGTACCAACCGTAGCAACAGTAGGTGCTGCAACCGGTATTGTGATGGGGGTATCTGCCGGTACGACCGTTATCAATTACAGTGTAACGAACGGAGCAGGTTGTACCACCGTAGTAGGCACTGTAGATACAGTGATCACAGTTCCCGCTGTTGATACTATCACAGGTCTTGCAACTGTATGCCCGGGGGCAACAATAACACTTACTGATGCTACCGCCGGCGGCACCTGGAGTACGACAACAGGTAATGCTACAATAACATCGGGTGGATTGGTAACAGGAGTTACTGCAGGGCTGGATACTGCTGTTTATACAGTTACCAATGCTTGTGGGGCAACGTCGGTAAATAAGGCACTAACTGTCCTGCCACTGCCATCAGTAAGCGCCATCACGGGTGCTACCAATGTATGTGTAGGCACAACAACCACATTAAGCAGTGCTACAACAGGTGGGGTATGGAGCGCCAGCAATGGTAATGCTACGGTTAGCAGTTCGGGAATGGTAACAGGTGTTGCGCCGGGTATAGATACTATTATGTACACTGTTACAACAGCTTGTGGTTCTGCTACCGCTACAACTGTCATCACTATAGGCACGTTACCGATAGTGGATGCTATAACAGGTCCGTCAACAGTATGTAGGGGGGCAACAATAACCCTTGCAGATATTACCCCCGGCGGTATATGGACCACTACTACTGCTAAAGTACTTGTAAGCAGCACTGGCGTGGTTACAGGCGTAACTGCAGGTGTTGATACTGTTCGTTATATAGTTACTAATGCATGCGGTAGTTCTGTTGCTACTAAGGTAGTTACTGTAATGCAACCACCTATAGCAGGTACAATCAGCGGCCCGGTCAGTGTTTGTCCCGGTTTCACAATTACGTTGTCTGCAACTGGTGCAACTGCAGGTGGTACATGGACGAGCAGCAACACAGCTAAAGCAACCGTTATGGGTGGTGTCGTTACAGGGGTAACTCCCGGCACTGCTATCATTACTTACACCGTAATCAATAGCTGCGGCACAAGGTCTGCAAGCCGCAGCGTAACTGTACTTACCCCTGCTGATTGTAATGGTCATACACAGGTGAATAATGTATCTGTTGCTGAGTCCATCAGGATATTCCCTAACCCGGCAATCTCAGTGCTGAATATTGAATCACCCGTAAACGTGAATATTACCATTGTAAGTGTAGATGGTAAGATACTGATCGAACAGGCAGATGCGTCGGTCATAGATGTCAGCGGTCTCGCCAATGGCATGTACCTGCTCAGGATTTACGATGAACAGAACGGCCTCATCAAAACAGATAAATTTGTGAAGATGCAGTAATGTTGAATAATGAAATTGAAAGGGCCGGCGCACATGCGCCGGCTTTCTTTTTTAGTGGTTAGGTATTGAATCCCGTTTACTGACTTTCAACCATTCCCTGTAATTATCGCGTATCCACATTTTCAGTTCAAGGTCGGTGCTCCATCTTGCAAAGTCGTAGGGCATAGGGTAGGCATACATAAAATTGCCAATGCTGTCGCCGGTGGCACCGGTAAGTTCATTTACCAATTGTTTTGTATACCGTGTATCTATATACTTTTCCATTTCACCCGCGGCAAAATTTTTCTGGAACAGGTATACCATCTTCGCTTTGCGAGAAAATTTTTCTGCGATCATTGATGCAGGGCTCATAACAGTGGGCCGTGTCCGCTGCAGGGGTACTTTATAGATGCTTCTTCGCTCCATGGAGTCCTTTTGGTAAGCTGTCAGGTTGCCGGGTAATACTTTAAACTCCGGCAGCAGATAGTCAGCAGGTTCCATGCCAACGTCTACAGTCGAAATTAGTGTGGATGCAGGCTTCGTTTTCTTTATCGTTTTAAAGCCAATGTATGTGAATGCGATCATATCGCCCGTATTGGCAGGTATAGAGTACATGCCGTTATCATCGGTAGAAGTTGATTGTTGTGTGTAGATGTTAACAACAGTTACGGGGCTCAGGGGCTTGCCTGTGCGCAGGTCAAGCACCCTGCCCATCATTGTTTGCGCATTTGTGGCTACAGGCAGCAACAGCAGGAAACAGATATAATACCTCCAATGCGTAAGCATATGGGTAAAGCTACTTCTGCAAAACTATTCTGCTATGTTCCGCAAGATTTTTTGGGAATATTTTAAGAAAAATAAAATATTTTTCTCAGCTCAGGCAACCTTTTCTATGACAAATTTTTTGTCATTAAATGAGAATTCCTGGCCTGCCGTTTTGCCTGCCAGCTTCGATCCCACCGGCGACTCTACCGAGACCGCATAAAAAGGTGTATCGCCCACTTTCAGTTTGCCGGCGCCTATCGCCAGGTAAAAATTCCCGTTATTGGTATACACTACTGAACCATTAGATGCAATATGTTCCTTTTGTGCAGGTATTATCCTGTCCAGTATAGTTTGCATTTTATGCAGTTCATTAAGTCGCGCCAGGTTCATTTCTATCTCCTGCTGCAGCACCTCGCGTCCGGTCTCAAACTTATCTCCGGCGCTGCTCTTGGTCTCATTTTCCGATGCTTCCTGCGCCTCGGCTATAACTGTCCTGATCTCTGTTTCCCTTTTTTTCACGTGCTCAACACAAAGTATGTACAATTGTTCTCGTATATCGTTCATGCCCTCCCTTTGAAGTATTATGCCAACGTTATTTTTAGAATGTAATATAAGTAATTGCTGAAAAACAGGTGCTGCATTCATCGCACGTACATTTCGCGGTAGCTCCCTATCCTTTAGGCGAGGGCCGGCGTGAGGTCTTATTTTTCTTAGCTTTGCTCAATGAGAATATTGATGGTTTGTTTGGGGAATATTTGCCGTTCGCCTATCGCCGAAGGGGTAATGAAACATAAAATAAAACAGCATGGACTCAACTGGATCGTCGAATCTGCGGGCACCGAATCTTATCATGTGGGCGAACCGCCGCACCGTCATTCCCAAAGCATATGTAAGGCAAATGGCATAGACATAACAGACCAACGTTCTATGAAATTTACAGCATCACATTTCAACCAGTTTGATATCATCTATGCCTTTGCAGACGACGTGCACGCAGCTATAAGGCGCATAGGAGGCAGCAAAGCAGATATGAATAAAGTAGATTATTTCCTGAATGAGTTGCATAAAGGTCAGAACATGGATGTGCCCGATCCTTACTATGGAACAGAAGAAGGCTACAAACACGTTTTCGACCTCGTAGATAAGACCTGCGACGCCATCATAGAGAACTACAGGCACGGCAACCACAAAGGCAAAACCTTATTCGGATAGCATCTTTTACTTTTTTACTTTTGCTTTTTACTTTTGATACATGTCTAAACCATCCATACCACAAGGCACCCGCGATTTCTCGCCTGCCGAAGTGCGTAAACGTCAGTATATATTCAATACCCTCCGTGCCATTTTCGAATTGTATGGCTTCCAGCCATTGGAAACACCGGCTATGGAGAACCTCACCACGCTCACCGGTAAATATGGTGAGGAAGGAGACCGCCTGATATTTAAAATACTCAATAACGGCCTGCATGAGAAAAAGGACGCGGATAAAGCCAGGCTGAACGCAGAGTGGGAGAAGCTATTGAGTAAGCCATATACCACTCCCGTAGTTACAGAGCGCGCACTCCGCTACGACCTTACCATACCATTCGCCCGTTACGTGGTGATGAACCAGAACGACCTTGCCTTCCCGTTTCGCCGCTACCAGATGCAACCCGTTTGGCGTGCCGACCGCCCCCAAAAAGGCCGCTACCGCGAATTCTGGCAGTGCGATTGCGATGTGGTAGGCAGCACATCATTGATAAATGAAGCCGAGTTATTGTGCATTTATCAATCTGCCTTTCAGCAACTAAAGGTGCCTGTTACAATAAAGATCAACAGCCGCAAGCTGCTTGCAGCGCTGGCCGAGATATGCGGCATGCCGGATAAGATGATGGACATCACCATCGCCATGGATAAGCTGGACAAGATAGGGTGGGTAGGTGTAGCCAATGAGCTGAAAGAGCGTGGTATCTCTGATGACGGCATCTGGCAAATAGAAAAAGTGATCAACGTAACCGGCAATAACGACGAAAAGCTCGCCGCATATGCCAACATCATGCAGCACAGCGCAACAGGTATTGAAGGCATCAACGAACTAAGTAAAACACTTGCCTATTTCAAAGGGCTCAAGAACACTACCGACAACGTCGTTGTCGATATCAGCCTTGCCCGTGGCCTCAACTACTACACCGGCGTAATTGTAGAGGTAGTATGCAGCCACCCCGATGTAAAGATGGGCAGCATTGGTGGCGGCGGTCGTTACGACGACCTCACCGGCCTCTTCGGACTTAAGAACCTATCCGGTGTTGGCGTCTCCTTCGGCATCGACCGCATCTACGATGTAATGGACGAACTCAATGTCTTCCCCGATCAACTGGCATCAGGTGCACAAGCTATGCTGGTAAACTTTGGTGGCGAGAATGAAACCTATGCATTAAGCATCCTGCAACAATTGCGTTCCGCAGGCATCGCCGCAGAGATATATCCCGATGCAGCCAAATTCGATAAGCAGATGAAATATGCCAACAAGCGTGGCATTGCTTTTGTGCTGATGCCCGGTGATGAGGAGCGGCAGGAGAATATGGTGAGCCTCAAGAATTTCTTAACAGGTGTGCAGCAGATGCTTTCAATAAATGAATGTATTGCGTTCATTAAGCAAAACGCCTGATCACCGGTCAAAATCCAGCACCGTTATAGAGCCATATTTTTTGTGTTCGCCATAAGACGGGCTCATTTTTGTGTAGCTGCCCAGGCAAATATCCCTGTGCCCCAGCGATTCCACGTTCTCATCCACCAGCAGGTTCACAATAATGCCAAGCGGGTCGTCCACACCATATTGGCAGCACTCTCCGCGGAAATACTGCACCTTCCTGCACTCCGCCGTTTGCCGCCCATGACCCACAAAACCCGTTTTGCCTGTCGATGCCGCATGGCACTGTGCACTTGCAAAACACTTCGCATCCGGTTTCAGCAACGGCAGCGGATCCATCGTGCTCATTTGCTTCACCAGGCTTTTGTAGTAATATTCATTCGCCGTGTCTACGAACGATGTTATCTCCCGCACCCTCGGCAGCACCGTTTTGCAGAACAGCTGCGGGTTCATCCGCGCCAGGTTCAGCACATAGACGATCTCCTTTTCCGTTGCCGATAAGTAAGTTGTATTTGCTGCCGTGTTGCAGGCCTTATACTTCGGGTCGTTCCACTCATCCGAGAACTTCCCCAGCGGCGACCCCTTCTTTGCTGCGTCTTCCCTTGCTATCACACTCATGGTTGTTAGCACAACCACCATTATACTCATTACTGTTTTCATACCCCGGTATTTATTCATAAAACTATCACCATATCCCCTCATCACAATACCACTTTAGTACCATTCCCGCACTCTTTCTCCGCACCCCGCTCTCGCTTCTTTAGTCCAGCTTCAGCACCGCCAAAAACGCCTCCTGCGGCACATCCACGCTTCCTATCTGGCGCATGCGCTTCTTGCCCTCCTTCTGCTTTTCCAGCAGCTTGCGCTTACGGCTTATGTCGCCACCGTAGCACTTCGCGGTCACATCCTTGCGCATCGCGCTGATGGTCTCACGGGCTACTATCTTTGCACCAATCGCCGCCTGTATCGCTATCACAAACTGTTGCTTCGGCAGCAGGTCCTTCAGCTTCACGCACAACTTGCGGCCAAAGTCCTGCGCCCTGCTGCGGTGTATCAGCGCACTCAGTGCATCCACCGGGTCGCCGTTCAGCAGTATGTCCATGCGGGCAATATCGCTCTCCCTGTAGTCCAGCGGATTATAATCAAAGCTCGCATAACCCCTTGTGCAGCTCTTCAGCTTATCGTAAAAGTCAAACACTATTTCCGTCAGCGGCATCTCAAATATCAGCTCCACCCGCGTAGGCGTCAAATAGTGCTGGTTGATCAGTATGCCCCTCTTGCCTAGGCACAAACTCATGATGTTGCCAATGTAATCCGGCAGCGTAATTATCTGCGCGCGTATGAATGGCTCTTCTATCCGGTCTAAGCTGCTTGGGTCCGGCATTTCGCTCGGGTTATTCACTACTATCAGCTTGTTCTTGTCGCGGGTCTTGAAGGCATGGAAGCTCACGTTCGGCACCGTCGTTATCACCGTCTGGTTGAACTCCCGCTCCAGCCGCTCCTGTATGATCTCCATGTGCAGCATCCCCAGGAAACCACACCTGAAACCAAAGCCCAGCGCCTGGCTCGTCTCCGGCTCAAACGTCAGCGATGCGTCGTTCAGTTGCAGCTTCTCCATGCAGTCCCTCAGGTCCTCAAAATCGTCTGTGCTCACCGGGAAGATCCCCGCAAACACCATCGGCTTCACTTCCTGGAAACCCTTCACGCTGTCCTGCGTAGGGTTGGCAACACTCGTTATCGTATCGCCCACCTTCACATCCTTGGCGTTCTTAATGCCCGTAATAATGTAGCCCACATCGCCCGCGCTCACCTCGTTCTTCGGTGTGAGCGTTAGCTTCATGATGCCCACCTCATCCGCATTATACTCCGCATCCGTATGTATGAACTTAATAAGCTCATTCTTATGTATCGTTCCGTTGAACACCCTGAAGTAAGCAATTATCCCGCGGAAACTATTGAACACACTGTCAAATATCACCGCCTGCAACGGTGCCTTGGGGTCGCCCTTCGGTGCCGGTATGCGTGCTATTATGGCGGCCATTATCTCCTCTATGCCTATGCCGCTCTTGCCGCTTGCCAGCACTATCTCCTCCGGCTTGCAGCCTATCAGGTCCACTATCTGGTCCGTCACCTCCGGTATCATGGCGCCGTCCATGTCTATCTTATTGATCACCGGAATTATCTCCAGGTCATTATCCAGCGCCAGGTAAAGGTTGCTTATCGTCTGTGCCTGTATGCCCTGGCTGGCATCTACCAGCAGCAGCGCACCCTCGCACGCCGCCAGCGCGCGGCTCACCTCATAGCTGAAGTCCACGTGCCCCGGGGTGTCTATCAGGTTCAGCACATACTTCTGGCCCATGTATTCATAGTCCATCTGTATCGCGTGGCTCTTTATCGTTATGCCCTTCTCCCGCTCCAGGTCCATATCGTCAAGCACCTGCGCCTGCATATCCCGCTGACTTATGGTTTTGGTAAACTCCAAAAGCCTGTCTGCCAGCGTACTCTTGCCATGGTCTATATGGGCTATGATACAGAAATTCCGAATGTTTTGCATATGTTATATAACACTATTCCCCTAATATAAGGGGTGCAAAGGTACGGAAAATACGCTAATTAGGTTTATTTAGAGGAGCGTATATAGGTGACATGTGCGTTGTAAAGTCATCGAAAACGAGAGAAATGTTCTTGAAATGTAATACTTGTGTAAGCCTATCTATTTAATTACTACCTTTATTTATAAAAATAAGTAATGTTTTATGGCTGATAATAATAGTTCATTTATCCAGAGATTGTTCAGGAATAAAAAAGTAAGAATTGGTGCTGTTATGTTTTTTATTGGTTATGGTCTTTTAGTGATGTCTGTTTATTTTCGAAAATATATAAGTTTAGGTGCTATAAATCCTCAAGTGATATTGGACTTTTCCCTTAGGGCTATTCCAATAGTTGTAACATTAATTGGCATGGGTTATTTTTTATATGGCTATTTAGAAGGGAAAAATCAACAGATAAATCCTAACCGTAATTATGAAAACACTAATCATTATGACATTGAAGTAATAAAAATGGAGTTCCGAAGATATGTGGAAGAATTAAGATATAATCACGAAAAGAATACATCTGGAGTAAAAGAGATAGTTGAGCAATTGAAATATCAGTTGGATAAACAAAAAGAGATTCACATAAATGAAAATCAAACGGAACAGCTGTTCACTAATCTTAGACATTCGTTTTCTGAGAATATCAATGATAATTTTTTTAAACAACTAAATGAAAATATTTCAAATGAGCTTACGAAAGAAAAAAGAAATCGTCTTGAATTCTTATTGAAAGATTTCAATTCCATAAAATCTCGATTAAATAGCGAGATCGATAAATTGAATAGAAAAGCGAACCTGAATTTAGTAATAGGTTCGCTTACAACTTTTATAGCCTTGATAGCGTTAAGTTTCGTCGTGTTTCAAAATAATAAGCCGTTTACAAATTATATAGACATTTTGTACCATTACTTACCAAGACTTTCTCTTATTATTTTTATAGAAGTATTTGCCTACTTTTTTCTTCGATTATACAAATTGAATTTAGATGACATGAAATACTTTCAAAATGAACTTACGACTGTAGAACTTAAACTAGCCTCAATTATAACAGCAATTAATTTTGGTAAAGACATTGATATAACCGCAATTACTAATGAACTCTCAAAAACTGAGCGAAACTTTATTCTGAAAAAAGGTGAAACAACTGTAGAGCTTGAAAAGTTACGCACCGATAAAAATAATGTGTCACGAATATTTAAGTCATTAACAGATATTGCTAATAGAGAAAAATAATTTCCCAACTCGTCCTCGTTTGCAACGAGGATGCCATGGTACAGCGTTTGCAACGCGAGTACCTCCTATTTAAGCAGCTTTCCGTCCTCCGCGAGTGTCCCAGCCGATGTCTCTATAGCATAGCCGCATGCGGTGGCAGGACTCGGTGCTATCAGGGAACAAAAGTTGAAATAACCCTCCGTTACGTTATGTTTTTTCTTTAAATTTAGATGCTGCCGAAAATAAACGACACAGCAAGAAACATGAGAAAGCTATTAATTGCCACATTTTTACTTGCCGGCCTTAGCCGTGCTGGTGCTGTCGAAATAACCAATCGTTCTACCGGAACATCCGTTACTATAAAACCCGGCAGCGATGGTAGTTACTCTTTTAGCCTGGCTGAAGGATCCTATACATTGAAACTTGATGCGGAAGAGATGAAGCAGTTTCAGGGCCGGGGTACATTCAGGTTTGCAGACATCAGAGGCCTGAGGATTGTCGGCCGTGAAATAACCATCAGGTCCAAAACCGAACAGGTGCCATTTACCGTAGACAAAGCAGGCGGACCATTGAAGTATAAGTTTAGTTATATAAGAGGCGATGCTCCGTGAGGTACAGCGTATGCCATGTTGTCCATGTTATTCCTTATGTTCCGCAGGGCATCCGGAACTGTAAATAAAGATCCGGTTTGCAATCGGCATTCAGGGAACTGAAGATGATGTTGTGTTCAGGGTTTGGCGGCGGCACGCGAGCAGAGATTCTTCACTTTGCAGCCACCAGCAAACACTATGCACCCGTTGCTGCAAAACATAAAAAAAGCCCCTCACTCAGAGGGGCTGCAATGATGAAATATGAATAAGTTTAGATAACCTTTACGTTAACCGCGTTTAAACCTTTTTTACCATTTTCTACGTCAAAAGACACCTTGTCGTTGTCACGGATCTCATCGCGGAGGCCGCTAACGTGTACAAAGATATCCTCGCTGCCCGACTGCGGACTAATAAAACCAAATCCTTTGGTGTTATTGAAAAACTTTACTGTTCCTTCTTGCATTGTATTGAATTGTTTAATTATAAAGCACAAAGATACGGATTTATTTTAAGAAAAGTTTTTATATTTTTTTGTGATAAAATATTAGGTGGTGGAATATAATAGGCCTACCTTCATTCATTCAGCTATTTTTCACGCTTCATTCCCCCGCAAAAGGCTATGCTTACCACAGAATTAAGAAACAGGTTCGATTCGTCATTTCATAAAATAATAGCACGTGTGCCCGAACTGCGGGCTAAATGGGATGGCAAGATAGAGTGGCATGATAGTAAGTTATACCCCACGATACAGCCCACCATCATCAGCGCGCTGCCGGTTACGGCACGGGCGGCATATGTAATGCTCCTCAACAAGCTCAGTCGTGGCGTGATATAGTGCAGTTAAATAGAAAAAATATGTCGGCAGAAAATATAGTCTTCAGGAAAATAAAAGAAATAAGTGCCCGCGGCGTGCGCCCGCGCCCTTCAATAAATACAACCCAGTTGGCCGGCGAGCTCCTGCAGACCCGAGAGGGTATAATGCCATCGCTCACACAGCTCAAAGATCTCAAGCTGGTCAACTTCGGCGATGTGCAGTGTTCCTCGGTTTCCCTCACCCTTTTGGGCTGTATGGTCAAACGGGATAATTAACAAATGTTTTCGCCCCGTTTGGCGCAAGTGTTTTCCAATTGCCCACTAGTCCAAACCCCGCTTGGTCTTGCATATTGCAAGCGTCTCGCTTGCGAAACCACAATTCCTGTTGTTCTAAAACACGCACAAGAAAAACACCCGCGAGGATCGCCATTTCTCACCCCCCTGTATCCGCCTCAACCCGCACCCATACTGCAATGCAGACTTTTGTCATTTTTTTCATCATGGTACAGTAACAGTACTATCATGGTACAGTAACAGTACCATCATGCAAAATAGATTTGGATACCCCTATGCTCATTTCGTAACTTTATTGCATACCCGCTAAAATACCGGGTAAGCTCTTTGATAGATTGCATTGCGAACTTCTTTAGGCAAACATCATTCGTTCGCCTGAGAAAGGGGTTGTTGTTATTCCCAACTTTCGACGAAAGAATATGCCTGGGCACCCGTAGTTCTTTGACATTTTATATTGATGTTCATACGCCTATTATACCCAAAATATACCTAAACAGGGTATAATTATACCTTTTGGGGGTATAATTATACCCTTTTATACCCCTTTATACCTTAAAATAAAAAGCAAGATGATTGCCCATGGCTCATTTCACCGGCACCCACTAACAATTATTAACCGAAAATCGGCTTATGTCCCAAATTATACCCTCGCACCCCTTTTTTATGGATCAAACCTCGTACCCTCCATTCCACATTAGAGATATGAAATATAGGTCTGCTAAAAATCTTCAGCAATTTCAAAGCGCACAGTTGCTTTCGTTTTTGGGTGCACAAATTCTATGTAGGCTGCATGCAGGTACATTC
>JBGAJU010000074.1:0-16646 GCA_044224775.1 Flavipsychrobacter sp.
GTGAATGTAGAGAAAAGAATGGCTTACTGGCTGCCGGTGCTGATGCAATATGTGCAAAACGGTGGTACGCTGGTGATGCAATACAATACCTTGCAGGACATGGCTACGACGAAGATAGGGCCTTATCCGATAACCTTATCGAGTGACCGGGTGACGGAGGAAGATGCGCAAATGGAATTTGTGGATGCCAAGGCAAGATTGCTGAATTATCCTAATAAAATAACCGACAAAGATTTTAACGGATGGGTGCAGGAGCGTGGTTTATACTTTGCCAAAAAATGGGATGATAATTATAAGCCACTATTCTCTATGCATGATGCAGGCGAGCAGCCCCTGACAGGTGGTACTTTGTATGCGAAATACGGCAAGGGGAATTATGTTTATACCTCACTTTCGTTCTCGCGGCAGGTGCCGGCGGGAAATAAGGGAGCGATGAGGTTGCTAATGAATATGATCAGCTCCGAACCTAAAGGGAAGTGATATTTAAACTGTCAATTTATGAGCCAACCTAAAAAACAAAACTGGTATGCGTGGTATTTTGCGGTTATCCTGTTGCTTGCACTACAGATAGTATTGTTTTTTGAATTCACGCAATACTATAAATGAGCACACTTGACTGGGTTGTTTTACTGGTGACGCTTGCGGCGATGATAGCCTATGGCTTGCATAAGGGCAGGGGGCACCATAGCGGGGCGCATTCTTACCTTTTGGCTGATAAACAAATGCCCTGGTACATAGTGCTGCTAGGCATCATGGCTACACAGGCCAGCGCTATCACTTTTCTGTCGGCACCGGGGCAAGCCTACACGGATGGTATGCGTTTTGTGCAGTATTACTTTGGCTTGCCGATAGCTATGGTGGTTATCTGCATCACGTTCATTCCCATTTTTCATCATCTGAAAGTTTTTACTGCCTACCAGTATCTTGAAGAGCGGTTTGATAAAAAGACGAGGTTATTTACCTCTTTATTGTTTCTTTTGTCGCGCGGGTTATCCACCGGTGTTAGCATTTACGCACCTGCTATCATTTTATCGTCGATGCTGGGATGGAATATTTATCTGACCAATGTTATTATGGGTGGGCTACTTATTATTTATACCTATACAGGCGGGGCTAAAGCGGTGGCACATACGCAGAAATTGCAGTTCCTTATTATACTTGCATCGATGGGGGTAGCGGGATATTTGGTCGTGCATCAGTTGCCTGAGGGGGTAGGGTTTAGTGATGCATTGTATATAGCGGGAAAGTCGGGAAAGTTGAATGTGATCACTACGGAGTTTGACAGGAAGGATAAGTACAATATATGGAGCGGGGTGATAGGCGGGTTCTTTCTTGCGTTGTCTTACTTTGGTACTGACCAGAGCCAGGTAGGGCGGTACCTGACGGGTAAGAGCACCCGGGAGAGCAAGTTGGGCCTGTTGCTCAATGGCATGGTGAAGATACCTATGCAGTTCCTGATATTGCTGATAGGAGCGCTGGTGTTTGTGTTTTACACGTTCAATTCTTCGCCTTTGTCGTTCAATTCTGCTGCTTATGAGGCATATAAAAGGGGGGAGCCGCAAAATGTTGCAGTTGTTGAAAATACCTATCGCAACATGCAGGGAAAGTTGCAGGCGCAGGCGCAAACTGTTATTCAGTACAAAAGAGAGAATAATGCGCAATTGCCTGTTGCTTTATCGGAATTTGCCGAGACACGCAAGCGGATGCAGTCTATGCGGGATAGTATATCGGCACATATAGCGAAGAACTATAGCCCTGATAAGAATGACACGAACTATATCTTCCTGTATTTTGTAAAGAACTCTTTGTGGGGGTCTATTTCGGCGGCGCTGAATTCGCTTACCGCTTCTTCGTTGATGGATGTGCAACTAATGCGGGGGCAATTGCCGGATGCAAAAGAAGAAGTGAGGCATGGCAAGATGCATACGCTGGCCTGGGGCATATTTTGTATCTGTGTGGCAATGTTTGCTGCCAGGCTTGGGTCGCTGATAGAAGCGGTGAATATTCTCGGCTCATTGTTCTATGGTACAATACTGGGTATTTTCCTGGTAGCCTTTTATGTTAAGCGCGCTAATGGGAATATTGTTTTTGCGGCCGCTATCATTGCGGAACTGAGCGTGATATTGATCTATGTCCTCAACATCGTTTCCTTCCTGTGGCTGAATGTAATAGGGGCACTGTTGGTTGTTGGCATAAGTATGGTTGCTTACCTGAGGAAAAACGAATTTTATCGCCGTATTTAATACATCTTAATTGCTATGTGTGTTGCCTTTTTTTAGTAATTTCAACGCATATTTTACAAGGGGTAATTGCATTAGTAAATTTCTTATAGATGGGGAATGGCAGGAATATTAAGGTATTTATTATTCCAATAGTAATATGTTTGGTTTTCCTGTTTGGGATAGTAGGTTACCATCAGTTAATGGGGCCTGATTTCTCGCTGCCCAAAGCTTTCTACTCGACACTTTTCTTCTTTATACTCAACAGTGTAGACCTTACGGATGCTAACAACAATGTTTACTTGCTTATCTCCAGGTACCTGGCCGCTATTGTATTCGGCCTGGGTATTTATAGCCTGGTGTACAAGCATTTGCTCAGGCAATTCATCAGGTTGAAGATCAAGTACACGTTCAACAACCATGTAATTGTTTTTTCGATAGAGAAGCTGGGGGCGAATATTTTCTCTGACCTGCTGAGCAATAAGTATAAGGTGATACTGGCCGAGGGAAATGATGAGCATCCATCGCTGGAGAAAGTCAAGAAGGAGGGGATCATTCATTTCAATGAGAGTACGCATACTACCAAGTTGTTTGACACTATGCTTGTTTCTCATGCAAGGGCGTGTGTGATAGCGTTTGAGGATGATAATACAAATATTGAGTTGTCGTTAAAGCTTATAAAATACCTGCGGAAGAAGAACGAGCGCCGGAATGTGCGGATATTGACACATATCAGTAAGAACAGCAACATGGAAGTGCTGAAGGATCATATTGATATCAGCAATTCGGATGAGAACTTTGAATTTGAGGTTTTCAATATAGCAGGAGCTGCGGCTAAGAATATTTACGACACGCATCCGCCACACAACTACTTTAATTTTGATAACCATGATGATGAGCACGCATTGGCTGTGATAGGCTACAACCGGGCGGCTGAAGAGTTTATATTGGAGAATATTATCCTGAGCCACTATAATGACGCCAAGAATATTAAGGTGTACCTGGTGGATAAAGATGCGGATGATCTGCTGCATGAATTCAGTTATCAATATCCATACTACAGGGAGTATATAGAGATAGTGCCTGTGAAGTTGCTGAATAATAAGTTCTTTGCCAACTTCAACTGGTCGAAAGAAGTGATAGAGAAATTGAGTAAGGTGAAAGTGGCCTATTGTTTTGGAGATGACGGAGCGGAACTGATGAACCTGGCGACGCGGTTCAGGCAATTCCTGGCGGGGCAGGTTGGCCGGTACATGGGTGTGCCCATTGTAGTTTGTTTCCCCGAGGATTCGAGCATAATGAATTTGCTTGATGAAGAAAGGGAGAGTAACGAACAACTGGCTGATGTATTAAAAAGGCAGCTGAATATCGAAGTGGTGAATATGGTAACAGATAGCTGCACCAGCAGCCGGTTGCTTGAAGAGAGTGAGCGGATAGATATGCTATCGAGAGTCATTAACTATTATTACTCAGTTCGGTATGAGTTCGGGGATGTACTGAAAGGAAAGTGGGGCGTTTCCGATGCTGATGAGGTGATGAAAAGTGTAGCGCGGAAAATATTAGACCTGTCGGGCAAGCAAGAACTGACTGAGCGAGAGATAGAGCATATAGTGTTGCAGGAACTGGCGGTGGTGACCAAGCGCAGTGTGCAGGAAACGTTGCCCGTATTAGGTATCAAAAAGCGATGGGACAGCTTGTCATATCACAAAAAGAGTGCTAACAGATATGCTGCGCGCCATCTTGCAGTGAAGATAAATATTATGAAAAATATTGGCTGTTTACCACTTACTCATGAAAATATATTACATTCATTCCCGGTAATAGCCCCCATAGAGCATAAAAGATGGTGTGCGGAGAAAATGGTGCTGAATTACCGGTATAATAACCTGCCTAAAGAAAGTATAGCGAAGGGAGCAAGAGAACACTTGAAGATACATGATCTGTTGATACCGTTTGAGAAATTGAGTGACAAAGAGAAGGGGAAAGATTTGGATGTTTTTCTGTTAATGCCATTACTTGAGTCAATGAAAATGGAGATAATAAAATAGAGATGCAGTTTGACAGGGACATATTTATCAGTTATGCTCATATTGATGATGAGTCGCTGATAGCAGATAAAAAGGGGTGGATATCGGAGTTCCACCGTGCTCTGGAGATCAGGCTTGGGCAACTCATGGGTGTAAAGCCTGTTATATGGCGGGACCCGGTTTTGCAGGGTAACCATATTTTTGACAAGGAGATCATAGACCAGTTCTCGAAGGTGGCGATCATGATATCTATTCTTACCCCACGATATATAAAATCAGAGTGGTGCGTAAGGGAAGTGACCCAGTTCCATGAAGTGTGCCAGCAGACATCGGGGTTTGTCATCAATAATAAAGCGAGAGTATTTAAAGTCATTAAAACGCCGGTGAGCCAGGAGCTACACCCGGAATGCATCAAAAACATACTTGGTTACGAATTTTATACTACCGACCCTGCGACCAACCGTATAAAGGAGATGTCGCCGATTTTCAGCCATACTGAAAAAGGGTATTGGGAGAAATTGGATGATCTTGCCAATGATATTGCAGCATACCTGGAAGAAATAAAGTCAACGGATGCATCAAGTGCTGCGGTTGCCCAGAGCAATAAGCAGGTGAAGAGTATTTTCTTGTCTGAGTCGAGCTTTGATACCAAGGACCTGAGAGATAGCATTAAGAGAGAATTGCAGGACCATGGTTATAACATACTTCCGTACGGGCAGTTGTCGTTAGTGGCACCGGTGCTGAAGGACAATGTGAATGAGTATATGAAGGAGGCCCAACTTGCTATACACCTTGTGGGTAACAACTATGGTATAGTACCAGAGGGCGCGGAAAAATCTATTGTTGAGATACAGAATGAGATAGGTGTGACGCACAGTGTTGCGGATAATCTTTCGCGGCTTATATGGATACCTGAGCATATGGACCCTGTGGATGAGCGACAAAAAGTATTTCTGCAGAAATTGACGACCGGCAATAAAGATGTAATAGCCGGTGCGGATGTTGTAAAGGGATCGATAGAAGATTTTAAGAGTGTGATACATGATAAGCTTGTGGCGATGGAGGATGAAGCTCCTGTGGCCGGGAAAGAAGAGGCGCAGGTGGAGAGCAGCAATAAGATGGTTTATCTTATCTGCGATGTACAGGACCTGGACGATATAAGACCGCTTGAGGATTTCTTGTTCAATAATGGGGTAGAAGTAGTATTGCCCATATTTGATGGCGATGAAACACAGATAAGGGAAGATCATATTGAGAACCTGAAGAATTGTGCAGGGGTGATCATTTTCTACGGGAAGGGAAGCGAGATATGGTTACGTACCAAGATGCGGGACTTTATGAAGATAAATGGTTACGGCCGTGTGAAACCTATTTCGTTCAAAGGGGTTTACCTGGCAGGGCCTGCATCTCCGACCAAGCAACGTTTCAGAACATTGGAGGCAGAGGTGGTGAATGGTATGGAACAATTGCCGGAAAAAGAACTAAAAAATATACTGTCGAAATTATAAAGGGATATTATGGAGGTACAAACCAAGTTGATCAATCCATTTCCCGGCTTAAGGGCGTTTGAAGAGGAAGAAGATATTCTCTTCTTCGGCAGGGAAAAACAAATAGATGAGCTGCTGAGGAAACTACGCACATCGCGTTTCCTTGCCATTATAGGTTCTTCGGGCAGTGGTAAATCGTCGCTTGTGAAATCGGGATTGCTGACTTCGCTGCATAGCGGACTTATGTCGGGCGCGGGGTCGCAGTGGCGTGTAGCATTATTCAGGCCGGGGAATGACCCGATAGGGCAAATGAATGAGGCGTTGTGCAGGAATGGTGTTTTGAGGGATGATCAATCGCAGGAGGATGAAGATACTAATAAAGCCATAAATGAAACCATATTACGCAGGAGTAACCTGGGGTTAATAGAAGCCTACAAGCAATCGGGGCTGGACAAAAGGAATAACCTACTGGTGCTTGTTGACCAGTTTGAGGAATTGTTCCGTTTCAGCAAGTATGAAAAGGATGCCAAAGAGGGTAAGCGAGATTCGGTAGCGTTCATTAACCTGTTACTGAAAGCTGCTGAGCAGAAAGAATTTCCGATCTATGTAGTATTTACTATGCGATCGGACTTTTTGGGAGATTGTACTGAGTTCAGGGGATTACCGGAGGCAATAAACGAAGGACAATACCTTGTGCCCCGTATGACCCGAGAGGAAAGGCGCGAGGCGATAACAGGGCCAATAGCTGTAGGTGGTGCATCAATCACACCGGCATTAGTTAACAGGCTATTGAATGATGTGGGTGATAATCCTGACCAATTACCTATCCTGCAGCATGCATTGATGCGTACGTGGGATGAGTGGCGGAAGAAAGGACGGCCCGACCAACCGATAGATATTGGGGATTATGAGCATATAGGTACCATAACTGAGGCACTGTCGCAACATGCCGAAGAAGCATTTTCTGAGTTAGCAAATGACAGGGAAAGGCAGATCTGCGAAAAGATATTCAAGGAGCTGACCGATAAGGGAGGGTTGGCGATGGGGATCAGAAGACCGAGGCTCTTATCTGAATTGAGCGCTGCTGCAAATGTGCCGAAAGAAGATGTGATAAAAGTGGTTGAACTGTTCAGGAAAGCCGGGAGAGGATTTCTTATGCCGCCTCCTACAACCAAGCTGACAGAACATTCCATCATAGATATATCGCATGAGAGCCTGATGCGCGTATGGAAAAGGCTGATCAACTGGCTGGAGGAAGAAGAAGAATCGGCGCAGGTTTACCTGCATTTGTGTGAGGCTGTGAACCTTTATGAAGCGGGTAAGGGAGGTTTGTGGCGTGACCCCGAGCTGCAGATAGCTATTAAATGGAAGGAGGAGCAGAATACCAATGCAGCGTGGGCATCGCGTTACAATCCGTACTACGATAAAGCAATATTTTTCCTGGAGCATAGCAGGCAGCAACGCGACATGGAGATAAAGCATAAGGAGGAATTGCAGAAACAAAGGTTGCGTATTACAAGACGGGTGACCGCAGTAGTTTCCGTTATTGCGTTATTGGCATTGATGCTGGCAATTCTTGCCTATGACCAGAAGAACAGGGCTGCAAGGGCGCAAATAGCTGCGGAAACGGAGAAGAAAGAAGCGGTTTTGCAAAAGGGCCTCGCAGATAAGAATAAAGAAGAGGCGTTACTGGAAAAGACAAAAGCGGAAGCGGCAAGAGATAGCGCAGAAAAAAGTGAAAAATTTGCCATTGAACAGGAGAAAAAAGCACTGTTACAAGAGAGTATAGCCCGCCTTGAGAGCCAGAAAGCGCGTGTTGCTGAAGGTGATGCAAAGAGAAGTGCAGAGGAAGCGAAAAAGAGCGCTGAGGAAGCAAGGAAGAGTGAACGAATAGCACAGGACAATAAGACTGCTGCTGAAAGGGAAAAGAAGAATGCTGAGGAAAAAAAGGCGGAGGCAGAAAGGCTTGAGGCACTGGCCAAGTCAAAGAACTATGCCCATAGCGCTGTGCTGAAAATGAACGAGAATGATTTTAAGAATAGCCGTGACTTTGCGCTGAAAGCATATAGTGACAATTTAAAGAATAAGGGCAGTTTCCAGGATAATGATATTTACTTTGCCCTGTACCTTACGTGGCAGAACATGGTAGGCAATGCCAATAGTAAGATATTTCATGAGCGCCCGGTACGTTCACTGGCGGGTTCACCGCATTCCAATATTCTATTTTCAGGAGATGAATCAGGGGCTATTATTGTGTTCCAGAATAGTGAGGGTATGCTTAAGGAGAAAGCCACAGTAAACACTCATGGCGAAATACGGTCTTTGACTGTTTCTCCATCGGGTGATCATCTATTGGCGGTTATGCTAGACAAAGCGGTGATCTATACTACGAACAGTGAAGGTGGTTTGAAGGAGTTTGCAAGTGTTACATTTGCCGGGAAGGGCAGAAAAGGCTTGTTTGTTGATAACAAGAGTTTTATTGTTCAGTCGACCGATGGTGTAACAAGGTTCGAAGTGAAAGGCGGTACGCAGACCGGGGAATTCAGGCAGATACCCAACTGCGTATCTGTTGCTGTTGCAGGAACCAGGATGTTTGTAGCTGGCGCAAAAAGTGTGATGGAATTTCCATCATGGGACCAGGTACCGACAAAGCCTGCGCACACCTATGCTACACCTTCCCCGGTTACCAGTATGAGCGCAGACCAATCGGGTAAATATCTTGCAATAGGCATGTATAGTGGTGGCGTAATTATACGTAACCTGGCAACAGGAAAATCTGAGCCATCTTCATTGCACAGATCGGCAGTGAACGATCTTAAATTCTGCACCGTGGGTGATGGTGTGTTGCAACTTGCAACTGCAAGCAGCGATAAGACAGTGAAACTAACACAGATAACCTCTTCCGGTGAACTGAATACGGATGATGCTATAACTATGCAGCAGCATTTTAGCTGGGTGTATAGCCTTTATTACAGTCCGGATAGCAAGTACCTGTTTTCAGGAGGAGAGGATATGCGTATTGTTGGGTACCCGACAACCATGACCGGTGTCTATAACCTGCTAACGAAAAAGTAAAAATCATTATCATGATAAGATTTGTCAAAGGCTCAATAGTATTTGTGTTGCTCTTCTGTTCGCTTATGGTTAAAGCGCAAGGTGAATGCGGCAATAACTCAATTACGTTGGCGCAATATAATTATGAGATCGGCAAATTTGTTGAGTGCATAGACGGCCTGAAATATTGCCTGGGCAATGGAGGGTATAAAAAATTAGAACAAAAGCTGGACGCGCACAGCCTGATGGCCAAATGTTACCTGGCGCTGGATTCAGCAAGCGAGGCTGATAAGAATATACGGATATTGCTGGCAATGGATGACAACTTCCAGGCACAAGGCAATGACCCGCAGCGGTTTAAGCTTGAGCTGGCATATATCAGGACGCAAATAAGGGCATCGCTTACTTCCTCAGTATCTAAAAAAGCGGAGAGTATTGATATGGCGCCTGCAACGATGCAGGTGATTACCGCTAAGGACATTGCTGACCGAGGTTATCTTGATATTGAGGCCGTATTCAACGATCTGCCGGGATTTGATATATCGAGAGACTTTGGGATCAGTTATTCTGTATTGTACCAGCGTGGTTATCGTGCACCTGCTCTTACGGAGCGTATCATGATCATGATAGATGGGGTGGAGAATAATGACCTTTGGGGGAATGCGGCTTATGTGTCGAAGCAATATCCTATTTCTAGTGTGAAGCGGATAGAAGTGATCTACGGTCCGGCATCTAATATATATGGTGCGAATGCCTTTTGTGGTGTTATTAATATTGTTACGAAAGATGAAGATGACCTGATAACGGGTAGTACAGGTTCTGATAGGAGCAGCAAACGCAAAACGGTTGGCATTAACCTGCATACAGGCGCAGCATCGTACAATACCAAATTCGTTGATGGCACTGCAGGTATAAGTAACAAGAAGCTTTTCTTTACCGTGACAGGCAGGGCGTACTTTTCTGACGGGGTAGATCAGTCGGAAGAATCATATTGGGATGGTGGGGTAACCTATGGCAGTGCAACTTATAACAAAAGACTTACCATGCCCTATTCTACAGACAGTGCGGCTCGTTATATTGGTCAGTACTTTCAAGTTAATGCTAAAGGGGATAGTATAGTTCCTACTACTGCCGGTATTCAACGTGCGGATTCCTTCGACAGAGCTTTTTACGGATCAGTTCCTGCAAATTCCGGTAAGTACGAATCACCTATACAGGATTTTTATTTTTCTACAAAATTGGCTATTAGCCATTTTAAATTTGGGTTTCAATATTGGAATAAGAATGAAGGTGCCGGCGGGGATTTTGTGGACAATTATGCGTTTGTAAATTCCAATTATACTAATTGGCAGGTGCGTGATTATTTTATATATGCCCGTTATGACAATAAGCTTTCTGAACGCATAAACCTAACTAGTTTCACCTATTACAGGTATATGGATTTTGGCGATAACTCAAGGGTTACTCAAGTTTTGAATTATGGTAATGGGGGATTGACCAGTTATGGTTTGGTGAATGGTATCGCGCCTAGTTATCGAGTGGATAATTTTTACCAGGCGTCTAATATTGTCAGGTCGGAGTTGAAGAGCCAGTATATTGTTAATGATAAATTTGATGTGTTGGCCGGAGCTGAATTTACGAGTGGTATACTGCAAACCAATTACCTGACCACAACTTTATCGCCTGCCGTGCTAAATGGAAAAGCAATAGATTCTTCATCTAACGGTGGTGACCATTTTACTACATATACCGTGAGCGGGTATTTAACTGCGAGTTATCATAACATGAAACGCAGGTTAAATATAGATCTTGGTGGCAGGGTTGATAACAACCAATTCAGGGGTGTATACGGATATGGCACAGTATTCAATCCAAGAGCAGACGTGATATGGTATCCGGGAAATTTTATTTTTAAGGCTATTTATGCTGAAGCCTTCCTGAATGCATCGAACCAGAATAAGTTTTCAACCACTCCATCGCGGAAACTGAATAATCCCGAACTCGAGCCTGAGAAAGTGAAGAATATTGAAGTTTCGGCTCGCTACAAGCTGAGCAAGAAGAGTTATGTAGAACTTTCGGGCTACAGGAGCGACTACTCACATTTGCTAGCATTGGTGAAGGTATCTTACGGCAGTGGCTCTACTCAACAATACCGGGATCTCGGTAAGGGCCTGGTATATGGCGCGCAGGTGGCATCGGAGATATTTATAGATAGGCACCTTACAGTATACGCTAATGCAAGCTATACAAATTCGCAGACCATCTTCACTTCATCGAAAGGGGCAGACTCTTCTGTGCGTACGGGTGATATTGCTACTTTCTCGGGGAATGCAGGGGCAAATGTTTCGTTCTTCCGAAATAAATGTAATGTGAATGTGCGGGTAAATTATGTGGGCGATAAGCCAACGGGAAAGAATACGTCTGTTGCGTCTAATCCTTTCACAAATATACCCGGATACGCGTTACTGAATGCAACAGTTGGTTATAAGGTATTAAAGAGCATATTGATACAGGTTGGCTGTAATAACATTGCAGATACAAAGTACTATACGCCGGGTGTTCGTACTGCTGATGGTGGTGTGTTTGCACCTCGAATCATACAGCCGGGCAGGAACTATATGGCAAGGATAATTTTTGATCTAAAAGGGTAGTATGACATTACGGAGGTTAACGAAGTATATAGATCTGAGCCACTCTGAGGAGAAGGATTTCCGGCTGTTGTTCATCCAGTCACTGCTTTCGGGATTCGGGGCGGCATTCTTTTTTGTTGTTGCGAGTACTTATTTTATTAAGAAAACCAGCATCACCAGTTTGCCTCCGGTATATATCATGTCGGGCATTTTTGGTTTTTTGCTTATTACCCTATATAAAAGATGGCAGCGGAAGTCGGGTATCATTTACAGTTATACCATGGGGTTTGTTATCTATGGGCTATCGGCGATCATCCTCTATCTATGCCGATATTTTATAGATGATTCATCTAAATGGTCTATTTACATAGCTTATACGGGCTTTATTGTGGTATTGCCTTTCGCATCTATGCAGGCGCTGGGATTTGCTACTATCTGTGTGCGGATATTCAACAT
This sequence comes from Flavipsychrobacter sp., assembly GCA_044224775.1. Lineage (GTDB taxonomy): Bacteria > Bacteroidota > Bacteroidia > Chitinophagales > Chitinophagaceae > Nemorincola. The sequence goes on from JBGAJU010000074.1 coordinate 11,874, forward strand.
ATCGCAAAGCAAGAGGCTGCTGGCGTTGATAGGATCGGGTGAGGTACTGGCATCTGTTATTGCGTTCCTTATCATTCCTTTTTTGACGAAGTGGGTGAGCCCTTCATTCTTGTATATACTTTCCGGTGTATCTTATTTAGCAGCTATCATCCCGCTTAAAAGGATATATGAGAACAATAAAGAGAAATTAGCAGCGACACATGCCGCCCATGCGCCAAAAAAAATGGACCTAGCTTTCTTCAGGAGGGATAAGTTCTATATGCTGATCGCGGTTGTTACCGTGTTTTCGGTGCTTACTGTATATTTTGCTGATTATACCTATCTTCTGTCTGTACGTCACATTGCTGCTGAGAGCGCGATGGATGTGGCCGCTATTGTGGCTGTGGTATTCAGCGTTATTAAAATTGGAGAGTTACTGATATCGTTGTTGTCGGGTAGTATCATTCGTTCATATGGGATGAAGATCTCGCTTATGCTATTGCCGTTGATATTGTTTGTCTCGTCGGTGATAGCGGCGGTTACAGGATTGGTGTTTTACGATATTCCTCTTTTCCTGGTTTTTTTCCTCCTGCTGAATAAATGGAGTGACCGGGTTATCAGGAAAGGAGTGACCGTGCCTGCGATGAAAGTAGTTTTCCAGGTGACAGACCCCGAAGACAGGGCGCAACTTCAGACGAGTGTTGATGGTACTATTACGCAGTATGCAACAATCCTTGCCGGTGGGCTATTGTGGCTGCTGTCGGTGGCATTTAATAATAGCGACATATTAATTTTTCTACGCGTTGCAGCTTTCTTCTATCTTGCTGTATTTGGTGTTTGGTGCTGGTTCACGCTTTCGTTGTTCAGTAATTATAGTGCTAAGATCAGGAGCTATTTAAGCAGTTTTAAGCGCCAGATGCCTGCTAAGAGAGCAGAGAGGATGGCCAATAAGATATTGATGCCTGAAGCGCATAACCTTGTGAGGAAGGCGCTGAGTAGTCCGCTTAAGCAGGATAAAGAATCGATACTCGAATATATCACTTACTATAATCCACATTTAAAAACGACAGTCGGAGAGGCGGCAATTGTCCGCAGGTTGAAAAGTGTGTATTACAATAATGAGCATTTTTTCAGCAGGTTGCTTATTATTCAATACATGGGGCATCAATCGGAGGAAGCCAGGGTGAGTTTTGTAAAAGAATACTATGGGGTTTCAGAATTGCCGTTGAGAGTGCAAATGCTGCAGATGTTGCAGATGATCTACCAGGGCAAATATGTGATGAAGCGTGATGATGCTTTTTTCTTTACCGGCCTTTGCCAGGACGTTGCAGCAGAGATCATGTCGGCGGAATCTGCGATCAATGATATTGCCAGAGATGTAGATAAGGCGCTTGTAGAGGCATTGGCGGATCATATACGCACTTTAAAGAACCTGCTTTTCGAAGTGCTTAAGGTGCTTTACGACAAAGATTCTATACAGGTTGTGCAGGATGTTATCAGCAGTAAGGATAAATCGCTGGAGAATAGTTTGTTTGCGATAGAGCTGTTAGATAACCTGTTGGAGGCAGAAATGAAGAAATTGTTGCTGCCTATAATAGAAGAAGGCACCTATAATGCCAAGAAAGAAAGTTTGCAGAGAACTCTGATGATATATCAATTGTCGTCTGCAGATCGTTTAAGGGAGCTATTGATGAATAGCTTTATGACCGTTGGGCCTTACATCAAGCAATTGGCATTGGAAGAGTATTACCGCATTACTCAGGATCAATCTATTTTATATGCTTTTTCAGCCAGCCATGTAGAAAATCTTCACGCTACTGCGAACTACCTATTGAGCGGCAGTTATGACCAGGTTTACCTGGCCAAGATGAATGCATTGATAGATATGAACCTTGATGAGGATATAAATCCTAATATACTTGTTTATTTTACCAGGTGGGGGTTGTTCGCAAAACATAAGAGAAGGCACGCCCATGGTTTGCATGAATACATTAACAAGCAAACCTATCAATTTCACCAAGCTTATATTAGCCCGGTCGTTTATGACCATACAGATCTGCTGGTGGATACGTTTGGCATGGCGTTGCTGTTCGGAATAAGTAACCAGGCGGAGCGAATGAATAGTCAGCAGGCTGAGGTGTTACAACCTGTATAGAATGCAGTAGTGTGTTTCTGTTTCGTAAATGACCTCCCATCCGTCGGCTTTGTGGGCTTTGTATGAGCGTTCGTTATCTTTTCCTACAGTAGAGAACAGGAAATCATATTTGCCGGCGGCCAATTTGCGTAGCTGCTCAAGTACTTTGGTTTTTAACCCTGTGCCCTGGAATGATGTATCAACGCATATCTGCACACCTATGCCCACTTTTGAATCCCGGGGAAGAAGACCTTTTTCTATTATTGTTGTTACAAGTGCTTCGTGTATGGTAAGAATACTGCCGTTAGATGTGTTGCTGATCAGCTGGTAGGCGATTATCTCTCCGTTATTATTTTGCGCGACGGCTATCTCGTTATTAGTCGCCATTAATGAAAAGGCATCCTCGGTTATTTCTCCGGACAAGAAGCCGCGGCCCGTTTCCCCATTAAGGACAGCCTTTTGCCACTTCCGGTTAAGTGCAACAAGCGAACGGATGTCTTGAATGCCGGCAGTCCTTACTACAACATTTTCAAGCATATATGCGTGGTTGAGAGATGGGCAAAGCTATAAAAATCGAAATAAATATCGTATTTATGCAATTGGTTTAATCCGGAATGATGACGTCTGATTTTGAGTATCTGTTAAATAACACAAAAATCATTGATAAAAGTGATATATCCCTGTCACTGTCTAATTTTATCCGCAGCGGCCTTGTAGATTATGCTTACCTGGAGGACCAAAGCTATCCTATTGATCTAAGCATAGGTATCAATCCGATAGGTTGCCCAAAATCTGTTAAAAAGTACCTGAAGACAAAAGAGATAGACCTGACTTCTTATTCTGAAGTAACGGCTATCAATCTTCGCAACAAGATCGCGAAGGTCAATGGGCTGAGCGAAGAGGAAGTGCATGTCGGGCCGGGTATCAGTGATCTGCTTCACGTTACGTTACTGACATTTATTGACCCGGGAGATGAGGTATTGTTGCCTGAGATAAGTTTTCCGGCATATGAAATACTCTCTTTGCTGGTAAGAGGGGTGCCTAAATTCATTCCATTCTCGAAGAAGATGGATATGGACTACGCGCAGGTGGCGAAAAGTATAACTTCAAAGACCAAAGTGGTTGTTTTGTGCAATCCCAACAATCCTACGGGGAAGGCATTGGATGTTAAGAAGATAATTAGGATAATAAAAGACCATCCCTCTGTTATCTTTATGATAGACGAGGCGAACATCGATTTTGGTGGAGAGAGCCTGATGAAGTATGCAGGAAAGCTGCCTAACCTGCTTATACTCCGTTCTTTTTCGAAGGGCTTCGGCCTTGCCGGGCTGCGTATTGGTTATGTTGCAGGACCACAGGAGAAAGTATTGGCTATAGAAAGACGGCAGACCCCATTTTCAACAACAGTCATCAGCCAAAAACTGGCAGAGTTGGTTATTGGCGACGAAAAGTTCCTCGAAGAATCAAAATCATATTGCGATAAACAGCGTAAATTTTTAGAAGGAGAGCTAAGTAGAATGGGTTATACGTTTATTCCGTCGGATTCAAATTACCTGCTGGTTAATGTGTCGGATAAGTTTCCTGACTCGAAAACATTTATTAACTCAATTAACCAGTTTGGAGCCAACGCTCTAGATGGGGGGGTATTCAGGTCGTTGAATAGTGATTATATCAGGATATCTCCGAGGTCACACAAACTGAACAAGGCGTTCATCAAAATTGTGAAGTCGCTTACAAAGAAATAGCCCGATCACACCTTCGTCATGAGTAAAGTTACTATAAGCATTACAGGCCACAGGTTGCTGACCAAAGAGCAGATGGACAAGGTGAGGCCTTTAATGGAAAGGGCTATTCAGAATATTATGTTCGCAGTACGGGAGCATAACCCGGTAGCCGAATTTGTTGCACTTTGTCCGCTTGCAGAAGGAGCAGATACTCTTTTTGCAAATGTTGCTTTATCGATGGAATTACCGCTAAAATTAATATTGCCGTTCGAGGTTGATGAATACCTGAAAACATTTACAAATGATACGGTAAGGCAGGAGTTCTACAATGTATATAACAGGGTAGACAAATCGCATATTAGTATAGTTGGGCATAAAACGGGCGAGGAGGTAAATGAACTGTATTTATCGATGGGGAAAAAGCTTGTGGAGCAAACTGATTATCTTATTGCTGTGTGGAATGGGAAAGCAGGGCAGGGCAAGGGCGGTACCGGCGATATTGTTGCCTACGCAATAGAAAAAAGAAAGGACATTCTTATACTGAACCCTGAAGATAGACAACCCCATATCAATTATCTGCACCACGAGCATTATAAACGGAAGAAAGAACAGGAGATAATTGACATTACAGATACGAATCACCTTCTGTACTTTATAGAAGAGAAGCAGCAAGAATATGACACCAATGCGATGTTGTATAACCGCAAGTACAAACGGATCTGGACACTGGGATTCGTTATTGGCTTAATAGAAGTACTTGCGTTTGCACTTTATTTGTCATTCCATGTTGCGCATACCCTAATGGCTACTGTGGAGTTTTTATGCATTCTCGCCATTGTGCTTCTGTTAATATTTGGTAAGGCTAAGAAATGGCATAGCGGGTATGTGCATTATCGCATTGTGAGCGAGCGGTTGAGGATAAAGAAATTTTTTGCT
>JBGAJU010000075.1:0-16468 GCA_044224775.1 Flavipsychrobacter sp.
AGCTGCACAATAACTGATGGTGCTTCTCACAGCATGACCGTTAACAGCTTCACCAGCTCACCTTCTTCAACAGGTACTTTGAGCAGCGGTGGTACACAAACTTTGAACGTAGGTGCTACCCTGAACGTTACTGCAGGCCAAGCGTCTGGTTCTTACACCAACGCAACAGGTGTTCCGGTAACTGTTAACTACAACTAATCTAAGTTAAAAGTCAGAAGTTAAAACCTAAGAGTATAGATATTCTCAAACGCCCCTCTCGGGGCGTTTTTTGTATTTGACACTGGTACGCTTTTTATCCGGGAAATATGTACATTTGCGATAGCTTGTTCCACCCCGGTCCGTTCGGACAAGGAACTAAGCGTTTCAAATTCTTTTTCTTTAGCATAATTAATTTTTGATGGAATACAATACAACGCGCAGCAAACTGCTGATGCCTGAATATGGGCGTAATGTGCAGAAAATGATAGAATACCTGGTAACTGTGGACGACCGCGAAAAGCGGTTGAAGCAGGCAGAGATCATCATTGAGCTGATGGGCACACTGAACCCGCACCTGAAACAGATAGAAGATTATAAACACAAACTCTGGGACCACCTGTTCCAGATGACGGACTTTAACCTGGACGTGGATGCGCCATACCCATGCCCTACACCGGAAGCCGTATTTAAAAAACCGGAAGTGCTGCCGTACCCACAGGAGAATTTCAGGCACAGGCATTTGGGCAAAAATATACAGGTGCTGCTGGACAGGGCGATGGTAGAAGAAAATGAAGAAACCAAGCAAGGGCTTACCCAGGCAATAGGTTACTACATGAAGCTTGCCTACAACAACTGGCACAAAGAACCTGTACACGATGATATGATAAAAAACGAGCTGGCTGAAATAAGTGGCGGTAAACTAACCTATGAGACCGGCGGCTACCGTGTGCATTTTGACAACAACCGCAACTTTAAGCAGCGGAACAACAATAATAACAACAACCGTAACTTTAAAGGAAACCAGGGCGGCAACAACAACCGCAACTTCCGGGACCGTGATAACAATGGCGGTGGTGGGTATGGTGGTTATAACAAGAAGAAATTCAAGAATAAGAATAAATAAAATCAGCCAGCATTTTAGGTATGAATGCATTTGAAATTCGCGGAGGCAAACCTTTAAAAGGTATCATCACGCCACAAGGCGCAAAAAATGAAGCACTGCAGGTATTGTGTGCTGTACTGCTGACGGATGAAAAAGTGACACTGTCGAATGTGCCTGATATAATAGATGTAAACACGCTGATAGAGCTACTGGGAGATATGGGTGTGAAAGTTGAGCGCCCGGAAAAAAATACTGTTGTACTGCAGGCAGACAGTGTGGACCCAGACTATTTCACTACACACGCATTCAAGAAGAAATCCGGAAAATTGAGGGGTACCGTGATGCTGGCCGGGCCTATGCTGGCGCGGTTCAGACGCGCATACATACCCCAACCGGGCGGGGATAAAATCGGAAGAAGAAGACTTGACACACACATACGCGGTTTTGAGAAACTAGGAGTTGATTTTGTATATGATGCGGACAACCAGATGTTCAGCCTGGATGCGGTGAATTTGCGCGGTGCGAATATGCTGCTGAATGAACCATCCATTACCGGTACGGCAAACATTATTATGGCCGCAGTACTTGCTGAAGGTGTTACCACGATCTATAATGCAGCGTGCGAGCCATACATACAGCAACTATGCCGTATGTTGATGAGCATGGGTGCCAACATACGTGGCATAGGCACTAACCTGCTTACTATAGGTGGGGTAAGCAAACTGCATGGTTGCTCCCACAGGTTACTGGCAGATATGATAGAAGTAGGCTCTTTCATTGGCCTGGCGGGCATGACGCAAAGTGAGCTGACGATAAAAGATGCAGATGTAGAGCACCTGGGCGTTATACCTGAAACGTTTGAACAACTAGGTATACAAATGTCCATAAAAGGAGATGATATACATATACCTGCACAAGAACATTACCGCATACAAAAATTTATAGACGGCTCTATACTCACGGTTTATGACCACCCGTGGCCGGGCCTGACGCCTGACCTGCTGAGTATAGTGCTGGTACTGGCTACGCAAGCAAAAGGCACCGTATTAGTACACCAGAAGATGTTTGAAAGCAGGTTGTTCTTCACCGATAAGCTGATAGAAATGGGCGCGCAGATAGTACTGTGTGACCCACACCGTGCAGTGGTTATAGGGCTGGATAAACAAATGCCTTTGCGTGGTATCAACATGGTATCGCCTGATATTCGGGCGGGTGTGGCGCTGCTTATAGCTGCACTCTCAGCTACAGGAAAAAGTACCATACAAAACATACACCAGATAGACAGGGGATATGAGCGTATAGATGAGCGGCTGAATGCACTGGGGGCAGATATAAAGAGAGTGGAAGCGTAAAAAGAGGAACGGCAATTTTTAAAATTGCCGTTCCTCTTTTTATAATTATTCTTGAATTACACCGCGCTCTTCTCAAAAGGTCTTTTTACAAAACCATTTCTTTGTTCCTGTGCGTCTTTTGCAGCTTTAATAAAGGCTACAAATAATGGGTGCGGATTCTCTACCGTACTCTTATATTCCGGATGGAACTGCACGCCTATGTAGAATGGATGATCTTTTAATTCAACAATTTCTATGAGGCTTGTATTAGGGTTTTTACCTACCGGAACAAACCCCGCTTGTTCAAATGCCGAGAGATATTCGTTATTGAATTCGTAGCGGTGACGGTGGCGCTCAGAAATATTTGTGTTGCCATAGATAGAAGCAGTGGTGGAATCCCTGTGCAGCTCACATTCGTAGCTGCCCAGGCGCATTGTGCCACCTTTTTGGGTGATAGCTTTCTGCTCTTCCATCATACAGATAACGCCCTGGTCGGTATCAGGGTCCATTTCAGTAGAGTGTGCTTTAGGCATGTTCAGCACGTTACGTGCGAACTCAACGCATGCCATCTGCATGCCCAGGCATATACCGAAGAACGGTATCTTATTTACACGGGCGTAGCGGATTGCGTCTATCTTACCCTCTATGCCACGGCTGCCAAAACCGGGAGCAACTAATATCGCATCAAGGTTGTGGAGTTTCTCACGCGCATTTTCTTTGGTCAGGTATTCTGAGTGTATGTTGCGCACTTCTACCTTGCATTCATTCATTGCGCCTGCATGTATCAATGCTTCCAGTATCGATTTGTAAGCATCCTGCAGCTCCACATATTTACCTATCAGGCCTATGGTCACTTTTCCTTTTGGATAACGCAGTTTATTCAGGAATTCTTTCCATTTTGAAAGATCCGGTTCTTTGCCATGTGGCAGTTCCAGTTTTTCCAGGCAGATAATATCAAGGCGTTCACGCATCATTTCCAGCGGCACACCATAAATAGTATCAGCATCAAGCGCTTCAATAACCGCATCCTGTGTTACGTTACAGAACAGGGCAATTTTGCGTTTCAGGTCTTTGTATAATGGTTCCTCTGTACGGCATACCAGCACATCGGGGTTCAACCCATGCTCGCTCATCATCTTCACAGAGTGCTGTGTAGGCTTCGTTTTTAATTCTTTTGCCGCTTTCAGATATGGTATGAGTGTGAGGTGAACAACAAGACAATTTTCATCACCCATTTCCCACTTTAGCTGGCGCACAGCCTCTATATAGGGCAGCGATTCAATATCGCCAACCGTTCCGCCTAATTCAGTAATTACTATATCAAAATTATTATCCTCGCCAAGCAACAGCATGCGGCGTTTTATCTCATCGGTAATGTGCGGGATAACCTGTACTGTTTTGCCAAGATATGCGCCTTCACGCTCTTTATTGATAACGTGCTGGTATATACGCCCTGTGGTTACGTTGTTGGCTTGAGATGTAAATGTATTCAGGTAGCGCTCGTAGTGGCCAAGGTCAAGATCGGTCTCCGCACCATCTTCTGTAACATAGCATTCGCCATGCTCATAGGGATTTAGCGTACCCGGATCAACGTTAATGTAAGGGTCAAATTTTTGTATGGTGGTACTATATCCACGTGCCTGTAACAATTTCGCGAGGGATGCTGCAATGATCCCTTTTCCTAAAGATGAAGTAACACCACCGGTTACAAAAATATACTTTGTCATAACGCTCCTGTTTTTAAAGACCGGTGCGCAGCTAATAGAAATAAATAAATTATTGGGAAATAGCTCTTGCGGTCAAACAAAGATACGATGGTTAATTGAAAGTAAAAAGGCAAATATTATGGCGAGTATTTTATTATGACGCAATGTTGATATCTTTTGGTCTGCGGTCTTTTTTGATCAGCATTTCCAGCCATTTTCGTGACATGAACGGGCGCTCAACATAATAATAGTAGAGAGAGGAAAGAACGAGAATTGGGATGCTCATTAAAATGACCTGCAAAGACAGATTCAATAAATAATTATTTGAAATATGTATACCCTTTGTATACCTGCCAATGACCGATATTATGGTATAATGAAGCAGGTAAATAGAATAGCACATGCCGCCGATAATGGGGATGAACTTATAGCTGAATACTTTTTTGAGTACATCATTTTTTAATACGCTATAATAGAACAGCCCTACAAGGAAAGGGAAACTAAGTTTGGCGGCAAATAAAGTTGACGGTGGAAGCTCCCTGCTTTTAATGGGCATATAAAGTATAGTAACCAGGCAAACCACTGCAAGTATACTCATCCATTTTTTATTAAATATTGTTGAAAATGAATCACTTACATAAAAGTCAGCAAGTAACATGCCAATTAAAAAATATTGTATGAACACGTAGAGACTTATGTATGTGGGTATATAGACAGACTTTAGAAAGACAAGAACTATTATGCTCACCAGTAATATGCTGCGTCTAACAGGTTTGGGCAATGCGAATATGGTAAAAAGCAGTGGTGCCAATAAATAGAATTGAATTTCCACTTCAAGTGACCATGCAACTACTGTGAGCATTGGGACGTGGTGATAAATGATATTATGTGCATACACCAGCGAAGCAAGCCAATGCGGTATCAGCACGTCGACAGGATGGCTGTTGATGGCAATGTGCATGAGTAATATTGCTGTAAGCGCCAGAATATAGGGTGGCTCAAGACGGGTGAGACGGCGGAGGTAGTAGTTCTTCAGAGATACTTTTTTGCCTTTGTTTACATAATGATGAGCAAAAGGGAGGCAGAGAATAAAACCACTGAGTACAAAGAAGAGTTCTACGCCCCGTTCGGCGTTTTTTAATAGCGTGCTGAGTATTGAAAAATCAGCCATGTTTTCAGTAAAAGGTGATTTTTTAATGAAATACCCATGGATGTGAAACAGCACGACCAGCGTAATGGCAAGAAAACGAATACCATCTATTTCCGGGAAATATAGCTGGTTGGTCGTTATTCTTCTGAACCTACTGTATATGCTGTTCATCATCTATTTCTCTAAAACTTCTACGGGTGCGATTACTTTTTCTCCCGATGGTTTATTTTTTCTTGTAAGCTTGTCCATTAATTTTTTAGACATAAAGGGACGTTCCACATACAAGAAAAACACAGAAGATATGAGTAGGATAGGAATGATGAGTAAAACAAACTGGAGCAATAGATTTGGAATGAACCAGTTGGTGAAATGCAGTTTTACAGTAAAACGGCCGAGCATGGAAATTGTGGTATAATGGATAAGGTACACTGTGTAGCACATGCCGCCAATAATGGGGATGAATTTATAGCTGAACACCTTTTTTACGATCTCGTTTCGGAGTATTGTATAATAAAGCAAACCTAGCAGGAACGGGAAAGCTATGCCCATGCACAACAGGTCTGGCATAAAGGGTCGATCATGTGGTGGAAAAGTCTGTTCCCACCTAGGCATCAAGAACATAATAAGGAAGACAATGGGTGCAAGTAACGCCACCCATTTTTGCTTGAAAAAATCTATAGCAAAGCCACAAACGTAAAAGTCGGCGAGCAGGATGCCAATGAGGAAGTGCTGTGCGTGGCCGTAAATGCTGAGGAATGTGGGTGGATAGAAATATTGTAGCACCACGAACATGATAATGAATGATGCGACTATTGACCTGCGCAGGATAGTTTGTAACGAAAAAATGCGGAATAAGAACGGCGCAAGGGTATAGAATTGTATCTCAACTTCCAGCGTCCATGCAACAACCGTGACCAACGGTGTGTGCCGGAATATCAGGTCATGGGAATAAATAAGCGATGCACCGAGGCTGGGTAAGAGAGTTTTAAACTCATAATTTCCTACAATTATCTGTGCGAAAAAGATGCAGATCATTACTATAAAGTAAGGAGGCTCCAGGCGTGTCAACCTGCGGATATAATACTGTTTCAGGTCTATTTTTTTCCCGTCCTTGATATAATGATTGGCAAAAGGGATACTGAGGATGAAACCGCTGATTGCAAAAAATAAAGGAACACTTCTGTCGGCGTTGTCAAAAAAACGGTTCAGCCAATAATAGTCAGCTGGGCTATCATTCAACTGCATAGCTGACTTACTTAAATGATCAAGGAAGTACCCGCGTATATGAAAAAGTGTAACCAGGAACAGGGAGAGGAAACGGATGCCGTCTATTTCAGCAATGTACATCTGGTTAGACGTAATGCGTCGAAATTTGTTGGCGAGGTAACTGAACATATATTCCCCTGATGATAAGCGATATAAATGTAGTGAACAAAACAGAAGGAAGCAATTGAACGCGCTATAGTATTGTCATTTAATATAGTCGATCTTATTGTGAATCAATGTAATAGAGTTAAGACTTCGTTGGTAAATTGCAATGGCAGCATGGGTTTAAGCCGGGTGCCGGCGCAACACATTTAAGAAAATCAATTGTTAATAACAAATTATTAGGGTTTTTAATTAATTCGTTAACACGTGACGTTCGTATGCAGCGGTAATTTTAAATTACTCAAACAAAGATTTCTATGTTACAATTCACAAAAACGAAGCCCAACTTTTCCGAAAGGCCTTCTTACAACGCGAGTGTGGTAGATGACGTATTTGCCCGTTATTGCACTGTTGCAACTGTGAATGCAACGAGAACCATTACAAAAGGTGGTATAGATGTAACCCAAAGAAGGAACGCTATTCTAAAGAGTTTAGATACCACTAATCACTCGCATATTTTCGGCGAACTTGAAATGGGACTTCTCAAACATCAAAACGATTTATAGCTAATTAATTACTGGTTGCTTTTTTTGCAACAGCTTCACGGCTCGCCTGTGCCATATCGCGTATCAGAAGTGGGTCTCGCTCTATTGCATTGCCTACAACTACAATACTTGCACCAGCTACACAATTCTCGTATACTCTTTCAGGAGTTAATATCCCTCCGCCTACAAATAGTGGAATCTCCAGGTGGCTACTTACCTTGCTGATCATCTCTGTAGAGACTGGTTTGCGTGCACCGCTGCCGGCATCCATGTAAATAACATGTTTTCCCTGCAACTCACCGGCCCACGCAGTGCAAAGTGCTATTTCGGGTTTATCTGCAGGTATGGGTTGTGCATTGCTAATGTAGGATACAGTGGTTTGCACACCGCCATCTATAACCATGTAACCGGTAGATATTACTTCCAGGCCACTTGCTTTTACCTGTGGAGCTGAAATAACGTGTTGACCAATGAGCATGTCGGCATTGCGGCCTGAAATGAGTGACAAGTACAAAAGTGCATCGGCGTATGGTGTTACCTGCGCCGGGCTACCCGGGAAAAGTACGACCGGTATATCGCTTTCTGTTTTGAATCGCTGTATACACAACTCCATTTGGTGAACCATCAAGAGGCTGCCACCCATGAAAAGGTAATTCACGCCGGCATCGTTGCACAGCCTTGCGAGGTATTGCATATCTGCAGGCGCTATCTTATCCGGATCGGCCAACACGGCGAATCCGCTTTTATTTTGCGCCTTCATAGCGCGAAGCTGCGTGAGTACCTTTCCCATATGCCTCTTAAGCCCATTAGGGCTTCATTTCATGTTGAAGGAAACAATGATTGCCTAGACCATTCAAAAGTAAGCCTTTGTAGTCAGGTTTTGTTAACTGCCGAGTATCTTAAAACTCTATTTTTTCAACAAGTCGCGAATTTCTGTAAGCAGAGCTTCAGATTTTGTGGGTGGTTGTGGTGTTGCCGCTGCCGCCTCTGCTGCTGCTTTTTCTGCCTCGATCTCTTTACGCCTCATGCGCGCCATCGCCTGTATAACCAGGAAGATGAAGAATGCAATTATCAGAAAATCCACGATTGTTTGTATGAAGTGCCCGTATGCAAATATGTTTGCACCGGCTTTTTTGGCCTCGTCGAGAGAGTTATATACGTCACCGTCTTTCGCCGCTTTCAGCACAATAAATTTGTCGGTGAACATCTGGCCTTTGCCCATGATAACACCAACCAGCGGCATGATAACATCATCCACCATTGCAGTAACTATTTTACCGAACGCCCCGCCGATGACAACACCGACAGCGAGATCAATAACCGAGCCTTTCATTGCGAAGGCTTTAAAATCTTTCATGAAGCCCATAACAAAATTGATTTTAGTTAAGGATTGACTTAGCTCGTAAAGATATACTAAGTTGAGAATATGCGGTATTATATATAATAAGAGCATCTCTATTTATTTGATAAATGGGCCAATAAGAAATTAAAATACTCAGGAAACTATTTTTATGCAAAATGTTTCCATAGTTTTGCGCCCGCAATTGAAGTTTTTTGTTTTGAGATATGGATATATTAGAAAAAATACTTAGTGCATCCGCAGAATTGTTTACTCAATACGGGTTTAAAACAATTACCATGGACGATATAGCGCGTAGGACAGGTATTTCTAAAAAAACGCTGTATCAGCACTTTGCCAACAAGGATGAGGTGGTAAACGAGTCGGTTATATGGCATAAAAACAATATGGGTTCCAGTTGTACAACCATATTAAGCGAGTCGGAGAACGCTATAGAGGCGATGGTGAAGATCCTGGTCTTCTTTGATGAGATGCACAAACGGATAAATCCTCTGGCATTGTTCGAGATGCAGCGTTTTTACCCTCAGGCGTATAAGACCTTCAGGGATATGCTCGTGGAAAACGACGTCGTAATGATGCGCGATAATATACTGCAGGGTATAAAAGAGGGCCTTTATCGTGAAGGATTGAATGCCGACCTCATGGCACGCTACCGCCTGGAAACATCGATGTTGATCTTGCAGCCCAGTCTGTTGGTGAGCGATCGCAATAATCTAATGTCGGTTGCAATGGAAATAGGCGAACATTTTATGTATGGCCTTATGACCCCCAAAGGAGAAAAACTATATCAGAAATATAAAGAGCAATACTTAAAGCAAGCACCACGAATATGAAACGGATCTATCTCGTCTTAAGCACATTAATATTGATCTCTGCAACACAGGCACAACAGGTTGTTCGCCTGAGCCTGGCAGAGGCTACGGATTATGCGCTTAAAAACAATTACACTGTAAAGAATGCGCATATTGATGCGCAAATATTGGAAGCGCAAACACGGCAAACAACTTCTGCTGCCTATCCGCACATCAACTTTAAAGGTGATGGTACGCACTTTAATATACCGCAGTATTCCTACATAGGCGGGGGATCGTTTTCATTCCCGGGTGTTGCGGCAGCACCAAAGGATAAGATAGATGCAGTGCAATTTACCATACCGTACATGGTAAACGGCGCCATTACTGCCTCGCAATTACTATTTGATGGCAGTGTTATTGTTGCCTTGCAGGCAAAAAACACGGCTATGGAGCTGGGCTGGAAGGCTGAGAATGTGACAAAGGAAGGTGTGCGTTACAATGTATACAAAACATACAACTCGCTAGTCATCGCTTACAGGCAGTACGAGATCATAAAAAGTTCGCTGGCACTTGTGCGCAGTATGGAGCGTGACCTAGATGTGATGAGGAAAAATGGCTTCGTGGAAAAAATAGAAGTGGAACGTACTACAGTGCAGTTGAACAACTTAGCAACAGACAGCATAAGGGTAAGCAATATGCTCACAATGGCTGAGCAGGCATTGAAGTTCAATATAGGCATGAACATTAACACGCCCATTGTACTTACCGATACCTCTATTGAAAAAAGCCAGACAGAAGCCATGACGCTAGCATCAGAAACCGGCAGCATTGAGAATGTTCCTGAGTACGATGTGCTGATGACGACGTTAAAACTCAATGAATTTAACCTTAAGCGTTACAAGTTAGCAGCATTGCCAAGTCTTTCCGGTGTATACCAGTATGGAGCTAATACGGGGCAATATTACTTCAGGAAGTTGTTCAACTATCACGACTATAATGTGTACTCTATGTTCGGGGTATCACTCACGGCGCCAATATTTAATGGTTTTGTGCGCCAGCACCAGGTATCTGAAGCACGGTTGAATATTGAGAAGACAAAGAATAATATTGACAACCTGAAACTGGCCATAGACTTCCAGTCATCGTCTGCACGTACTAACCTGAAAAATTCGCTCCTGCAGGTGCAGAGCCAAAAGCGTAACCTGGAATTGGCAAACGATGTATTGGCTTTGGCCCAGAAGAAATACAAAGCAGGCGTAGGAAGCAACCTTGAAGTAACTACAGCGCAAACAGAACTATTGCGTTCGCAGAACAGCTACTTTACGGCGATGCTAGATGTGATAAATGCAGAGGCAGACCTGAGAAAGGCACTTGGATTACTAAAATAGGATAGAGAATTCGTTATTAGAGATTTGTAAACAACAATTAAAAATTTAAATACACATACTACATGAAACAGTTAATTTATTTATTGATACCCGCTATGATCTTCGCATCATGTGGCGGTGGCACAAAAGACCCGGCGGCAGAACTTGCAGCGCTTAAAAAACAACGGACAGAGATCGACGCAAGGATCAAAACGCTGGAGGCAACAACTGGTAAGTCAGATACAACTGCAGGTAAGGTAACAGCGGTGTCGGTGACAGACCTGCAACCAACCGTATTCAACGCCTTTATCGAAGTTCAGTCGCAAATAACCGGCGACCAGGTGGTGAACGCGACTGCGCGCACATTGGGAACTATCAATCACGTTTACGTTCAGGTGGGACAGGCAGTGCACCAGGGACAGGTGTTGGCTACATTGGATGCCGCTGTAGCAGAGCAACAAATAAAGGCCATTGAGCCCCAGATAGAATTGGCAAAATCGCTTTATGAAAAGCAACAGAAGCTTTGGGAGCAGAACATAGGCACAGAAGTGCAGCTGATGTCTGCAAAAACACAATATGAGAACCTGCTGAAACAAAAAGATGTGATGAAAGCAGGCAAAGATCTTTATAACATAATATCTCCCATTAACGGTACTGTAGATGCTGTGAATATGAAAGTGGGCGACAATGGCATGATGAGCTCTATTCGTGTAGTAAATACCAGCACACTTAAAGCGGAAGCAAACCTGGGTGAGAACTACCTCGGCAAAGTGAAGCAAGGAGATCTGGCTATATTGATCTTTCCTGATACCCACGATACCTTGAAAACTAAGGTGAGCTACGTATCTAAATCAGTAGACCCTATGTCGCGTGCATTTAACGTGCAGGTTAGGCTTAATGGTAATAGCAAACTACATCCGAACATGTCGTGCGTACTGAAGATAGCTAATTATGAGAACAGTAAGGCACTGGTGATACCGGTATCTGTGATACAAAAGACCTCTAAAGGTGAAATGGTGTATATAGCAGACGGCAACAAGGCGAAAGCTGTGATGATAACGAGCGGGCGCATAGCTAACGGCATGGTAGAAGTAATATCAGGGTTGAGCGCAGGAGATAAAATAATAGTGGCAGGTTATGAGGACCTGGATAATGATGAACCAATATCAGTTCAATAGACCACGGACCTTAAAGGGATAGTCAATATTAATTGCAAAAGCACGTGAATAAGATAGTGTGGTGTAATTCTAATACCGTACAACAACATTAATATGGAAAAATTCAAAGAATTTAAGTTATCAAGCTGGGCGATAGACAACCGCACAGCTGTATATATACTTACGATCATTATCACCCTTGCGGGACTGATAACGTACAACAACCTTCCAAAGGAGCAGTTCCCGGAGATAAAGATGGCACAGATCATTGTGCAAACGGTTTATCCGGGCACATCTCCTGAGAACATGGAAAACCTGGTCACCAAGCCCATTGAAAAGCAGGTGAAGAACCTGACAGGTGTAAAGAAAGTAACCAGCAACTCGTTCCAGGATTACTCTATCGTGATTGTAGAGTTTAACACAGATGTAAAGGTGGACAAAGCCAAGCAGGATGTGAAAGACGGAGTAGACAAGGCTAAACAAGACCTTCCTCAGAACTTGCCGTTCCAGCCTGAGGTTAAGGACATTGACTTCTCAGAGTTTCCTATCTTGAATGTGAACGTTTCCGGCAACTACGATGTGAACCGATTAAAGACATATGCCGATAAGGTGAAAGATGCAATCGAAGGTTTGAAGGAGATAAAGCGTGTGGATATGGTGGGTGCGCCCGAGCGCGAGATACAGATAAACGTTGACCTTTTCAAAATGCAGGCGGCGGGCCTGACATTCGATGACATAGACCGTACCGTGGCTATGGAGAATATTTCCATGACTGCAGGAGAGGTTTCTATGAACAACCAGAAGAGGATCTTAAGTGTTAAGAACGAGTTTAAAGCCGGAACGGAGATCAGTAATATCATAGTAAAGAACCAGCAGGGCAGAAGTATCTATCTAAAAGACATCGCAACAGTGATAGACACTTTTGCTGAGCAAAAGAGCTTTGCGCGCCTTGATGGCAAGAACGTGATAACGCTGAATGTGATCAAGGCCAGCGGTGCCAACCTGATACAGGCATCGGAGAAGATTGAAGAGCTAATTAAAAAGATGCAGGTCGAAGAACTGCCTAAAGATCTGGCCATAGTTTCTACAGGTGAACAGGCATCTGCAACAAAAGCTACACTTCACGACCTTATCAATACAATTATTATCGGCTTTATATTGGTAACTGTCATTCTCATGTTCTTCATGGGCGTTACAAACGCATTGTTCGTGGCGTTGTCGGTTCCGCTTTCTTGTGCTATAGCATTTATGGTGCTTCCGCCAATCGGTTTCACATTGAACATGATCGTACTGTTCTCTTTCTTGCTTGCGCTTGGTATTGTTGTGGATGACGCAATTGTAGTAATAGAGAATACGCATCGTATATACGATAATGGGAAGGTGGGAATTGTAAAGGCGGCCAAGTTGGCTACCGGTGAGGTCTTCCTTCCTGTACTTACAGGAACTATAACTACACTCATGCCGTTCGTGCCTCTGGCGTTCTGGAAAGGATTGATAGGTAGTTTCATGTTTTTCCTGCCGGTTACGCTGATTATTACACTTATAGCATCACTTTTGGTGGCGTATATTATTAACCCGGTTTTTGCGGTAAGCTTCATGAAACCTGAAGATCATGCACCAACCACTAAACGCACCTTTACGCGAGGCGACAGGATAACACTTATTGGTTTCGTTGTTGTCGCGCTTATTTCTTACCTGGCTGGTTCATTCGGGTTCGGCAACTTCACAATATTTGTATATCTATTCATTTTATTGCAGAAGTATGTGCTGTCTAAATGGATATATGCTTTCCAAAACAAAGTTTGGCCTGCATTTCGCGAGTGGTATACACGTTGGTTACGTCGCGCATTAAAGAGGCCGGTACTTGTACTGGTGGTTACTATACTGCTTTTACCCCTTTCTATTATTTTATATAATGTTCGTAATCCCCCATTCACATTCTTCCCAAGTGGTGAGCCAAACTTTGTGTATGTGTACCTTAACATGCCTATAGGCACCGACCAAAAACGTACTGATGAAGTATTACAGAAGCTGGAAACGAAGGTTTATAAAGCACTTGATATTGACCTTACGTCAGGTAAAAAGAATCCGATCGTTAAGTCTGTTATATCTAACGTGACTGTTGGAGCAGTTGACCCTAACAGCGGGGAGGTAGGTGAATTTCCAAATAAAGGTAAAATTACTGTGGCGTTTGTAGAGTTTGGATTGCGTAAAGGCGTGTCGTCACAGAAATACCTCGATGCAATACGTGCTGTAGTGCGGGAGTATCCGGGTGCCCAAGTGACTGTTGATAAAGAAAACGGAGGGCCGCCTCAGCAAAAACCAATTGTAATAGAAATAACCGGCGATAACCTGGATAGCCTTATTGCTACTTCTGACAGGTTGAAAGGTTACCTCGAGAAAAAGCAGATACCCGGTGTAGAGGAATTGCTTAGCGATTTCCAGTCGGATAAACCTGAGATCCTATTCGACCTGAACAGGGAGCGAATGAACAACGAAAGTATCAGCTCCATGACTGTTGCAATGGCATTACGTACTGCTGTGTTTGGTAAAGAGATATCACGTTTCCGTGATGCTAATGATGATTATCCGATCTACCTGAGATACTCTTCAGATCAACGCCGCGATGTAGATGCGATACGCAATATGCCTGTTATCTACCGTGATATGGGGATGGGTGGACAGATACGTACAGTACCGGTAAGCGCATTTGCAGACGTGCGTTACTCCACTACTTATGGTGGCGTTAAGCGCAAAAACCAAAAACGTATCATTGCTCTTTCTTCAAATGTACTCAATGGCTTTGAAGCGAATAACGTAGTAGCGGATGTACAAAACGAGTTGAATAACTTCCAGCCACCAGCGGGTGTTAGCCTGAGAATGGGTGGTCAACAGGAAGACCAGGCTGAGACAGGCGCATTTCTTGGCTCTGCGTTCGGAATATCTATGATGTTGATATTTTTAATATTGATTTTACAATTTAACTCTATCAGCCGCACAATAATAATTATGAGTGAAATTGCTCTTAGCCTGATAGGTGTATTCTTAGGTCACGCGATATTCGCCAATACATTCTCACTGGTTATGAGCGGCATTGGCATCGTGGCCCTTTGTGGTATTGTGGTCCGAAACGGCATCCTGCTGGTTGAGTTTATGGACCTAAAGTTGAAAGAAGGCTATTCTCCGTATGACGCTATTGTGGAATCCGGCCGCACGCGTATGACACCCGTGCTGCTTACTGCAACAGCAGCTGTGTTGGGCCTTATACCGCTGGCGGTTGGACTGAATATAGACTTTTCAGAACTATTCTCCAGTTTCAACCCACACATCTTCTTTGGTGGCGATAGCAATGCGTTCTGGGCCCCGCTGGCATGGACCATGATCTACGGCTTAAGTTTTGCTACTATTCTTACATTGATAGTAGTACCTGCAATGTGCCTGATTGCGTTGCGCCTTAAAGAAAGGTTCGGCAAGAAAAATGTAGTAATCGAAGAATAGTAATAAGATAATGGCTGCCCAATTTTGGGCAGCCATTATTAATATGAAGCATAAATATAATATAGACTGATTTTTTAGATTTATTTTTGCTCAATCGGGTTTTTTACCTACCTTTGCACTCCCTTTTCCAAAAGGACAAAATTAGCATTATATGAAACGTACATATCAACCAAGCCGCCGCAGCCGTAAATCAGTTCATGGATTCCGTAAGCGTATGCAAACGGCTAACGGCCGTAAAGTATTGGCATCTCGCCGCGCAAAAGGCCGTCATAAGCTGACTGTATCAGACGAAAGCCGTTTGAAATAATTTTTAAAACTTTTCGCCATTCGTAATACTTTTAAAGCATACGAGCGGCTCAAGCGAGAGCAGCATATTGATACGCTTTTCCGGACCGGGAAAGCGTTTTCTGTTTTTCCTATAAGGATAATATATCTTCTTGTGCCACGGAACGAAGATAACGCCTCACCTGTTCTCGCAGGTTTTTCGGTGCCTAAAAAGAAATTTGGGAGCTCTGTAAAACGACATCGTATACGCAGGTTGATGGCAGAGGCATGGAGGCTGAATAAACAGCAGCTCTGCACTGTAATACCCACCGACAAGCAATTACATCTGTTCCTTACCTTTAATGATACTATTCTGCCGGATTATGAAACTGTGAGAAAGTCTGTACTAAAAGGAATAGAAAAACTAGTGGAACTAAATTGTGGTTCTAAAACACCTGATGCGTAAAATATTTTCCATAATATTTATTTGGCTTATTCGCTTCTATCAAGGCGCTATATCGCCGTTCTTTGGTGCAAAATGCCGGTTCACGCCAACTTGTAGTGCATATGGGTTGGAGGCTATTCGTAAATATGGGCCATTTAAAGGAGGATGGATGGCGTTTAGACGCTTCTTGTCTTGTCATCCGTGGGGAAAACATGGATATGATCCGGTACCTTAAGCTATGAATCGGGGTATGGTTATTATTTTATCCTGCAGTCTCAGAATCTTTACCGTATAATAGCTCAATTACCTCCTTTGTAATAAAGTGTCCTAAGGTTATGCATTTTCCTCACTTTGCGCCTTTACCACTGCATAGATCGGCTTACCACCTTTATGTTAATAGTG
>JBGAJU010000007.1:0-86385 GCA_044224775.1 Flavipsychrobacter sp.
GGCTGAGGGGGTTCGAACCCCCGACCCTCAGAACCACAATCTGATGCTCTAACCAACTGAGCTACAGCCTCCATGTTTGAAACGGGGGACAAAGGTAGGGAAAAATAGCTGATTTAAAAACCTATTTTGGAATCAGTCGCCTAACCCTTCCACTACTATCACAATTTCACCCTTTGGCGGGTGCTGCCCGTAGTGGGCAGCAAGGGCTGTAATCGTGTTCTTATTGGTTTCCTCGAACATCTTGGTGAGCTCCCGGCATACGGCAGCTTGACGATCTGCGCCCAAATATGTGGCTAGTTCCTGCAAGGTCTTTACCAGCCTGTGAGGAGATTCATATAGGATTATAGTGCGCTCTTCTTCCGCCAGTTTCTTTAGCATGGTTTGCCGGCCTTTTTTTAGCGGCAGGAAACCTTCGAAAACAAACCTGTTAGACGGTATACCCGATTGTACAAGCGCCGGCACAAAGGCAGTTGCACCGGGCAGGCATTCTACCGGTATATTATTGCGTACACACTCGCGTACCAATAAAAAACCGGGATCAGATATGCCGGGTGTGCCGGCATCGGTTATCAATGCGAATTTTTTTCCTGCCTTCAATTGCTCCACAAGGTGCGCAAGCACCTTATGTTCGTTATGCTGGTGGTACGGGGTAAGCGGCTTTTGAATATCATAATGTCTTAACAGCACGCCACTGGTGCGAGTGTCTTCGCACAATATGACATCAGCATTGCGCAACACCTCTACCGCCCGGTAGGTTATATCACCAAGGTTACCTATAGGAGATGGAACAAGGTATAAATGCATAACCGCACAATTTGAAAATGTGCAAATTTGAAAATTTGAAAATGACTCTGCGAACCCATACGGCGGTGGCAGAGAAGAAACTATGCTTCTGTAAGCGTAAAGTCAAAAGCTTCCATTACCTGATTTGCCAAAAGCCTCTTGCAGGCATCGCGCACGTGCTTGTCTGCTTCATCTTTTGTAGGTGCATCGACATGAAGTGTTATGTGCTTGCCAATGCGCACGTCGTGCAGGTTGGTTAGCCCCAGGTTGTGCAGGCTGGTGTTCACGGCCTTGCCCTGTGGATCGAGCAACTCTTTCAGCGGCATTACGTTTATATGTGCTATAAATTTCATAATTCAAGTTAAAAGTCAAAAGTTAAAAGTTATTCATTGCCTGTTTCGGGGTATTTGTACACCAGTGACAATATTACGTACAGCACAAACACCAACGGCAAAACAGCAAAACCGACCACAAAGATACCACCTATACCAATTACCAGCAGCAGCAATTGTGGCCACATACCTTTAATACCCCCACCCGATAACATCTTGAGGAATTTAATTTTAGACACCATCAGCCAGCACAAAACAACTATAAGGAGGTATATACCCCATTTGTTTTGGACGAACATGGCGAAATACCTGCTGATAACAGGTGGTGTGAACCACATGAGCAGCGGAAAGGTAGCCACAAACAAACCAACGGCAGGTATTGGCATACCTACAAAATACTTTTTCTGGGTATCGGAAGTAATATTGAATTTAGCCAACCTTAGCGCGCCAAAACATGCCAGCAAAAATGCAGGTGCCATACCCAGTATGTTCACATCGAATGCATTTCTTTCTGCAGCCAGACAATCCCACAGCATCCTGAAGAGTATTGCGGAGGGTGCCACACCGAACGAAACAATATCAGCCAGCGAATCAAGGTCTTTACCGATCGGCGAAAATACTTTCAGGGCACGGGCTGCAAAACCATCGAGCATATCGCATATGGCAGCTATTATAATGAAGATACTGCCCAGATACATTTGGTTAGCACCATATATCCACTGCCACGTAGGCAGCCCGGCATGACCTACTGTCATGCTCAGGTATGGCTGGGCTGTAAGTATGTAGGCAGTTGCAATGCAGCCACAAAACAAATTGGCAAGTGTAAGCAGGTTAGGCAGGTGCTTCATCGGTGCCAAAAGTAATAAATTAATGGGTGAATGGACGCATGTACTGTAATGGGTTTTATCGGTTATTCTTTTTAACTTGTATTTCAAAATGTACGCTATGCGTAAGCAAATTGCATTTTTCTTATTGGTTACATCGGGAATTTATTTTGGCGGCTGCCGCGGCTATTCCAAATACACAATAGACGAAAAGCCACAATTAATAATAGATACCAGCCTGTTGGGAATATGGAAAGCTATAGAGGACACGGATAAGGCAGACTATATCTTAGTTCAAACTTCGCATGATGTTTTTCATAGGACTGTTACAAAATATCCGGAATATTCACGGAGTGATGCACCCTTCATGGACTATAAAGAAAATAAAAATCAATATTATTTCATTACCCGTATGGATCACCATGGTATAAACCCACATTATCAGCAATGGAATGCTTTTACCTCATATGTAAACAATGCAACTTTTTTAAACATAAAATACGTTTATTCCCCTTCTGCTTATTTGACACCCGGCTCTCCGGTTAATACAGATGGCGATGAAGAAGGTTACCTGCTTGTCCGCGTCCTAAACATAAATCCTACAAAAAACAGAATTACGACAGCTACTGTTGCAGATACTTTTATGAAGCATATAAAAAGCTCAAAAGAAGTAAGAGCCTATGTAGAGAAAAATTTGGATAACCCAGCGTTTTATAGCGACACTTTTCATTTTTATAAGGTAAGTAACTATCACGAGTCGCTTAATGAATCTATCAATAGGGCGAACAAGTAAAAAAACAGGATGCAATTAATTGCATCCTGTTCGAAATAACTTACCGATCACTCCTCTATTCCGGTACTACCAACCTGAAGCCGTTGCCGTGGATGTTCACTATCTCCACGCTGCTGTCTTCTTTGAGGTATTTGCGCAGCTTGGCAATGTAAACGTCCATACTACGGCCGTTGAAGTATGTGTCGCTGCCCCAAATGCGTTTTAGCGCAGTTTCGCGTGGCAGCAGGTCGTTCTTATATTCGCATAGCATCAGCAACAGCTCATTCTCTTTCGGAGAGAGTGTGTTAGTATCGCTGCCATGTTTGAGTGTGCGCAGCTTGCTGTTGAAATGATAAGAGCCAACAACGAACTCAACCTGCGCATGCTGTTTATCCTGCAGCTCGGAGTTGCGTTTCAGTACGGCTTTTATTTTCGACAGCAGAACATCGCTGTCAAACGGCTTGGTGATGTAATCATCTGCACCCAATTTGTACCCTTGCAGGATATCGTCCTTCATGCTCTTAGCAGAAAGGAAGAACAAAGGCACATCAGGATCTACATTCCTGATCTCTTCCGCCAGTGTGAAGCCATCCATATTAGGCATCATCACATCAAGCAGGCAAATATCAAAACGCTCACGGCGAAACGCCGCCAAGCCAAGGATACCATCACGGGCCAGTTCTACAACAAAATCATTTAACTCCAGGTAGTTCTTCAAAACCTGCCCGAAGTTGGTATCATCTTCTACCAATAATATTTTGTTTTTCTGATTTTCCATATGTTCAATTGTCTAACAAATATAGTACCACGATTTTTTTAACCTATGAAATTTTTTGTTAAAAGAACCGCGGACAAGTGTACATCTTCTTGATTCCCTGGTTGTTGGGGTACATACCAGTATATATAAGGGAAAATTCGAGTGCACCATACGCCGAATTGTAGGGGGCCAAGGAAGACATGGTAAAATCGTAATTGCCCATGAACTGGATACGGCCCACCTGTATACCCGCCACAGCTATAGCAGCATCGCCAAGCCTGTCGAAAATGCCGAGTATGAGCTGTGTTGGCAGATGATTCTCGTTCTCGCCAAGTTTAGTGCGCACCAACGAACCGATCAACAATTCAGACGCGCCATTCTGTGTAGCGTAATAGATGGATGGGTTTACTATAAGCACCGGGCCTGTTTTTATTGTTGCATCTATGGTTGCTGCAGGCCTGTACTTTAATGTGTTTTTACCGTCTTTGTAGAAAGTCTCAGTAGGCTGATTGATGTTGTTTACGCCACCACCTATTTTTATATACAGGTTCTCATTCGGAAAAATAGAAAGGTTGACACCACCAGCAACTGTATAGAAGCTTGTTTTGATGATGCCTAACTTTTCGTTGTTGGCGTATGAGCTATTGAATGTAAGGCCATCCCACTGATCATCGAAAGAGAGGTTATCGTAATTAACGCTGCGCTGCACGTATGCACCTGAAAAGCCAACCGACAGCATTGCCGAGCGGCCCAACTGTAAATGGTATGCCAGGTTGCCCTGCAACTGCAACAAAGAAAGGTTACCATCGCCGGCTTTATCGCTGAACATTGCCAAACCCACACCAAGCCACCTGTTGCGGTTCTCGTCATCAGACTTGCTTAATGCTTTACCATCTACATAAGCTGAGAAAGTATTGTATGGCACAGGTATTGCAGCCCACTGGTTGCGGTAATTCAAACCTACGCGAAAATCGTCTTCAGGCATCAATGCCGTATTGGCAGGACTCTGTAGCAGCGGCGCATTATAATACTGGCTGAAGTGAATACTCTGCCCACTCACACTTATACTATAAAGTGTGCACAGCCCCATCAAAAACTTCATCATGTTATTCATACGCTCCTGTTGCGATGCATGACCTGCATCATTACCTTAATAACGTAATATTTCCTTTCAATACTTTAGATGTACCGTCTATAAAAGTTGCATTCAGTACATATGCATACGCTTCTATTGGTTGTGGCTGGCCATTATAAGTACCATCCCAACCTATATTCTGATCGCTCGTTTCGAATACCAATTGACCCCACCTGTTGTATATCTTCAGGTTCATTGTTTTTATAGCAGCCCAACGCACATACAGTACATCATTATGCCCATCTCCATTAGGGCTGAAGCCTGTAGGTAAACCAAGTAATGGAACCACCTCGGCCAAGGCTGTTTTACAAACCTGTGCAGGACAATCGCTATTGTTGTATGCGGTTAAACAAACTTTATAAGAACCTGTTTTGTTATACTGGTGAACAGGGTTCACTTCTGTGCCGTTGGTGTTATCGCCAAAATCCCATAGATAACGAGTGGCGTTGGTTGAAAGATTGGTGAACTTGGTAGGTATGTTTGGCGTGGGTATAGTTGGTGTATGCGTAAAATTAGCATAAGGTACCGGCAATACTTTAATAATGTGCACGAGGGTATCTCCGCCACCACAGCCACCGGGATTAAGCGCTATAAACGTAACCGTATACGTTCCGATAGATTTATAAGTGTAGGTGGGTGTTGTTACTGTTGATGTTTGTCCGTCGCCAAATTGCCAGAGGGTTGAAGTAACATTGGTGAGTGTCACCTGTGGCGTGAAAGAAGAGCCAAGACATAGAGAATCGGGCATGGTGAATTTAGCACTAACCTCGAAATTGGAGAATTTGAAAGTGTGCATAACAGTATCGGGCGATTTACATGCTGCAGTATCAGACATCACCAGCATTACGGTATAGGTACCGGTATCAGGATAATTATGCGGTGGTGGTGTTACACCGCTATAGGTAGTGCCATCGCCTAAATACCATTGGTAGGTAGGTGTGCCCACAAAATCGGTAGAAGTATTGACAAATGAAGCGATGTAAGGATCGCAAGAATCTGTGATCTGGTAGGTGAACCCCGGAGTTATTTTACCGGTATCAACAAATATGGTGAGCCTGAAAGTATCCTCGGTCTTAAAGCAAGCGTTAGCGTTTGCTGATGAAAGCGTAACGGTGTAGGTTCCGGCTGCAGTAAAAGTATGCGAAGGAGAAAAAACACCGGAAGTAGGGCTTCCATCGCCAAAGTCCCATACATAGGTGAGGCCGTTGGTAGAAAGGTTGGTGAAGTTAACTGTGAGTGGTGCACAGCCATTGGTATTAGGACCAGCAAGCACATCGCATACCACCGGGCCAATATTAAATTCTATTTTCAGTGCGGCTTCATTACAATTGCTGCTGGCATCCACCGGACCCCAAACGCCGGTAGTTGTAGGGAACGCATTAGGACATGAACCCGGTGTAGAAGGAGCACCGCCACAATTGGCACAGATGCCCTGGTATATGATACCCTGTTTGCTGAAACGGCTGGTGCCACCATCCACGTGTTCGCCCATCCATTCCTGACCGGGTGAGGAACAGTCACGCCCGAAATATGTGGCGTAGCGCAGGGTGCTCATACCACTACCCAACACAATAAAATAAAAGTCTCTGCCATCGGCAGTAGTAGGCTGGTAGCAGCCTGCTGTAGTGGGCATGCCTGTACACAGCCCTGTTGCAGTACCGGTAATACCCAGGTTGCCGCCCCAGCCCGATACGTAAACATTACCACAGGTATCTACAAGAAATGCCGTAGGAGAAATGTTTGTAGCGGTAGCTGTGCCCGAGCCAAAAACGGTAGAGATGAGGTCTGTGGTGAGCCCGTTATCCATCTTCATTACGAACTGGCACGAGTTTGGGTTACTATACACCCCTGCCGTAACAGGGAATGTACCGCCAACAGATTGCCCCATAACATAAACATGGTCGCTATCATCTACCTGTATACCATACACCTGGTCAAATCCGGAAGTACCAACAAAGGTTCCCTTTGTTAAAGCGTATGTAGTGTTATTGAACTCAACTGTGAAACCGTCTGCGCCACCACCACCATAGGTAGTGTGCCAGCGCCCCGGTGTTGTTGGGAAATTAGAGCTGTTTGTACCACCGGCCACATAAACGCTCTGCTGCAGCTTATCGAACGCAAGAACGTAAGCGGCATCAGAGCCGGTACCGCCAAGGTATGTGCTCCAGATAAGGCTGCTACATGTGGGATTTAACTTGATAACTACCCCATCCTGCAAGCCGGAGAGTGTAGTTGCGATAGCAGAAGGTGTTGTAGGAAAGTTGGTAGATTGTGTACATGCAGCAACATAAATATTGCCGGTATTATCTATCTGCACTTCGCTACGGGAATCATCACCATAGTTGAACTTCAGTTCGCCATATGTAAACTCGCTGGAATCAAAGTTGACACAATCGTTGCCTGTGCCACCAACGTAAGTAGAACCTACAAGCGCTGTGCCGGTAGCATTCAGTTTTGTTACCACGAGGTCCCAGCCGCCCCTGTTGGTTGACTGGTATGCAGTAGAGGATACAGGATAGTTGGTAGACAAGGTACGGCCGGCGATGATTAGATCGCCCGATGGATCAACGATCATACTATGCGGGTGTTCGTTTTGTGCGCCGCCTATATACGTTGCATAAATACGGCTTGCACCGGTGGAATTGAACTTCATGATAGCGATATCTGCAGCGTAGGCATAATTCTCGCTGGGAAGTGCACTGCCAAATCCGCCGCCCCATGTGGTTTGGAAGGCACCGGGAGTGATAGGGAAACTTGTGCCCGGAACACGTGCACAGTTAACAAGGCCGCCGGCATAGAAGTTGCCGGCATTGTCGTACGTTGCGGTATAGCCCCAGTTATCAGCTGTAGAAGCGGTCATACTGCTCCATAACACGATAGGGTCTATCACCATTTGCTGTGTGTGATCATATCCTTCAGGAAAACTGAACGTTACTGTATTACCTTCTAATGCATATTCACAGGGCACCTGTACTTTCTCATCATTGATGTATTGGTAAGCATAGGGCTTCACCTCTTCAACCTGACCAACCGAAGTACTGATAATAAGATTCTTGTTCTTTATCCTGATGTTTTCCTGTCCGTCGAACTTCAATTTTATTTTGTTTACATCAGCCTGTGGCTTCACCATGAATTCATAGATCAGGTTGCCATTCTCTGATGCCACGTGCATATCTATGCCCTGGTAGAGCCCTTTGTAATCAACATTAAAGCATGGGTGGATACCTGTTTTCCAACGCTTTGGGTCGTTGTCGAGGAAATAATTATAATAGACTGCCTGGTATTTTCCGCCAACAAGCTCGGGTGTATTGGCGCCTTCGAAACTTACTTTATATACGTGAAATTTGAGTTTGGGATTTATTTTGCTGTGGCCATGATGGAATTCATCAAGCTTTGGATTATTGGCAGGATCTGCTAACAGAAAACGGAAACCATCTTTCTCGAGGAACACTTCGCCACTCCTTATGTTTGCCCTGTAAGAGATCCAATCACCCCACTGTCCCCGGTTCTCTACATATTCGATAGGAGGGGCTTGCGAATACGCACGCTCTGCTGCAAACACCAGTAAGCAATAGAGGAATATATAGCGAAGCTTCATTATAAAAGTATAGTTATGATAGTAAATTTAAGCTTTTTCCTCATAAATAGACAGGCGATTTTCAAAAAAAGTGAGGCTGAAAGTGAAATATTTTAGAGGATAATATCACTCAAGGATAAAAATACCCTTGTAAAGGTGGGAAGACATAGATAAAATGATCAATTGACCATTTTGTCGGCGCAGCAACTGCTGGCAAAAGCATCGGGTTTGGCCTTAAAGGCGTAACCCATACCCAGGATGTAGCCCATCGCCTCGCGGAGGGCCTCATTGCTTTTGAACTGGGGGTTGGTGTTGATGTCGGCATGCACTTCCAGGTCAACATCGTACTTGTTAAAGAGGTCGCAAAGCTCGTAGGCAATCTCAATACTTTTTGCTACTTCCACAAGCATACGCTCTTTGATGGTGTAAGGCTTGGTTGTTTTCTCGTTGCTGATGAACATGAAACCGCCGTGTTTTTCTCTCAGGAAAACGATGACAGTTGCAAACTCCGTCTCAATATTACGCACCTGAGAATCGGTGCCAATGCAGACTTTGAGCTTGTACCCTGCCCCCGTTTCCCTGACGATAGCGTCCTCCACCGCTTTTTTTACGGGTATCCTTAAAGGCTCCCCGCTGAATCTCCGCCATATCATATCAGGTAAAATATTTGGTTATACTAAAGATAGATACAATTATTATACCAAATTATTCCCTAAAAATTATCTTAATGTGATATGCACAGGATATTAACAAATCCAGCAATGCAATGCTACATTCATGCACAGAGATGGAACGAATCAAGTAAATGAGGAATTAAAAGAAAGAAGATCAGCCTTCGCCCAGCAGCACCCGCCATGCTTTGTTCACATCACCTCCATCCAACAACTCTTTGGCATATTGGTGCAGGGCATCTCGTTTAGCATCCTCGTTGTGGGAGTTTTCCTTTAGGATGGCCGTGAACCTATCATCCCAGAAATCTTCGCTTATTATGGGTATAACGGTGCAATTGCCCAACATGCCTAAATTATTGCCGGTAAGTATATTGCTGTGGCGTATGTGCGCAGGCAAAGCATCAACACCCACCCCGAGTTCCACGTTCGGCTTGTGCACATCAAACACTGCGCTGCCTGATGCACGGCAATAATGGTCGCCACCCATGCGGGCGACCAGATCTATTTTATGCGGATCTATTTTGCCCGTTTCATCCAGCACATTGTCATCAATGTGCATGCACAGCACTTCGCAGATAATCAGGTTTGCCGCGCCACCTTCTTTACCTGTTTCAATCACCTGCAGTACTTTACACTCCAGTTGCGCGGGGGATTCCTTTACCCTGTAAGGCTTTACGATATCCGACTTCACCGGTGTAAAGCCTGCTTTCACAAACTCATCAACGCCCTTGGGGTATTCGCAGCTGCTCAGGTTCATTTGCTGCACCATGTTGTAACTCACTACATTTATTACCACCTCTTTGGTCTCGTACACATTCTCCAGGCTGTGTTTAATGGTGTTATCCCGCACGCGGCGGGCAGGAGAGAATATGAGTATTGGCGGCTTGCTGCCAAAAACGTTGAAGAAACTGAACGGGGAAAGATTAGCCACACCATTATTATCAATGGTGCTGGCAAAGCATATGGGCCTTGGTGCAATAGCACCTAACAAATAAGCATGCAGCTGTGCTGTCTTTATCTCTCCTGGAACTATTTTCATCTTACTTCGAAATTAGCCAGCGTCACAAAATCATTTACTCTCGCATCTATATCAGCTGCAGTGATTTCTTTTAATCTTGTAGGCCCGAACTTCTCTACACAATAAGATGCCATTGCAGACCCCACGATCACTGCAGCCTTCATGTTTTCAAAAGACACATCGTTGATACGTGCGAGGTAACCTATGAACCCTCCGGCAAATGTATCACCGGCACCTGTTGGATCAAACACATCTTCTAGGGGCAATGCCGGTGCAGCAAAAATTTTATCTTCATAAAACAGCAATGCACCATGCTCTCCTTTCTTCACAATAACACATTTAGGCCCCATAGCCTGTATCTTACGCGCTGCTTTTACTATAGAATGTTCTCCGCCCAGTTGACGAGCCTCGCTATCGTTCACCATCAACAGGTCTACCATTTTCAGCACTTCCTTCAATCCTTCAAGCGCCACATCCATCCAGAAGTTCATCGTATCCAGTATGATGAACTTGGGGCGTTTCTTTAGTTGCTGCAGCACTTTCTTCTGAATATCCGGAGCAAGGTTTCCCAGCATCACAAATTCAGCATCCTGGTAGCTGTCCGGTATCTTGGGGTCGAACTGGGCAAGCACATTCAGGTCTGTAACCAGTGTATCGCGCGTATTCATGTCCAGATGATAGCGGCCACTCCAGAAGAAGCTTTTGCCGTCCTTTACCACTTCAACCCCTTCCATGGCAACACCACGCGCTTCGAGCGCACTCATTTCCTCCTGCGGAAAATCGCCACCTACAATAGACACCTGTTTAATAGGCTTTACAAAATTAGATGCAGCCCAGGCGGCATATGTGCCGGAACCACCTATTATGCGGTCAACTTTACCAAAAGGGGTTTCCAACGCGTCAAAGGCCATTGTGCCTACGATCAATAAAGACATGATTTTTAAAAATTTAGCGCAAATGTACTGTTATGATGCCACAAATCAATTGACACATTGCATAGAATTAAATGCGAGATGCTACCTGCCTCTACCCGTGTTTATTGCCCCGAACATTTTTCGGAATTCGCGGTAACAGATAACAGTATACCAGAAAGCAATGATGACGCCAATTGTCATCAATATAACACGGTTCATAGGGACAGTTGGTTTTAAACCTGCATCAAGCGGCACGAAATTCTCCTGCACGTTGCCCTCGATGAAGGAGAAAATTCCCAGGTACACCACCATACAGATCAGGAATAGTATCCTCTCTATCTTCAACAATTTCAGGTTCCAGAAGAAAAAATTGATCAGTACGCTAAGCAACTGCCAACCAATTAACACAAGCAAAACCCACTTGTAAGGGATGTGTGTATGTGCGTCAAGGCAATAAATAAAGAAAATAATACCCAGGCTCTGCGCAACAGGATCGAGCAACTTGAACATCTGGATGTTATTACTCTTGTTGAACTTAGTATTACTTCGGGAAGTGGATCTGCTTCTTGATTTTCTGCTGCTCATAGGTATAAAACGAGCGCTAAGATATAATTTTTCACTCTTTATTTAAATGTAAATACCTTCATTATTGCTAAAGTGTATAAAAAGTGCGCTGAGGCCATAATTTTACAGGATGAAAGCAATGCTTTTTGCAGCCGGACTGGGAACGCGGTTAAAGCCTTTTACCGACAGTAACCCAAAGGCCCTGGCCCCGGTAAATAATAAAACACTGCTTGAGCACAATCTCAGGTATTTGCAGCGTCACGGCATTTATGATGTGGTTGTAAATGTGCACCACTTTGCAGATAAGATAGAGCAAATACTGAAAGCAAATAACAATTTCGGCAGCCGTGTTTCTATATCTGATGAACGAGATGAGATACTGGAGACCGGCGGGGGGCTTAAAAAAGCAGCACATTATTTTGAAGGTGAGCATGCATTTGTGGTTATGAATGTTGACGCACTTACCAACCTGGACCTGGGCAAAATGATACAGGCACACCTAGCTTCAGGCAGCATTGGTACGTTGGCTGTGATGCAGCGCTCATCAAGCAGGCATTTCCTGTTCGATGCAGCTATGACCTTGTGCGGTTGGCAAAACAACAATACAGACGAGCGACGCATATCGCGAGATGCAACACCGTTACAACCATTTGCATTCAGTGGTATACAAGTATTATCACAAGCTGTTGTGCAGAACATACCTTTTTCGGGGAAATTCTCGCTCGTGGATCTTTACCTGCATCTGGCAAAAACTAACATTCTTAAAGGATACGACCATAGCGGCGACATTTTTATTGATGTGGGTAAGCCAGAGAGCCTTGCAAAAGCGGAAAGTCTTTTTCCTTAATGAAGCACGGAACGAAGTATGGACAGCGATCGAACGTTGCCCATATGCTGGGTGTGCTGTTGCAGGAACAGCACGTACCAATCCAACAGGCGCAGGCGCATATCTGCGTTCATCCCTATTTGTTGCACATCTTCAAGCTTATCAATTTTCAGCAAACTGCTTAATGCCTGTGCATCTGCATCTGTTGTGGAAGTAATAGAAGCCGGCGCGTGAGCTGTAAATCCACCATCGGCCAAATTGAGATATTGGGTTTCTTTACTGTAACTGCCTTTAAGGTCAAAACCAAACTCACGACTACAATGTATTATGAAGAATAGCGGAAAATTGGCAATAGCACCAGTGGGTAATTTATCCAATGCTACCATGTATTGCTCAACAAATTCAAAAAACTCAGGCAAAGGCGCATGCTCTGGCAGCAGGCGCAACAATACTTCTACCGAAAACAGAACAATACTGTTCTTGACAACTTCCTCTTGCACGGAATTGTATATGTACCGGGCCTGGAACTCGCGCAGCCTTTGCAGGTTTTTGTTTGGCTGGTGATACACCACCAGCGAAAGTATATTCCCCACCTGGAACAACCCAGCGCGGTTCTGCCGGCTGCGGGTGGTGCGTACACCTTGCACCATGTAGGCTTGTACCCCGTATTGTTGTGTGAATATTGTAGTTACCAGGCTGCTCTCTCCATACTTAACAGATCGCAATACTATTCCATCGGTTTTTTGCAGCATGGAGCAGGAAACGCTTATTGCATGAATACTATTTTGCCCGTGTAGGTTTCATTGCCATCGCTACTGGAAGCAAACACCAGGTACACACCGCTTTGCGGCTTTTGACCTTTATAATCTTTGCCGTCCCAAACAGCCTGTCCGCCATAAGCTTTGGTCTTATATACCAGCTGGCCGTCAATATCTGTTATACGGACATCAGCATTGACCGATAAACCCTTTATAGCAATGGTGCCGTTATAGCCATGGCTGACAGGGTTAGGAAATATCTGCACATTGCTGTTTGATTTGGTGCCTTCTGTTGCAGTGCTTCTGAAACTCACCATGCCGTTGATGGTGCCTATGTACACATCGCCGGTTACTTTGTCTATGCTTATCTTTCTTATCTGGTTGGATGGCAGCGGGCTGTTCTCTGCAGTGAAACGGTACACTATTTGCTGCGCGTCGGGCGACAGCAGCCAAACGCCATCATCAGTGCCCACCCACTTCCTGTTGCCACCATCTACTGCAATTGAACGCACTGCATTGCCGGCAAACAAATACCCGGCAAACTGGTCGTACTGCACAATGGGTATCTGGGCATCGCACGGGCCCGGAGCATTGCAATTGCTGATGATGCCAATGCCATTGTCGGTACCTACCCAAATATTGTCGTTATTGTCGCGGGCCAGGCACAACACATTATTGCTGGGCAAGTTGCCAGCCCCTACACCGGTGCTGAACGAATAATACCGGTCATCGGTAGGATCGCTTATTGTTCCCATCGGATCGAATACGTAAAGGCCGCGGCCATCCAATGATACGAACCACACTTGTCCGTTGTCATCTATAACCAGCGGGCCACCATGCTCTGTGCCGGGTATGCGAAACTTATACCAATTGCCTTCGGGAGTCTTAACATAAAGCTGGTGATTAGTAAATACGGTTGTCACCCACAAATTCTTCGACTTATCAAGAGCCAGGCCTACTATCTGCCGTTCTCCATTCCCGAATACACTACGGCTTGTATCAAAAATTGAGTTCGTATTCAATACTTCGTAACTGCCGTCATTCTTCAGTGTGAACAGTCCATTTATGAACGACCCCATGTATACTGTACCGGATGTCTCATCTTTGGTAAGGGCAACAAAGTAATCCATTGTTCCAAATGGCTCGTATACATATTGCTTATAGATCTTCCACTTCTCACTGTTAAAATTGCTCACACCCGCAAAACTTGAATTCTTAAACAAGCGTTCTGTATAACTGCTGTGAGCAACCCATACATTCTTGTTATGCGCATAAATATCAAAAGACTCAGCATCTGAAGGACCATCGGGCACATAAACATTTACGCCATCCCTACGTACTTTCAATAAACCTCCGTAGCCGTCTGCTATCCAGATGCTGCTATCCCCCAGCTGCACTGCCTGCAACGGTAAAAAAATTCCGTTGTAATAAGAATCCACTACATACTCATTTTCTATTTGCAGCAAAGCTCCTTTGAATAGCCTGGTATTATACCGGCAAACAAGCAGGTTTGTCTTCCCGGCATCAATATTAGTGATCTTATTATTGGTATCGCAACTGTATAGCACGCGGAATGTGTCATTGATCAGGCCATACACAGTGGTATCAGTAGCAGCATATAGCCTGTTGCCAATACTGGAAATATGAGTATAACTGGGCTTAGTATCGATGAGTGTCCATACCTGGAAGTTCTGTAATTGCGGGCTGTTTGTGGGGGCACGATACACTCCATTGCCTGTTATTGCATAAAAATAACTGCCATTACGCATGAAACCGGTGACAGGAATGGTCTCGTTGTTTTGAATGAACTTGTATGTTTCGTCTATGTTATGAGTGGTAAGATCTATTACCATAATACCAATAGAAGTACTCACATACGCAATACCGTTCTCGGCATAAACGTCGTTAACAACCTTTGTGCCCGAAATGCTCTTTATTTTAAAATCGGGGATATTGTAAAACGTATTTTCCTTTTCTTTGAAGAGGTCGATATTGCCATTTGAGTAAACAAGAACAGCAGTACCTGTGGAAACATCATAGGCAGCGCATTGCATACCTATATCAGACATTCTTTCCACTTTACTGTACGGAACCGGGACAGCATAGGGATCGGTGCCGTTGAAGGTATAGAACGCCTTGGGGTTAAGCGTAAACAAGTTGCTGCCATCAGTTGCAACACCGATCGCCTTATTATAAGGCAGGTGAGCGCGCCAAAAACCAATGGGCCTGTCTTGAGCAACAGCATTGATCACACTCAGAACTAAAAAAGTGATGAATAAGGACCTTGTACGGTAATATATCATTGTTTTAATAGAATCTTCAAATTTAATCAAATAACGGTTTGTGTCGCCTGATATTGTTCAGTCACTATTGTATAAAAATTATTTTTCCGGTATATGTTTGTTTCCCATCTTTGTCTGTTACAAAAAACAGGTATACTCCTGATTGTGGGCGATGCCCTGTGTAATCTTTGCCATTCCACACCACTTGCCCGCCTTGCGCACGGCCATGATAGATCAAATTACCGGAAATGTCGGTAATACGCACGTCAGCATTATCCACCAACCCCCTTATAGCTATGGTGCCGGTATAGTCCCCGGGTACCGGGTTGGGGAAGGCCAACACATCCTTATTGGATGTGCCACCCTCCGTTGCTGCTCCGTGATAGCTCACTAATCCCTGGTCTGTACCGATGTATACATCACCGGTCACCTTATCAATTGAAATTTCCCGGATATAGTTTGACGGCAACGGGCTGTTATCTTTTGTGAAATGGTGTATCACTGTTTGTGCATCGGCAGATATGAGCCATGCACCACTGTTGCGGGTGCCTATCCATTTGTTGCCGGTCGCATCCAGGGTTATTACCTTCACATACTCGCCTGCAAATAAAGGCCCGGAATACTGATCGTAATGAACAATGGGTATTTCGGCATCGCACAATTTAGCACTACCATTCACAATGCATCCCTTGAAAATAGCAATGCCATTCTCTGTACCTACCCAAATGTCGTTGTTCACATCCCTTGCTACGCAACCTACAACAGGGCTTGGCAAGTTGCCAAACTCTTTGCCTGCCGTGAAGTGAAAAACTTCGTCGTCACTGGTATCATTTACTGTATTCCTGGTGTTAATAGCGGTTACTCCGCCGCCGTAGTAATCGGTTATCCATACCTGACCATTGTCGTCGACTGCAACCGGCCCACCACCAAACGTAATACCAGGCACACGATATTTAGACCAAGTCCCATCTTTAGCCTTTACGTACAACTGATGTGGCGAGAACATACTCGTAACCCATAGGTTGCTGTGCTTGTCTAATGTCAACCCGATCACCTGGTGATAGTCGCTGCCATATGCAATACTCCCATCAAATAATGAACCATTATTAATGATCTCCGATGAACCGTCTTTA
Organism: Flavipsychrobacter sp.; assembly: GCA_044224775.1. Classification (GTDB taxonomy): domain Bacteria; phylum Bacteroidota; class Bacteroidia; order Chitinophagales; family Chitinophagaceae; genus Nemorincola. Next base: position 16,347 of record JBGAJU010000007.1, read on the forward strand.
TGCAATATGAACAAACCGTTGAGGTATGAACCGGCATATAATGTTCCCGTCAATTCGTCAACTGCAAGAGAAGAGAAATCTCTTAACCCGTTAAGCGGCGTATAATCGCCATGCCTGTAGTAAGTCCATTTTCCGTCTTTAAGCTTTGAGAAACCGTCGTAGCTACTGGCTGCAAAATATGAGCTATTATAACCACCATGAGCCACATATACGATCCTGTTATTGGCATATACACTATAGGCATTGGGATTAGATGGGCCGTCAGGGACAATAGATTCCGTTTCCGTTCCACTCCTCTTTTTCAAACCATGCTTGGGCGTTGCTACCCAAGTATGATCGTCTGTTGTTTGTGCTGCCTGCACAGTACTATCCTCACAATCGAAAGAATCGACAATGTTAAAACCTTTGTCCATCAATTTTATAATACCGCCCTTACTATCTGAAACTCCGATCAGCAAATTATCCTTCCCTGCACTTATATGCTGGATATTCTTTGGTGAAGTATATATCAACCGCACAGAATCCGCGGCGACGGCATATATTTTTCTCTTGTTGGCGAGATACAATACATCATCCACGTTAACCACATTTGAAAAAGTATCTTTCTTATAGAGGTTCGTCCAGGCTGAAGTATTTTGAAGCATGGGGCTGTTCTTATCACCACGATAAAGACCTGTTCTCGTTACAGCGTAGAAATATTTGCTATCGGCAGAGAAACCGTAGACCGGAACGGTTTCAATGTCTACCTGGAATTTGTAAGTTTTTTCTATCTCTTCTTTATCCAGGTCTATAACAACAACACCTATTGAGGTACACAGGTACGCATAGCCATTCTCAGCATACACCTGGTATATCTTTTTCTCCTCCGGCTTGGCTATTCGCTTCAGGTCAGGAATGTTATAGAAGTTATTATTCCTGAACAGGTCAATGCTACCACTATTATATACAAGGACGAGGGTTTTGGTTGTTTTGTCATATCCCCCACATTGCATTCCTATATCCGACATACCATCGGTCTTGCTATAGGAAACCTCTTGACCATCTGCAGAGTTGTAACTAAAGAAAGCCTGGTTACATATTGAGTAGACCATATTACCATCCGTAACCACTCCCACAGAAGTATTATAAGGCAAATGGCTATCCCAAAAACCGATAGCGGCGTTTTGGGCGCTGGCGCAAACCGAAAAAAAAGTAATTAAAAGAAAGGTACTGGTACGGTAAAAAAAAGTCATCGGCCTTCGGGTCTGGATAAAATAACGTTTTTGGCATCCCTATATTGCATGAGCTACGGTTGCTTGATATGCCAAATTAGCGATTTATCTGCTCAGAACTTCGTTGCCTACTTTTTATCGTTCCTTCTTGGCATTGTTTTAGCCCTGTCTGCCTGCATCCGCTGCATTTCCTCAAGCTTTTGCGCCCATTTTGAAGGTGCTGCAGGTTTATTTTTATTCTCCTGCAACTGGGCATGTATAGCCTTTTCATCAATGAAGTACTTCTGAATGATGAATTGCTGTACAATACTTAATATATTAGAGAAAGTATAATACACCGTAAGGGCCGCAGCCATTTTATTAAAAATGCCCATAAGTATCACCGGGAAGATGAATGGCATGTACTTCATCATTGGGTTGTTTGGGTCCTGCGGGGTCATGTTGCGGTTGTAAATCGCTACAAAAAGGCTGGACACCGTCATCAGTAAGCAGAACAAACTTACGTGATCACCATATAACGGGATATTGAAGCCAAAATCAAGTACGCTGTCGTAGGTAGAGAGGTCGTTTGCCCAAAGGAACTTCTCCTGCCTGAACTCGATGAATGAGGGGAACAGGTAATACATGGCAAGCAGTATAGGTAGCTGGAACAACATGGGCAGGCAGCCTCCCAACGGATTTACACCCACAGAGCGGTAAAGCTTCATTTGCTCCATGCTGAACTTCTGCTGGTCGTCTCCGCATTTTACGCGCAGCTCATCCAGTTCGGGCTTCATCACACGCATCTTAGCCGACGACAGAAAACTCTTGTAGGTGAAGAAGGACAATATCAAACGAATGAATACGGTCATCAGCATGATGATGACAATAATATTACCAATGAAGCTGGAAAGGAAATAGAACAGTGGAATAATGGCGTATTTATTGATGTACTTTACAAATGCCATGACACCATATCCCAACGGCACCATATCCTCGAGGCCAATGTTGTAGCTGTGTAACGTTTTATAATCGTTAGGGCCGATGTACCATTTGAATGAAGCCGATTGAACGTTGCTGCCGGGTTTCATAGGCAGCTCTATTTTTGCCAGGTTCTGGGCAACAATAGTGGTATCTCCCTGGCGTGCCATGTACTTCACATCGGTTTTGCCAAAGCCATCATCGTTAACCAGTGCACTGCTGAAATACTGCTTCCTGAACCCGAACCAATGCATAGGCCCATTGCTCGAAACTATTTTTTCTTCATTGGCACTAACAGTAAAATAATCGTTCTCACCATTCTTATTGCGGTAATACACCTGCGTATTCATACGCTCGTTCTCAATGTCTTTTTCAGTATGCAGGCCATTGGTATTCCATACCAGTGGCAAGCTGTTGGTGGAGACACCCGTAAGAACAATACTGCAATGCATCATAAAATCATCTGCAGGCAGTGTATAGATAATGTCTATTTTTTTCCCTGCGCCGAGGTCAGCCGAGAAGTCGATAGTTTTATCGCCGTTAGGTTCTGTTCTTTGCTGGGGGGTAAAGTAAAGATCAGCAGTGGATTTACCCTGATCGAATGGCAGCGTGGCGCTCAGCTGGTTGCCGGCACCACTGAACAGATCCAGTGGTTTACCACGGTAGGTCTTATAATTTTTTAAAGTAGCAGCAACCGGGAATGCCCCTTTTGTAGAAAACTGCAGCGCGAGTTTTTTGTTCTCTAACGTAACAGTTTGCGCAACTCCATAATAAGATGTTGGCTGGGATGCACGTAAAGCTATCGTAGCTGAGTCGTTTACTGCCGTTACTGCCGGACTTGTTACAGTTGGGGCAACACTATCAACTTTTTTTGTGCGGCCAGCAATAGAGTCGGCTACAAATTTTGCCCGCTTTTGTTCTGTATATTGTTTTTGCTCGTAGCTGTTGTACCACAAATACCCTATCAGCAGCACACCCAACAGCGAAAAGCCAATAACCTGATTACGATCCATGAAATGGTAAAAATGAGGCGCAAAGGTAGCGTATTTAGGGTGATATGGAAGTTTAGATTTAGGTAAGCAGTGCCTTTGAGTAGGTAAAAGATAACCTTATACACCAACATATCTGTTTTAAATATAAATCAATGTCGTAGTTTTGAGCCTATGAAGTCATATATTTTATTTTTATTGCTGATGTGCAGCTGGCTATTCTACTCCTGCACACAGGGAGCCTTGTCTGAAAATGAAAACAAGTCTATTAAAGAAGAGGTGCGCAATACACTTACCAACTATTATAGTGACATAAAAAAATCAGGTTTAACAGCAGAATTCAATTACCTCGATAATTCTAAAGATTTTTTCTGGGTTCCGCCTGGTTTCACAGCCGCACTTTCTTATGATTCGGTTGCTGCGATCCTGAAAAAGAATGCCAAACTGTTCAGTTCTGTCGATAACACTTTCGACACACTGATAATTAAACCATTGAGTAAAGACATTGCAACTTATACCTGCCGCTTAAGATCAAGTATGACAATGATCAATGGAAAGTCATCCAACATGACCATGCTGGAAACAGGGACCATGGTAAAGCGGCAAAACGGGTGGAAACTGCTTTGCGGACAGACTGCAATCCTCAACAAACCGACTGAATAACTACTTCTTCAATTGGCTTAATATCTGCTCTTTACAATTGATCATACCAGTATCGGTAGCCAGATCAGCCATGTGCTCCAGCACTTCTGATTCGGAGGAATATTTCTGGTTCATTCTTGTAAACAAACAATCACAATAGGTTTTAGCTATATCCTGCGTGCCGGCCCAAGTTATTGCCTGTTCGGTGCAGGCGTAATAAAACGCTTCCTTATCGTCCTCATTCCATACATTTTTACAGGATGCAGCTGAAATAAATAATAAGAAAAACAAAGATTTTTTCATGCCTGTGAATTACTCTATAAAGATAATGAAATGGACTTGTGGAAAATGTTATTTCAGAACATACAGGTCGGGCAAATTCCTGCCGAGGCCATTGTAATCAAGCCCGTACCCAATAACAAACTTATCTTCTATTTCAAAAGCCGTATAATCGGCAACAACAGGGTATTGGAGTGCTGTTGGCTTGGAAAGAAAAACAGCAACCTTTACAGATGCGGGTTGACGCTGACGGATATCGCGCAAAAAAGTATTCATCGTCCTGCCGCTGTCAATAATGTCTTCCACAATGATGATATGCCGGCCATTCAGGTTTTCTTCAAGGCCTATGGAGGTGATCACATTACCTGAGGATGAGGTGCCCTGGTATGATGCCAGTTTTATGAAAGATATTTCCGCATCAATATCCAGGCACCGAAAAAGGTCGGCAGCAAAAATGAAAGAGCCATTGAGTATGCCAATAAATAAAGGCTTGGTGACCTTATAATCTGTGTTTATCTGGTTTGCAATAGTGGCTACTCGCTCTGCTATTTTGTCTGCGGTAATGAGGGGAGTAAATGTTTTGTCGTGGATGCGGATATCAGCCATTATTATTCGTTTACCTTTAGTGTTTGGCCCACTTTTACGCCACCACTACCCAGGTTATTCCACTCCACCAATTGCTCCAGCGTAATGTCATTTTTTTTCGCGATAGAAAATGCTGTATCGCCTTTTTTTACAGTATAGTATTTTCCTTTTTTAGGCGCTGCATGATTATGATTAATAACCTGTTTCTTTTCGGGAACAGGTGTTGGATTGGCAGTTGGCTGGCTTTCGGTAATCAGCTTGCTATCATCGGCATATACAACTTTGTCTAACTCTGCTTTCAAAGCTTTGAACTCCATTTCCTTCTTCACCTCAGGGTCGCTCATATCGGGTGGTGGAGCCGGTGGACGCTGCCTTTTGTTAGGCTCTTCGATTATTATTATAGGTTTTGGTTTTTCTTCCGGTGTTTTAGCAGGCGCAGGATTTGTTGTTGTTGTTTTGGCAGCCTGTCCTACCGGAGTTTTGGTCCTGTTTATTGCAATATAGTCGCCCTGGGGCTGAGTATCGCCACCGATCGCATTGCCTTTATGAGCCGGTGGCGTATATCCAACACCTGATTCAGGTACAGCTGTTTTAGCTGCAGGTTGCTGATAAGGAATATGCTCGCCCGGTTGTGCACTTGCTACGGGATTATTCTCGTAATTATTCAATATCGAACTGTCAAACGCAGACAATGTGTACTGCTGCAATCCGTAGTCCTCGATAATTTTTATCAGTCTTTGGGCGTATTGCGGATTGGTTGCGTAGCCGCACTTCTTCAGGCATACAGCCCAGTTCTTATAATCTTCCTGTTTTAATGTAAATAGTACGGAGTACCGCTGGTTTCTCTTCAGGTGATCAGAATGGTCTTTGAAGGACTCCGCAGCACAAGTGTACTTTTTGAAACATTCATTAGGCGCGTCGTCGGTATGCGTAAAGGTTGGGCCGGTCCAGCCATTTTTGCATTTAATACCAAAATGGTTATTAGCCTCGGTCATCAGTTCACTAATACCTGCCTCTGTTTCCAGTATACCCTGCCCCAAAGTGATCGCGGCAGGCACCTTACTTCTCCTCTGCTCTGCCATCGCCAGCGATGCATACTCGTCCACATATTTTCTTGCACGCTCACTAAACCCGTCCTGCGCACCCACCCGGGTACACATTAAGAGTATAGCTATGCTGCATTGCCAGATTCTGCGCATCAAATTATTTTATAATAAGGGATTTCAGCAAAAATACGAACGAAAGCCTTACCATACTGTTAAGGCAACCTAAAAATAATATATACGTTAAGCGCTTACCTTCCGCACTATCATCAGCCCATCCCGCACCGGCAGCAGCAAATGCTCTATACGGCTATCTGTTTTCACCTTTTTATTGAAAGATGATATGCATCGTGCATTTTTTGTTTGCTCTTCTTCCGGCAACACCACCTCGCCATCGTAAAGCACGTTATCCGCGAGTATGTAACCACCTATAGGCAGTTTATCAAACACAAGATCATAATACAGTTCGTAATTAAGTTTGTCGGCATCGATAAAAACGACATCAAATGTCTCGTTAAGCCCGGGTATTATCTCAGATGCGGCACCAATATGCTGCACTATCTTATCACGCAGGCCGGCTTCTGTAATATACTTGCTGGCCATGTCCTGTAGCTCCTCATCAATTTCTATCGTATGCAACTTACCCCCATCCTGCAACCCCTGGGCCAGACAAATTGCGGAATAGCCTGTGAATGTGCCAATTTCCAGTATACACTTTGGCCTTATCATGCGGCTGAGCGTTTGCAATACCGCGCCCTGCAAATGGCCGGACAACATGACAGCGTCGCCGCGCTTCAGGTTCGTCTCCCGATTCAATGCTGCCATCACGGGCGCCTCCGGTGTAGTAAACTCCTCCGCGTATCTGTTGAGTTCCTTAGATAACAACAATGAAGCCATCAGAAGTTAGGTTGTAATTTATTGTGTGTGTAAAACTCGCTCAGGTAAGCAACTACCTCATCTACGTTGTCGAATATCTTGATCATCTCCAGGTCGCCGGGACTGATATTGCCTTCAGTATCCTGCATGGTAACGCGCATCCAGTCGAAAAGGCCTTTCCAGTACTCCGAGCCCATACATATCATAGGTGTTTGCGTGAATTTCCTGGTTTGTATCAATGTTGCCACTTCAAAGAATTCATCCATTGTGCCCCATCCTCCGGGCATCATGATAAACGCCTGGGCATACTTGGTAAACATCACCTTGCGAACGAAGAAGTAATCGAAGTTAATAGAAGTGTCACCGTCAATAAACGGATTTTGTGATTGTTCAAAAGGCAGATCTATATTCAAACCTACAGACTTACCCGATGCCAGGCTGGCACCTTTGTTTGCTGCTTCCATTATACCCGGTCCGCCGCCTGTAATGATACCAAAACCCTGTTCAGCAAGTTTTTTTGCCACCTCTACGGTTAGCTCATAGTACTTATGTCCCGGCCGGGTACGTGCAGAACCAAATATGGAAACACACGGCCCTATTTTGGCAAGGGTTTCAAATCCCTGCACAAATTCGGCCATTATCTTAAATATCTGCCAACTGGAGTGAGCCTTGGTCTCTGTCCAGTCGCGCATTTTCAACTTCGTCAATTGGTCTTTCATACGTTATTATTTAATACCGCATCTTTTCTAGAGATGCACAGCAGCAGCAAGAAGGTACATGCTGCATTAATGATCAATAATTCGGTTCCTATAACATAGCCGCCAAGCCATGCGGTATCATGCTGCTTCAACATATAACAGAATACAGGTGCTATAACACAAACTATAGGCACCAGTTCGTTCTTTACATGCCGCTTTGTAAGTATGCCAAATGCAAACAGGGCCAGCAATGGCCCGTATGTGTAACCTGCTACCACAAGCAGTAGTTGTATCAGTGAACCGTTATCCACCGCTCGGAAAATGAATATACAGGCCAGGAAAATGATGGCAAATGTATTGTGTACTATCAGGCGTGTGCGTTTCTGTTGCTGTTCGGTAAGGTCTTTACGTTTGCGGAGGCCTATTATATCTATACAATAAGAAGATGTGAGTGCGGTCAAAGCACCATCGGCACTTGGAAAAAGTGCCGAGATGAGCCCTATGATGAAACATACCGTAATAAAGAATGGCAGCCCACTCTTCAAAGCGATCATCGGGAAGATATCATCTTTTGCAGCCACAATGCTGTTGGCGTCTGCATACAGGTAAAGCAGTCCGCCCAACAGCAGGAAAATAAAGTTGGCAACAAGCAGCACAAAGCAGAAGGTGATCATGTTCTTCTTAGAATCTCTCAGGTTGCTAACACTTATATTCTTCTGCATCATCTCCTGGTCTAGGCCCGTCATACCTATGGTAATGAACGCCCCGCCCAGTATTTGCTTCAGGAAGAAAGAAGGGCTGTTCACATCCGTCCCTATCATTTTTGTATATCCTTTCTGCTCCATCGCCGCCCAAGCCTCGCCAAAACTAAAATGCATGGCATGCATAATGTAAATAACACAAATAACCAGTGCCAGCAACATAAAGGTGGTTTGCAGGGTGTCTGTCCAAACTATGGTTTTCACCCCGCCGCGATAGGTATACAGTAATATTAACCCAAGTATCACTATAGCAGTTACCTCAAACGATATGCCAAGATCCTGCAGTACGAATTTTTCCAACACTTTTATGACAAGATAAAGGCGTAACGTAGCACCCAATGTTCGCGAAAGGATGAAAAACAATGCCCCGGTTTTATAAGAGGCTATACCTAGCCGACCTTCAAGGTAGGTATAAATAGAGGTAAGGTTTAATCGATAATAAAGAGGCAGTAAAACAAATGCCACTACAAAGTAGCCCAACCAATACCCTATCACCACCTGGAAATAATCGAACCCCATTTTGCCGACCGTGCCCGGTACCGATATGAAAGTCATACCCGATAACGATGTACCGATCATACCAAATGCCACCAGCCACCACTTGCTGCTACGGTTACCAATAAAGAAAGACTCGTTATTGGAATGGCGGGAGGTATAGAATGCGATACCCAGTAAAACCGAAAAATAGGCAATCACAATAGAAAACAGGATAGCAGAGTTCATCCGAATATTTTTTGATTTATAAATGGCCGGATGGAACTCCCGTAAGCATCAATTTGTTTGGAAGCAATTGAATATTCATTTTGCTGTATACTAAACGTCAACTTCAGTGTGGTCGTTTCATCAGAAATAAAAAAGCTTTGCCGAAGGTAGCAAAGCCCTAAATTAATTTATTTTAAGCATTTACTATAAGCCTGCGGCAAAACCAATATTCAGCATAGGTGTTAGCGGTGGGTAAAGATTAACCGGATCCTGCAATACAGCAATTCTTGCTTCTGCAAGGGCAGATACCCTTCCACCCAGCGGAATTCTAAAGCCCGCACCTACAAGTATGGCGGTGTTCGATATGCTGGACCTTTGCACCGTATTATACCCCCCTCTGTCCTGCGGGCTTCGTTTAACAATAAAATTATATTCTGCTGTGGTTGACACGAAAAAATTCCGGATAACAAAATAACGTGCCCAAACATTGGGATTCCACATATATTGCCTGATATAAGATGGCTTTGATGGTGAATATATATCTGTTACCGCTTCCTGTATATAAAAATAACCCGCCCCAACGCCTGCCGAAAGTTTATCCGTTATCCTGTAGCCTGCTATCAGTGAGATGCCTGCCGATGCGATCGCATTAGAATAATTGAGCCCGTTTATTCCACCGCCCAATATCAGCCTGTCCGGATCGTAACCTTTTTTCTTATTCTTCTGAGCCTTTTTATGACTACCCGGCTTGCCCGAACTGGTATATACTTCCTGCGCAGAGGCACATGAAATGCCAATAAGCAACAGGAATACGACTAGAATATGTTTCATAGCAGAAATTCTTATCACGAAGTTAACGTAAAATAACAGGGCAAAATTGTCCTCTACCCTTATAAAGACGTTAAAATCTTGCCGGGGTTTAATATGCCTTTAGGGTCGAACAACTGTTTTATCTGCCTCATCAACCCCATTTGCACCTGATTAAAGGCTATATCCATATAATCGCGCTGCACAAGGCCTATTCCATGCTCGCCGGATATGGTACCTCCCAATCGCACTACCTCCTTAAATAACTTGCGGATACCCTGTGGTAATTTCTCCTTCCAGTCTGCATCGCTCATGTTGCCCTTTACAATGTTCACATGCAGGTTACCGTCACCCGCATGCCCATAGCAAACCGAATGAAAACCATACTCCCTGCCCAGGCTTTTAATTATCTGTAACAACTCCGGCAATTCCGCACGGGGCACAACCGTATCTTCCTCTTTATAAATTGAGTTGCTTTTTACTGCCTCGCCTACTTTGCGGCGCAGCGTCCAGAACATTTGCTTTTGTTCATGGCTATCAGCGAACAGTACTTCATCAATATCGTACTGCTGCACGATCTGTGAAATAGCTTCAGCATCTCTATACAGTTCCTCCATATGATTGCCATCCACCTCTATTAATAAGTGCGCCGCAATATCTGAGGGTAAACTGATACCTGAAGATTGCACATAGCGCATAGACCACTCCAACGCATCGCGTTCCATAAACTCCAGCGCCGACGGCGTATAGCCTGCCAGGAATATAGCATTTACCGCCTCGCACGCCTGTACGGAAGAACGGAAAGGCACTAATAACAGCAGGTCATGCTTCACGGCAGGTATCAGCCGCAACACTATCTTGGTAATAACACACAGGGTGCCCTCACTGCCCACTACTAACTGTGTAAGGTTATAACCCGTTGCATTCTTCAGCACATAGTCTTTTACCACTCCATACTTCACTGCACGCGGCCCGCCTGAATTCTCAGAAACATTACCACCAATAAAACACGAACCCTTGCTTGCAGGATCCGGAGGATAAAAAAGTCCTTCCGATTTCAGATGTTCCTGCAGCTCCTGCGTGATCACCCCCGGCTCAGTTGTTACCTGGAAATTGCGTTTATCAACATGCAAAATTTTATTAAAACGCTTCATATCCAGCACCACACCACCTAATACAGGCAACGCGCCTCCACTCAGGCCGGTGCCCGCCCCACGTGGAGTGACCGGTACGCTTTGCTCATTGCAATACTTCATGATTGCGCTTACTTCTTCCACGGTGCCGGGTTGCAGTACGACCTCGGGTAGATAGTGCAGGTCTTCAGTTTCGTCGCTCGCGCAACGGTCAAGGTGTTCCTCATCGGTGAGTACATACTTTGCATCCAGCAAGTTTTGGAAGAAAGCGATATGAGCAGGCTGTATTTTAGTGAATGTCACAGTGCAAAGATGAGAAAATTTTAAAGTAATAATCACCAGCTATAAATTTCTTATCTTTATACTATGATAGTGAACGAACCCGCCGTTGATTATAATAAGCGGAAATATACTATAGAGGAATACCTGGAAATGGAAAATGCTGCCACCGAAAAGCATGAATATTACCAGGGCGAGATATTTGCAATGTCAGGAGCAAAGGTGCCGCATAATCGAATCGCAGGTAATCTCTATGCTAACCTTTGGAATAAATTAAAGGGGCATCCTTGTCAGCCGTGGGGTAGCGACCTACGGTTGCACATCGAAAAGAATACGCTGTTCACTTACCCGGATATTTCCATTGTTTGTGACCCCATCTTAACACTGAATGATGACCAGTATAATATTAAACCCCACTGTGATCATTGAAGTGTTATCACCTTCTACAAAAACATATGACCGCGGGGATAAATTCAAATTATACCGCGACATACCTACCCTGAAAGAATATATTTTAGTAGACTCCGGATCCTATAGCATTGAAGACTTTTATATAAACGAACAAGGGAACTGGGAATTGAATGAACTTAAAAGCCTTGATGAAATACTGAGTTTTAATTCCATTGGAGTTTCAGTAGCCCTGAAAGATATTTATGATGGGGTGAGTATTGCCTGATAACTACTTTTTTCTCTTTGCACGTTCATATTGTACGGGCCACACCATTTCATCATAACCTAACTCTTTTGCCGCCCGCAATGGAAAATAAGGGTCGCGTAACAACTCTCGCGCCATAAAAATGAGGTCAGCCTGGCCGCTAGTTAATATAGCCTCTGCCTGTTCAGCAGTTACAATTATGCCAACCGCCCCTGTCAATATGCCTGTTTTGCGTACAGCCTCTGCAAACGGAACCTGGTAATTTGGTTTTGCGGGTATCTTCACATGTGGCATAACCCCACCTGACGAGCAATCTATAAGGTCCACACCTTTTTCTTTTACTATTTCAGCCAGCCTTACAGAATCATCTATCAACCAACCATCATCAACCCAATCAGTGCTCGATATACGCAGGAACAATGGATACTCCTGTGGCCATTCGCTCCTTATCGCGTCTATTACCTCAAGCAGGAAGCGGATCCGGTTATCAAATGTGCCACCATATTTATCGGTGCGCTTATTACTTAACGGAGAAGTGAATTCATTGATAAGATATCCATGTGCGCCATGAATCTCTATTATCTTAAAACCGGCTTGTAATGCACGCTTTGTTGCACCCTTAAAGGCAAGTACTATCTCTGCTATTTCATTTTCAGTAAGCTCATGCGGCATGTTTTGCTCATCCACAAAGGGGATAGCACTTGGCGCTACCGACTGCCACCCACCTTCTGAAGCCGGAATGTACCTATCAGCGTTCCATGGCTCCGTAATGCTCGCCTTTCGCCCGGCATGTGCCAATTGTATGCCCGCCACGCTCCCTTGCTTTTCTATGAAATCAACGATCTTTTTTAAGGATGGAATATGTTCATCTTTCCACAGGCCAAGATCATGCGGCGATATCCTGCCTTCAGGCGTTACTGCAATAGCCTCAGTAAATACGAGCGCGGCACCGCCCACCGCCCTGCTGCCGAGGTGTACAAAATGCCAGTCGTTAGCAAAACCATCCTCCCCGGAATACTGGCACATAGGAGATACCACTATTCTGTTCTTCAGCGTTATGCTTCTTATTGTAAGTGGAGTGAATAGTTGTGGTATCACCTCTTATAATTTGTAGTTAAGGAACAACACCTCTTCTTTGGCAACAGCAGGATCAAAGTCCAGGCTGAACTCGTTGTTATTACCATGCTCTCTTAGCAATACGCCCGATATATGCAGCAATTCCTTTTTTTTGTCTGTCTGCACAAAAATAAATCCATAGGGTATAAACTCCTTCACCACATCCAACCGTTGCTCTGCGCGTTCTATATTCTTCACCAGCAGCGTCTTGTCGTAAGCAACATGGCTCTTGTCATTCAGAATAGGTAGCAAACCATTGTAGTTCTTTTCTTTCAACAGGTTCACTATCCTGGTTATCACTACTATTTTCGACAGCACCAATTCAAGTTTTTCCTTTGCGTAGGTCTTCACCAGCTTTTGTCCATCACCAAATGTTATAGATGCCTGTATCTCATCAAACTTGTCTGCCTCTGGAGACAAGTGCTTGTAAAAAAGCACAGCAATATTAGAAATATTGAGTTCGGTGATCCTTACATTACTGTCAAGCGTTGGGCTGTTGCTTACATCTATCCGGTAAAACCTTTTCCCTTTATCAGTTGTGCCATTTGAAACCCTAGCAACACCGCCATAGAATCCGGTGATCTCTTTTATGGCAAATTGCGCCATATCACCGGCTCCGGGAACGGTCATAGTGGCAGTAGGCGTTTGTATAGGTACCGGCTGGCCGGTATTAGGGTCAATGGTCACCGTTTGATTGTTGGCAGATCTTTTTTCTTCATCGCTACCACACGAAACAAGGAACACAGCCAACAGAATAATATATAAACCGCGCATTTTGTTTTTTCTGCAAATATAATCGAATATACCCGCTGACAATTAACTTGCAGCCATGTTTGCCGATGTCATTCTGCCGCTAAACCTACCCCAGGTACTTACCTATGGTGTGCCCCTGGAGATGCAGGATATGCTGCAGCCGGGCATGAGGGTGGAGGTTGCTTTGGGCAAGAACAAACAGTATGCAGGTATTGTAGAGCGCCTGCACAATGAACGGCCTGAAGCCTACCAGGTGAAACCCATTAAGGGCATAATAGACGAAGAACCTGTTGTTAATGAACAACAGTTACAGTTCTGGCGATGGATAGGGCAATACTATATGGCAAGCCCGGGGGAAGTGATGCAGGCTGCACTTCCTGCCCACCTAAAGCTGATGGGTGAAACACGGCTGGAATGGATAGGTGACGACACTGTTAATTACGAATGGAGCGATGCCGCCCACCTTGCAGCAGAAATGCTGATACTGCGCAAAGAAATTACCATAAGCGAATTACGCAACACCATCGGCACAAGGCACTTTGCCATAGTGCTGAATGAGCTGCTGGAGCAGGAAGTACTGCAGATAAATGAAACGCTTGAACCAACCTACCGCCCACGCAGGGAAAAAGTAGTAATGCTTGCTAAAGAACACAGCAGCGAGGAGGCACTAATGCTACTCTTCGACCAACTGGCAAAAGCACCAAAGCAACTGGAGTTGCTGATGGCATATACCGAGCTGTCTGTAAAGCACGGCATAGTAAAGCAAAACGATCTCATCGACCGCGCCAACGCCACATCGGCTCAACTAAAGGCGCTGGTTGGCAAAGGTGTATTCGTTGTAGAAGAAAAAAATGTAGACCGCATAATCTATACAGCAAATGCTGAAGCCAAAGCGATCGTATTCACAGCTGCACAGCAACAAGCTTATGATGAGCTGAATAAAGGCCTGGCCGAAAAAAATGTTGCCCTATTGCATGGCGTTACCGGCAGTGGCAAGACACTACTTTATATACATAAAATAAAAGAGTGCATTGCAGCAGGCAAACAAGCTATTCTTCTATTACCTGAAATAGGCCTTACTACGCAGTTGGTACGCCGGCTGCATGGCTATTTTGGCGAGGCACTGGGCGTTTATCATTCCCACTTCAGCAATAACGAGCGTGTTGAGATCTGGGAGAAGGTACGCAAAGGTGCATACCGTGTAGTGGTGGGCCCTCGCTCCGCTTTATGGTTGCCTTATAGCGATATTGGTCTCATCATCGCAGACGAAGAACACGACGGTTCTTACAAACAAAAAGACCCTTCGCCACGCTTTCATGCGCGAGATGCTGCCATATATCTCGCGGCACAATTCAACGCAAAGGTGATCCTGGGCTCTGCCACCCCGTCGGTAGAAAGTTTGTTCAATGTGCAGCAGGGTAAGTATGCCTACGTTGGACTTAAAGACAGGTATCAGGGAGTGGCTATGCCCGCTATAGAAATGATCAATGCCAGATCGCTTGAAACATTGAAACAGCAGGGCGTTAAGTTGCTAACACCGGAATTGCAACAAGCTATCGTCGAGGCCTTGCAAAATCGCAAACAGGTTATCCTTTTCCAGAACAGGCGCGGGTATTCGCCCTTCCAGTTGTGTACGGTATGTGGTTGGGTGCCGCAGTGTAAAAACTGCTCAGTTTCACTTACCTACCATAAGAGTACTGATAAAATGCACTGTCACTACTGTGGTTTGAAGGCGGCAGTAACACAATCTTGTCCGCAATGCGGCAGTACAAAGTTGGTGAGCAAAACTTTTGGCACAGAAAGAATAGAGGAAGAAGTACAGCAGATCTTCCCTGAAGCCAAAGTGGCCCGTATGGATGTGGACAGCATGCGCGGTAAGCACAGCATGAATGAATTGCTGGATCAACTGGAAAAGCGAAAAATAGATATACTTGTTGGTACACAAATGGTCGTAAAAGGGCTGGACTTTGCATCAGTGTCATTAGTAGGTATACTAAGCGCAGACAGCATCTTAAGCTATCCCGATTTTCGTGTCAATGAACGTGCTTTCCAGCTAATGGAGCAAGTAAGCGGCCGTGCGGGCAGGGTCGATGGCAAGGGACGGGTACTGATACAGACTTACAACCTGGAGCATCCCATCCTCAATATGGTTAAGGAACATGATGTACATACCTTCTATGTGAACGAAATACGCTACCGCGAGAAATTTGGTTACCCACCTTATACACGGTTAATAAAGATCAGTTTCAAACACCAGGATGAGCCTAAAGCAATAGCTGCAGCCCTGCAAATGGCAACAGCGTTAACAGCAATACCCGGCATTGGCATACAAGGGCCCGGCCCCGCAATAGTGACCCGTGTGCGCAACCAATACATACACGAGATATGGATAAAATGCCCACGGGATAGCAAGCAACTTGACTACGTGAAAAACTTCCTGAAGAACCAGCGGCAACTTATACTAACAAAGCGGGGCAATACCAATGTGCAGGTGGTTTTTGATGTGGATCCTATGTAGCACAAAAAAGCCGGGCACAAGGCCCGGCAAATATTTTTGACTTACGACTAATGACCCACCACCTACAACTTGATCAAATCATCCGTATGCGCATCATAGAAGTTATATTCTGTAAGCGGCGAGTTATTATCTCCCAATACTTTCAGTTTCACTTTATGCTGCTTTTCCCACTTCTTGGCTATAGATGGTTTCAGGAATGATCCCTTGGTCAGGTAACCTTCCACTATCGGGTTCACATGCAGCTTCAGTTTCTGGTGGCCTTGTGTAGCAAGGTATTTCAGGTCTTTTTCTATATCGTCACCCAGCAATACCGATGGCCCTATCTTGCCTGTGCCTTTGCAGGTTGGACAAGCTTCGGTAATAGAGATATTCAGCTCCGGTCTCAGGCGCTGGCGGGTTATCTGCATCAGCCCGAACTTGGACACAGGCAATATAGTATGCCTTGCTCGGTCAGTCGCCATCAGTTCTTCCATCGCCTCATGCAGCTTTTTCCTGTTCTCCGGCAACTTCATGTCTATGAAGTCAACAATGATGATACCACCCAGATCGCGCAGGCGCATCTGGCGCACCACTTCAGCAGCAGCTTCGAGATTAGTGGCAAGGGCATTTTGTTCCTGCCCGACATCTCCGCTACGCGTACCACTGTTCACGTCTATCACGTGCAATGCTTCTGTATGCTCTATGATCAGGTACGCACCGCTGTTCAGGTTCACCGTTTTCCCAAAAGAAGCTTTCACCTGCTTCGATACACCGTAAGTATCAAATATAGCCTGCCCGTTGCTGTGCATGGTTACAATATCAGCCTGCTCGGGCGATATGCGCGAAATATATTCCTTTGTTTCAGCCAGCAATTTCTTGTCGTTCACCACCACCTTCTGGAAACTGTCACTCAGCAGGTCCCGGATGATGGAGGTTGTCTTATCCTGCTCACTCAATACCATTTGCGGCGCTTTAGCACCCTTCAGGTTTTTCTGCAGGGTCTTCCACATCTTCTCCAGTTCCAGTATATCCGTATGCAGCTCGTTTGTGCTCTTACCTTCTGCAGCAGTGCGTACTATTACACCAAAGTTCTTTGGCTTCACACTCTCCACTATCTTCTGCAGGCGCTTGCGCTCCTCGGCAGAATGTATCTTACGGGATATGGCTACAACATCGTTAAAAGGAGTAACAACGACAAAGCGCCCCGGCAGAGAAATCTCGCAGCTCAGGCGCGGCCCTTTAGATGAGATGGGCTCCTTCAGTATCTGTACAATTATTTCAGGCTTGCCATTGAAAACTTCAGTAATCTTGCCCGTCTTCAGTATCTCTCCCTCGTTCTTGAATTTCCCCATGTCCTCGCCCCAGGCAGGGTTGCCCTCTACAGATTGCTTCGTGAATTTTACAAGAGAGCGTATGTATGGGCTTAGATCAGTATAGTGAAGGAATGCGTCTTTCTCATAACCCACGTCCACAAACACTGCGTTCAGGCCAGGCATTAGTTTCTTTACCTTACCTAGGTAAAGGTCGCCTACGGCAAATTGGTCCTGACCTCTGCCGTAATGGAGCTCTACCAGTTTTTTGTCTTCCAGTAAAGCTATTTCAACACCTTCCGGTGCCGAATTAATAATTAATTCTTTAGTCATTCTTCTACCAGTTCAGCTCTGGCTATGCATATCGCCTCCACACACTAAAATAGTACGGGTTTCAGGCTGTAATAACAGACCCGCACACCTCCACTGTTTACCACATGTGGGAGTGTGCGGAATTTGGCAAAATTAGATCAGGAGGCAGTGGTGTAAATAGCCTATTTGTTCTTCTTATGACGGTTCTTCCTCAGACGCTTTTTACGTTTGTGAGTGGCTATCTTATGTCTTTTTCTTTTCTTACCACAAGGCATAACTTGAGTTGTTTTTAAACGTTACTTTAATGAATTTATATGTTGGTCAATATCCTTGCTGAACCCGGGGTTGTTTACAACCCTTTTACATTGCTCCAGCAATTCTATTGCCTTCTTTTTGTCTCCTTTTCCTTCGTAAGCCTGCGCCAGGAAATAAAGCGCTTCTTTATTATCAGGCTCCTTCTTTAATACTGTTTCAAAGCGGCCTATCGCTTTGTCAAACTGTTGCGACTGTATCGACATCCTGCCTAAGAGCAGGTTTGCCGGTATATCGTCAGGTTTTTCGCGGGTGATGGCCAATAGCATCTGCACTCCCTTCATCGTCTCACCAGTACCCTCTACATATACAGTAGCTAATGCAAGTTTTGCTTCTTCGTTATTCGGATTGATCTTTAATGACTGTTCCAGGCAACTGATCGCTTCTCCCGCATCCCACATTTGCACCGATGGTGATGGCTCATTTTCCATCAGCTGCAAATAAAATTGGCCTGCAAAGGTGAGCTTTTTTTCCGAATTTTCCAATTTAGCTCCTTTCGCATTACAAAAAGCCGCAACATGATACATTTTTTGTCTTTCCCATATTTTGGCCAGGCGCTCAAAAACAGCAGCCATACGCGACGAATCACGTATGGCTGTAAGTTCATTCTCGATCATTTTTACCGAATCAGCTGCTGCCATAGGCAATTCCGCCCTTGACGCGGCCAATATTGAATCGAACGAGGCAGGTCTCATAGTGTTAGAGCCCTGGGATACAGTACCGCTTGAGTTAGGCCTTTGCATTTCTGCCACCGGCTTTTTATTAGGCGGCAATGTATTGCCTCCCCAGTATAAGAGTGCGATCAAGCCTATTGAAACTGCTATTGCTATATAATGTCCTACCCGCAAAGAATCAGATTTTTCGCTGCAAAGGTAAGCAAATCAATACTAGCATTAGTTTTCGGCAATATCTACTTCTGAGTGCTCAACCAATTCATGCTTAGACTCTTTTACGGCCTGCACGAATTCTTTGGCTGGTTTGAACGCCGGGATAAAATGCTCGGGTATCTCTACGGCTACATTTTTCTTGATGTTGCGGCCTATTTTGGCAGCCCTTTTTTTCAGAATAAAGCTACCGAAGCCCCTTACATAAACTGGCTCGCCTTCGATCAACGAGGTTTTTACCTCTTTAAAAAATGTTTCCAGTGCCACTAGGATATCCACTTTAGGAATTCCTGTTTTTTCGGCGATAGTGCCTACGATGTCTGCTTTTCTCATATGAAATAATAAATGATAGTGATGAATATTTGTTTAAGTAGCAGGTTTTCTAAGTATGGGTATGGTCTTAAAGCATCAACAATCAGACCATAAACCGCTTTTTTTTGCAAAAAGCCAAAATATTATTTGCAAATTCTTTTATCATAAATACACAATTCGTTAAAACCCTTTACCCTAGGTAATTACAGGTTCTATCAATCAATCCTTCTTCACGATATAAAACTATAACAAATTTATGTAGTTACCAAAAATATATAACCCCCACATCTTGTGGGGAATATAATGGGGAAAAAATTCCACAAATTTATTGTCAATCTAATATAAATATGTAGAAATAATTATTTTAATATTTATTTATATAATGACATTATAATGACAAAGTAGCTCATCACGTACGTCTAATAATTAATACTTTTGCGCTCAAATAGCCATTTTTTGGAAAGTAAAAACAGCAGGGCAGTTGCGTGGTGGTTGATAGCAGGGGTTGTCATGATCATTATCCAGACTTTGTTGGGAGGGGTTACCCGCCTCACCGGTTCCGGGCTATCCATCACAAAATGGAACCCCATATTTGGCATTCTGCCACCATTGAATGACGATCAATGGAATGAAGCCTTCGAAGGTTATAAGCGCATAGGCCAGTTCAAATACCTGAACAGTGATTATACACTGTCCGATTTCAAATTCATCTTTTTTTGGGAATGGTTGCACCGGTTCTGGGCCCGCATGCTGGGAATTGTATTTGCGGTTGGCTTTATTTTTTTCCTTGTGCGTGGCTATTTCGATAAGAAGATGGTTCGGCCATTTATTATCCTCTTTCTTTTAGGTGGGTTACAGGGGCTTATCGGCTGGATAATGGTAGCAAGCGGGTTGAATGATACCAACCTGTATGTGAATCACATTAAACTCGCCACGCACTTCGTGGCCGCAATGGTACTGGCTTGTTATACTTTATGGTTTGCTTTACAGTTGCTGATACCCGAAGAGAAGAGAATTGCGGACAAAAAGTTGTTTAACTACACCCTCATTATTATTCTGCTGCTATTTGTACAGCTAACCTATGGTGCTTTTATGGCAGGCCTGAAAGCAGCTATGACAGCTGCTACTTGGCCAACTATTAATGGGATGATTATTCCGGACAATCTGTTTAATGCCAGTCTGGTGAGTGATAAGATCAATGTGCACTTTATTCATCGTGGCATTGCCTATGTGTTATTACTGTTGCTCGTTTCATGGTTTTTATCAGTTAAGGGAAAGGTGAAAAATAATAGCCTTTCTGCACTCAATCGTACAAAAATCTTGCCGTTACTACTCGTATTTGTACAGGTAACTTTGGGAATAGTAACGGTACTGGCAGCGCCTATGAGTGTTCCGGGAAGGTTCGGTACTTTCGAGATATTAGCGGAGCTGCATCAATTAGTGGCAATGTTTCTGCTGATGTCGCTCGTGGTGAATTTGTATGTGGTGAGGAGAACTACCTGATATACTTCCCAATAACAGGAAACCCTTTGATCTCGCTTTTTTCCTGCCTGAACACATAGTACAGGTACGCTGCAAACAATAAAGTCGCTACAACAAAATGCAGCACAATATTTGAATTAAACAGCGTAATACCATAGTATATTCCGAAGAGCACAAGCATCAACCCGAGGTACTTAAATAGCTGCGGCAGTTCGTACGGAACCGGGTAATATTTTTGCCCCCAGTAGTAAGAAAGGGCCATCATTACTGCGTAGCACAATAGCGTGCCCCACGCACAGGCATAATAACCCAAAACAGGTATGAACGCCCAGTTGAAGGCAATAGTAACTACCGCCCCTATCACCATAATGTAAGTGCCATACTGTGTCTTATCTGTTAGCTTGTACCAAACTGTCAGGTTATAATACACCCCAAGGAAAATGTACGACAGCATCAATATAGGCACAATACCAAGCGCCTGGTGATACTCTCTGCCCACAAAATGCTTCCATATGTCTATATACAGTGTCACATTCAGGAACATCAGCGTAAGCAGTATCACAAACCACCGCATTACGCGGGCATACGTTTCTTTAGAGTTCTTATCAGCTGATATGGAAAAGAAGAATGGCTCTGCTGCCATTTTAAATGCCTGTATCACCAGGTTCAGCAGCATAGCAATGCTCATTGCCGCACTGTAAAACCCTAATTGCCTCAACGACTCCTTTGCCGGCAGTGGCGACATCTTCTGGAACATGACGCGGTTAAGTGCATCGTTGATGACACCGGCAAAACCCGCTATCAATATAGGATAGCCGTACAAGATCACTTTTTTGAAAACAGCGCTATCAAATGCGGGCCTGTAGTCTTTCAGTTCTTTGAACAGCAGCAGCAATGTTACAACGGCCTGCAGAATATTGGCAAGCAGTATGAATCCTAATCCCCAATGATGGTTATACCATTGAGCAAGAGCACTGCCGGGATGAGCGTTTGCTATACCACCACCAAAGCTGAACAGGAAAACTATAGTGGCTACAAATACCACAATACCCGCTACCTTGGTCATCGCATATTTACGTGGCCGGTTCTCCTTACGCAGCCGCGCATAAGGCAATGCAGACAACGCATCGAGGCCGATGATAGCTGCACACCACCCCACATACTCTATATGATCTCTTATCTCGGCAAACTCAGCTGCAGGCTCACGGAACAGAAGCAATAATACAGTGAACAGGAGTGTGCTTGTAAGCATTGCGGTGATCTGCGTGCGGTATAGTTTCCCCCTGTCCTCCGTCATACTGAAACGGAAAAAAGCGGTTTCCATTCCATACGTATACAACACATTCATTATCGGGAACAGGTTATACACATACCTGTATTGCCCATACACCAATTGGCCCTGGTCACCGGTAAGTACATTGGTTAAATAAGGGGTAAGTAAAAAAGTAAGCAGCCTGGCGGCAATATTGCTCACGCCATACCATACGGTTTGCCCTGCCAGTTTTTTAAGAGACAATTACTGATGTTTGTTTATCCTGCCAAAAGTAAAAAGTCACAAGCATAAACAGGCAATTGTTTTACACACCTGCGTTAATTAAAGCTAAAACATAATATCTCCTCTCCTATTAAAATCTTGGAATATTGCTTATTTTTAAACCCCTCAAAACGATCTGTATGAAAAAGTTAATAGTGCTGTTTATCAGCATATTTGTGTGCGGCTCTTCATTCGCGCAGCAGTCCTCAAACCAGAAACCGCTTACCCCTGAGCAAAAAAGGTTGGCCGATCTACGCAAAAATGCAGTAAGTGGCTTTGTACGCGATATGCGTAATCGCCCTATTGAGGGGGTTCAGGCTTTCATATATGCCAAAGACTCTGCGCAAACTATACTCGCCTCCGGATATACTGATGCGACCGGCTATTATGAGACCAACTCTGTATTGCCAGGCAAGTACGATATTAAAATTGTTTACCCATCTACTAATAAGTCGGTTATGGTGGCCGATGTTATGATGAAACGTGGACTTTTAGACATAAGCCTTAAAACTGATGTTCCCACAACCGACACCAACATCAATTACATGGTCTTCCAGCCTAAACCGGCGGGCAAGGCAAAGGCGAACTAAGCGTATTTCCCCGGCGTATGTTAAAAATAGTTAGCCCTGACGGCTGAACGACTATTTTGCCGTGGATTTTTATATTTTTGAACATTAAGCATACCGGATGGCAATAAACAAGAAAGGCAAACCAACATACTTTAACGCCATTATGGGCGTGGCGTTGGTATTGTTCCTGATAGGCGTGTTGGGATGGCTGCTCATCAATGGCCGGGCACTCTCCCGCGCGTTCAAAGAAGAAATGGAGATAAACGTTGACTTCCACGACAATGTTACGGATGCGAGTGTGCAGAAAATGAGGTCTATACTGGACAAACAACCATTTGTTCGCAGCACACGCATTATCAGCAAAGAAGAAGCGATAAAAATGCAAAACGAAGTGGAGGGCGCCAATATCGTTGAGTTCCTCGGCTTCAATCCGCTCTTCACATCCATTTCCTTAAAGCTTCATGAAGAGTACGTGAATAAAGACAGTCTTGACAAGATCAGGCAATTCGTGTTGCAGAGCAACGTAGTCAGAGATGTTACCTGGCCGCACGTTGTTGTAGAGCAAATGAACAGCAACCTACGGAAGATAGGTATCATACTTGGCGGCATTTCCGTTGTGCTGCTCATCGTTGTTATTTTCCTTATCGATAATACGGTGCGTCTTGCCATGTTCAGCAACAGGTTCCTTATCAAAACCATGCAGATGGTGGGTGCTACCCGCAGCTTTATCACCCGTCCTTTTGATCTACGCGCATTGGTCAACGGCCTTATCAGCGGTGTTGTTGCAGTTATAGCCTTATGGATACTCATGTCTTTTGCGCATGCCCAGTTACCTGTATTATCGTTGCTCAACGATCCAATGCTGCTCACAATACTCATGGGCGCAATGATCATACTTGGCGTTTTTATTTCTATGTTCAGTACCCATCGCTCTGTAGTAAAGTATTTAAAAATGCACGTAGATGACCTTTACTGATCTTTCAATACCTAAACTTTATTAATATTGCAATTATGGCAACAGAAACAAAACAATCAAAACCCTTGGCATCAGCGGCAAAGTCTGCAAAACCACAAAGAGAACAGTACTTCTTGTTCGACAAAATGAACTATATACTGATGGTGGCAGGCATAGTGCTCATATTCATTGGCTTTATGCTTATGTCTGGTGGCAAGAGTCCAAACCCGCACGAATTTCACCCAGAAGAAATATACAGCTTCCGCCGTATCACATTGGCACCTATCGTTCTTTTGATCGGTTTCGTTGTAGAAGCCTATGCAATAATGAGAAAGCCTACTGATGGAGAAGAAGTGCAATAACAACTAACATATTGAACATAAAAAAGGGTTAGCAGTGCTAACCCTTTTTTGTTGTTGTAAAACTAATTTTAATTCTCTTGTATTGATGTGATGATCACGATCTCATCGCCGGGCTGTAGCTCAGAGCTATCAAACAATGGCATAGGAGATGGCTCAATAATTATTGGCGTTAGCACAGGCGCAGGTGCAACAGCAGGTTTCTTAACTACAGCCTTAGCTGGTGCTTTCTTTACCGCTTTTTTAGGAGCAGCTTTTTTAACTACCTTCTTTGGTGCGGCCTTCTTTGCCACTTTTTTTGGAGCAGCTTTTTTAGCGGGTGCTTTCTTTTTCGGCGCTGCTTTCTTTACAGCTTTTTTCACAACTTTTTTAGCAGGCGCTTTCTTTTTCGGCGCTGCCTTTTTTGCCGCCTTCTTAGCAGGCGCTTTTTTCTTTGGTGCTGCTTTCTTAGCAGCTTTTTTTGCGGGCGCCTTCTTTTTCACCGCTTTCTTAGCAGCTTTTTTAGGAGCAGCTTTCTTCACTGCTTTTTTAGGAGCTGATTTTTTGTTCGTGCTTTTTTTTGCGGCTTTTTTCTTTTTAGTTGCCATGATCAAAAAATTTGTTAGTGAGAAGAAAAAAGAGTTATTGTTTAACCCATCCTTTATTACACTACAAGTTATGAAAACAAAATAATATCATGCATGTTTTTTTGTGATTTTTCCCGAAACAGTAAAAAGTTAACTTTCCTTATAAAGTTGCATTCCGTCGCTCGTGTACTATCCTGCCATCCTGCATGGTAAGAGTTCTGTCGGTCATTTGGGCCAGGGTATCATTGTGAGTGATCATGATGAACGTTTGCCCGAATTTGTCCCGCAATTCAAGGAAAAGGCTATGCAGTGCATGAGCATTTGCAGTATCCAGGTTACCTGTCGGTTCATCCGCCATCACCACCGATGGGCGTGTTACCAGTGCCCGGGCTATTGCCACTCTCTGCTGCTCCCCACCCGATAATTCCGATGGTTTATTCTCCAGCCTGCCGCCAAGTCCCACTATATTCAGCATTTCCTTTGCTTCTGCTATTGCCTCCTTTTTGCCTGTCCCCTTTATCCATAGCGGCATACACACATTCTCTAATGCCGTAAACTCAGGCAGCAGATGATGGAACTGGAATACAAACCCTATGTGCGCATTGCGGAATTTAGCCTGCTTTTTACCCGGCAGTTGAAGTATGTCGGTACCCGCAATATGCACAGTACCGCTATCAGGTTTATCAAGAGCGCCTATCAGGTGCAACAGGGTACTCTTACCCGCACCCGATGCCCCAACTACAGATACGATCTCGCCTTTGCCCACGCTCAGCGATACATCATTTACTACAGTAAATGTTGCATATCGCTTTACAAGGTTTTTTACTACGCATACTTCCATAGGCTCGTATCAAAAATAAATCGTCTGCAAGGTATCATTTTTATTTCCCGAAAATTAAAGTTATCAACATAAACAGCACTGCCCAACTGTGGTTTTTTTGTTAAAGATTTTATCTTTTTAAAATTAGCTTTTGAATTTTGAATTTTCCCTTACATTTGCGGGAATTAGATTAAAATATAAAGTACTCGTAATATGTTTTGGACACTAGAATTAGCTTCACACCTCGAAGATGCACCATGGCCGGCAACTAAAGACGAACTCATTGACTACGCTATCCGTTCAGGCGCACCTTTGGAGGTTGTAGAGAACCTGCAGGAGCTTGATGATGAGGGTGAAATTTATGAGGGCATAGAAGATATCTGGCCCGACTATCCTACACAGGAAGACTTCTTTTTTAATGAGGACGAATATTGATGCTGCAACAACACTTTGAATCCCGCCCGGTGGCGGGATTTTTTATACCCGATCCGTTCCGGCTGACACTTTATTATTCCTCCTGGAAGATTACATTGCTAACTAAGCCAATATACAGTTATATTTGGTTAATAAACGATAAGACATGATAAGAAGTATCGCAGTGTTTTGCGGGGCTAGCGATGGGTATAACGAGGTTTATCGTGAAGCGGCATTCGAGCTGGGTGAAGTACTCGCAGAACGCAATATACACGTAGTTTACGGCGGTGCCAAGGTAGGCCTCATGGGCGCCCTTGCCGATGGGGTGCTGCAAAGGGGCGGCAGGATAACAGGTGTTATCCCTACTTTCCTCAAAACGAAGGAGGTAGCGCATGAAGGCTTAACGGAGTTGATCACCGTAGGCACTATGCACGACCGTAAAATAAAAATGCACGAGCTGTGCAATGGTGTTATCACCTTACCCGGCGGCTGGGGCACTATGGATGAAATGTTCGAAATGCTTACATGGGGGCAGCTTGGCCTGCACAGCAAACCGGTTGGCTTACTGAATGTAAACGGCTACTTCGATGCGCTAAAGGCTTTCTGCGACAATATGGTCACGGAAGGTTTTCTGAATGAGTACGTAAACCTCATGATGCTCACCGGCGCATCTGCACCTGATCTGCTTAAACAAATGGATTCGTATGTGGCACCCGAGGCACCAAAATGGATAAGTCGCCAGACTATTTAACACAGCACATACAACGTAACATAAAAAAATATATCTTCGTTGATAAAAACTCTTATGAAAAGAATTTTATCCACGATAAGCATCTGCCTCATTACATTTCAGGCATACTCACAATCAGCAACCGTTACACTACGGCCACATTTTACCGGTATTGAATGTGCTATCAGCTGGGCAGATAGTACGCATGCTGCGTGGGTAGGCAGCCCTGTTCAATACAACTCTTCAACATCGTTTCCTAACCCCGTGATCACTTCTTATATGGCATGGACAAGCGCAGGTTGCCCATTTGTTCAGAGAACCCTCGTTAAGTTTGCCGACATCTCCAATACTTCGGTTATACCAGCCGGCAGTGTTATTACTTCTGCAACTTTGTATTTATACGGTATACCTAGTACCCCTACAGGCGATTACGGTAATTCTACCTTCCCTGGATCCCCATACACTATGTACGGAACGAACAGGGGGAAAATATCTGCACTGTCTTCGGCATTTACCCCTGCAACAACCACCTGGAACACAAGGCCATCAGTTGCCTCGGTAACTCCTGTTACTATCCCTCCTTCAAATGCCAATTTTGGTACAAGCGATACTCTTAATGTGACCGCTCTCGTTTCTTACCTCTATGCAAATGGCAATCACGGCTTTGAGATACGAATAGATTCTGAATCAATATACAGGGAGCATTTGTACGGCTCAAGCCGCTATTCCGACAGTACAAAACACCCTATGCTAAAGATCACCTACACGAATCATGTTGGAATAAATTCTATCAATCATTCTGTTCCCAGGGTCACACTTTATCCAAACCCCGCGAACGCTCAACTGCAAGCTTCTATTGTAGCAGATGCGGCAACAACAATAACGTTCAATATTTATAATACGCTGGGGCAAAAACTATATAGCTCTGTCCAAAGTCTTAGTGTTGGCGATAATTCTGTTAATATCCCTATTGACAATCTTGCCAGTGGTCTGTATTACGCTGAGTTCGCAAATGGTTCTGTAGTTACAAAACAACGGTTCATGAAAGAATAATAATATATCTCACTGTAAGAAAGCGATGCAAGCTTTTTGCATCGCTTTCACTTTTTAAATACATATGCAAAAACATGGTTTTTGCTTAATATTGCCGTTCACTCTTCAACAAATTATATTACATGTCCGCAAGAACCACCAAGCTTCGGGTTGTTAAATTCACCAAAGATTTTTTGCTTGCATCACGCATATTACAGGTCTTTCAGCCATTCAATAAATTGTTCGCATTCCTGTACCACTTCAACCTTCTCACATCCTGGGTGCATAAACATAAAAAGGATAAGATGCTGATGAACGATTTTTACCGTCCTGTAAGACACTATGATGACCGCTATCTGAGTTTCAAAAAAATAATCGACCATTACAAGTTGAACGATATCCCTGTAACCTACCTGGAATTTGGTGTTGCCAGTGGGCACTCTATGAGGTGGTGGTTACAGAATTGTCAACATGCTTCATCGCGTTTTTATGGGTTCGATACTTTCGAAGGGCTTCCCGAAGATTGGGGTATGTTCGCCAAAGGTGAAATGCATGCCAACATACCTGAAATGAACGACAACCGTGCCAGTTTTATCAAAGGTATTTTCCAGGATACCCTGAACGATTTCCTGGCAAAGAACGGTGCAAACGTAAAGAACACCAGGAAGGTCATACACATGGATGCAGATCTTTTCAGCGCCACCCTTTTCGCACTTAGCCAGTTATATCCCTTCCTTCAAAAAGGTGACATCATTATGTTCGATGAGTTCAATGTGTATGGCCATGAATTCCGTGCCTTCCACCTTTTCACCGAATGCTTCTACGTAAAATTAAAACCTATTTCTGCTCAGAATAACTTCTACCACGCAGCTTTCGAAGTAGAGTAACTACATTAAAAAAAGTCAAACCACATAGGGTTTGACTTTTTTAATGAAAATGATGTTCTCTATTTACCTATAATAAGCTTATCCTTCTGGATAATTGTGCCGGCACTATCTTCTATAACATACATATAAAGCCCCGGCGCAAGATGGTTAATATCTATTTTATCACTGCTCTTTAATGCCTTTGTGGCTACCGTTTGGCCATTTATGTTAACCAACTTACAGGTTAGGTCAGGTCGTTGCACGTCAATGTACAGAACACCAGTAGCCGGGTTAGGATAAACATTGGCAACCTGCTCGCCAACAACTGTGCTAACTGCGCTATGGTCTGGGTTAGGAATGGTGGTCATTGCCAGGTCGTCAACATAAAGTGTGCTGCTGTCAAGGCCGCTTTGAGCCTTGCCGCTCGACAATGAAATACGGAAAGTATCTACCGCAACTGTGCTAAGTGTATAATTGATATTACAAGTAACCTGCAACCACGATGATGTTGGCGGAATGATCACATACCCCGTACCTATCACAGAATCTTTACCGGCAACCTGGCCCAATACCTGCACAGCAAGCGAACCACTATCTATGCCGGTCAAACCGGTAATAGCGTCCTTGCCGGGAAAAAACTGCACCCATGCAGTAACTGTAGTGGGCTTTGCCGATACCGGGCTACCGCCTTTAAGGCTCACTGCAGTAACCGTTGGAGTGGGGAATGCCGAAAATCCCACCTGCGGTATAGCATTCGCAAGAACTCCGGGTATGGTAAAAGTCCATTCTTTACGGGTCATTATTTTGGCAGAAGAAGATCCTCCATGCACAATAGTAGACTCCTTAAATATCTGCCTGCGCCAATCTGTATCGTCAGCCCCGGCTATGCTACCTAATGTTTGGCCCAATGCTATCATGGTTGAATCAGAACCATACCATTGGTATGGCGATTCGACCAAAACGGGTGTATGTCCTATCGAAGGTGTACCAACGGCAATAGTCGTGCGCCAGCTTTCCATGTCATTGCAAGGAATCTGGGCAAACGTAATCATCGGCAGAATTGCTGCTAGGAAACTAAAGTAAAGTTTTTTCATAAAAAGAATGTAGTTGTATAGTTTGATCCACTGGATGCAAATTAATTATTTATTGATTGCAAACAGTTTTGTATGGCTTCAAAATTTGGCACATCCGATGCATTTTCCAAAACTTCAGCATAACGCACTATACTCTCTTTGTCTATCACAAATGCCGAACGCTTGGCTACTCCGTCCATATCATTGAACCAATGTTCATAAATAGTATCATATGCCCTTGAAGCGGTCTTATTGAAATCACTGAGCAAAGGGAAATTGAGCTTGAGCTCCTCCTTGAATTTCTTCTGTGCAAACAACGAATCTACCGATATACCGTAAACCATCGCATTAGTATCATTATAAAAGGTAAGATTATCCCTTACCCCGCAAAGCTCGGTAGTGCATACCCCGGTAAAAGCAGCGGGATAGAATAGCAACAACACATTTTTGCCCTTCTGCTCACTGAGCGTTACTTTTTGCTTTTCGGTATCCCTAAGTGTAAAATCAGGGGCTGGTTGCCCCACTTGTATAGCCATATTGTTTTTTTTGGTAAAACTACATTACCGGAGCAAATGCACTTCAATTATTTAAAAATAAAATATGTCATCATAAATGACAAAATTTACGGCTGAATCGGTAATGTTTTCCTGCAAAAAAGGCAAACTGTCTGCCAAAATAGCGAACTTTGCAGCCCCGCAACGGGGTGGCACAAAATGTGATACCCCTATGCTACAAACATTTAAACACTAAAAACGCAATAATTATGGCTACAAAAGTGAACATTACCCCACTGCACGACCGGGTAATAGTGAAACCCGCTCCTGCTGAAGAGAAAACTGCCGGTGGTATCATTATCCCCGATACGGCGAAAGAAAAACCACAGCGTGGTACCGTAGTGGCTGCAGGCCCCGGTAAAAAAGACGAACCAACTACCGTTAAGTCAGGCGACACGGTTCTGTATGGCAAGTATGCCGGCACCGAAGTGAACTTCGATGGCCAGGACTACCTCATTATGCGCGAAAGCGATATACTGGCGGTTATCTAAAATGAGATAATTCGGCAATTCGATAATTGCAGTCTCATCAAAGAAACAAACTTAGAAATAACAATCATTAACTAATTGGCTAATTGCCAAATTATCAAATTCAAAAACTATGGCAAAACAACTTTTCTTTAATATAGATGCACGCAATAAAATGAAGCGTGGTGTAGACGTACTGGCTGACGCAGTGAAAGTGACTTTAGGTCCAAAAGGCCGCAACGTGGTGATCGAGAAAAAATTCGGCGCTCCGGGTGTTACAAAAGACGGTGTTACTGTGGCTAAAGAAATAGAACTGGAAGATTCGATCGAGAACATGGGTGCGCAAATGGTGAAGGAAGTAGCATCTAAAACTGCTGACCTGGCAGGTGATGGTACTACAACAGCTACCGTCCTCGCTCAGTCTATTATCAGCGAAGGTTTGAAGAACGTAGCTGCAGGTGCTAACCCAATGGACCTGAAGCGCGGTATAGACAAAGCAGTAGCTGCTGTTGTTGAGAACCTGAAAAAACAATCAGAAAAAGTAGGCAATGACAATAAAAAGATCGAACAGGTTGCTTCTATCTCTGCCAACAACGACAACGCAATTGGCGCGCTGATAGCACAGGCTATGGCAAAAGTTGGCAATGAAGGCGTTATCACTGTAGAAGAAGCTAAAGGCACAGAAACTACTGTTGAAGTAGTAGAAGGTATGCAGTTCGACCGTGGCTACCTGAGCCCTTACTTCGTGACCAACTCAGAAAAAATGCTGGTTGAGTTGCAGAACCCATACATCCTCATTTACGAGAAGAAAGTAAGCACACTGAAAGACATCCTGCCAATACTGGAGAGCGTGGTACAAAGCGGCCGTCCGCTGTTGATCATCGCTGAAGATGTAGATGGTGAAGCGCTGGCTACACTGGTGGTTAACAAACTGCGCGGCTCATTGAAGATAGCTGCTGTTAAAGCTCCGGGCTTCGGCGACCGCCGCAAAGAAATGCTGCAGGACATCGCGGTATTGACAGGTGGTACAGTTATCAGCGAAGATCAGGGCTACAAGCTGGAGAATGCTTCTATAGCATCACTCGGCCAGGCAGAAAGCATCACTATCGACAAAGACAACACAACTGTTGTTGGTGGCAAAGGGATGAAAGATGCAATAACTGCACGCGTTAACCAGATCAAATCGCAGATAGAATCAACTACCAGCGATTACGATAAAGAAAAATTGCAAGAGCGCCTCGCTAAACTGAGCGGCGGTGTAGCAGTTCTGTACATCGGTGCTGCTTCTGAAGTGGAAATGAAAGAAAAGAAAGACCGCGTTGACGATGCATTGCATGCAACTCGCGCTGCGGTTGAGGAAGGTATAGTACCGGGTGGTGGTGTTGCTTACATCCGCTCATTGGAATCACTTGAAAAACTGAAAGCAGACAATGCTGACGAGAAAACAGGTATCGCTATTGTTCGCCGCTCGCTCGAAGAGCCACTGCGCCAGATCGTAGCTAACGCAGGCCTCGAAGGTTCTATCATCGTTCAAAAAGTACGCGATGGCAAAGGTGACTTCGGTTTCAACGCACGCACAGAAGTATATGAGAATATGCTTGCTGCAGGTGTAATTGACCCAACCAAGGTGAGCCGTGTGGCTTTGGAAAATGCAGCATCTATTGCCAGCATGTTCCTCACTACAGAGTGCGTTATCGCCGACAAGCCTGAACCAAAATCTGCAGCACCTGCAGGCGGCGGTATGCCAGGCGGAATGGGCATGGACTACTAATAAAGTAAAATTACACAGCAAAACCCCGGCAAATGCCGGGGTTTTCTTATTAACCCAACATCCTTAATTTTATATAAGCAAATAAGCGGAATGGATAATGCTATTATTTCGTTGCTGGTGTTACTTCTTCCTTTTGCCGCTCTGGGGCAAAAGGAAGACCTCTATTATTTCTCCGGCAAAGACTCCACCCTCTTCGGCGTAAAAACATCAACCGGCAAGATCATTATCCCACCAATTTATGGCAGCTACCTCGCTAATGCCGGCGAAAAAGTAACCGGGCGGGAAATATTGCTGATAGATAAAAATGCAGATACAGACCCAATGGGCTATGACTACCGCTACAAAGTATTTGATCGCAGCGGCAACCTATTGTATGTACCATATTGGTATGATAATGGCGCCGATTACTATGCCGAAGGTTTAAGAAGATTTGTTGAGAACGGTAAAATGGGCTTTGCCGACTATAACGGCAAAAAGATCATTCCCGCAGAATACAATATGATAGAGCCTTTTTACCGCGGTAATGCTTTGGCCTGTCTTGACTGTAAGTATGTACGCTTCAACGATGATGACGAGCACTGCTGTGGCTACGCAGGTACTAGGTACGCCATTATAAATCGTTCGGGAAATATAGTGCATGAACTCAAAAATAAATTACCCTACGGCTTAAGCGACAGCATGCTTATTACATTAAACCTCATACAACCCACTACAACACAAGAGCAATCATTGATACATACACTCGAAAAACTCAAAGAAGTTCGCGACCTATCCAAACAGAACGACGGCAACATCTGCGCCGTAGTAGCAGAAAGGCCAAAGGGCAAAAATGGCTATTACCTCATCGTATTCCGCATCAAAGAAAGCTACTCCTTCGGCGATCTGTGCTTTTTAATAAAGCCTGATGGTAAAACCATCCTCCACCTGGATAGCAATGGCAATATAGAGTCCTTAGCAGCCTGGAGAAAGAACCAGTGATACTATTCCCTTACCAGTTTAAAGGTCGTTACTCCTCCTCTTTCATCTGTCACCTTCAGCATATACATACCTGTCGCCAGGTTTTCGGCAGGCACTGTATCTTTCGTTCCATTGCCGCTTTTCTGCCACAGCACTCGGCCAGTCATATCGGTCAGCACCAGCGTACTTTGCACTGTAAGGTTTTCAATAGTCCAATCTCCGTTTGTCGGGTTAGGATATATTTTTACCGGCGTTTCAACCACCTGCCCTGCAGTTAATGTCATATCCTTCGCTATACTGCCAACACTGTCCAGCAACCAGTGCTCAGGGTCAAGGCTGATGGACGAAACCGGTTTCGTCCATGTAAAACGGAACAGCTGGTTGGGATCTGTAGTATTCACCCTTATCACCGTATCTCCCACCGGCGAATACAGTTTTATTTCCATAGGCACTGTAAAGCAAGACACTGAGGAAGGCACTTTCGTCATCTGGTCCAGTTGTATATACACTTCGTTGCTCTTCTGGTTCCACTTAGCGTTAAACACCGGGAAACCCTCACCAAATGCCCACTGCCTGAAGAAAGTATCAATATTGATACCATTCGCTTCGCTGCCAACTATGCTTTTTAATGCAGTTTTAAAGTCAATTATACTAGCATTGCCGTTTCTATGTTCCTGTTGGTATGTCTTATACACATGAAAGAAGATACTGTCGTTATTGATGGTATGGCGCAGCATATGCAGCATACATGCACCTTTATGGTACGAGAGCCGCGAATCGAACACCCTTCCTTCATCTGCAGTGTCTGCAGCCGGCACATAGATGCTGCCCGTGTCATACTTCCGCACATTGGCTTGCTTATTCATCATATCGGCAACCATACCTGCTTTGCTGTTAAAATGTTCCCGGTACAGGTCTTCGGTGTAGCTCGCAAAACCTTCGTTCACAAAAATATCCGCCCATGTGGCACAGGTCACATTATCGCCAAACCACTGGTGGCCCAGCTCATGGGCTATCACCCAGCCATCAAAATATCCTATAGATGTCATCGTCTGGTTCTCCATGCCGCCGTTAAGTGGCGCCATGCAATGCCCGTATTTCTCATTCCAGAAAGGATAGCGCGAATACAGCTTCGAGAAATAATCCACCAACATACCTACGCTGTCCAGCTCATTTTTAAAGAATGGCAGTGTCAATGGATTTGAGTACACGTAATTCTGTATAAGCATAGAGTCCATGCTGCCACTAAAGTGCATGTAGTACGAATAATCAACATAAGGTGCCACCGCCACCGATATAAGATAGTATGCTATCGGGTGCCTCGACTTCCACTCATAGCGTTTATGTGTTGCATCAACCGTCGTTACGTTTGTCAGCAGGCCGTTGCTTCCTGCCTTCAGCGAGTCTGGTACTGTCACCCACATATCCACCGAATCAATTTTATCCTGCAGCGATTGCTTGCAGGGCCACCACT
The DNA here is from genome assembly GCA_044224775.1 of Flavipsychrobacter sp. Classification (GTDB taxonomy): domain Bacteria; phylum Bacteroidota; class Bacteroidia; order Chitinophagales; family Chitinophagaceae; genus Nemorincola. Next base: position 51,086 of record JBGAJU010000007.1, read on the forward strand.
CTTTTGAGTGATAGGACTCGCTCTGCGTAAACGTTATCCTTGTGCCCCATGTTGGCGACCGCTTCGTGTTCAACCCGCCAACACCGGTAAAGATGGTTCCAACACCGGTAAAGATGGTTCCGGCACCATTCGGGTAACCATGATACCGCACCATCGCCTTAAAGGTGTTGCCTGTCGTCAGCACAGCAGGCATAGTAACTATCCGCACATCGCCAAAGGCGGTCACACTTGCACCAACGCCGTCTATCAATACAGTATCTATGACCAATGCGTTGTCCAGTTCAAAAACATAATGGTTAAAACCCGGTGCCACTACCTTTGCCGTTGTTGTCACCGTACCATCTACATAAGTGGTATCGTTCGATAACTTAAGGTCGAATTTTACATATTGCACATCATATTTCTCCTCCACAGGGTCAGCAACCGATACTTTTTCAGCACGGCTGTGTACACTTTTCACATACGAACATTCAAATGCCTGCTCCCCTTGCTGTGCGTAGCCCAACTTACTGATCATCAATAAAATAGCAACACCTAAAAACGAATACCTCATGTTTAAAATTTAGCCGGCAAAGCTATGATTTTTTTGTCGCCATACGCCATTCTATTAACTTTATACATAAATTCGCTCTTATATGAGTCCCCGCATAAAAACACGCATTTTGTTCATCGGCAGGTCCATGCTGTGGTCTTTGCTGCTTTATGTGGTTATGATGCTTGCCATCAACTGGGACGATGTGCAATATGTCCTGAACAACAGGCATGAGGTCCATCAGCAAACATATGCCGGCGCTCCATCAGCAACGGATGCAAATATTACCGCACGCACAGGCATCATTTACCAGGTTGTATCTGTATTAAAAGCAATTACCGCCCTGTAACACTCTCGCGCATCCATGATCTTAATCCAAACGGCGCCATGCCATACGTAATGTAGTATTGCCGTTCCGGTTATACTGAACCAGTGTTGCATACACACCGCGCTGCTCATCAAAGTCTGCGCCTTCTATCAGTGCGGCTTTGTATTCTTTGGGCAAAGGCTCGCCCAGCAGGTAGTGCTTCGTCACTTCTTTCTTCCTGTCTATTTTATAATAGCAGGCGTTGGTGGTATAGAAAGAATAAACAGTGTCGCGCTTTTTTATTTTGCTATCGTCAAAGTGCTTGTTGTAGTCGTTGTAAATAATGTAGTGGTCTTTGTTGTAGGCATAAGCGTTGAACGACAGGAACTGCCTGCCATACACTTCACTTTGCAGCACACCAAACAGTTCCTGGTGCTGCCACCTCATCGCAAATTCTTTTTCGTTCAGGTATTGCTTGTTGCTGTTGTAGTACTGTGTCATGGGCAGCACGGAGCCCCAAAGCTCGTTGCCGTTGTCATCAAACTGCGTCACGCATATATTGCCCACGTAGTCCTGATAGTCGTAACGCACATTGCTTTCCGGCTCACCCCACCGCACATACGCCTGCGATATCATTGTAGATAATCCGTTCTCATTGGTAAAGAATCTTACCGGCATACCTGTAAAACGCCTGCTGGTATCTCCCTTTGTCCACGCATCGTTGGCGAGCTTGTTCTTCACCAGGGCAAGTTCCGAATTCATAGTAGCCGGGTCTATTTTAAAGAACAGGTTTTGGCTCACTATGCCTGTCACTTCATTCAGCCCGAATAGATATTTGTAAGGCTTCTGGCTATACACCAGCAGGTTCATAGCCTCGGCAAATGTGTTATACGTATACCTGGCATAATACGGATATATCGACTGCGATACATCTGCAAACCCGGTTTTTATCACTGCCGAATCCCGGGGTATATAATAGTACCTCAAATAATGGTCATACACCGGGCCACCCTCCACCAGCGCACTGTCGTGGTCCGATGCCGCAAAGGCATAAGTATACAGGTCCGTTGCCCTGCCATACACTACCGGTTTATCCAGCGCTATAGTTATCAGCACACCGTTGGGCTGCGATTCTGCACCAATAATATCCAGGTAATCATACTTGCTTCTGTCGATCTCCAGTTGCATCTCCCGCACCGATTCATGCTTGCTGTTAAAGAACACAATGAACATATCATTCTCCTTGGGGTGGCGCTTATCCATGCAGAACAATATTTGGTAATCATCATTGTCCTTGTTCTTCATCACGTAGAACTTTATACGCCTGTTCGCACTTTTCGACTCGCCCACCAGCCGCTCCTCCAGCAGATCCCCTTTCGCACTGTAGCGCAGCATTATAAGGCTGTGCCTGCTGTTCAGGTCCTGGTCTATGAACAGCACTGCCTCCCCGTTTATCTCGTACAATCCTTTAAACGCAACGTATTCAATAAGCGACACATCGAGCAGCTTGTACTTATCCTGCCTGCTGGCAACTTCTTTGTGCGTGGGGTCAAATACTTTCACCAGTATGCTCTTCACCGGCTCAAAGTGGAACAGGAATGTACTGCCATTCTTCATGCACAGCACCTTGTTCACCCCCGTCTCTTTTATATGCAGCGGTGCACTTATGTCAAATGGCTTTTCCTGCGCATAAACTGCACAGCAAGTAATACATGCAAATAATACGGCCTGCAATAGCCTCATAAATGTCCTTTCAGATAGATAAATATACTTATTTATGACCTTAATTACGGGAGCCTCTATATATAGACGTAATATCAGGCAGGGAGCTTGGTTATAAGGGCTTATATTTATTGATCTGCTCATCGTTTTCGATCTATCTGTAACAGTTTGTTGCTCACTTTTTGAAAAAAAACGGTGTTTTGATCGTTTTCGTTTATAGCTCGTTGATTCGCAGCTATATGTATTTTTTTGTTTTGCTCACTTCTTGCTCACTATTGCTCATTTTTGTTACAAATCCTGCACACTTCATCTGCACTACTTTGTTATGCTCAATAAGTGTCGAGATATGTTCGTTGTGAAGAGTCCGCTTTAGGAGGCAGAGCTACTTCGTTGATCATCATTATGACAAAAACGAAGCATAACTATGTAAAGTTCTGTAAGGTTTTTTTTCGGGAAAAATAAAATTTCCATGATGGTACTGTTACTGTACCATGGTGGTACCGTTACTGTACCATCATGGAAAAAATGACAATTGGCTGTATTGCAATATGGTCAAGGCATTGGAGAGAAATTTCGTTGTGATCTGCATCAATTTAGCAGGGGTGAAAATTTGGTGGCGATCTTGCTGTCTCAAAAACAAAAAATGTTCCTCTTAAATACTTAAAGAGGAACATTTCTGTGGTCATACAATACACACATCAACCCGGATCTGAAAAAGCCGGATTCGTCAAAAATGTTGTATCAGAGAGCGACCTTAGGAATGCTACAAGGTCTGCTTTTTCTTTTGTAGTAAGCCCCAGTCCCGGGCCAAATGCAGTCATATGCTCATCCAGGTTGGGGCTGGTTTGCTGCACACCGCTGCTGTAGTAGTTAACTACCTGCTCCAGCGTTTTAAAACGGCTATCATGCATATAGGGTGCTGTTGCTGCAATGTTGCGCAGCGTGGGCACCTTGAACTTTCCCCTATCAGTTGCCAGGCCGGTAAACTTCATCAGGCCCTCATCCGCAGGGTTAACATCAAGCCCGTTGTTGCGGAACTCATTATCGGTGAACATCGTATTCAACAGGTGGCAGTGATTGCACCGCCCTATGCCGCCAAATATGACCTGGCCGTTCTTTTCCTGCGCGGTAAGCGCCGCACTATCGCCAAGATAGTAGTACTTATCAAAACGGGAGTTGAATGATATCATCGTCCTTTCAAACTGGGCTATTGCTTTTACTACCAGGTTGCTATCTACGGTGGTTGCACCAAACGCCTTATAGAAAAGCAGGCGGTACTCGCTGTTGTTCTGGAGGCGCTTCACCACTTCGGGCCATTTGTTAGCCATTTCTATGGGGTTGGTAACAGGGTCATGCGCCTGCCCTTCAAGGGTACTGCGCCTGCCGTCCCAAAAGAAGCGGGTGTTATAGCCCAGGTTAATGACGGCCATTGCATTGCGCCCGCCCAATAAACCGTTGGTACCTTTACTGAAAGGAGCAGGATCATCGAACCCGAATGCCTGCTTGTGGCAGGATGCACAACTCATGCTGTTATCATTGCTCAGCATTTTTTCGTAGAACAGCTTGCGCCCCAGCTGCACACCCTCTGCGGTAAGCGGGTTATCGGCTGGGTGTTGCATTTCGCCAATGTAGGTTGTGATATAGGCAGGTACCGCTACTTTTATCGGGGTCGGATTGTAAACCGGACCATCATTCTTTTTCTTGCATGCATGTGCAGCAGCAATAAGCGATACCAGACATGCAATTATTTTTAACTTCTTCATTTGCTATTGTTTGTGATCCCCTGCTTAGCTCTTTGCCACGATCGCCGTAACGAATGTGAAATGAAAGCTTGAAAAGTTATGGCAGAGAAACAGTTATGTAATAGATACAAGATGCCCTTCCCGGCTAGTAACAACTAAAGGAACGGCAATAGCAGGCAGTATCACAGCCTGAGCACGCGAACGAACAAATAAACAGGAACTGCACCGAGAATGGGCGGGGAATGCCCCGTGTGCAATATGCGATGTGCAAAAGAAGGACCCGCAATATAAGCCGGAACTGCGCAATGCACTATGGGCACAACAACCTCAGCTACCGGTTTAGATAAAAATGCTTTTATAGAAGGTGTGTGGTCGTCTTTGAATTTTGCCGAAACAATTTTATCGCTACAGCAATCGTCATCCATCGAGTCCACGCCGCAGCAATCGGCTTCGGTGTCAGATGTGAAACATACACCATGGAAAGATCCTCCGCAATAGTGGAACGCAAAAGAAAAACTGATAGCCCCTGCCATGTAGGCAACCATCAACACCGATGCGACCAATTTTTTCATTATATGCAAAAGTAAGCAATACTTTGGTCAGGTCTACCCCAAGCCAATTCAATTACTCCAATTTACTCCACCCCATACGTAGTGAGGTTTTGTCACCTTCGCGGTACTGCACCAATGTGGCATAAACACCCCGCGGTTCGTCAAAGTCTGCACCTTCTATAAAGCTGCAATAATATTCTTTTGTATTGCCTTCCCCAAAAAGATGATGTTTGGTAATATTCTTTTGCCGGTCCATTTTGTAGTAGCAGGCATTGGTGGCAGCGAAACCATAAACGGTATCCCCGGGATGTGCAATGTTGTTATTGAAATTTTTATCATAGTCGTTATAAACTATATAAAAGTTCTTATTTTTTGCATATACATTCTGCGAGAGGAACTGCCGATTGTATACCTGCTCGGGCAGGTCGCCCATCAAAGACTGCGTTTGCCATCTTTTTCCCAGTTCATCAGCATAGTAAAAATGGCGATAGCTTTTGGCATATTGTGCTACCGGCAACACAGTGCCCCATAGCTCACTGCCCTCATCGTCGAATTGCGTGATGCAAAAATTGCCTAAATAAGAATTAGATACACTTTGGTTGTTAAAAGATTCCGTTTCGGTACTTCTATTGAACGACCTGAAGATTGCCGTAGACAGACCATTCTCATTAGTGAACATAAACACAGGCAAGCCCTCAAATAACTTAGTGCTATCTGTTTGCTGCTGGTAATACACATTAGCCTTCTCATTTTTCACCCACTTATATTTTACATCCATATTCTGCGCATCAAGGCTTACGAACAATGAGGCTTTTACAGCAGCCGGACGAAGTTCAGTACCAAACCTGTAGAAATATTCGCGGTAGCTAAGGACCAACTGGTTGACAGACTGCACATAAGGATTATACGTGAAATTAGAGTAGTAAGGATATATCTCCTTGCCTGCTTCGATCACTTTTGTCAATGCGGTAGTACCACCTTTAGGTATATAGAAGAAATGCAGGTTGTGTTTATAAACAGCCATAGTGCTGTTATTGACATCCTCATGGCTTGTTTCATTGACGAGTTGTTTCCTGAGATCGAGCGTGACACAAATACCTGCCGGCTGCCATTCTGCGCCAATTACATCAAGGGCATCGTATTCCTTACGGTTGGGTGTAAGCGGCACCTCACGAATCATTTCATGTTTGTTATTGTAGTATGCCAGGTTAAGCTTACAGTCTTTAAACTGCGGTATATCCGTGCAGAAGAAAATAGTGTAGCCATCGTCTTCCTTGTCCTTCATCACAAAGAATTGGGTACGCTTGCTCTGCCCAGGCGATTCGCCTGCTATTTTTTCTTCCAGTAGTGTTCCCTTAACTCCATCAAAACGCAATCTCATCAAAACATATTTTCCTAACCGCTCCTGCACCATGAACAGAACAGCTTCGCCGTTCATATCATATAATCCTTTAAAGATGGCATCCTGTAATTTTGTAGCGTCCAACAGACTGAAAATGTGCCTCTCATTTGCAATTTCTTTCCGGGTGGTATCAAAAACCTTAACAATTACCTGTTTGCCCTGCTCAAAATGAAACAGCATGGTATTACCATTCTTCATACACAACACCTTGTTTACCCCGGTCTCTCTTATGTCCACCGGGCCGCTTAAGCCCCAGTTTTGGGTTTGGCTATAAGATGCGTATGCTATAAGACATGCAATGAAAAATAAAAATGACCTCATAAGGCGGTTATTGAATGTATTCAAAAATAATATTTCTTATCTCATTCAGCGAATTACAAAAAGAAAACCCGCATGCATATGCGGGTTTTTAAATATATGATAAGAATGTTGATGCTTTACGCTTCTGCAGCGGCACCTACCAACTCCAGGTGTTCGGAGCTAACCATCTGCAAGGCAAGGCTTTTGATAGATGGATACACCAGCTCATATACGCCTTTTTTGCTTGGCGGCACATCAGCTTCCTGCATAGCAACAATATATATTATTGATTCTGGAATATCTAAAACATTGCAAACCTTAGATATAGTTCGCTGACTGGGTCGCTTCACCCCGGTCTCGATCTGAGACAAAGAGGTCTGTGACAATTCGCACTTTTCAGCCAGTTCGTACTGGGTGATGGATAATTTCTTCCTGATCGATTTAATTGCTGAGCCTATATTCATTGTACAAAGTTTTAATTAGTATAAGGATATATGGTTTCGAATTTAATGGGACCCTTTTAATTTAAAAACCGTTTCTGCTATATAAGACGGGCAAAAGGTGAAAAACGTTGGTAAGAAAACAAATTTTCCTTTTAATAAAATATTTATGGGGATAATGGATACAATATCCGGCGGTTAGTAAACCCGGCAACCCCATACCTTTGCCCCATGGCTAACAGCTTCTCGAAAGAGGTATTTTTTGATAAAAAGCGGGTATTGGCGGTGATAGTACCCCAGCTACGGAAAGACGGTATGTATTACGAGGTGAACATAAAAGGCTACCCCCGTTTTTTTATGAAGTGGAGCGAATTAGGCCGGTTCGACGTAGTGGATGGAGCGGAACATAACCTGCCCTACCAGCTGGTGCTGGCCGTGAGCGATATGATAGAGCAACGCCGTAAATAGCCGCTATTTAGCACGCTTTATTTTGATGACCGACACCTGCCCTTTAGCGTTGTAGGAGATGACATTGTACTGTATGGCACCATCAGTAAGCATTAGTGTTGCCGTATTAGGGGGATCCCAGCCTTCGTTATCAGCGAGGATGTAGAGGACATCGATACCATTTTTTGAAACAGGGATACGCAGTCGTTTTTTTGTTTTTACGAGTGCATATTTTTCCAGATACATTTTGCCGTTGTACTCAAGGGTCACCTGGTCGCCATCGGTGGTTCCGCCATCCCATACATCAATGATCGCAGTATCACTATGCCATTCGTAGGTCTTTTCTATACCCGTGGTGATCTTGTCCGTTGCAACCGTGGCTTCAACAACCGGCTCTTGTTTTGTAGCTATAGGAGCGGGCGTTTCTTTTGCCCTTCTCCCCATCTTAATGACAGTATCAAATTTTTCCTGCGGTTCAAATAGTGTTTTCAATTCTGCCTGGTTGTCAAATGTAACCGTGCCGCCTGTGCAGGCTGTTTTGTCAGCTTCAGTGCTTGTTACCTGGCCACGGAGTATTCTGTCGCTCGCACCCTGCAGGTATTGTGCATGAGCATCAATAAGACACATATAAGCTTTGGTGCGCACATCGTGAGAGTAAACAATTTCAGTTTCTTTAAAATCAAGTGTGCGGTTATTTCTGTCCAGCTTGCCGGTGATGGCAGTCTTTGTATCGTCCGGCTGACTATAGGTGTAAGAATGTCCTTTAATAGTACCTGCCGATTCAGTGAAAACAATTTTATAAGGGAATATCTCGCCCGTATTCATTTTAATATTTCCCGTAAGGGTGAATTTATTGTTCTGGGCGAGAGAGGTAATAACAACAAACAAACAGACTATAGACAGCAGTAACTTACTCAATGCAATGCTTTTAGCAAAAATAGGCAATTCATCGTCCATAAACTTTTTCACCTCCAAGGTAAGTAGCGGTGGGTTTGGTTTTTAATATCTGCTCTTCGGCGGCGGTCATCAGGTCGGTATCCAGTATCACAAAGTCTGCCCTTTTGCCTACTTCTATGCTGCCTATCTCCTGCTCCATAAAATTTGCTTTTGCTGCCCAGATGGTCATGCCGCGGATAGCCTGCTGGCGGGTGAGGGCATTTTCTTTCTGGAAGCCATCCGCCGGGAAATTCTTTGCATCTTTACGGAATACGGCGGCAAAAAATGTTTTTATTGTCGAAATATCCTCCACCGGGAAATCGGTGCCCAGCGGTATCCAGCCATTTTGCTCCAGCAGTTGCTTGTAGGCATATCCGCCTTTTAAACGCTCTGCACCAATGCGGTCGCCGGCCCAGTACATATCGCTGGTAGCGTGCGTGGGCTGCACCGACGGGATCACCGATGTTTTGCCAAACAGGCTGAAATCGTTTTCATTCACCACCTGGGCATGTTCTATACGCCAGCGTTTATCATTTTTGCCTTGCAGGTATTTGTTATAAATGTTCAGTACTACCCTGTTTCCGCTATCGCCTATTGCATGCGTACATAGCTGAAAATCGGTTTTGATAATCATTTGTGCGAGTGAATCGAAATGTGCAGCAGAACTAAGCAGGAAACCACTCCATCCCGGTTTATCATTGTAGGGATGAAGCAGGCAGGCACCCCTGCTACCAAGCGCGCCATCGGCATATGCCTTGATGCCTTTGACAAACAGCCTGTCGGTTTTATACGGGCCTATAGCCAGGTAGCGGTTGAAATTGGCAGTATCATCGCTAAGCATAACGTATAACCGCATCTTCAGCTTGCCTTTTTGCTGCAATGAGTCGATGTTGGTTATATCATAATACATAAGGCCGCAATCGGTGATGGTCGTAAGGCCCTGTTCAAAACAATTTTTCTGTGCGGGCATCAGCCACTTCTCATAATCCTGCAAAGAAGCCTGCGGGATGGTCTTTGTGACAAGGTCGACCGCATTGTCGATCAATAAGCCCGTAAGTTTTCCATTTTTAGTTTCTATCTCACCACCAACTAATGTTTGTGATGGTTTCACAGCCGCCAACTCCAGCGCCTTTGTATTAGCTATAGCCGCATGGCCGTCAACACGTTGTAGCAAAACAGGCTTACCGGGAAATAGTTTATCCAACTCTGCATTATCCGGGAAAGCTTTGCCGGGCCATAAGTTCTGATCCCAGCCACGGCCCCTTATCCATTGCTCATCAGGATGTTCGCTTGCAAAAGTTCTCACCCGCTCCAATGCTTCTGCCCAATCTTTACAACCATACAAATTCACCTCGAACAGCCCCCTGCCATAACCCACAAAGTGTGCATGTGCATCAATAAAACCCGGATATACTGCTTTGCCCTGTACATCAATTACGCTATCAGCAGAGAAAGTGCCTTTAATTTCATTTGTTGTGCCTATAGCGATAATTTTACCTTCTTTAACAGCAAATGCCTCGGCTATACTGAACGTACTATCAACTGTGTACACTTTACCATTCACCAGCAACAGGTCGGCATGTGGTTTTGAGCCACAGGAACACAAAAGCATCAGCAGGCAGACATAGCAGTGAATATTACGCATCTTCAGAAATTTTCGTCCCGTAAATATAGTCATAACCTGCCCCAAGGCTATTAAATATTTGCTTCTTTGCCTATCTTTCTTGCTGTAATCATGCGAACCATGTCTAAAAACATTTTCCTCCTCGTCTTATTGATACCTGTACTCTGTTTTGCCCAGCGAACACAGCGTATAAAAGGCACTATCGTGGATAAGGAATCGAAAACGCCGCTTTTCGGTGTCACTATCACCATCACTAACATTACCCCGGCTATGGGTGCTGTTTCGGATGTTGACGGACACTATACCATAGAGAATGTGCCGGTAGGAAAATATACGCTTTCCCTGACCTACCTCGGTTATCAAAGCGCCACACTGAATGACATACTTGTTACGTCGGGCAAAGAAGTGGTGATACCTGTGGAAATGGAAGAATCGGCTGTGAAGATGAAGGAGGTGACCGTGAGCAGGAAACGGGAACACATTAACGAGATGGCTGTTGTGAGCACAAAGACCTTTGATGTGCAGGAAACAGAACGCTATGCCGGCAGCCGATCCGACCCGGCACGTATGGCATCGAACTTTGCGGGTACGCAAGGTGGCGATGATTCGCGCAACGACATTGTTATTCGCGGCAATAGCCCGCAAGGTGTATTGTGGCGTATGGAAGGCGTGGATATACCCAATCCTAACCACTTCTCGATACCGGGAACCACAGGTGGCCCGGTAAGCATACTGAACAGCAAAACGCTTGCCAACAGCGATTTCTTCATGGGTGCCTTCCCCGGGGAGTATGGCAACGCAATAGCAGGGGTGTTCGATGTAAAGCTGCGCAACGGCAATAACGACCGTCATGAATTTACCGGGCAGTTCGGGTTCCTGGGCACAGAGCTGGCTGCAGAGGGGCCAATATCACGCAAACAGGGATCTTCCTATTTATTTGCCTACAGGTATTCAACGCTGGCATTGTTCCAGGGGATGAATATCAAAATAGGCACATCTTCAGTACCTAACTACCAGGACGTGACCTTTAAAGTGAATTTACCTGTTGGCAAAAAATCTAACCTTGCCTTCTTCGGCATAGGCGGGTTGAGCAATATAGACCTTATTGTAAGCAAGGATACCGTACGCCCCACCGATAAAGAGCTATATGGCGAACGCGACCGCGACCAGTACTTTAAAGCAAATACCGGTGCCATAGGTGCTACTTTCAGTCATACGTTCGACCAGAACACCTATACAAGGTTCGCAATAGCGCAAACGGCTAACGACGTTATAGCAAAACATGAATTTGCCTTTCGTGATCCTGCTACTTATCACTTAGATTCCCTGAAACACATACTTGGCTACAAATTCTATACAGGTTCTACTGTAGCACACTGGTACCTGAATAAAAAACTATCTGCGCGGCATACTATCCGCATCGGTATCATTAATAATTATTATACGCTTAACTATATAGACAGCAGCAGGCAATTCCCACCCGAGCGGCAGACATGGCAACACAGGGAAGATTTTAAAGGCAGCACAGACCTTGCGCAGGCATACATCCAGTACAAATTCCGCCCATCTGATAAAATATCCATCACAGCAGGCATACATGCGCAATACCTGTCCCACAATAGCTCCAGCTCTGTTGAGCCACGTCTTGGCTTCCGCTGGGCATTGAATGACAACAACATAATTACTGCGGGCTATGGGCTGCACAGCCAGGTGCAGCCGCTGTATCTGTACTTTGCACACGACTCATTAAGCCCGGCTATGAAGAATTATGATATCGGCTTTACACGCAGTCACCACTTTGTTTTGGGGTACGACCGTATCATATCAAATGATGTGCGTCTAAAACTAGAAACTTACTGTCAATCTTTATTTGACGTACCTGTAGAAACAAGGCCGGGTTCTTCTTATTCAGTACTTAACCAGGGTTCGGGTTATTCCCGCTATTTCCCGGACACACTGAAAAACACAGGCACAGGCTACAACTATGGCGTGGAACTAACCTTGGAAAAGAAATTCAGTAACAATTATTATGTGCTGCTCACCGGATCGCTCTTTGATTCCAAAGCAAAGGGAAATGATGGTGTATATCGCAATACAGACTACAACACCCAATATGCGGCGAATATATTGGGCGGCTATGAAAAGAAACTGGGCAAATTCAGCACCCTGATAACGGGAGTAAAAGTGACGTTTGTCGGCGGTAAGCTCTACTCGCCTGTAGACAGCACTGCATCAGAGGCATATGGTGATGCCATTATTGCAGATAGCCTGAGAAACACATTGCAATTCAAACCTTACTTCAGGGCCGATGTGAAAATTGGTGCAAGGTTCAATTCAAAAAAAGTAACCCACGAAATAGGCCTGGATCTTGTGAATGTTACCAATAACAAAAACATATTGTCGCAATCCTATAGCCATGGACTATACAGGGAAACCGGGCAACCATTTTTTTACCAATACCAATTAGGGTTCCTGCCAATATTCTACTACCGGATAGACTTCGGCACGAAACGGCATACAGAAACGGCAAAATAAATTTTAAAAATTACCTTTGACATATGAACACTGTCCTGTTTCAGAAAGAAAATGGCGTTGGCTGGATATCCCTCAACCGCCCCGATAAATACAATAGCTACAACCGTGATATGGCGCTTGCACTGCAGGGCTATCTTGATGAATGTGGCAAAGATGATGAGATACGTTGCATTTACCTGACCGGCGAAGGCAAAGGCTTCTGTGCGGGACAAGACCTGTCTGAGGCTTCAAACCCGACTCCCGAAGACTTCGGGCGCATAATTGATGAATGTTACGACCCAACGATCCTTCGCTTACGCAACATTGAGAAACCCATCATAGCTGCAGTAAATGGTGTGGCAGCCGGTGCAGGTGCCAACATAGCGCTTGCCTGCGATATTGTTGTGGCCGCAGAGAGCGCCTCTTTCCTCCAGGCGTTCAGCAAAATAGGCCTGATACCGGACAGTGGCGGAACTTATTTTTTACCAAGGCTGGTAGGCATGCAGCGCGCTGCAGCCTTAATGATGACAGGCGATAAAGTAAGTGCCAGGGATGCTGTGGCTATGGGCATGGCTTATAAATGTTTCGCCGATGATGCGTTCCGCGAGGAAAGTAGAAAAATGGCTATAACACTTGCTCAAATGCCTACCAGGGGCATCGGGCTCACTAAACGGCTGCTGAATCAAACCTTCAGAAATAATTTACAACAGCAACTGGCTGCAGAAAAAGAGACGCAAATGCAGGCGGGCAGCTCCTACGATTTTAAAGAAGGGGTCCAGGCTTTCCTTGAAAAGAGAAAACCGGCGTTCAAAGGGAAGTAATATTACAGTTTCGTCAAGGTCATATTGCAGCTATAGGAAATGGTACCCGCATTATAGGTACTATAATGAAGTGTAATTACTCCATTGTCATATTTACCCGTAGCGCCGGTACCGCTTCCTGCCGTGGCAGGGCTGATACGCACATTACCAAAACTATCAATGGTAGCCGCAACCCGCATACCCGTACGATCAAAATTGGATATCTCTATGGTATAGCCCCCATTTGTTGCAGACTTAGTTATAGCACTTTGCCATGTACCCACATCAGCAATTCCGGGCACGCATCCCGACCTGACACAATTATAGGTACCAACAAATTTATCGCTCCAACCTTTGTCACAACTTTGGCCCGAATAGCCGGTTGGGCAAACGCAAACATTGTTGGAGCAAGTTGCGCTGTTCTGGCAGGTAACACCGCCGCATTTGCTTTTGGTGCACCCGGTAAGTGCTGAATAAACTGTACCCGACAACAGTGCGGCTACGATCAATATGCGGCTGAATATGTTCATGCGGTTGTTTTATCTTCGTAAAATTAAACCCTATTGCGGGTGAATACTAGGCAATAGGATAGTTTAACAAATAGTTGTGGAATACCAACAGGCCGCGGCACAACAATTTTAAGTATACCTGTGGCGTATTGTACCTATTCGAATTAGAAGATCAACTATAAAAAGATATTCAGATGAATAAGGCTATCAGAAATAATCAAACGGGATTCAGCATAAAAGCAATGCAGGCAGATGTATTATCAGAACCTGCTCACATAAAAGGCAACCTGCTTAAAAAGAGATATAGGGGCAAAAAATCGGCCGCGCCTAAAGAAAAAGTAAAGAAAGTAACTGAGGATGCCCTCGTCAACGTAGCAATATTATCAGAAGATGGTTTTGAAGAGATAGAATTGCTTAGCCCAAAGCATGCATTGGAGGCCGCCGGCGCTCATGTAGATATAATTTGTCCTCATGATGGGAAAATAAAAGGATGGAACAAGACCCATTGGGGCGAAGATATCCCGGTAGATAAAACACTTAGCCAGGCAAAGCCCGACCATTACGATGCGATAATATTGCCGGGGGGCGTAATGAACCCGGATAAACTACGGCAAAATAAAGATGCTGTCATGTTCCTGAAGCATTTTATCAACTGCGGCAAACCGGTAGCTGCCATCTGCCATGGGGCTCAGACCCTGATAGAAACGGGTATGCTGGAGGGCAAAACCGTGACCTCCTACCCTTCTCTGCAAACCGACCTGAAAAATGCAGGTGCCAATTGGGTAGACAAAGAAGTGGTGCACTTTGGCCAATTCATCACCAGTCGCCGGCCCGATGACCTGGCGGCCTTCAACCGGGAGCTCATTTACACACTTTTGTTATATGAGCATTAATCTGCTTTCATATTCAGGAAAAATTTGTATGGCATGCGGATCATAGGGTTATAAGCCCCCTTTCTATTGTAAATTTGCGCACTTAATGCAACACCCGTTTACAATAGCATTGGTGGGAAACCCCAATAGCGGAAAAAGCTCGCTTTTCAATGTGCTCACCGGCCTCAATCAGAAGGTCGGCAATTTCCCGGGCGTTACGGTGGATAAAAAGACGGGCTCGTCAAAAATATCAGACAGCCTGACCGCCGAGATCATAGACCTACCCGGCACCTACAGCCTGTACCCTAAGAGCGCTGACGAGCAGGTTACGTATGAAGTGTTGCTCAACCAGCATAATGCCGACCGCCCGGATCTCATCGTTGTCATAGCTGATGCATCCAATCTCAAGCGCAACCTGTTGTTCTGCTCACAGATCATTGACCTGAAAATACCGGTCGTCATCGCGCTTACCATGATGGATATTGCCCGGCAAAAAGGTATCACCATTGATATACCCGAACTGGAACGCCATATGGGGGTGCCCGTGGTGCCTATCAACCCACGTAAGAGCAAGGGTATTACACAACTAAAAAAAGCCATTAGCAACACCTACGACATACACCCCTCCCCCGACTTTATTGACCTGTATTCATTTACCGGCGAATGGCTACAGGAAATCAAGACCCTATGCCACGTAGATAGCAATTATGCTGCTTTGCATATAGCCTGTAACTATCTTGAATTACGGTATATCAATGCCGCACAAAGGATCCGTATCGCTGCGTTGCTTGGCGAAGCAAAATTCCAGAAGTCCAGGATACAGGCTGAAGAGATCATGCAGCGCTACAAACGCATCGACATTATCATGCAGCAATGCGTGGCTGTTGAGAGCCCGATGAAAAAAGCGGTGGCAAGCGAGCGCATTGACAAGCTGTTGCTGCACCCTGTTACGGGCAACATTGTTTTGCTTGTGGTGTTGTTCCTGTTATTCCAAAGTATATTTTGGCTGGCAAGCTATCCTATGGAATGGATGGAGCAGGGATTTGCACTTCTGGGCAACTACATCAGTTCAATACTACCCGACACTTTATTCCGCGACCTGCTTGTAAACGGCCTGATAGCAGGCATCAGTGGTATAGCAGTATTCGTGCCACAGATCATGATACTGTTCGGGCTCATCACAATACTGGAAGACAGTGGCTATATGGCCCGCATCAGCTTCCTCACAGACCGTATGATGCGCAGTGCCGGACTGAATGGCCGTGCAGTGATGCCGCTCATCAGCGGCATGGCATGTGCAGTGCCGGCAGTTATGGCCGCACGCACTATACAAAACAGGAAAGAGCGGTTGATAACCATTATGGTTACGCCACTGATGAGCTGTTCTGCACGGTTACCTGTTTACACGATACTCATCGGGCTTGTTATCCCAAGCCATACTTATCTCGGGCTCTTCAACCTGCAGGGGCTTGTGCTTATGGGGTTATACCTGCTTGGCTTTTTCATGGCATTAGTAGTGGCAAGGGTGATGAATCTTATTATCAAGGTAAAGGACAAAACCTTCTTCCTGATGGAATTGCCTATATACCGTGCCCCCCGCTGGAAGAATGTAGGTATCACCATGCTGGAAAAAGGGAAGATATTTATCAGGGATGTTGGCAAGGTCATCATTGTCCTCGCGCTCATACTCTGGGCATTGGCTTCGTTCGGTCCGCCGACAAAAATGAACGAATTAAAACAGCACTATGCTACACAGGTACAACTGCACCCCGAACTGAAAACGGCGCTTGAACAAGACTATGCCACAGCTAAGCTGGAGCATTCATTTGCCGGCATTATGGGGCATGCCATTGAACCTTTGATACGCCCCCTCGGTTATGACTGGAAAATTGGCATAGCGCTCATCACTTCTTTTGCTGCACGCGAGGTATTTGTTGGCACTATGGCTACCCTTTACAGCGTAGGCGACGCAGACGCCGGCACAACGACCCTGCACGAAAAAATGCGGGAAGCAAAACGCAGCGATGGTTCCCCGGTATACACACTTGCCACCGGCTTGTCATTACTGATCTTTTATGTTTTTGCCATGCAGTGCATGAGCACACTGGCCGTAGTGAAACGCGAAACAAATAGCTGGAAGTACCCTTTTGTGCAGTTCCTCTACATGTCCGGTATCGCTTACCTCAGTGCCCTATTAGTCTATCATCTGTTCAGCTAGCCTTTCCGTGGCATGGTAATAGTTCTATAGCTCTTATACATTAGCTGAGCCAGGTAGACAATTATCACCGCGTTGATCGCTGCCAGAAATCTGAAGTCAAAGATGAGTGTGCCGTAATTCGGTAGCCGAAATTGCCCCATCGTTATTTCCAACGTAAGCAAATACATTATGCTAAAGAGCACGTAAGGCAAAAACCTACCGGTAAAGAACGAGTAAGCTGTGATAAAAATTAGCGCCGGCTGGCAGTAGCGGTCGTGTATCTCTGTATTAAAAAAATAGAACAGCATATACACCATGGCACTCGTTAGCCATATCAACTCTTTATTAGCCGTCAGCCCAAGCACTTTATTCCTGCGGTTCTTATAAACCACGGTCAATAAAGGAATTAGTGCAAACAGAGAACTTAAAAAGAACAAAATCAATCCTACCTGCTTGTAGCTCAACCCCAATATCCATTCTTTCGCATCGCTTGCATAAACCAGCGCATCTATTCCATGCCCGGGCTTACCCTTAACAAACCAATGCCACATATTAGACGCCTTCACCGAAATACTGGGGTAAGTGGTGAAGGAATTGGTAACAATAGCCGTTATCTTATCCAACCCGTATTCACCCATTGTAAACGGCAGCACAAGAGCAAACTGCACAACCGTAGCAACAAATATTGGTAGCAACATCGTTTTCAGTAACGATCGTGTATTTATATTACTCAAAAACAATAGCCCCCATACGGGTATTATTATTATTGCCTGTACCTTGCAATTAAATGCAAGTACAAGGAAGATCGTACTTAGCATGTTATTCCCTTTCCAGCCATAATATATTGTGATAAGCACCAACGCAGACAATATCCCGTCTATCTGCCCCCATATCAGTGAATCATAAGAGTAACCAATATTAAGGATGCAAATGGTCAACAGGATGAAATAGGCGTACTTCCTATTGATCCACTTAAATACATACCAAAGGCCGGCGAAGTCGAATAGTAACGTAATGCATCGCAGGTAATACACATGATCGGCAATTGCCTGTTCGCTGCCCATTAACTTAACATACAACCAAAGGCAATATTGGAAGAACGGCATATAGTCCGTGTTACCATAGGCATTTCTCAATCCATGTTGATGGATATATAGCGCCCATTCCCTGAACTTCCCGATATCATACATCATACCCGGCAACGATGGCAACAGCATCGCCACGAATAGAAACAGCAGGACTGGAACAATAATATTCAGATACCGATTCATGGAATGGTATAAAAATAAAGAAACCCAAATAAATTTGGGCTTCTTTTATATTTAGTATGTTTCTTCTTTAATGTGACTCTTCTCCGGGACGAAGTGGAACCGTCTGAGGTATGAAATCACCACCATGACCATCATCCTTGTAATCATATGGCCAACGGTGTACCTCAGGAATTTCACCTACCCAGTTACCATGGCCGGGGTTGATCGGAGTAGTCCACTCAAGGGTTGTAGAACCCCATGGGTTTAATGTGGTCATTTTGCGGCCACGGAACATGCTCACAAAGAAATTATACACAAACAGCAATTGTGCAAAGAATACTATTGTTGCAACTACGCTGATGAAACCGTTAATGCTCTGGAAATGCTTGAATGATTCCCAGGCAGAATAATCATAGTAGCGGCGTGGCATACCCGCAATACCCTCGTAGTGCATTGGCCAGAAGATGAGGTAAGCACCGGCAAACGTTACAAAGAAGTGAACGTAGCCAAGCGTATTGTTCATGAACCTGCCGAACATTTTCGGGAACCAGTGGTAAATACCCGCGAACATTCCAAAGAACGCCGACACACCCATTACTATATGGAAGTGCGCCACAACGAAGTAAGTATCGTGCAGGTGTATATCCAGTGCTGAGTTACCGAGGAATATACCGGTAAGACCGCCAGAGATGAACAACGACACGAAACCAAGCGCGAACAACATTGGCGGATTGAACCTGATATTACCACGCCAGATGGTTGTCAGCCAGTTGAACACTTTTACCGCAGAAGGCACGGCGATAAGCAGGGTAAGCAGAACGAAGATAGAACCAAGGAACGGGCTCATACCGGTAACGAACATGTGATGCGCCCATACAACGAATGCAAGCAGCGTGATACCCACCAGCGATATGATCATCGCGAAATAACCGAAGATAGGTTTGCGGCTGTGCGTAGATAATACTTCCGACGCCATACCCATACCCGGCAGCATGATGATGTACACCTCTGGGTGACCAAGGAACCAGAATAAGTGCTGGTAAAGGATAGCAGAACCACCGATGTGCGGTAAAGCTTTGCCACCAATGAATATTTCAGAAAGGTAGAAGCTGGTACCGAAGTTGCGGTCAAATATCAGCAGCACAAAACCTGAGAACAGAACAGGGAAAGAAAGTACACCCAGAACTGCTGTAAAGAACAGCGCCCATACTGTAAGTGGCAGGCGTGTCATTGTCATGCCTTTCGTACGCATGTTCAACACGGTACTGATATAGTTAAGACCACCGAGCAGCGATGATACAACGAACGTAGCCATACTCAACAACCACAGGTCCATACCAACACCGGAACCTAATGATGCCTCTTTCAATGCACTCAATGGAGGATATGTGGTCCAACCGCCTGATGCGGGGCCCGTTTCCACAAACAACGATGCGAACATCATTATACTTGCAGCGAAAAAGAACCAATAAGAAAGCATGTTCATGAACGGAGACGCCATATCCCTGGCACCCACCTGTAGTGGAATAAGAAGGTTGGCAAACGTTCCGCTAAGACCTGCAGTAAGTACGAAGAACACAAGAATGGTTCCGTGCATTGTTACCAA
Organism: Flavipsychrobacter sp.; assembly: GCA_044224775.1. GTDB lineage: Bacteria > Bacteroidota > Bacteroidia > Chitinophagales > Chitinophagaceae > Nemorincola. The sequence continues at coordinate 70,837 of JBGAJU010000007.1, forward strand.
TGCATAATAGAACTCAGGAGAAAGCTTACCACCTCTTGCCCACTCACCCAGGAATTTCTCCATTATAGGGAATGTTGAATCAGGGAAGCCTAACTGCAAACGGAAGAATACAGACATCAACGCGCCAATTATGGCCCAGATGATACCGGTAACCAGGAACTGCTTACCGATCATTTTATGATCCTGGCTGAAAATATACTTCCATATGAAATGCTGTTCATGATGTTCATGACCGTGATGATCCGTTGCTGCCTCATGACCATGGGCTACATTTGGCCCGTCAATAATGATCTCGTTATTCATTTTTTGCACTTTTTTGACTATTATACTCTATAGCCGATTAATTCCCTTTAACAATTTTAGCACTATCTGTTTTTGCATGGCTGCTGTCTGCTGCAGGCTGAGTTGCAGGGGCAGCAGGTGCCGCAGCCGGATTATTCCCGATAGCATATGCCTGCTGAGTTGCCATCCATTTGTCGTAGTCAGCCTGTGTATGTACGATCACTGTTCCACGCATAGAATAGTGGCCTTTGCCGCAAAGCTGGTCGCACGCTATTTCATAAACAAAGTTTGGATTCTTGGTGATCATCTTCATGGAATCGGTAGTGATCGTTGGCGTAAGCCAGAGTGTTGTAGTGATACCCGGAACAGCATCCATCTTCATACGGAAGTGTGGCAAACCAACATCATGTATCACGTCGCGTGAACCTATAAGAAGTTTAATAGGCTTATTAACCACGCAATGCACTTCACCATTCTGCAAAACCACGTCATCGTTATTGTGTGGGTCATTCCAGTCAAGCCCAAGAACGTTATTCGCATCATCTATTTTGCGGAAATCCCTCTTACCCAATTCGTTGTCTTTACCCGGATAACGAACGATCCAGTTAAATTGCTTACCAACAATTTCTACAACTGTTGCTTCAGCAGGCGCTACCGACGTCACATCAAACCAGTTGCGCAAACCTATTGCCACAAGTATCGCCATCGCTATAGCCGGAATAGTTGTCCAGATAATTTCGAGTTTATTATTGTGGGGGAAATAGAATGACGTACGCTTATCGTTTGATTGGTACTTAAAACAGAACCAGAAAAGGATGAATTGTGTAAGGAAAAATACAGCTCCTGTTACCATTATCGTAACATTGAACATCATGTCATAGTTCTCACCGGTTTTACAAGCGGCTACCGGTAGCAACTGCCCTTTGAACATTTCATTACACTCCCATATACCCCACACACCAAGGGCAAACATTACCAGGAGCAGGATAGCTATAGCACGGTTTGTCTGTGCTCTTACTTTCTCTTCTCCGCGCAATACTAACGCGTATTCGCTGGCTTTACCTATCTGGTATATGATGACGAATACCAGAACTATCAACGTTATTATAATAAATACCGACATGGACTCAGCTTGTATTTTGTCTTTATAAATTTTTTTATTCTTTCTTCAATTAATTATTAGCTCAGGTGAACGATAGTTTCCTTGAGTAATAAATTGTTATTTGGTACCAATGATGATTTAGTAAGCGTGCGTGATACGGCAAATATCAGTATGCCTACAAAACCCATGAATATGCCTATTTCATACCAGTTGATATGCCAGTTAGCACCAAGTGGGCCCGGCATGATCATTTGGTAAAAATCTAACCAGTGGCCAAAGATGATGATCATCGCCATGAACGTAACGGTAAAATAGTTACGCTTGCTTGGGCGTGCCATCAGTATAATGATCGGCATTACAAAGTTGATAATGAAATTCGCATAGAAAATAACACTGTATGGGCCCTGTTGGCGCAATTTGAAATAAATAGTTTCGTCAGGGATGTTTGCATACCAGATAAGCATGTACTGTGCAAACCACAGGTATGTCCAGAATATGCTGAAAGCGAACATAAATTTGCCTAAGTCGTGCATATGCTCTGAAGTCACCAGTTGCAGGTTTCCTTGGTTTTTAAGGTACACAACCCAAAGAAGGATAAGAGACATCCCACTAACAAAAGAGCTTGCAAAAGTGTACCAGCTGAACAATGTTGAATACCAGTGTGGTTGTATGCTCATGATCCATAACCATGGGCCGGTGCTCATTTGAGACAAAGCATAAACAAAAAGGAAGATACCTGCCAGACGGAAAACTTTCCAATAGATCTTAGTATCGTTCTTAGGAGCATTTTCTTGTGCAAGAGATAACGCGCGGAATTTACGGCCGAACCATGCCCACAAGCCAAAAGCTACGACAGTGAAGATGGTGAACATTGTTGGGTTCAAAAATGCTTTCTTACCCAAAAGTATCTTGTCGTCACCCGGGGTAACCCACTCATAAATTGTGTTGTGGCCATGCGCATCCCTGAATGTATACACTATTAAAAGCATCACCACCGTAGCTATCGAACCAAATATCCAAACGTTGGCACCAATAGCTTCTGTAACACGGCGGTAAGCCACTATCCAGCCACCATGTGCAAGAGATGTTGCGGCCATAATAAAGATGCTCACAGTTGTGATGAGGGTAAAGAACACACTGTCGTGTAGCAATACCGCCCAAAAACGCGCCCTTGCCACATCATCATGGCTCATTAATAAGCTAGCGATACCACCTATAAGCGCAGCAATGCCTACAACTATAAGGATGAGGCTTGTATTTCTTAACCGTGCCGGTATCTCAAAACGATCATTCATTGTTTACTACTTTTATTAAAATACGTTTAAAATAATCTCTTATCTCCTGTTTCTCCTGTGTGCAGGTTTTTTATGGCCTGCTGCTTTGTGCTCCTGTGAAGCTGTGTTCACAGCCACCGGAGCAGCCACGTGTGATGTATCGGTTTTCACTGCCATTGGTTCACCGGTATGCCCCGCTGTATCAGCCATAGGCGCTGCAGTTGCTCCAAATGCGAAGGCGTCACCACCATTTCCTGCCTGTGTCTTTTTAATGTGCGCAATTACCATCCACCTCTGCTTGATGTCAAGCTGGCTTGCATACGAACCCATCATATTCTTACCGAATTTGATAGCAGCATACATCTGTCCAACAGACATATGAAGGTATTTTGCGTCTTTGAAGTTTGCAGGCATGGAAGCAAATTTGCCGCTCGCATACAACGGACCCTGGCCGTCAAGCGCGGTACCATGGCATATGCCGCAATAAATATTATACAGGCGTGCACCTTCTTTCATTTCGTCTTCAGTGAAGCGAAGTGATGTAGTGAACGTTTTATAAGCATTGGTATCGCCCTCCTTCAGATGATCCGGCAGCTGATGCCCGCGAGCTATCGTGCCTTCCACCGGTGGGCGGCTTGTCATGCTATCCGCAAAGTTCGGATTGGCAGTGTAAGCATCATACGCACGCGAATAGGCCATATCGGGTGCATACACATGGCCAGGTGTACGGCGCATATCACCGGAATCGCAAGATGCGAGGCCGGACGCTATAACCAGGCTTGCTGCCACTATGCTTTTTACTTTATTCATATTATTTGTTCAAAAAATCTTTAAATCAATTAACGGGTTTCAACTACCCTGCATTCAATGCTTCGTAAGGCTCCTTCTTATCCCACCTGCCATACCACCAACCTTCTTCTGCCATTTGCACATTCACTTCTTTCGCCCCTGTTGTCTTTAAAAATGCAACAACTTCCGCTTCCGACATATGGCTGTTCAGCTCTATCGCCATCACAAACAGGTCATCGCTCTGGCGTGGATGAAACACATGCTTCTTCACACCCGGCATTATCTGGTTCAGGTAGCAGAACGTCAGTGTCATGCCAACCGCAGCAAAAAGTACGGTAAGCTCGAACGTGATCGGTACCCATGCCGGTAACGCAAAGTGTGGTTTGCCGCCGTAGTTAATGGGCCAATCAGAAGTATAGATCCAGGAAATGAAACCTACCGCTGTCGATGTACCGCAAAGGCCATATATGAAGCCTGCTATATGCAGGTCTGTGCCTTTAAGGCCCATTGCTTCATCAAGGCCATGCACCGCAAACGGAGTATATACATCGTGTATCTTATACCCGCTCTTGCGCACTTTCTTCACTGCCGGGAATAATACTTCCTCGTCATCGTAAGCCGCTACTGCAAATTTTTTTATTGCCATTTTTCTTAAAAATTCAAATTTCAAAAAAACAAATTCCAAATTCCCTTTCACTCATTCGCTCTCCTCAACTGCGCTCACATTAGTGGTGCGCCAGTTCTTCTTCATGATGCCCATGGTGTGCATGTGCAGCAAACTCTTCAACACTTTGCTCTTCCAGCTTAGCCATTTCCCTCTTATAATTCTCACCCGATGTCTTCAATACGAATTTGATTTCCGCAACAGCTACCACAGGACAGTATTTCGCAAACAGGAAATAGCAGGTGAAGAACAATCCGAACGTACCGAGGTAAAAACCAACCTCAGGCCATTCAGGGCTATAGTATGCCCAGCTGCCAGGTATCCAGTCGCGGTATGTTGACGTCACGATGATCACGAAACGCTCGAACCACATACCAATGTTCACCACGATAGACATTACGAATGTGAACGGAATATTGCGGCGCAGTTTCTTTACCCAGAACAGCTGTGGCGATACCACGTTGCAGGTCATCATCGCCCAGTAGCTCCACCAGTATGGGCCCATGATACGCCATTTGAACGCATCCATTTCGCCCCATGACTGGCTGTACCATGCTATGAACAGCTCTGTCAGGTAAGCCACACCTACTATAGAACCTGTAAGTACGATGATCTTGTTCATCGCCTCAAGGTGACCTATAGTAATGTACTCTTCCAGGTGTAATATTTTACGTGTGATAACCAGCAGCGTATTCACCATCGCAAAACCTGAGAATACCGCACCCGCAACGAAGTATGGCGGGAAGATGGTAGTGTGCCATCCGGGGATAACCGAAGTTGCGAAGTCAAATGATACGATCGTGTGCACTGAAAGTACGAGTGGAGTAGAAAGACCTGCAAGTACAAGGGCAAGTGCCTCCATACGCTGCCAGTTCTTTGCAGTACCCGTCCAGCCGAACGAAGCAAAACCATACGCCATTTTGCGGAACTTGGTTTTAGCCCTGTCGCGGATAAGCGCGAAATCAGGAACAAGGCCCGAATACCAGAACAATAACGATACTGTGAAATAAGTAGAGATCGCGAACACGTCCCAAAGAAGCGGTGAGTCAAAGTTTGGCCAAAGCGGACCACGGCTGTTAGGCAGTGGTAATACCCAGAAACCATCCCATACACGGCCCATGTGCCATATCGGGAACTGGCCCGCGCACATTACCGCAAATATTGTCATCGCTTCCGCAGCACGGTTCACACCTGTACGCCAGCCCTGGCGGAAAAGTAACAGGATCGCAGAGATCAGCGTACCCGCGTGGCCGATACCGATCCACCATACGAAGTTGGTGATATCCCAACCCCAGCCTATGGTACGGTTAACACCCCATGTACCCAACCCCCAATAAACAGACCAGGTCACTGAGAATATACCGAAACCAAGCAGTATCACTGAAAAGATGAAACCTACATACCACATCCTACCCGGCTTGCGCTCAATCGGGCTGACAATATCTTCAGATACCTGGTGATAATCCTTATTATTATCTACCAGTGGTTCCCTTACAAACGATTCGTACTTTAAATGCATAGCACGTTATTAGTATTTTTTAACCTCTTTGAGGCTTAATTATTTTTATCCAAAAAACCTTTTAACCCTTTATCTCTTTACTCTTCAACTTAAATATGATACTTCAGGTATTCATTTTTGTTTTCATCACCACCAATTATCTCTTCTGTATTCCTGATCTTAGCGAGGTAGTTAATGCTCGGCAGTGTATGTATATGCTCAAGCACATAGTATGCACGCTCTTGCTGGTCTTGCCTGCGCACCTTGAAGATGTTGCTCTCCCTGTCTTTTACATTACCGAACACGATAGCATCTGTAGGACAAGCCTGCTGGCAAGCTGTTTTCGCAGCACCATCCCTCATCGGGTGGCCTTCTTTCTTCGCAGCCAGTTTCGCATCCTGTAAACGCTGAACACAGAATGTACATTTTTCCATTACACCACGGCTACGTACGGTAACATCAGGGTTCAGCACCATGCGGGTAAGATCATCGTTGAGGTCATCCCTGCGGCCATCCTCATAAATGTTATCGTCGAAGCAATCTGCGCCGTTCCAGTCCATCCAGTTGAAGTGACGTACTTTATACGGACAGTTGTTCGCACAGTATTTAGTACCAATGCAACGGTTGTAAGCCATTTGGTTCAACCCTTCGCTGCTGTGGTTGGTTGCCGATACCGGGCAAACGTTCTCACACGGAGCGTTATCGCAATGCTGGCAAAGCATTGGCTGGAATACCGTTTGAACAGTATCCGGGTCATTGATCATACCGCTGAAATAACGGTCGATACGGATCCAGTGCATTTCATGCGCTTTCAGCACATGGTCTTTACCTACAACCGATACGTTATTCTCTGCCATACAGCCTACCACGCATGCACCGCAACCGGTACAGCTGTTCAGGTCTATCGACATGCCCCACTTAACACCCTCGTAAGGATAGTTAGGATATAATGTTCCGTTCTCACGGTAGCCTTCTTCTTTTGTTGAGTCCATCAGGCCTTCACCATGTCCGTGGCCTTCCTCGCCATGTCCGTGTGCTTCTTTGCCTTTTTCTTCCCATGGCAGTACTGTATAGTGCTCCAGCTCTGCGTTACGCTCCTTCAGCAATTCATTCGGATCGTGACGGAACTCAGCAAGTGTGTACTCATGTATTACAGGACGTGCTTCATAGCTGTTATGCGTTTGCGTAATAGCTATGTCGTATTTTTTATCTGTTTTTGCAATGGTCACATCTGAATGATGCTCCATGGTCAGGCCATTGAACACATAGAAAGGATATGCGTTCTTGCCACCTTTTGTATCATCGCTTGCAGCTGCACGGCCAACCATTTTGTCACGGCCATAGCCTACCGCTACTGCAACAACATCATTATGCATACCCGGCACTGCTACTATCGGCAGCTCAACAGTGTAACCATTGCTTGCCTTTACAGTTACCACGCGCTTTTTAGAATCAACTTCGGTTATACCTGTCAGTTCGTTATCCAGCTCTTTTGCACGCTTCGGAGAAACACACAGGTAGTTATCCCAGGTAGCCCTTGTTATCGGGTCAGGCATTTCCTGCAGCCATGGGTTGTTGCTCCATGCACCGCCCGTGCCTATACCTACTTTCTGGTAAACAACAAGTTCCACACCTGCATGTGCTTGCTTACCGCTGATGTTAGCTTTTGCAGCCTCTACATTGCCGGCAAATGGCGCAGTACCATTAGGCATTTCCCCTGCCGGCTCTATCACACCATTTTGCAACGCCATATCGAACGCTTCCTGGCCGCCTAACTTGGTCATCCAGAAATTCTTCCAGTAATCACCATAAGCCATTGTTTCACCAGCCCATATCAACAGTGAGTCCTGGAACGCACGTGTTTTGAACAAAGGTGCAATACCCGGCTGTTGCAGGCTGAAGTAGTTCGGCTTTGGCTCAGCATCGCCCCAGCTCTCCAGGTAGTTATGATCCGGCACTACATACTTGCACTTCTGCGCAGTTTCATCCATCCTGTCGGCAAAAGAAACTGTCGTCGATACTTTAGCTAGTGCCGCAGCAAATTTTTTGTTGTCGTAGTAATCGTAAACAGGGTTCACGCCATGCAGCAACACTGTGCCCACCTGGCCTGCTTCCATAGCGGCAACCATGTCCACCATGTCTTTATCAACCCCTTGCTTGCAATTGCTGGTTGTTGTCCAGTTCACAGTAACACCATTAGCGCCTACCTTGTCGTTAATAGCATTGATGACTGTCTGGATATTTACGTCGTTGCTGCTTCCTACTACAAGGCCATTGCCTTTCTTCAGGTCAGCCGCAGCTTTAGTTACTAATTCGTTCAGGGCCTTGCTGGGTAAAGATGGTGCTGTGCCACTCACAACAGCATCGTATAACGCAACAACTACTTTGCCCATTTCAGAAGGCTTCGCAGTTGCGCGGTGATCTGCGGCAGCACCTGTAATAGTGTGCATTGCTTCAACATGGTAGTGCTTGGAAAGGTTTGGATTCTTAGCACTTACTTTGCGGCCTTTAGAATATGCTTTAGAGAATTCTATCGGAGATACCCATGTACCCAAAAAGTCAGCACCTATACTAACTATAGTTTGTGCTTTATCAAAATGATACGTTGGCAATGTGCGTTTACCGTAGCAAGCTTCGTTCGCCAGCAGCATACCTGAGTAAGAGTAAGCATCATAAACAACATGCTTAACGTTCGGGTATTTAGCAAGGAATTTTGTGATAATCTCTTTTGTAGAAGGGCTAAGGATGGTTCCGGTAACAAGATATCCTGCTTTCGCAGCAATATTTTGTTTGATCGCGTCATCTATCGAAGCAAATGTCGCTTCCTTTCCATCAGCATACGGATGGCGGATGCGCGCTTTGTCATATAAATTCAATACAGAAGCCTGAACCCTTGCTGAAGAACCACCTTTAGTGATAGAAGACATTTCATTACCTTCAACTTTTATCGGGCGGCCATCGCGTGTTTTGATAACAATAGCACAGTAGTCTCCACCGTCATTGAATGTAGATGCGTAATAGTTAGGTACGCCCGGGGTGATGTCTTCCGGCTTGATCGCGTAAGGAATTGCTTTGCGCACCGGCATTTCGCAACTTGCAACCAATGTTGCAGCAAGTGTGCTGAAGCCCATGAACTTCAAAAAGTCGCGGCGCGGTGTAGTAGCGCTGAACAAGCCTTCGCTCAGATCTAACGGCAACTCTTCTTTAAACTCATTTTCCATCACCTCGCCCGGAGTGTTGATGTTAGTGAGGTCCTTTTCGCCCGACCAATATTGTTTTTGACTCATATTGTTATTTCAAAAAAATTCAAAAAACGCTTTTTCATTCGATCTCAATTGAACCTTTGCGCAATTGAGCAATTCAGCCATTAATAATGGCACTTCTGGCACTCTGTTCCACCCATATCAGCTTCAGTCACATGCTCACGCTTGCCTGATTTCAACTCATCATGATATTTTTGGAAAGTGCTGTAGTAATTGTTGGTAGTGAACTGCACATCTGTCTGGCGGTGGCAGTTGATACACCAGCCCATCGACAATGCTGAGAATTGGTAAACTTCATCCATTTCCTGCACAGGGCCGTGACATTTTTGGCACTGCACCTGGCCAACTTTCACGTGCTGTGAGTGGTTGAAGTAAACGTGATCCGGCATGTTGTGAATTTTCACCCACTGTATTGGTGTAGCCAGGATGTTACCGTTTGCATCGCGCTTGTAATCTTTCTTCGAAGGATCCCAGCCTGCGTATTTGTAGAGCAGTTGAATTTGTTCAGTACCATTAATGCTCTTGCCTTCAGCAGTTTTCAGCACGTGTGCGTCAGCACCTTCGCCACCTGTGTATTCGCTTATCTGCTTGTGGCAGTTCATACACACGTTGGTTGAAGGTATCATTGCCTGGCGGCTCTTCTCAGCACCCGCATGGCAATACAAACAGTTTACCTGGTTGATACCTGCGTGAACTTTGTGAGAGTAGAACAATGGCTGCAGTGGCATGTAGTTTTGCTGGCGGCCTTCGTTGATAGCGCCGTTAGTGATCCAGTAACCTGCCATGATGAATGCTACTATCGCAACAACTGCTATAACCAGCTTACTGCGGTAAAGCGGAATTTCTTTTTCGTTTGGTATGCCTTCTTTGTCGTTAGCTGCGCGGCGCAGGCCAAGGTTAGCACGCCACAGGATAACTACAAGCAAAAGAAGCGTAAGTGTTATAACAGTGTATATCCAGCCATGGCTCTCAACCTTCTGGGCACCGCCACCACCGTCAGCAGGCGCAGCAGCTACAGGAGCTTTGAAATCATCAGCATACTTCAGGATCGCATCAATTTCCTCGTTCGACAGTTGAGGAAATGCGGTCATTGCAGTCTTGTTGTACTTGGTGAATATTTTCACCGCTTCAGGATCGCCCGCAGCAATAAGCGACGCAGAATTATGCACCCAGTTGTATATCCAATCACCACCTGGCAAGCCCGCACGGATGCCCTTCAGTGCTGGGCCTGTCGCATCCTTCAACGGGTTATGGCAAGACGCACAATTAGACATGAACAGAGCCTTTCCATCCGGCGCCGCGTTTGCGGTGAAATTGCATAATAGCAAGAGTGTGAAAAAGGCGAATATGCTGCGGTAGCAAATCCTATACAGAGGCTTTATTGATCCTGGCACAGTAATAAATTTGAAAATTAACTTTCCTTTATGTAAAAAGAGTGCGCAAAACTACAAACTATTCCGAAAAATAATACACATTTTTTGAAAAATGTTTTTCAGTACTGGCGCGGGTTTCAGCCGTTTTTTTTGAATTTTTAATTTTTTAATGTCATTTTATTGTCACAGTTCCGCAACACTAAATATTTCCCGAAAATTGAAACAATTAACACCATTTTTTATAGCATATAAAAATATACATCCGGCCACTTTTATTAAAAATATCAATTATCCTGTATTGGAAAAAATTCCTGCATCCCTTAAATGCTCCCGGTCCTGCCACCATCAACAGGTATAGACGTTCCGTTCACATAAGCAGCAGCCGGACTCGCCAAAAAAGCCACCATTGCAGCTATCTCATCAGGTGTGCCAAAGCGGCGAGCAGGTACCTCTTCCATCATGGCACGCTCCACATCTTCCTTCGCCTTGCCTGTCTTAGCCGATTTATTATTGATAAGTGTTATTAGTCGCTCGGTTGAGGTAGCCCCAGGAAGCACATTATTCACTGTTATGCCAAATTGTGCTAATTCGTTGGCCATTGTCTTTGCCCACGAAGCAACTGCACCACGTATAGTGTTGGAAACCCCCAAGTCTTTCAATGGTATCTTAACAGATGTGGAAATTACATTTATGACCCTGCCGTAGCCTGCCTGTTTCATGCCTTCAGCAACCAAAGTTGTAATAATATGATTACATATAAGATGTTGATTGAATGCATTCAGGAATTCCTCTGGCTTCGAATTGGTTATTGGTCCGCCGGCAGGTCCGCCGCTGTTGTTCACCAATATATGAACGGTTTGCTCCTTTACAAAACCGGCAACTACTTCCCGCACTTGTTCGGCATTGCTGTAGTCTGCTATAAGATAGCTGTGTTTTTGCCCGGCTTTGGCATCAAGTGTAGCTACAGCCTGTTTTAGCTTTTCCTCGTTTCGCGAAATGAGTACACAATTCGCACCCAATGAGGCCAATGCCTGCGCCGATGCAAGGCCAATACCCTGTGTGCTGCCGCCTACTAACGCTGTTTTTCCGGTAAGGTCGAGAGATAACATGATCCAAAAGTAAAAGAATTACCGTAGAATTGTTAGGTGTGTATATAACAAATTACACCTCAATAGCCACTAGCTTTACAACTCCGCCTTGAGAATTTAAACATGAGTTAGTACCTTTTCGCATGTGTAACGTGATGGTCAAAAAAAAATCACCTTCATACTAACATTTATGTTTTGTTACTCGTCAAACTAACAACCGAACAATAAAACACAATGTCAGCATCACTAACAAAAATAAATTGATCTCATGAAAAAGCTTTTACTGATTTTTCTGTGGGCGCCGCTATCTGTGGGCGCTCAAATAATTACAACCTATGCCGGTACCGGTGGTACCGGCTCCACCGGTAATGGCGGACCTGCTGTGGCAGCCAACTGCTATAGGGCTATTGATGTATGTGTGCATGGCGGCTCTGGCAGCTCTGAAACCGGAACTGCGGTCTATGTGGTAGAGGAAGCAGGGTGCGTGATACGAAAAATCGATGCATCAGGTACGATTTCACCATTTGTCGGCAACGGATCCTTTGGCTTCAGCGGCGACGGCGGGCCTGCAACTGCAGCCAAGTTATTTTCGCCGCAAATGATGTTCTTTGACGCGACAGGGAATCTTTACTTTTCGGACGCCAACAATGGCCGCATACGTAAAGTAAGCACTACAGGTATCATTACGACATTCGCAGGAAACGGCACTTGGGGGTTTGCCGGCGACGGCGGACCAGCAACCGCAGCAGAATTATTTAAGCCCGGCGGCATTTTTATAGATGCCGCTGGCAATATGTACTTCGCGGATTCTTATAACCACCGGGTACGAAAAATAAATACAGCTGGCATAATCACTACCATTGCCGGCACAGGCACCATTGCCTGTACAGGTGACGGCGGTCCGGCTACTGCAGCAGCAAGTGGCAAACCAGGCAGCGTATGGGTTGATGCAGCAGGAAATGTTTATTTCACTGATTTTGACTTTAACCGGGTACGCAAGATCGATGTTGGAGGAATTATTAGCACAGTCGTGGGTACAGGTGTGCGCGGCTCTGCTGGTGACGGCGGCCCTGCAACTGCTGCCGAACTGGCAGAACCATTTGGTTTAAAGTTTGACGCGGCGGGCAATATGTATATCGCCGACTTTTACAATAACAAAATTCGCAAAGTAGATCCCTCAGGTATCATTACCACTATAGCCGGAACCGGGACCCTGGGCTTTTCCGGCGATGGAGGCCCGGCAACAGCCGCGCGTTTATATGGTCCCACATCGTTGGATATTACCCCGGACGGAGTAATTTATATTGCGGACGACCTCAACAACCGTATTCGCAGGATAACTCCGGGCACAACCAATTCGGGTAGTATTCCTGAAGCAGGCAATCACATGAACCTCTACCCTAACCCTGCAACACATTATGTTACTGTCAGCGCAGGCGACAATGTGAGAACCATGAGCATATACAATTTGTATGGTCAGGAACTGATCGCTAAACTCTTTACCGGCGACAAAAAAAACGAACAAATTGATGTCTCTTTCCTGCCATCGGGCGTTTACCTTGTGCGGGTAAATGGTAGTATTTCCTGCCGACTGATAAAAGAATAACGGCCGCAAAATGGCATACTATTCAGCGTATTTTCTGCAATCACCTGCGCTGGTTTGCGGCGAAAGCAAGTGTACTGGAATTTTCCCCATTGAGTGCGGTCTTTCCGGTAAAGTTTAGAGACAGCATGCGCCAAAGGCAAAAACTGTAGTAGAAACCCTACAGGCTAAATACAATGGGCAACGTAAAAAACACTTTAGTCGGCTTCCAATTTTTCTTAGGCGTTTTCCAACGCGGCATATTTCTTACAACTCTGCCTGCTTCTTGATCACAACCACCTCCAATGCCTTTTACAATTTTACAATTTGATATACTTCCGTCTTCATTCACAACGAATCGAACAAGTACTCTTCCTTGTATTTTTTTCTTTTTTGCTTCTGCGGGATAGTGAAGGTGCTCTTTTAAATAATTTCCTAAATCATATCCGGGCTCAGGCATTTGTTCTTCATAACGGTAATCACCTATATGGTAATCACCTAGATAATGATATACGTTATCGTTGATAACAGTATCGGCATATCGCTTTTTTGCCTGCGCGCTTGCATTTGCTATGATGAACAAACAAGCAAGAAGCAATACAAATCTCATAGTTGTGTTTACAACTTAGACGCTAACTCGACAATAATTCCACAAAACTCGATAATAGAACTCTAAAAGAAAAGCAAGCACACAAACACAGCCGCTATCACACAAATAAGGTCAACCAGCAGCATGGTAGAGAGCGTGTACCGCGTATTCTTGATCTTAACGCTGCCAAAATAAACAGCGATCACATAGAACGTCGTTTCTGCCGAGCACTGGAACACACTCGCCAATCTGCCGGTCAGAGAATCAGCGCCATAGGTACGCATAGAGTCGATCAAGAAACCGCGCGAGCCACTGGAACTGAACGGCCGCAGTATAGCTACAGGCAATGCATCAACCACTTCTTTATTCACATGCATCAGCAGGAACAACTTCGCCAGCCAGCCCGATATAATTTCAAACACACCGCTGTTCCTGAACAACGATATAGCCACCAGCATCCCCAGGATGTAAGGGAAGATAGTAACCCCTGTTTTCAAACCACCGCCCGCACCTTCCACAAACGATGTGAACACATCTTTACCATTAGCAGTGAACACTTTTTCCTTCATGAACGCATACACTGTTATCACCAGGATAATGGTCAGCAGGATAACATTTGAGATATTATTGGTGAAGTGGTTCTTCGCCACCAGGTCCAGCCGCACTATGTAGAACATAAGGCCCGTAATAACACCCATCACCGCACCAATTGCCAGCAGCAGCGTAGCGCTCCTGAAGTTGATACGCTGCCTGATGCCCACTATGATCATTGCCGCCAATGTACCAACGAATGATGTGATGATACACGGCAGCATCACATCAGATGGGTTGTGGGCACCTTGCGCAGCCCTGTAGCCGATAATGGAAGTTGGAATGAGTGTTAGCCCCGCCGCATGCAGGCACAGGAACATGATCTGCGAATTGCTTGCCCGCTCTTTATCCGGGTTAATTTCCTGCAGGCTCTCCATCGCCTTCAGCCCGAATGGCGTAGCAGCAGAATCCAGCCCCAGGAAGTTAGCCGCAAAGTTCAGCATCATGTACGATATGGCCGGGTGCTGCGCCGGCACCTCCGGGAAGATCTTCACAAACACCGGGCTCAGCATCTTCGCCAGCTTCTCCGATGCCCCCGAATCTATCAGCAGCTGCAGTATACCACAGAAGAACGATAGGTACGCTATAAGCGGCAGCACTATATCAAAGATCGTAGCCTTACACGTTGGCAATATTCCATCAGCGCTTTGCTTGCCCACTGTTATCCGCACCACATCCTTGTCTTGCGTCAGCACTGTGTCGGTCTTTGCCGTAGCGCCTTTAAGTACATATACCCCGCTTTTGGCATTCAGGCTGTCTTGCGTTGCGGCGGGCAATGTGTTCAGGTAAACCTCTTTGGTAAGCAGCGGGTCATCCTTCTTGCCGTTCACCATATGATCTATAGAATACAACGAGCCGGTACCTAGCGCCACCAGCACAAACACCACAGAAAGAATAATTATTGTTAACCAAAACCGGCTGAGTACCATTGCGCTGATCTATTTTCAACATAAATATAAAAAGAAAGCTACCGGTTGGTAGCTTTCTTTTTAAAATATCTTATCACTTTGCTTATTCATGCTTTGTAGTATCTGCAGCATCACCTTCAGCAGTCCCTGTTGTGTCTGCGGGCGAGCTACCCTCATCTGCTGCCGGCTCTTCATCTGCTGCCGCATCGTTGCCGTCGTTCTTAGAGAACTGCACCAGCCACTTATCACCTTTCTTCACCAGTTTCAGGGTTTCATCTTTGGGCGCATCTGCTGCTTTACCGCTTACAACATTATACGTAACCGTTGCAACCGAATCACCCTCAACCTGCTCATCCTTAACATTGATGGTTATTTTCTGCATCTCCTTTTTTGCAGAGTCCGGCATCATGCTGCTCAGCGCCTGCAACTGCGAAATGAAACTCTTTGTCTCCTCAGTTGACACCTTTTTGGCAGCTTCGTAATCCATATGGTAAAAGCTGGTGAGCCATGTTTTTGCCACCTCCTTCGGAGATGTCTTGCTACAGC
>JBGAJU010000076.1:0-16366 GCA_044224775.1 Flavipsychrobacter sp.
TAGTGCAGTTGCTACGGCATCAGCAGATGGACTGGTTACTGCTATTACACCCGGTACCTGCCACATCAGTTACTTTGTGTTGAACGCATGCGGAGCTGATACTGTTACAATTTCACTGCTGGTGCGTGCTGTAGGCTGCCCGGAAGCAGGAGTGCTTTTTGCTGATAAGCATGGAGGTATAACTATTGCTCCCAATCCCGGTAATGGCAGGGTGACGCTCATGCTTTCATCTGCAGTTGCAGAAGATGCCCTGTTTGTCATTACCAACACATTAGGGGAGAAAGTACAAGAGTTCGTTTCGCAAACTAATACTTCAAATGTCATTGAGTTGTTTGTGCAGCCCGGCGTCTATTTCATTAGTGCAACCACTGCACATAGCCGCTGGTCAGGAAAAATAATTGTTCAATAACTTTGCTTCCGTACTTTTAATCACGATTAGATATACATGCAGGATCTTTTATCATTTTTTGAACCCGTACATTTTATAGATACACCCGAGGCTGGTAAGTATCATCCCCTGCAATGGGGTAGCCACATCCAGTGCGCATCGCAAAACACTTTTGACTGGGATATTGCCGATATGGTGATAGTTGGCTGCGGAGAATGGCGTGGTGCAGACCAAAAAGCAAAGTATAGCGACAGTCCAAATGCCATAAGGAAACAATTATACAACCTTTACCATTGGCACAGTGGCATCAATATTGCCGATATGGGCAACATAGTGCAGGGTGCAACCCTTGGTGATACAAAGGCAGCGCTGCATGCAGTATTGCAGGAGATACACAATGCCGGGAAGATAGCAGTGGTACTCGGCGGCTCTCATGACCTAACCATGCAGCAGTATGAGGTCTTCAAGCGTACGGAGCAGATGGCCATTGCATCCATCACCGATATGCTCATTGACCTGAATGATGCTGATGAAACGAATGCTAGCAGCTTCCTGCTGGAGATGCTTACGGGCACACCTAACTTCATTGCTCACTATAGCCATATTGCTTTCCAGAGCTACTACGCGCAGCCGCGTATGCTTGAGACACTGGATAAGCTGCGTTTCGATTTTTTCCGCCTGGGCAAGGTGCGTGAACATATAGAAGATATGGAGCCTGTGCTGCGCACCAGCAACTTATATAGCTTTGATATGTCGGCAGTACGTTTTTCTGATGCACCGGCAAATATAAACGGCTCACCAAACGGCCTTTCAGGCGAGGATGCATGCCAGCTTACCCGCTATGCAGGTATGAGCGATGCGCTCACCTCGTTTGGTATATATGGCTACAACCACCTTGATGATACACATGCCATGACCGCAAAGCTTATTTCGCAAATGCTGTGGTATTTTGTGGATGGCTACCTGGTGCGCAAAACTGAAGCACGCCTGTCTGAGCGGGAAGAATTTATAGTATTCAATGTTGCTTTCACAGACAATGACACTACATTCCTGAAGAGCAAACGTACCAACCGCTGGTGGATGAAATTGCCCGATCAATCATTCGTACCCTGCTCCTACAACGACTACCTGGTTGCCAGTAACGACCAGATACCCGAGCGCTGGCTCCGTGAGCAGGAAAGGTTAATGTAAAGAGACAGAAGATTTACAACTAAAATGCTGGACAAAAGCAATAAAATAAAGAACGAGGAAAAAGCTGTGCTTGTAGGTGTTGTTTATAAAGAGCAGACCGAAGCACATGTGAATGAATACCTTGCAGAACTAACCTTTCTTGCAGAAACTGCAGGGGCGGTTACTGTAAAGACTTTTATTCAAAAGTTACCAAACCCTGATAGCAAGACTTTTGTGGGTAAGGGTAAGCTTGCTGAGATAAAGGAGTATGTGAAAGCAAAGGGTGTCACGCTGGTCATCTTCGATGATGAGCTTACCGGCTCCCAGATAGGTAATATCACTGATGAGGTGGGCGTTAAAGTCATAGACCGCAGCGACCTTATCCTGGATATATTCGCCAGCCGCGCGAAAACAGCACAGGCAAAGGTGCAGGTGGAACTGGCGCAGTACCAATACATCCTGCCACGCCTGAAGGGTATGTGGAAACACCTGGAGCGCCAGGGCGGTGGCATAGGCAGCAGGGGGCCCGGTGAAACGGAGATAGAGACCGACCGCCGTATAGTAAAGGACAAGATATCGCTTTTGCGCAAAAGACTGGCTGAAATAGACAAGCAGGCAGTTACGCAACGTAAAGAACGCGGAGAATATATACGTGTTGCATTGGTGGGTTACACCAACGTAGGCAAGAGCACGCTAATGAATGTGCTGAGCAAGGCCGATGTTTTCTCAGAGAATAAACTGTTTGCAACGCTTGATACCACCACACGCAAAGTAGTATATGAACAAACCCCCTTCCTGCTGAGCGATACGGTTGGGTTCATCCGCAAGCTGCCACACCACCTTGTTGAGAGCTTTAAGAGTACGCTGGATGAGGTGCGTGAAGCCGACTGCCTGCTGCATGTGGTGGATATATCTCATCCCGGTTATGAAGACCAGATGGGAGTAGTAAATAAGACGCTGCAGGAGATAGGCGCATTCGATAAGCCGATCATCACTATCTTCAATAAAATGGACCTTTACGAGCAAACTGTGTTTGACGAGTGGCTCGATGATGAGGTGAAAAAGGAAATGCTCACTCAACTCGAGGTCCGCTGGCAGCAACAAACAGCAAACTCCGCCATATTTGTATCGGCTACAGAACGCCGCAACCTCGATGGGCTGCGCCAAACCATTCTCAGTCGAGTAAAGAAGCTATACCAGGAGCGATATCCATATTTGACGAAGTTTTACTAGGAAAGACTTTAGAACATTTCTATGCCAACCGCGCTGGTACAAACAGTGCTGCGAATCTTTTTTCAAAGAAAAATCAAAAAATATTTTGTGAACTAAAAATGTAGTTTTACATTTGAACTATAAATATAGTTTTGATGAAAAATTTGACGAGGGCGGAAGAGCAGGTAATGAAGGTGCTGTGGAAACTGGGTGATGGTTTGCTGATGGAAATAGTGGAGAGCATGTCCGAGCCGCAACCGCACAAAAATACAGTTGCAACCATACTGAAAACACTTGTGGAAAAGGAGTTTGTGCACATTGAGCCCGTTGGGCGGATACACCGATATCATCCAACTGTGTCGAAAAATGAGTACACAAAATCAACACTCACCAATGTTGCCAAAGGCTACTTCAAAGGCTCGTTCAGTGATGTTGTGTCATTCCTTGTAGATGAGAAGAAGCTGAGTATAGAAGATCTTGAATTATTAATGAAGCAATTGAAAAAGAAATAACATGAGCTTACTATTAACCTTTTTAGTCAAGAACCTGATTGTAAGTGCGCTGTTGTTCGCGTGGTATTGGTTTGCCCTGCGCAAAACAAAGTTGTATCAATATAACCGGGTATTCCTGTTGTTTACCTTATATGCAAGTATGCAGGTGCCGTTGCTGCACTTCCGGTGGTTTGATATCAGCAGCGTGCGCGCTATATCCGATGCCGGCGCACCGGTGCTGTTACAGGTGGTTACAGGCGAATACAAGGAGTTACCGGTAAGCATTGCCCAGGTTAGTTCGTTCAATGTGCAATGGGATGTTGTATTGCTGTGGGTAATATTAATGGTGAGTGTATTCTTGATCATGAGGTTGGCACTCAATGTCATCAGTGTTTTGAGAGCAGTTAAGCGTTCTTCCTCTTATTACAGGGGCGGCGTATGCTTGGTGCAAACAGACGTGGAAGGCGCACCATTCTCTTTTTTTAATTACCTGTTCTGGAATGATAATATCGATATTGATACTCCTAACGGACAGCTGGTCTTCAGGCACGAACTGGCGCATATAAAGCAAAAGCACAGCCTGGATAAATTGGTAAGCCAGCTGGTATGTTGCATGTTTTGGATCAATCCATTCTATTGGCTTATCAGGAAAGAGTTGGAGCTAACCCACGAGTTCATTGCAGATGAGCAGGCAATAGCAGATAATGATACAGCAGCATTTGCAGCAATGGTACTGACTACCCGCAACCACACCAAATTTTTATCGCCACACCACAGTTTTTTTTCCTCATCCATAAAAATGCGATTGACCATGTTACAAAAAACAAACAGAGCCAGTTATGCCGGCCTCAGACGCCTGGCCGTATTGCCTATTGTTGCAATACTTTTGATGACCTTTTCCGTTACCGCAGGAAGCAAGCATATTCCTGTACCTTCCGCAAAGAAAATTGTATTGGTTGTTGATCCCGGGCATGGTGGCAACGACGTGGGCTGCAGTAATGACGTTTTAATGGAGAAATCGCTTGCATTGATGATAGCTAACCGTATAAAGGAAATGGCGGCCAATTATAATGTAGATGTACACTTAACAAGAAACGGCGATAATTACCTGTCTCTTGCAGACAGGGTTAAAGCGGCAAATAATATACAACCCGATGCGTTCGTTTCGATACATATTGGCAATGATAAGAATGCCAACGTAGCGGCAACCGATTTTGGCATGGGGATCGCCATAGCAGAACGCAATGCTCAGAAGGATAAGAGTATTGCTTTGGGTAAAAGTGTATATACACAGATCATCAGTAGTGGGGGTGTGAGGAAGAATGATAAAGTATACAATACAGAAAAAGGCCTGTACGTATGTGCCAATACCAACGCACCGAGTATAATTCTTGAGTTGGGCGACATAAAAAGCAAGTCGGACATGGCGCGCCTTACCAACAGCGCCCGATTGGACGAATTATGTAAGGCTATTCTTAACGGGGTGGTGCTGGCACAGAAGTAACTAGTGCCCGCCTCCAATGCTGCTATCGTAATCTATTCCTTGCCTGCGCAGTATCCCTTTCACACTCACCGCAAAAAATGCAAGGTAAGCAAAGCAGATAACAGCCATCCAATAGGAGTTGTGTATACCTATGCTTGGCATATCGGCCAGCTTGCCTTGTATCGGCGGTATTATAGCACCGCCAAGTATCATCATAATAAGGAATGCAGAACCTTGTGAAGTGAATTTACCTAAACCGGCAATGGCAAGGGCAAATATCGCGGGCCACATAATGCTGCAGAACAATCCCCCGCTCAGGAACGCATAAACAGCTATTCTGCCCGTCGTAAATATACCCGTCAGCATAAATGCCATGCCCAGCAAAGAGAATAATAATAGCGTTTTCGCAGGCTTGTCTTGCCCAAGGTAAAATGCAATTGCCAGTATGATCACGCAGGTCACGTAAGAGGATAGGGGAGTGATGTCGTTCTGTGCAATGGCGTTTACGCCTATTACCACCGCAAAAGCAACAACGGGAACAATGAAAATGAGTATGTTCTTCAGGGTTGCCGATGGCTCAAATACTTTTATGGAGCCTGTCCACCTACCCACCATAAGGCTGCCCCAGTACATAGATATGTAGGGTGCTACCTGTGAAGACGATAATCCGCCAAAAGATGGTTCTGCAAGCAATGCGCCAAGGTTGCTTTGTATGGTTACTTCCACACCCACATAAGTGAAGATGGCAAGCATACCCAGTACCAGTTGTGGATACTTCATTGCGCCCCAGCCATGGCTTTTACTTTTTGCCATCACCTGCGAGCTCTGCTTTTAAGGTAGGGTCGGTTGTTTCCGTCAGGTAGCTGCGGAATACCGGGATGAAGATGGCAATAAGCAATG
The DNA here is from genome assembly GCA_044224775.1 of Flavipsychrobacter sp. GTDB lineage: Bacteria > Bacteroidota > Bacteroidia > Chitinophagales > Chitinophagaceae > Nemorincola. The sequence goes on from JBGAJU010000076.1 coordinate 5,645, forward strand.
CTGTCATGATGAGCAATGCCATCAGGGCTTTGGGTGATTTCTCGGTATGCGTTTCATATTGCCCTTTAGGCAGTTTCTTAGAAAAGAAGAATAGTCCCGCTGCAATAATGAACAATGCACCAACGCAAGCGTAGAGAATGGTTACTTTATCAAGCCCCAGGGAATTTATCTGGTCGTCGTTAGCTTTTGTGGCGCCGAAGAGTGCCAGAGCAACAACTATTGGACCTATTGCTGTACCGAAGGAATTTATGCCCCCCCCAAGGTTAATGCGGTGTGCGCCGGTTTCGGGTGGGCCTAGTAATACTGCAAAAGGGTTGGCTGCTGTTTGCTGCAGCGAGAATCCGAGCGCTACTGCAAACAGGCCCATCAGCATACCGGGGAACGTATTGGCATTTACGGCAAGTATCATAATAATAGCGCCGATAGCAGAGAATAATAACCCATAAACAATACTATTGCGGTAACCCCAACGCGCTATAACATCTTTGCCAAAGACTGATGCAATAAAATAAAGCGCAAGCGCACCAAGGTAATAAGCAAGGTAAAATGCAAAGTCTATGAGCTGCGACTGGAATTGATCGAGGTGGAAATAATGTTTGCAGAAGGGTATAAATACGCCATTACCTGCAGCGATAAATCCCCAAAAGAAAAAAACCGTTACCAGTGTAGAAAGTGCGCCCCTGTTGTTGCCGGGTGCAGGCATAGCCCCATTGTTCTGCTCCATTAGAAGATACTATTTGCAGTAAAATAGGCAGATATTCTGGAATAATAAAATAACAGCTTCCGCTATTGGAATAACCTGTAGATATCTTTGTGAAAAATTACTTGATCATCCTCTGCGGTAGCAGGCATGTATACCACAAAAACAGGCACCGGCTCCCGCAGTTTTTTTATGATGGGCTTCTGCCCCTCTACGCAGGCTTGTAAGAATTTGGAGTTCAGATCGCCCTCCAGCAGGTAGTTGCCGAGTTCGATCGGCTTTTCCAGGCGGATACAACCATGACTGAGGAAACGAGACTGCCTGCTGAAGGCTGTTTTGAAGTTTGTGTCGTGCATATATACATCAAACGGATCAGTAAGGTTGAATTTGATCACGCCTAATGCATTGTCGCAACCTGTGCATTGCCGCAGTATATAGGGAAAATTCCTGCTGCCGTATTGCGACCAGTCTAGGGTACGGTGGTTCACTAACTTCCCCCCTTTCGTTATCAGCTGCATATTTTCTTTATCAATAACCCCCGGGTTTTTCCTTATCCTCGGCAGCAGCTCTTTTATGGCAATGCTTTGTGGCACATGCCAGTAAGGGTATAAGATTATCTCGTTGCAGTAAGCCGAAAAGCGCGGTGTGCGTGTGGTAGGTTTGCCTACCACCACTTTCATTGTCAGGCGTGTATTGTCCTCGGTGTAGTAATTTAAGGTTGCCGACGGTATATTCACCACTATGAACTGCTTAAAGTGGAAATGATGTATCCACCGTTGGATGTTAAGGCACGCGGCTAGTTGCCGTACCTTGTTTGTATTTGCAGAGTCTATTTGCACTGCAAGCTCATTTTTTGTTGTAATGTAATTAGCGTCAGCAGGCTCAAAGGTTGTCAAAAGAGAATGAAGTTCATCCGCATTATATAAGGTCGTAAGCTTATTGATGATCAGTTCGTCGTCATCGTTTGCATACCTGGGTGATATTTCATCATTGATGATCCACCTGTTCATTTCGGCACCGCAATAAAGATCCCTGGCGTAGGATATAAGTGCGTCTGCAAGTATTTTGCTCTCCGCTGCCGATTTCAATTCTTCAAAATGGTATTTTTCTTTTTCAAGCCCCAGGTACACGGCGCTATCAAGGATGGACATGAATTTCTTTTGCACCAGTGCTAATTTTGTAGGATCGAAAAGCCAGCCCGGCTGCCTGTCGCACAGGCTGCTGACTAATGTGGGATACCGAAGTGCAGGTTCAAAAGAAAAAGCGCTTTTTTGAAACAAAAAAGTAATTAAGGTGAGTAGTATGAAAGTGCTCCGTTTGCTCATCATAAGGCTTTTATCATTCTTCCAAATCGTTCGTGGTAGGCACGTTCCAGCATTTCGCGATGATCAGGATGTGCAATGCCTGCCAGTAGCTGCGCGCGCTGCTCCATATTCTTGCCAAACAGGTTCACTACGCCGTATTCGGTTGCTACCCAGTGTATGTGGCCACGGGTGGTCACCACTCCGGCGCCTTCCTTAAGGTGCGGCACTATCCTCGAAGCACCTTTGTTGGTAACCGATGGCATTGCAATAATTGGCTTGCCTCCTTCTGACAGCGCTGCCCCACGCATAAAATCCATTTGCCCGCCAATGCCCGAGTATTGGTAGGTGCCTATAGAGTCTGCGCACACTTGCCCGGTAATGTCTACTTCAATGGCACTGTTAATGGCAACCACCTTAGGGTTGCGTGCAATAACATCTGAATTGTTTACGTATGCTACGTTCCTCAATTCTATGTTTGGGTTGTTATCTGCAAAATCGTAGACTTTGCGTGTGCCCAGAATGAACGAGCTGACTATTTTGCCACAGCCGGCTTTTTTCTTAAGATTTGTGATTGCACCTTTTTCCATCAGCGGTATCACACCATCAGAGAACATTTCGGTGTGCACGCCCAGGTCTTTATGATTTATCAACTGTTTCAATACAGCATCAGGTATTGCCCCAACGCCCATTTGCAAGGTCGATCCGTCGTCTATCAGCGAGGCAACCTGCAATCCTATTTTTTCAGAAATATCGCTCGTTTTCTGCGCATAGTTTACTTCAAATAATTCTGTTTCGGCCCATATCGTGGCGTCAAAGCTGGATACATGGACTATTCCTTCGCCCAGTACACGCGGCATCCTCGGGTTCACCTGCGCAATTATTTTCTTTGCGTTGCGCACGGCACTTATGGCAATGTCGGCTGATGTGCCCAGTGTACAGTAGCCATGTTTATCAGGAGGTGATACCTGCACAATGGCGACGTCCAGCGGTAATATACTCCTGTCAAACAGTTGTGGTATCTCGCTCAGGAAGACGGGGATATAATCTCCATATTCCGAATTTACCCATCCCCGCACATTTTCCGAAACAAAAAGCGAGTTGAGGTAGAAACTGTTCAGCACTTCGGCCCTGTTCCAGTCAATATCGCCATACAGGCTTATGGCGATCAATTCAACATTGTTTATTTCGCCTGCGCGGTTTAACAGTGCATTCACCAAGGTCAATGGCGTGGCTGCGCTTCCGTGTATGAAAACGCGGTTACCGCTTGTAACGAGTTTAACAGCCTCTGCAGGCGTGGTATATTGAGTATTCATCAAAACGTCAAAACTATTGGTCTTATCATTGCATGCGCATGACATTAATTAATTGTTACCATGACGACGGTCATGCTATTCGCTCCTGCGTTGGTTCTACTTTTGTGGTTTCAATATATGCCATTGGCATGAACTTTTAAGGTATAACACATCTGTATATGGAAAAAATATTAGTACCGGCCAATGCTCAGAATTATAAACCGGAAATACTCGACTTTGCTTCATACATAGCAAAACTGGGTAAGTCAAAGTTAGTTGGTGTTTTCATTGAGAACAAGCAGCTTGATACCTTTCCGGCTATAAAGTCGTTTGGTGGTACTGCGTACGTTGAGGAAATTATACAGGATCCTGCTGAGCAGAAAGAGTTGATGCAACGTGTTGAAAACAATATCGTTGCGTTTAAAGAAGGCTGCGCACAGCGCGAAGTAACTGCAGATGCTCACTATGACGCCGGCGATGGGCTGGCAAATGTAATTGCTGAAAGCCGTTATGCCGACCTCCTGATTTTAGATCCATCCTTGTCTATGGATAAAGGCGATGACAGGCTGCCTTCTGATTTTGTTATTGATGTTTTGAGCAAGGCAGAATGCCCTGTGCTGGTGGCGCCGGAACATTTTGAGCAGATAGATGAGGTAGTACTTGCGTATGATGGCAGCAGGTCGTCGGTATTTGCCATAAAACAGTTGTACTATCAATTGCCCCGGCTAGCCGATAAAAGGTTGGTCATCCTGCACATAAACAAGGAAAAAATAGAAAAATGGGATAAGCAGCATGGGCAATTCAGGGAGTGGCTCGACATGCATTTTGCAAATGTCTCATTCCTAGAGCTTACCGGGGATGCCCGCGACATAATGTTCGAATATTTTATGGCCCGCAGCGAGCAGGTGAATCAACTATTAGTGACCGGTGCTTTCGGGCGCAATTTTCTTTCTACCTTTTTTAAACCCGGGGCAGCTGAATTAGTGCTCAAGGCAGTAGATATCCCGATATTTGTATCACATCATTAACTATTACTATGGAACAGCCAAAAATTCAACCCGAGATACAACCAACACCCGCAAAACCTGAGATCAAACCCGTTCCGTCTCCTCGGGTGCCCAACCCTGACACACACCCTGAGATCACGCCCGGTACCAAAGACCCGTCCCCTAGCCAGGCCCCAACTGAAGTGCCGCAAACGCCTGACGAACGTTAATTCAGGTATATTTTTAAAAATATAACGCAGTTTATTAAAAATTGGCATTTTTATTGCTGTATTATTATTTTTCCCACTCAAATTGAATATTTTTGGGAAAACTACGTTATTGAGGTTTCGCCCTCACAGTTAGAATGAAGTACAGATCAATAATATTGTTAATGTTGCTTATGGGTATAGGCGTATATTCCTGTAAGAAATATACAGACCCGGTATCGAAAGAAGACCCCAGGCTGACCAAACTCTATTGCAACGACCCTGATGCGGTAAACTACAACTGGAACTTTCCCGGTACACCAGACAGCACAGTATGCTATTACCCCACGGATGTTTTTGCAGGCACGTACGAGTTGAGGGACTCCATATTCTTCGATTCTTCTCACCTGTTCATCCAGGCAAATACCTTTTACGTTACCATTCGTAAGCATAATAAGACCGAAATGGCTATTATGGGTTTTTGCCCCGATGGCGACAGTATACTGCTTACGGCAGGGCCCAATTTCACTGCTACGCTTGATACCCTTGTGGGCGATAGTACTTCGCGCATCCTCGGGCAGCGTATCTGCGGCTATGCCGACACTATAAATGGCAACCTTGTCAAAGATCAGTTGAACGACTCTATCATTTATTTCTCATTACGTGTCTCCAGCGATACCGGCCTCATTACCAACCACGTAGGCAGGGCAAAACTGAAATTCAAGCTCTAACATGTTCACGGGTATCATAGAGTGCATGGCCACTGTTACCGGCATTGTGCAGGATGGCAGCAATACACACTTTACTATCGACAGCCCCATAACCGCAGAACTAAAGGTGGACCAGAGTGTAGCGCACAACGGTGTTTGCCTTACAGTAACAGCTTTAAACGGTAATACTTACAACGTTACTGCTGTTGCAGAAACATTAGCTAAAACAAACCTGGCTGCCTGGAAACCGGATGATAAAGTAAACATAGAACGCTCTTTGAAGATAGGCGACAGGCTGGACGGGCACTTTGTACAGGGCCATGTGGATGCCACCGCTGAATGCATTGAAAAACAAACACTTGAAGGCAGCTGGTTGTTCCGCTTTCGTTTTCCGAAGCAGTTTGCTGCCCTGGTCATAGAAAAGGGGTCTGTCTGTATCAATGGTGTTAGCCTCACGGTGTTCAACGTAGGCAAAGATGAATTCACGGTGACCATCATTCCTTACACTTATACGCACACCAACTTCAACGCAATAGAATCCGGAACTATTGTGAATATTGAGTTTGATGTACTGGGGAAATATTTTGCCCGCAGGGCGCAAGTCAGTGCTTAGCCAAGCATTTCTACCATCACCCTTATCTCCTCTTCATCGGCTAAGTAAAGGTCTGATCTCTGCACAATACCTGAACTATGGTACTCGTTCGCTTTAACTGAACTAACCAGTTGTGCAATATTAGATGACCGCACGCCACCACCCGGCATAATGATGATCCTGTTATTGGCCTGTTGTATCAATTGTGAAAGTACAGATGCACCTTCAACCGCAGTTGCGCACAAACCCGACGTAAGTACCCTGCTGCATCCCGCTGCTATCACATCATCCAGTGCCTGTGCCGCATCAGTTGTCCTGTCAATAGCTTTGTGGCAGGTCACCGCCATTGGGTGCGCCCACTCCACAATGCGCGAAAGGTTCGCGATATCAATTTTACCATTCGCCTGCAGTATGCCGGTTGCAATGCCCGGGCAGCCAAGCTCGCGGCACATAAGGATGTCCTCTTTCATTATAGCAAGCTCATCGGCATCATATACAAAATTGCCGCCACGCGGCCGTATCATCGGGAAGACAGGAATGGATAACCGTTCTATAGCGTAACGTATCATGCCATAGCTTGGTGTTGTGCCACCTACGTCGGGGTCGGCACAAAGCTCTATACGCGATGCTCCTGCCTTCTGTGCGGTGATGCACGACTGTATGTTATAAGCGCAGATCTCGAGCAGCATCACACGAAATGGTATCGGGATTCATAAACAGTGTTCACGCTGCCGTTTCTTACCGCATAGCTAAATCCTTTTTGCAGTGCATAGGCGCCAAATTCACCTTTTTTGTTGAGCGCAAGAAAACCTACCTGTGCTTCCTTTGCAACTGCCGGGCCTTTAGCCACTATACGTTCCACCGCAAGTTTACACGCATCTTCCGGTGAATGCCCCTGGCGCATCAGCTCCACCACAAGGTGCGACCCTACAATGCGTATCACCTCTTCGCCTACACCTGTGCTGGTTGCAGCACCTATTTCATTATCCACGTAAAGGCCTGCACCTATTATCGGCGAATCGCCAACCCTGCCGTGCAATTTATAGGCCATGCCACTTGTGGTGCATGCGCCACTAAGGTTACCGTTCTTATCCAGTGCCACCATGCCAATGGTATCATGGTTCGATTCACCGCCGGGTAACTGGTTTTCTATATTTCTTACGGGTTTGTAATTATGTTCTTTCAACCATTCTTTCCATTCATCTTCACTTTTCTTAGTCAGCAGGTTTTCTTTTTTAAAACCGTTTGCCAGCGCAAACTGCAGTGCACCATCTCCCACAAGCATCACATGGGGCGTTTTTTCCATCACCATGCGTGCCACAGATATCGGGTGCACAATATGCTCCAGGCAAGCCACTGAACCGCAACGGCTGTTCTCATCCATAATGCAGGCATCCAGCGTCACACGCCCGTCCCTGTCAGGCCGGCCACCAAGCCCCACCGACTGGTTCTTCGGGTCTGCCTCAGGTACCATCACGCCTGCTTCAACGGCATCCAATGCCCTGCCACCGTTTTGCAGCACTTCCCAGGCTGCAGCATTTGCGGCCTTTCCGAAATTCCAGGTGGAAATGACTATGGGACTGTCTTTTATGGCCTCAGGTAACATGTGGGGAACCGGTGCAGTTTTTCCCGCCAGCTTACTGCCGGCCAATACGGCTGCTGATGATAACAAAGAAAGCTTAACAAATTTTCTCCGGTCCGTCATGAAGTTCTTATTGTAGCTACAAGGTATAAAAAAGATAGTGAAATCTCCAACAAGTTACAGCTCAACCAACTCTCTAGCATTGCTGATAGCGGCTTCGCTGGGTTGTTCTCCGCCGATCATGCGTGCAATGGCAAGCACACGCTCATTTTGTTGCAGCACTTTTACTTTTGTCGAAAGGCGCCCGGCTTTGTCGGGCTCTTTATATACATAGAAGTGTTGAGAGCCCTTGGCTGCTACCTGTGGCTGATGTGTGATACAGATCACCTGGTGATAATTGGAGAGGTCACGCAGTAATATTCCAACCTGTCTTGCTGCTTCGCCTGATATACCGGTATCTACTTCGTCAAAAATAAGTGTAGGCATGTGCAATGCATTTGCCGTAAGCGATTTGATACATAGCATGATCCGGCTCATTTCACCGCCCGATGCTGCTTTTTGCAGTAACTGGTACTGTCCGCTTTTATTAGCATCCAGCAGGAACTGTACGTTATCCATACCATGTATTGTAGGAGCTACTGTTTCTATTCTAACGTCAAAGCGTGCATTGGGCATGCCTACCAGTGCGAGTAGTTCATTTATCTTTTTGGTGAACGAAGGCAATACTTTTTTCCGTTTTGCAGATAGCTGTTCCGCTTCCTTCGTCAATTCTTTATAAACAACGCCTTCTTCAACAGCAAGCTTTTCAATGGTTTCATTCAGGTCCAGGGTGGCTTTTAGTTCGCCTTCAAGTTTCTGTTGCCATGCCAACAACTCAACCGTGTCTTTTACTCCATGTTTCTTGAACAGTTTATAACCCAAGTCCAGGCGCTGTTGCAGCTCTTCCATTACGGCGGGGTCAAGCATCACTTTACCCTCTTCTGTTTCCAGTTCTGAGGCTATATCTTTCAGCTCTGCCCAAACAGATGTCAGGCGTTCCTGTAATGGTTTTAATTCTGGCATTACATCAACAATGCCCTGCAATTGCTGACTAATACGTTTTACTTCATTGACGATAGGTTGTTCACCCTCGTCAAGTATATTCCTGCCAGCCTGCAAAACATTAATGATCCGTTCTGAATGGCTCATTTGTTTCAGTTGTTGGTCGGCTTGTTCTATTTCTCCTTCCTTAAAATTTGCCTGTAGTAATTCATCCAGGAGATATTGTTTGTAGTCGGTTTCTTTCTGCCATTGTGCCTGGCGTTCCCTGTGGTCGGCCAGTTTTTGTTTAATGGTCTTGTGCTGGTAGTACAATTTGCGATAAGCCTCAGCATCTGCTGTGCTATTGCCAATGGCATCCAGCGCTTCCATCTGGAAGTGATCATCTTCCAATGCCAGGTGGTCAAACTGTTGATGGAGGTCAACCAGCAAGGAGGTGAGTTTATTGAGTACCGTAAGTGTTACAGGTGTATCATTAATAAAAGCACGCGATTTACCATTTACGGCAATCTCACGCCGAATGATGCATTGCGGATCATAATCCAGCTCTGCAGTTGCCAATGCTTTTTTAAAAACTTCGTTCTTGCTCACATCAAAGTATCCCTCTACAACCGATTTTTGATCCTTATTGATGAGTATAGTAGTGTCCGCACGTTCTCCCAGTATCAAAGACAGTGCACCCAAAATAATACTCTTACCCGCACCGGTTTCACCGGTCACGGTATTTAAATGCCCATCCGGCTCAATGGCGAGGTGGTCGATAATTGCGTAGTTTTTTATGACAAGCTTCTGCAGCATAGTTATTGCTTATACTCTTTCAAGGCCGCTTCCAGGCAATCCATAGCTGCATTAATGTCATCGCTGTTCAGTACGTAAGCAAGGCGCACTTCGTTCTTGCCCTTGCCCGGAGTGGCGTAGAAACCGGCTGCGGGTGCCATCATTACAGTTGCACCATTGTAAGAGAAACTCTCCAGCAACCATTGACAGAATTTTTCAGCATTATCTACCGGTAACTGTGCTATCGCATAGAATGCACCGCCCGGAGTCGGGCACTTAACACCAGGAATTGCATTCAAACGTTTCACCAGCACATCACGGCGTAATGTGTACTCTGCATGCACTTCGTTAAAATAATCGGCAGGCAGGTCAACCGCAGCCTCACCCAATATTTGCGCGAACGACGGTGGGCTCAAACGCGCCTGTGCGAACTTCATTGCAGCATCAAGCACAGCCTGGTTGCGCGTCACGAATGCGCCTATACGCCCACCACATGCACTATATCGTTTAGAGATAGTATCAAGAAGTATTGCGTGCTCTTCCAGTCCTTCTAACGACAATGCAGAGATATGCTTATTGCCGTCATAACAAAACTCCCTGTATGCTTCATCGCTAAACAGGAACAAGTCGTGCTTCAGGCATATTTCCCTAAGCACATTCAGTTCTGCAGCACTATATAAATAACCGGTCGGGTTATTAGGGTTGCAGATCATTATTGCCTTAGTGCGCGTAGTAACGGCTTTCTCAAATTGCTCTATCGGTGGTAATGCAAAACCTGTCTCAATACCTGATGGTATCGGCACCACCTTCACGCCCGAGCTGGTAGAAAACCCGTTATAATTGGCATAAAAAGGCTCTGGTATAATTATTTCATCTCCCGGATCCAGGCAGCTCATTATCGCAAACAAGATAGCTTCAGAACCACCCGTGGTAACAATTATCTGGTTAGACGTAACATTAATGTTGTTCCGCCCGTAGTATTCCACCAGCTTCTTGCGGTAGCTTTCAAAACCCGGGCTCGGGCTATACTCCAATACCTTCATATCGGTATGGCGCACAGCATCCAATATGGCCTGTGGGGTAACTATATCTGGCTGGCCAATATTGAGGTGATATACCTTTGTACCTTTTTTCTTGGCAGCATCCGCATAGGGAACTAATTTACGAATAGGAGAGGGTGGCATCTGCGAGCCACGATGTGATATAACCGGCATGCCGCAAAGATAATTCTAAATGCACAATGTGGGAAAATGTGATGGAATGCGATAATGTGATGCCGGATTACCTCATTGTATTAATATTCCTTTGTATTCCCTTCCACTTCGTACGCTTCAGCGGAGAGTTTTTAAATACCTTATTGAATTGCTCCTCACTCATCTCCTCCCATTCCTTTAGCGACAAGTTCAGTACTTCCGGTATAGGCGTAAAGTTCGGCTCCGTATTCCCTTTCGAGAAACGGTTCCACGGACAAACATCCTGGCATATATCACAGCCGAACATCCAATCCGCCATTTTACTGTGAAATTCAGATGGTA
>JBGAJU010000008.1:0-85167 GCA_044224775.1 Flavipsychrobacter sp.
TTTCGTCGCCATCCAATTCTACTACGGGGTTTGCTACTTTGATCTTAGTCATGTGTTTATTTTATATTGTTATGCGGATATTTGAGAAGGGCAAATGTAATGAGTTTTAAAAAATTATAAAGGGAGTTGTTATATAGACTTATTTAATACTTTGAAGGGCTCTGCGGTTTTCAACCTGTTTTCGACAAAAGGCAGGTCGCGAATATAAATGGTATTGTAAAAGCCGTATGAAGCTGCGGGGGTAAGTATTCGTTTCATGGGGTCATATATATAAGGTTCAAAACCTGCGGCAGAGAGCGCCTCGTGCGGGGCTTCTTTGTTATAGCCATATTTTTTCCCGCCGCTGTTCAATTCTATGATCACTGCTTTTAGTTCTTTCTTAGCAAGCGTATTTGTTGCGCCCCTGATCACCTCAGTTTCCAGCCCTTCTACATCTATTTTCATCAAGGCGGGGTATTTGTCGGCTAATATGTTGTCGAGCGAGTCTATGTTCACTTCTATCGTGTTCTTTTCTGTGCTCACTGCAACATGATTCATGGAATCAAGGTTGGTAGTGAACTTAGCAACGCCTTTCTTTTCGCCAACAGCCATCTGCAATGGAGTAGCAATATCCTGTGCGTGGTTGGCATCTATATTTCTTTTTAGTTGTTCGAAAGCAACAGGGCCGGGCTCAAATGAAATTGTTTTTGCACGTATATGCCCAACTGCAAGTGCGGTATAGCTGCCGACGTTTGCACCAACATCTATGAAAAGGTCGTCCTTGCGTAAAAAATGCAACAGGAACCCCATGTCGTAAAATTCATATAGCCCGCAGTAGGCATTGCCGGTTGCCCCATACATCCCTTTTTTCAGGATTATGCTGGCTTTGTTGGTGAAAGAATGAATGATCGGAGAGGAGGTGAGCCGCATGCGTATCTGCCATTTGGCAAAACGCATCAATGCCCCCAACTTATTATCCCTGTTCAGTGGATGGTTGGTGACGAAATTGTACGTTCTGCGAACCGCTTTGAATATACTGCTTAGACTCATTATGTTTTTTTGTGCTCCGACTTCGGGAAGTGAAGATAGTGTAGTATAATAAACAGGGCTGATTTTTTATTTTTCACATAATTTTCAAATTACCAAATTTTCAAATTGACTAACATTCGTTAGCTTGCCCCCCTTTATGCAATGGATCTACTGGGTCATAGCTATTCTCTTATCTGCAGGCGCGGGTTATTGGGTTTACCGAACTGATAAGCAACGGGCTGTGCCGTACCCAGTCGTTACATCCCTGCTACGTATGCTGGTGGTGTTCTTTACCCTGCTGCTGATACTGGTACCGACCATAACCATTACAAAAAATATAGTTGAAAAACCGGTGGTGCTTTTGTTGCAGGACAATTCACGCAGTATAGGCAATGCGATAGGGGCAGATTCGGCTATCTATAAAAAGAATTATGAAGCACTTGCCGATAAGCTATCAACTGACTATAAAGTTGTGAAATGGGCATTTGGTAATAAGGTGCAAAAGGATAGCCTGTTCAATTATCACCAGGCGGCGACTGATATTTCTGCGGTTTTATCCAGGGCGCAGGAGTACTTTGGCATGCAAAACCTGGGGGCGGTAGTATTGGCTACGGACGGCAGGTATAATGAAGGGATGAACCCGGTATACCAACAATTGTCGCTGCGTAGCCCTTTATATACAGTTGGTATCGGCGATACTGCACAGCAGAAGGACATACGCCTGGCACGCGCATACGCCAATAAGGTGGTTACACTGAACAGCAGTTTTGAGGTGAGGGCAGATGTTGTTGCTGAATTGTGTAAAGGCTATAATAACAGTGTATCTATAAAAGAAGGCGCAGAGCCATTGTCGTCGGTGCCTGTGGCGATAAGCAGTGATAAGTATGACCGTTCGGTCTCGTTTACCATAAAGGCCACAAAGGAAGGATTACACCACTACATTATAACAGTTCCTGAAACTGAGGGTGAACAAAATGCAGCCAATAACCGCAAGGATATTTTTGTAGAGGTAGTGGATGAAAAGAAGAAAGTGCTGATATTGTCTGCAGCGCCGCACCCGGATGTGAATGCGATAAAAGAAGCGCTTACGGGTGTTGAAACCTATAAGGTGACGATAGCAAATGCTGACAATATGCCAGCTTCCTTGAACGATTATAACGTTATTGTTGCGCATGGCGTGCCTTCGTTCAGGAACAGGGTAGCCGGACAACTACTGGCTGCAAAAAAGCCGATATGGTTCATTACCGGCAGTCAAACAGACCTGACCGCATTGAATAGCCTTGATCAGCTTACTCACGCGACACTTGCGCCCAGCAATCCTCATGATGTGCTGGCGTTGTATAATTCCGCATTCAACACATTTATACTGCCGCAGAACATACAAGCCGTTGTTGATAAAATGCCGCCGCTTTCAGTAAGAGTAGGGAATATTATACCCTCGCCGGGTGCTCATGTGTTGTTTGTGCAAAAACAAATAGGTGCAGGTCAATTCCCGTTGTGGATATTGCAGCAGGGCAACATACCATCGGCTGTGTTGCTGGGTGAGGGCATCTGGAGGTGGAGGCTATACGAGTACAAGAACTTCAATAACCATGCAGTAGTCGATGAGTGCATACGCCAAACTATTGCATTTCTTTCTGCTAATAATGCGGAGAAACCATTCAGTGTAGTATTGCCGCGGCATGTATGGAGCGACCAGGAAAGCATATCGATGAATGCTTACATGCGCAACCCGAACAATGAGCAGATCAATACACCTGATGTGCAATTGACCGTTACAGACAGTGCGGGCCGCAAACGTGATTTTTCTTTTGAAAGGGCCGGCAGTGCATACAGCCTGAACATAGGCATATGGGCTGGCGGAACCTATACGTGGGCTACAAAAACAACCTACAGCGACAAGACCTATACTGCTGCCGGTAGTTTTGTGGTGGAGAGTATGCCGCTGGAGCTGATGGAATCGGGTGCGGATTATGCATTGCTGTTTGCGTTAGCCAAGAAATATAATGGCGGGTTTGTGCAGGCAAGTAATATAGGGTCACTTTATGACAGTATTACTCATAATGAGCATGTGAAACCTCTGATACAGACAAATACAGAAACTGTGCCGCTGGTAGACAGGAAATGGTATTTCTTTATAATACTGCTGCTGGCAGCCGGTGAGTGGCTGTTGCGGAAGTACTGGCTTGCGATGTAATCTATTGTTTACCTTTGTATCTATAATTGTAATTGAGCAGGTACATTCAGATATTGACTTTTTTTGCGTTTGCTTTATTTGCAAAACAACAGTGTTTTGCCCAGGCAGGAGACGATAGTGTGGGCAGCATAACAGATACTGTAAAACCTGTATCTAAATTTCCGACAGCAGCAGACACCATAAAGGCGGTAGCCAGGGCGAAGCGGTTTCAGCCTAACCCTAAAAAAGCCGGATTGTATTCTGCTATTGTACCCGGGTTAGGACAGGCATATAACCGTAATTACTGGAAGGTGCCTGTGGTTTATGTGGGCATTGGTGTTGCCGGCTATTTTTACTTTAATAATCTTAACAAATATCAGTCATACAGGCAGGAATATATCAACCGAACGGCGAATCCAAGCGCGGTTACTATTAATCCAGATTATAAGAATTATGACAAAACACAGATACTTCAGTTACAGAACGATGCAAAAAAGTATCTGGATATGACTGTTTTGTTCAGCGGTATTGGTTATGCTTTGCAAATAATAGATGCCGTTACTTCAGCCCACCTGAAGAACTTCGATATATCGCGCGATATATCTATGCAGGTTTTCCCCACAGTAGTACCCGGAGGTGGGGGAGGGGTAGCGTTGGTTATGAACCTAAAGTAGCTACAAAAGCCTGCCCATGTGACTGACGACGGTTCGGGCACGGGCATCCAGTGAATGATCTTTTAGTGCACGCTGATAACCACCTGTTTGTATTCGATTGCGTGCAGCCCCATTAGCTAAGAAATACGCTACCTGTTTTGCCAGTTCTTCTGCGTCGCTGAAGAAGCCGGCTTCCTCATTTTCATTAAAATAAAGTACAGATTCCTCGTTTCGTTCGTGCAGCATGAAGCCCGAAGACCCGGGGATATGGAAAGTGCGGGATGTAATAAGGTCGCCTGAGGAAGCACCGCGAACTTTTTCTGAGAGAATGCCGAGGTTTACGGCGGAGCATTGTATGGCAATGGCATACAAGTCGCCGTGGACACCGGTGTATTGTATGCTGGTTTTAATATTGTCTGTGTTGGCTTTGAACCATTGCTCGCCCCATATTTTCAGGTTCATGCCGGGGATCCTTTCTTTCAGCACAGAGAGCCATTTCTCTTTTTTGGGTGACCATGTGCCAATGAATGATGCATCGCAGCCAAACCTGTGCTTGTCTTCATCGCTGATGTTGAGTTTGCGGTGTATCTCGGGGTCAAACCCATGCGGAATAAAAACAGCATTCTTTACACCGTAAGTATTTTCAAGGTCGCGAATGCCAAATGTTTTTGTGGTGAATATAAGGTCATATAACGGTATGGACTTTGGTATGTTATCCCCGTGGGCACTCATACTTACATCGGGGTAGAATAGCACCAGCCTGCAATTCATTTGCCTTGCGAATTGCAGTGTTTCCGGCTGCACGAATGCGCCTTTGTATACAAAGAATATATCGGGCGAGAACAATTCAACTTTTTTGCGGATCGCGATATTGAACTCTTTTTCCTGCAAGGGGCGGATGACACGCTCCAGTACCTTAGTGGACTTTGTTTTTGTTTGCAGGCTTATATAATAAAACTCATCAAGCACCTCTATAAGGCAACCCTCCCGGCTTAACGCACGGAAAAGCCCGCCTGCATTACTTCCTCGCCACAACGGTCCGATAGCCAGAATTCGCATAGTGGTCAGCTATTTTTTTAATGATGAGGAATACGATATAAGTAGAAAGCAAGGTTACCACCACCTGCAAGTCGGCGTAGCCGCCTACCGATATGATGAACAAGTACCCGCCATAGACAGTGCCGGTGAGGTTATATTCGGAATTGTAAAATCTCGTTGCATTCCAAAGCAGCGCCAGAAAACTACCGAAGAAAAGGCTACCCAGTATTACTCCAATCCAGCCAAAGTCCAGGTACAATTCTCCAGGCACGGTCATGTTGATGGAGTTGTTGGCTGTGCCCAGGGAGGTGCGTGTACCGACGCCAATCTCCAGCGCAAACCAAGCACCCAACTGGATGAGCGGTTTGTCGGGCCAAATGGCGCGTGGAATAAGGGCAATGAGTATGGGGGCAGAAGCTGATCCCTGGTAAAATCCGTTTCGTTCCACAAGGTTGACCACATTAGTCACCTGCGCCAGGTTGGCGCTGCGATCCAGCAGGCCTCCTCGCGCGGGTTCCCGCTCGGAACTCATGTTCTCGGGATTGTCGCCTTCTGTGAACACTGTTATAAAGTTAGAACGGTTGTGTTGTAAAGCACTGAAAACACTGGAATAAAGCAATACGATGGCCAGGAACGGAAGAATCCTGTAGCTCAATATTGTCCTTAGGTCGCCTTTGCCAATGAAGTAGCCAACGGCAAGGTAAAACGTTGGTAGTATCAATTCAAAACGCAGGTAAGAAGTAAGAAGCGCTATATAGGTCTCAATGGCAAACAACGCTATAGCGTACGCCCTGTATTTTTTATCGTCTTTCATTGCCCAAAGGCGCGCAAAGAACAGGATGCCCATGGTGTTCAAAAGCCCGAATATCTTAGCTATCTGGTTACCCTTCATGCTCGCGCCATAGCCGATGATGGAGAGTGCGTTTGAAATAAGCAATATCCAGAAAAGATACTCCAAAACACTGCGTTTGCTGAGGTCGAAGTTGATATGTGGGAGACTTTTTTTGAGGGTGAGGTTGTAGCCGATAACCACCAATGTACAGGATACACACCATATAAGGGCCGCCTGATCGATGTATTTAGGTATAATGTAGGTATATGTGCGGATGTCACGTGCCTCAACTTGTTCTATAAGGTTTAGATTAGCAATATTTACAATGATTGAACCAATAAAGAAGAGAAAGAGCGGTGTGATCAACACCTTCTTTTCGCGAAGGTGATTGATAACGCATATTCCGAAGTGTATAGTTAGTAAAATAAATAACTGAGCCCCTGTGAAGAAGCTGGCAGCGGCTGCATAAATTACAAGAAATACTAAGTGAAACATTAATTCTTCAAAATTACTGAACTACCTACTTAAGCTGAAAATTATTTTTTTGATTCATTTATTGCCAGCCAGTTGCCATCTTTTACGTCCGATATTGAACTCATCAGCGTCGTTTGGTGTTCTCCGATGAGATATACATTGTAACCGGCGTTCTTCAACGTGTCAAATAAAACTTTAGTGTCGTTATATGGTTCGCAGGCTTCTGTAAAAATTGTGGGTTTATGCCTTGCTATCGTTTCTGCAGCACCGGCGATCATGTCCATTTCTGCGCCCTGGATGTCCATTTTTATAAAGTCAACCTTATTTATATTGTTTTCTTTCAAAAATGAATCGAGCTTTTTTTGTGTTACATCTATTTTACGGGTATTCGAGGTTTCCATATACTTGCTCGACATGCCGGAGTTGCAAAAGTTTTTAGGATAAATGTTGAATTGAATGGTTGTATCGCTTTCGCCGAGTGCATAATCGAATGCGCTTATATTGTGTAGCTCATTTATAGATGCGTTAATTTTTAAGCGTTCAAAAGTATAAGGGTTGGGCTCAAAGGCGTATATCCTTCCTTGTTTCAACATGCGCGCAATGAGCAAAGTTTCGCTGCCAATGTTTGCGCCGGCCTCTATCACTACATCATCCGGTTTGATATATTTCTCCAGCACGTTGTTTGTGTCGGTCTCATACTCGCCAAAGAAGTATATTTTCCAGCCAATAATATCTTTAGTGCTGATGAATATAACCAATCCGTCTTTCTGTAACGGCACCACCAGGTCTACGCCGTGTATGCCTGCGGATTCATAATCATAAAGAGCCTTGGCTACCCTGAAGCGCGCACGTTGAGGTAGCAGGGAAATGATTTTCTTTGTTCGGGCAAGTTTGCCAAGCTCTTTATAAAATTCCAGCATCAGTGTTGCAATGGTTTGATATTAAATTGTTGTTTCCAGATCTTTAATGACAGAGCCCTCCATAACTGGAGTGCTTCGTTTATATTCAGATTCTTCGCGTTTAGTTTGCTCAACAGTTCGTTGGTATAGGCTTCTGTAAGTAATGTATTACCTTTCAATTTGCCCGATACCCAATCTGCGTCTTTTGCCAGCATATTGACCAATGGTGTGTAAAAACCTATTTTGTCTTTCCTGTTATACACTATCTCCGGGATGTATTGCCTGCATGATTCGCGTAAAATGTATTTGCGCATACCATTCTTCAAAAAGTCATCCGGCCGGATCTTTGCAACGAATTCAACGATCCTGTGATCCAGGAATGGCATACGGCCTTCAATGCTTTTTGCCATCGCGTTCCGGTCGTCATAATGTACAAGGTGAGGCAGGTGAACACCATAGAGCGATTCGCGCCACACGTCGTATATGTTATCGTATTTGTATAGAGTAATGAGGCTGTTGTCAACGTTTTGAAGCAATTCTGGACGAATAATATCCCGCCGCTTTATACGCGACTTCTTCCTGAGGTTGTGCTCAAGCCCAGGGAGCATTGTTTTTAACAGTGTGCGAAGCATATAACCGCTGCCCAGTTTCATGGTATTCAGGTTGTTACGGAATTTTCCCAGTTGAAGTGACTTGAACTGGTGAGATAATATAGCCTGCGCCATATTGTTGTAGCCGTAGAATAATTCATCAGCGCCCTGTCCGTTCAGTATGACTTTAATATTCGAGTCTGCTGCGATATTCATCAGAAAACCATGAGCTATTATCGATGGGTCTCCAAAAGGTTCTTCCTGGATGTTGATGTATTGTTCGAGTGTATCTTTAAGGGATACATCGTTCAGGTTTTTGCGGTGAACGATAAAGTTGCCGTTCTGATACTTGTTGATAACGGCATCTACATACCTGGTCTCATCAAATTTACTGTGGGGCGACTGGGCCGTGAAAATGTGTATGTCTTTGTCGTAATAACTGGCAAGTATGCCTGCAATTATTGAAGAGTCGACACCGCCGGAAAGCGTAAGCCCGATAGGTACATCAGAAAGTGTTACTGAAAGGATGGCCTCGACCACAATATCATGCAGTTCATTTTTTACGCTTTTATCAAAAGGTACTTTATCCTTAGGGGCGATGTCCGGCAACTTCCAAAAAGCTTTTGCTCCGAGTTCTTTCTGGCCAGGCCGAATCCACGCATAATGCCCTTCAGGGAACAGTTGAATATCTTTAAAAAAAGTATGAGTGTTCAAGTGCCCGTAGTTGCCTAAGGCAAGGTATTCCACAACTGCCGTCGGATCGTAAGCAACTTGTTCATTTGTACGAAGCAAAGGCCTGATCTCGCTCGACAGCATCCACGAATTGTTGAGGTAGCGCACGTACAATGGCTTCTGACCAAGTCGGGACCGGCTGACAAATAGTTTTTTTTCTTCTTTATCCCAGATAATGATACACCACATACCAACCATCTCTTTGAGCATGTTCTCTTGTTTTATCCTGAATAGCTCAATAATGGTCTCAGTATCTGAATGGCCTTTGAAGGGGTATTGAGGCAGGAATTTTTTTCGTAGGTCGAGGTGGTTGTATATCTCTCCGTTATAAACAATGATATACCTGCCGCATGATGAGTACATTGGCTGGTGACCTAACTGTGAAAGGTCGAGTATGGACAGGCGGGTATGGACCAATGCCACGTCGTCATCGGTAAAGATACCGCTGTCGTCCGGTCCCCTGTGTTGCAGCATAGACCGGGAGCAGGAGCTGAATTGCACCTGTTCATCCTTATTTTTTCCTAAATAACAAGCAATTCCACACATAGAAATCTACTCATCAGTATACTTAGTTTGTTTATGGTACTAATTCAAAGTAATTAATTCATTCAAATAATAAATAAGCGGTTTCAGCTGCTGTTGCATGCTGTAATGCTCCTTAACAAAGGTTCTTATCTTTTCTTTCAGCCCATCCTGGTTAACGGCAACTAACGCCTTGCGCAATGCTTTGCTTATCTCCACCGGTGTGCTGCTTGTTGATAGTGCTGCGATGCCTTGCATTTCTAAAGGAATAAAGTAATCGCTTGCAATACCAAGAATGAAAAGGTTTTTGTACAGATATTCGCCGACTTTGTTCGGTGCTATCATTTTTGTACGCACGCTGTCCTGATACTCTTTTTGCAGGCAAACCCCGATATTGGCATTCGCTTGCAACGACAACATTTGTGCACGCGTTACGTAAGGCAATAATTTTATCCTGTTCTCACAGTTGCTTTTAATGACGATCTTTTTTATCCTATTACAATACTCGTTATCCTTAATGCCCGTGATAACCAAAGCACTATTCTCATCATTCACAAGATCGAAAGCCCTTACCAATTCCATGATGCAATGTTCTTCGTTCACTGCACCCGTGTATAAGATCACTTTTTTGTCAAGGAAATCCGGCGGCACCAATGTTTTATAAGTTTCATAGTCTGTCCCGTCATCTTTTTCGGGTAGATAAGAGGTGTTGAGAATAGTATGCGGCATGGATGTAAGGTGACACCTGCCTGCAAGCCACGCTGAACGCTGTATGGATGGTGTTGCGAGGAAATCTGCTTTATGTATATTTTTTAGTGCCTGTAAATTCCTCAGGTTCGATAGAGGTGAATTGAAAAATACCGGTAGTATGAAATCGGCAATTTCTAATACCAGGTAGGCCAGCGGTATATTCTTTTTGATCTTAAGGCCACACATAAATGAGAAGGGGCAGAAAGAAATAATGGCTATGGGGCCTTCTGTTACCAATTCACTTGCCCGCGCCATGAATTTTCTACGTAGCCGCAATCTTTCTGTGAGGCCGGCACTATAGTGATTACCAACTGATTCTATAGTAATGTTTTCGCCCAGATTCAGCTGCGCAGGCACAAATGAGTCGAACGTTAATATATGAATGGATAACCCCAAGTCCCGCAAAACTTGCCCTGTTGCATAAACCGGAGGTAAAAAATCAGGATGAACTAAAGTAAGTAATAATATTTTCTTATTCGTCATTTTTTAAATGCGTATAGTTCAGCCTTTTTAAGTGAGTCGGGGGACAGTCAAATTTACGGCTATTATTTCACAATTTAATAGCAGAATTTTGGTTAACGGTAATTGCTTATTTTACGAGGTATTAGCACCTTTTTCACATTACAAACCTTTACCTTTGCTAGCTGAAATCGGAAATTATGGCAGAGGTACTGCAAAAAGTGGTAGATGAGGAGCGCCAGGGAGAGGCATATGAACCTTTTGTTGGAGATCCTAATATATTCAATAAAAAATTCTACATAGAAAGCTATGGCTGCCAAATGAACTTCAGCGATAGCGAGATAGTGGCATCCATACTTCATAACGAAGGATTTGGCGCAACCCGTAATTTCGAGGAAGCTAACCTGGTTCTGCTTAATACTTGTTCCATTCGAGAGAAAGCGGAACAAACAGTGCGTAACCGACTGCAGGCATTCCGTAAGGTAAAAGAAAGCAAACCCGGGATGCTCATTGGGGTGTTGGGTTGTATGGCAGAAAGGTTGAAAGCGAAATTCCTGGAAGAAGAAAAGCTGGTGGATATTGTAGTGGGTCCGGATGCATATAGGACCCTTCCGGGCTTGATCACCGAGGCAGAGGGTGGGCAGAAGAGCGTAAATGTGCTTTTGAGCAGAGAAGAGACCTATGCGGATATTTCACCGGTGCGCTTAGATAGCAATGGGGTGACGGCATTCGTGAGTATTATGCGGGGGTGCAATAATATGTGCACTTTCTGTGTGGTGCCATTTACCCGGGGGAGGGAGCGCAGCCGTGATGCGGAAAGTATAGTAAATGAGTGTAAAGACCTGTTCACCAGAGGGTATAGAGAAGTTACACTTTTAGGGCAAAACGTTGACAGCTATTACCATGCACCCATGGATGGAGATTCGACCAACTTTGCCCAGCTTTTGGAAAAAGTAGCAATGGTGTCGCCGTTGCTGCGAGTGCGCTTCAGTACATCCCATCCCAAGGATATTACGGATGATGTACTCCACACAATGGCTAAGTACAACAATATTTGCAAATACATTCATCTGCCGGTGCAGAGCGGGAACACGCGTATTCTGCAGTTAATGAACCGCACCTACACGCGTGAGTGGTACCTTAACAAAGTAAAACGTATACGCGAGATAATGCCTGACTGCGGACTGAGCACAGATGTTATTTCGGGCTTTTGCACTGAAACTGAAGAAGAGCATAATGATACGTTGTCGGTAATGGAATTGAGCAGGTTCGATATGTCTTATATGTTCTCTTACAGCGAGCGTCCCGGCACACTTGCAGAGCGGAGGTATGATGATGATGTGCCGGAAGAAGTGAAGAAGAAAAGGCTTGAGGAAATTATAGCATTGCAAAACAGGATATCGAAAGAGAATTACCAACAGGATATCGGCAAGACATTTGAGGTATTGATAGAAGCTACCAGCAAAAGGAGTGAACAACACTGGAGCGGCAGGAACTCACAGAATAAAGTTTTGGTGTTCCCTAAAGGAGAGAGAGCGTTAAAGAAGGGGGATTATGTGCATGTGAGAGTGAGTTCGGCAACTTCGGCAACATTATTAGGTGAAATGGTTTAATTACGCATTGTTAGTTTTTGGAAACTTATAACCGAAAACGATACGACTAACATGGATATTCAAAGTATAAAGAACAGGTTTGGCATTATAGGTAATTCACCCGCGCTGAACCATGCATTAAATATAGCAGTACAGGTAGCGAATACGGACCTCTCTGTTTTGATAGTAGGGGAGAGTGGTGTAGGTAAAGAGGTTTTTTCAGGTATCATACACGCGCTTTCACCGAGGAAACATAATCCTTTTATTGCGGTGAACTGTGGCGCCATACCGGAAGGTACTATAGACAGTGAATTGTTCGGGCACGAAAAGGGTTCATTTACCGGTGCCGTTGATAGTCGCAAAGGTTATTTCGAAACTGTGAATGGCGGTACCATATTTCTTGATGAGATCGGGGAAATGCCCCTTGGCACACAGGCGCGCTTATTACGTGTTTTGGAAACCGGGGAGTTTATTCGGGTTGGTTCATCGAAAGTGCAGAAGACAGATGTGCGTGTGATCACAGCTACCAACCGCGACCTGCTGGAGTACGCCCAGCAAGGCGATTTCAGGCAAGACCTGTATTACCGTTTAAGCACAGTGCCTATCCGTGTACCATCCCTCCGCGACAGGAAAGAAGATATCCCGTTACTGTTCCGGAAATTTGCCGGCGACTTCGCTGAACGCTACAAAACGCAATCTGTTCAGTTAGATGCTGCGGCTCAGCAAATGCTGGTTAGTTACCATTGGCCGGGAAATGTGCGCGAATTGAAAAATATTGCTGAGCAGATATCTGTTCTGTCTACTGATAAGCTGGTTACTGCCGATGTTTTGCAACGGTTCATGCCTCAGCGGAACACTACTCAAAGCCTTGCCTTAATTGCTCCTGCCGGTGGTGGCGTTGCAGCTAATCATGCCTCGGATTTTAAAAGTGACCGGGATATATTGTACAAGATCATTTTCGACCTGAAGAAGGATATGAATGATCTGAAACAAATGATATTTGATGTGGCTCAGCACCAAGGATACACCCCTGTGGAGCCATCCGGCCCAATGATGCCTGTATACAATGACAAGGATCAAGTACCCGTTGTTGCAACGTACAATGCCAGCGCTCCCATTTTACTTGATGCGCACGATCCGCACGAGGATGTAGAGGAAACTTTATCGCTGGCAGATAAGGAGAAGGAATACATTACCAAAGCACTGAGGAAGCACAAGAGCCGCAGGAGAGACGCAGCTGCAGAATTGGGTATTTCTGAACGTACACTGTACAGAAAAATAAAGGAATACGATATTAAAGAGTGATAGATAAAACGGCTTATTGCCTTATTTTTACAACTGATGCCGCTCAAGACATATTTGGTTTTACTGTTGCCCGTTATCTTGCTATTCAATGCAGGTTGCGGCATTTATAGCTTTTCGGGTGCAACCATAGAAGGGAAGAATATCAATATGCACCAGTTGGAGAACAAGTCGGCAAATGTAGTACCCAGCCTTAGTTCTGTGCTCACTCAAAAAATAAGAAGCAGGATACTATCTCAAACAGGCTTAGCATCTACAACTAAAGATGATGCCGACTATGATATGAGTGGTGCAATTACCACTTATGCCGTTTCTGTTACCGCAGTGCAAGGTGTACAGACAGCCACTAAAAACCGCCTGACCGTAAGTATTGAGGTTAAATTCAAGAACCGGTTGAATGATAAGAGCAGCTTTACGCAAACTTTTACCCGATTTGCCGACTTTGATGCATCGCAGTTATTGCAATCTGTTGAGGGTAAGTTGATAGAAGAAATTGGCAACCAACTGGCTGATGATATTTTTAATAAAGCTTTTGTAAATTGGTAGCCTGATAGATGAATAACCAGACTTCCATAAAGTACATATCAGCGTTGCTGGACAACCCGAATACGCTGACGGATGGAGACCAGAGCAGTATCTCATTGTTCCGGCAAACGTTCCCGTATTTTGTACCTGCGCGATACCTGGTGGCTTTGGAAAGCCATAAGAAGTCGCCGTATACGCCGCAAATGCTGACCAGCGTGCAGCCATACCTGGGAGACTGGATGATGTTTTGCGATTTTCTTGAAGCCAGCAAGAAGGAGGTGAGCGATCTTGGTGCCGTGAATAAGGTGGTGGACAAGAAGAAGGTGGATATACATCCGGAGCCTGTGCCAACAGCGCCTGCTGTGCCGGAGCCTATTGTTGCTGAGCCCGTGATGCAGGGGGAAGAAATAAAACCAGTACAACCTGAAATAATATTGGCTACAACACCGGCGGTGCCTGAACCGGTTGAAGAAAAGGAAGCACCGGTGCAGTATGAGATGAAGATATTGGTGGAGCAACCTGCGTCTGCAGTTATCGTGGAGCCTGTGGAAAGTGTTGCTGCGCCTGCAGTAGAAGCTGTGATAGATGAAAAGTGGCCGGCAGATAAAGAAGCAGATGCCCCCGTATTTAATCCGCCGGTTTCGCAGGTGTCGGCGGCAGTTGATGAGCCATTGATACATGATATGCCTGTGGCATTCATAGTGGAAACGCCAGCCCCACCGCCATTGCCGCATGTTGAGGTTGTGCCTGTGCCGGAAGCACTATCTGAACCGCCTGCACCGGAAGAGCTATACATGCCTAATATTATCTCTGTACCTGTTGAGACGGTTTTTGACTCTATTCCGTTGGCGCCGACGGCTGTGGTAATAGATGAAGCAGACAGGATCGTTGAATATGAACAGGCGGAAGAGGTAACTGCTGACGTATCAACAAATGAGGAAGTGGTGGAACCTGTGGCAACCTTCCCGCAGGACCCTGAGACGGTGGTGGATGCTGAACGCAACACAATTGATGAGTCTGACTTTGCCAGGGCATGGGCTGAAAAGGAATTGCAGGAGGAGGAACCCGAGGTGGCCAACCGTGAACCTGTGGCGGAACCTGCCCAGGTAGTTGAGGCAGCCGAGCCAGCCATTTCATTGACTGAAGCTGAGAAAGACGAAGAAGAGCACGATCCATTAATATTCCCTATATATACTAAGGACTATTTCCTGCAGCAGGGTGAGAAGGTATCGGATGAGATACCGTTGGAGATAAATGAACTTAGGGATAATGCGGCTATAGAAGATGAAGACAAATCGCTGATGGTGGTGATGAGCTTCTCTGAGTGGCTGCTGCATTTTAAGAATACATCTGAAAAGCAAAAGGAAGAGAGCAAGGACCAAAAAGCCCTGAAAACCATGTGGCAAAAGGAGAAACTTGCTGCCGCAATGGAGGAGGAGAACGAGGAGATACCTGAAACGGTGTTTGAAATGGCGGTAAATTCCATAAGTAAGGAAGAGGGGTTGGTGAGCGAGAGCCTTGCGGATATATATATAAAGCAGGGTAAATATGATAGAGCAATTGAGATGTACCGCAAATTAAGTTTGCGAAACCCACAGAAAAGTGCGTACTTTGCGCACAAAATTGACGAAGCTTTAAAGGATAAACAATCATGATACCGTTTATAACTATACTTATTTTGCTGGCCTGTGTGATATTGGCATTCTTTATTTTGATACAAAACCCGAAGGGCGGTGGCCTGTCCGGCACGTTTGGTTCTATGAGCTCGGCGGTGATGGGGGTGAAGCAGTCGGCGGATGTGATGGAAAAAGGCACATGGACGATGATAGGTGTGATTGGTGGCCTGTGCGTGATCTCTGTAATGTTCTTTACAAAGCCTGCGGGTGCCGACAGTGGCAGCAAGGCTTCTCAGAAAACTACGGCTCCGGCTAAGAAAGGCAAATAACCTCTTTGGTTGCAACGATATTGATAAGGGCTTTTGGGCCCTTATTTTTTTGCCTGCTTCTTACCGGGGCTATTCTGTTTTTTCCGTGGCTAAGGCCTCTTCGGCTTTGTGCTGTTTTGCCTGGCGGTTGTGGTGGATGATCATGCGCTCGATAAGGTTTATGACGAGTGACATGATGAATGCGAAAATGAGTATTACGGCTATCATGGGTTACCTCCCTTTTATTCTTTAGTTCGTCTTCTACTAATACACAAGAAAATTCCGTGCCAAATTTTTTATTTTTGATGGGGTTGATTGCTCACTTTTCTGAAAAATCTTTTGTGCTGAGGAGTTTTGTTTGTAAGTGATTGGTTTTTAATTTTTTATGTTTTTTCGGGTTGCTCACTTCCTGCTCACTGTCGCTCATTTTCGGTTCGTTTGTTGCTCATAGGGGGTGATGGGTTGATAGGTGAGGGTATAATTTGGAGGATAGTCTTGTTTTGGTGCATTTGATTTTTTATATGTGGCCAGGGTGCGCTGTGGGCCTGTTTTATGTGTTTTATCATAAGGTATAAAGGGGTATAAAAGGGTATAAGAAACAGGGTAAAAGGTATAAAAAACGGCATAAGAGGTATAATGCCCCAACCCCTGAAGGGGCTTCTACATGGAGCGCCCCTCTTATTGCTTACCGGCGGAAAGAAAACACAGGCCGGTATGCCTGCAAATATTGCGGGAGATAAATACGCTGTCAGTCTGTCAAAGAACTTGTGCCTTGCGCAGAAAAACAAGTTTCTCATGCGCGAGTTAACCACCCCGATCCGCTCAAACATTCGTTTTCGCAAATCGCCCCTCCTAAAAACAGGCGGGGAGTTGCGGGGTGTTACTATGTAAAGTTCCGGAGGAAATTTTGGGTGAGGAAATTTATTTTGCATGATGGTACAGTAACAGTACCATGATGGTGCTGCTGCGTTTTGAAAGCTGCTGTGGGAGTGGGTTTGGGTGACGAAAATTTATTTTTTTAACGCAATGCGGGATTTGTTCCGGTTACTACTCTACTACAAGTTTAGCGCTCATTTTTACACCACTTGCGGTGGTGGCGGAGATGAAGTACATGCCAGAGGGCAAGTTTACATTGAATTCTTTTGGTGTGTTGGTAACAAAGGTGCATTCGTGCATTTTAATGCCCAGCATATTTGTGACCACAACCTGCACCTGTTGAACAGAATGGGTATTGACAGTAAGTGTGACCATGCCTTTTGAAGGATTGGGCACAACGCTGATGGAGGCTTGCTGATGCGCAAATGGCACAGCAAGCGCGCTGTCGCAGGCGAGCATGTGTATGACATGGGATACTGTAGTGGTGCCGCACAAGTTGGTGACGGAATAAGTGATGGTATCGAAGCCGGGTGTGGTGCCGGTGACCACACCACCTGAAAGAAAAGAGTGATGGTTGGTAGCCGCCCATGAGCCACCCGGAGTGGCGTTGGACACTGTAGCGGCAGAATCGGCACACAAGACAATTGGTGCAGTTATATTGGCCACAACAGGCAATGTATTTACCGTGACAATATGCATGGCGAAAGATGTGCCGCAACTGTTTGTGACGGTGTAGTATATGGTGTCAAGACCGGGCATACTGCCTGATACCGTCCCCGACATATCGACTGTGGCAATAGTGGTATCGTAGCTGCTCCATATGCCGCCGGGCAAAGAATCGGTAAGTGAGATGATCATGTCGCCACAAATAAGTGAAGGCCCGATAATTGGTGGCACTAACGGAACGGTAATCACCGTAATGGGAAAGGCAGCCGTATCTGTGCCGCAGCTGTTGGTAACGGTATAGTAAACTGTATCTGTACCTGCCATTATACCGGTTGCTGTGATGCCGGGGCCTGATGAACCGCTGAGTGCAACAATACCCGTTGTTGCGGAACTCCATACTCCGCCGGGGGCGGCATCGGCCAGTGAGACAGACGCACCTTCGCAGAGTGTGTCTGTTCCGGTAATAGTTCCGGCACCGGGGAGCGAGTTTACGGTTACAAAAGTGTATGCTGCGGCTGTGCCGCAGCTATTGGTAACGGTATAATAAACAGTATCGGTGCCTACGGCCAGGCCGGTGACAGAAATGGTGGTGCCTGCCGAACCACTGAGCGCGACGATGCCGGTTGTTGCAGTACTCCATACCCCTCCGGGGGCAATATCGATTAATGCACCGGGCGCACCCACGCATAGCATGGTTGTGCCGGTTATGGTGCCCGCAACCGGTAGCGGGTTTACGGTTACATTGACTATAGTGGCAGCAATATTGCTGCCATTGCTGACTTGTATGGTGAATGCATCTGTGCCGCTGTAGCCGGTAGTGGGAGTATATGCCCAGCCGGTGGGAGCGAGCGATGTGCCTGATGTAACGGTACTGCCTGCCGTAATGGCGCCATGGGTGGGCGCCATAGTAACGGAATAAGTTTCTGTGAGCCCGCTGCCCGGGTCTGTAATGGTTAATAACGAATTGATGGGATTAGCCACTGAGTTCTCGCATACCGTAAGGCTTTGCGGACTGCCGCCATCAAAGGTGGGGGTAGTGGGTGGGGTTATCTTGCGAATGCGGTAATTATTTACATCCGCTATATATATATTGCCTGATCCATCAGTCGCCACACCGCAGGGATATCTAAGCATTGCAGCTGTGGCCGGGCCGCCATCGCCGCCATAGGCGCCTATGCCTGTACCTGCATAGGTACTGATGATGCCGGAAGTGTTTATCTTCCGGACCCGGTTATTAAACAAGTCCCCAACATATATATTGCCTGCTGCGTCAAGGGCAATACCCATAGCCCCGTTCAGCGCTGCTACAGTGGCGGGGCCGCCATCGCCGCTGTAGCCGGCAGTACCGTTGCCGGCTATGGCGCTGATAGTGCCGGAAGCGCTTATTTTGCGGACGAGGTTATTTAATAAATCTGTAAAATACAGGTTTCCCGCGCCATCAAAAGTTAGATTACCGGGATTGCCAATTGCCGCCGCTGTGGCGGGGCCGCCATCGCCGCTGTAGCCGCTGCCACCATTGCCGGCAAAGGTGCTGATAATGCCTGATGTGTTTACTTTACGGATGCGGTGGTTACCGCCGTCTGCTAAATATACATTACCTGATGCATCAACTGCTAAACCCCTCAGCGCAGACAGGCCTGCCGCTGTGGCTGGGCCGCCGTCCCCGCTAAAGCTGCCTAAAGAGCTAATGCCGGCAAATGTGCTAATGATACCAAAAATGTCCACTTTGCGGACACGGCCATTACCGTCATCTGAAAAATACACATTACCCGCTCCATCCACTGCTATATCATAGGCCCCATCCATCCGGGCCATAGTTGCTGGGCCGCCATCCCCGCTAAAGCCGGCACTGCCATACCCTGCAATAAGGCTGATGGTGCCCGAAGTGTTTACCTTTAAAATGCGGAAAGAAGTTGCTATATACACATTGCCCGGGCCATCGACAGTTACCCCATTTGGATAACTACCTATCCCTGCAGCAGTGGCCGGGCCGCCATAGCCGGTAAGGGCCGGACTGCCGTTACCCGCAAAGGTTTGTATGGTTTGTGCACGGATGCATACTGTGCCCACCGCAAGGGCGAAGAGCAATAAAATACCTTGCGCTATTTTCTTTGAAAGAACAGGTAGCTTCATGGTGGGTATTATTATTAAACCAAAAATAGATAAATAAATTTGTATTTTATATTTTTTGCTGTTTCCGGATATCCTCAACACCCTCCGGATAGCACATTACCCTGTAAAACCCCTGCTTTGAGGGGAGATGCCATGTAAAAGAAAAGTTTATTTGCACCGTTGTCAGTACTTACCAACAACGGCGCAAATAATAGACTGCATTACTTATTCAGCGACATCCGCAATACCTCGCTTTGGGTGCCTGTGCTCAACTTCACAAAATAGGTGCCGTTCGCAATATCGCCAGGTAATTGTATGGACTTGCTGATGCTGCCATTAGTTACCGGTATATCCTGCGACAGTACCATATGGCCGGTCATATCAATTATTTCAGCTTTTATGGTTTTAGTGCTCGTCATGAAGTCTGCGGAACCGCTAAGGGTAAAATTGCCATTATTGGGATTGGGGAGAAGCGCCAATGGCTCTTCTGTTGTGGTGGCGCCTACGCCCAAGTAGGGGCTAGCCATCCTGCAACCCGTGCAAACAGGGATTGTCGGCGACATTAAAGTGCCACAATGGGTAGACAGGTCCCAGCCTACTACCCAATAGTTACCTTCTTCGATAGGGTCCGTTGTCCAATAAAAAGAACTACCAGTACCCATGTTATAACCCAAAGTCCCTATACCGTATATCCCATAATTATAACTTACGCCCGACTGAGAACCGCTTAACTGCAGGTCGCAGCCCGGGGCGTGGCTGGAAGTATAGTAGGATACGGTGTAAGCGATAGGCGCGGCAATAACGCTGATATTGGGCCCGGTATAAGTTGGCGAGACACAGCCCCAATGGTCAGCTACATTACCGTAATAGGTACCTGCCTGGGTGAGTGCGATCCCTCCCATCTGGTAACCCGTGGATATAGTACTGACAACACCACTGTTGGTGGCAAATGTGCCGGAAGGGCTGCCAACCCACCACCAGTTATAAGTATAGGGTGCTACGCCCGGGCTAGTGGGGTCGACAGTAGTAGTAAAACTAATCGGCGCATTTTCACAGATAGTTGAACCAACAGGGTCTGATGCTAAGTCTAAAATTATCGGTGTCTTATCTACGACAATATTAGCGGTAACAGTGGAGCAACCGGTAGATAGAGGTGGCACATAAGTGATAAGTGCAGAAGTGGTAGCTGTAAGCCCGCTTAAGACAGATACAATACCACCGCCTGAGGTTATGGTAATATCGCTGCTGGTGGTACCCCATGTGCCGCCGCCAAAAACATCGCTCATAGTTGCAGTGGAGAGGGAGCAAACCGCTGCAGGGCCGATAATTGCTGCACTACCTATGTTAAAAGTAACGTAACAGCCGCCGGGTACTGTGTAGGTTACTGTTTCAACGCCACCGCATGTACCCGTAACAACACCTGTAGAGGGATTAATAGTTATACAGCCGCCATCGCCCGTGCTCCAGGTACCACCTGCTGTTGCGTCAGAAAGTGTTGTTGTATAAGACGGAGGGCACAGAACGTTGCTGCCCGTAATGGGGGCGGGCGCAGAGCATTGGGCAAAAGCGCCGCCACCCCATGCCAGCAGCATAATTAAAGTTATAGTTAACACCTTTTTCATCGTAAATAAAATTTAGGATAATACCTACTCTATTATGGCTTTTCGGTTTACGCCGCAGTAAGCGATCCATCCGGCCGGGCTGGTAATTACTGCAATGTGAAAGTAGTGGGTGCAGCACCCGGTTTCCTAATTTTTAACCCCTGCACATTTTCCTATTTGGAAAGTACACTTTCCAAATAGGAAAATGCCGTACGCCTGAGAATTTGGTTTTGTGAGGATCAATAATACATTGCCAAATGAATGAATTACACTACAGGGGGGGTAAAAAATAACTGACAGGTTTGTCGTAATAATTCGCGAGGTTGGTTATCATTTCTATGCTCAGTTTATAAGTGCCGTGTTCTATTTTACTGAGTGTGCCATCGCTTATGCCGAGGTCGTTTGCCACGGCATGCTGGCTGTAATTTTTTTCGAGCCGCAGTGCGCACAGTTTTTTGCCAATAATATGCTGGTATTCGCTATTGTGGTTCACGGTGAAGTGTTATTATGTAAAATTATCTATTTTTCGATACCGGCATCACCGTTAAATAACGGTATTTTGCTACCGTTATTCAGGTACTGCGTGACCATTATCACAGATCTGCCAGTTACCTAAAACTATAAAAAGAGAAAATTGAATTGAAAAACGAGTTTCTAAACGGTCGAAAAATTTTCCGAACGGTAGAGAAAACAGAAAACGCCCCCCGGCTTGGGAGGCGTTTTCTGTAAAAGCATATTTGGCTTAGGGCAGGTTACTCCAATATTATTTTCTGTGTTTCTTTAGAGCCGTTGGTATTGCTCCATATTGCAAGGTAAATGCCGCGGGGCAATTGACGGATATTGAATGTGGTGAGGGTGTTTGTTGCTTTTTGCTCTGCCATCACCTTGCCTGTTACATCGAGCAGTTGAATGGTGCCTTGTGCTGCAGGGGTAGCGACGAAGAGCATATTGTATGCAGGGTTTGGATAGGTGGCCATGCCCGTGGTGGCAGGAGCGGTATTGCTGATGCCTACATGCCCGATAGCTGCGGGGCTGTATTCGCATGCGCCAATATCGATCTTGGTGCCGTAGATGCGCTGCTGGTTATCGAAATCTTTTGCTGAGGGGAAGGCGCCTGTAGTGTCGCCTTTATCGATGCAAGCGGCAGTTGGTGACAGCCTGTAATCGCCGAGGGTGGCATCGTCGGTAAGGTCGGGGTAAGGGCACCTGAGGATGCCGGGGTCGGTGCCTATGACATTGGTGAGTGTATCTCCCATCCAGACGTTAACATTAAAACCGAGGTCAATGATATCGGGCATTTGCTGCACCCAGTTGTAATCGTATTGCAAAGAGTCTGCTGAACCTATATGCAGATTTCTCGGGTCGCGTAGACCACCTGAGGTATTATTTAAAAATAGGTTGTTCTTTATCTTCACAAACCTGTGTCCGTAGCCGGAAACATTGTTGAACATATAAATGCCCCCACCCCAGTATGAGTGGTTGTTGACGAGAGTATTGTTTATAATGTTTGCGCTTGCCGCTATGATATAAATGCCGCCGCCGGCAAAAGCTGCTTCGTTATTGGCAATGACATTGTTGCGGACGGTGTACACATCGTTGGGGTCTCCGGAGGGACTGGAGAGGCGTATGCCTGCCCCGCCCTGCACAATGCCACAGGTGCTGCCGCCATCATCTTTCTTGGTTGATTCATTATTAGTAATGAAATTGCCTATCACATCGGCATGTGAATCGTGAAAAGATAATGATGCCTGTTCGGATGCTGTGTTGAATTGTATTGAATTGCCGGAAACCACGGCATTGGAGTTTACTATATCAACAATAGTGCCATCTGCGGTGTTGTGGCTCACGCCGTTTTTGTCGAACAAGAGGTCGCAATCGAACATGTTGAAGCATGTGATGCCGGCGGTATTATTGTAGAACATGGTTTCAGATATCCTTATCACACCACGCCCGATAAGGAAGCCATATAAAGCTGACCTGTTATCATAGACATGGCAGTGAGACATGCTGAAGATGTATTTTTTCCCGGTATCGAGGAGGCCCTGGAATACATAACCGTTATTGTGAAAGAACCGGCAGTAAGAGAAGCTAACATTTGTTTCGCGAAACCAGACCGCATTTGATTTTGTGTCATAGATATCGCAGTGCTTGAAAGTGCAGCTGTCGGTTAAAGGGTTTGCAGCTAAAGCAGTGATGCCTTTCCAGCCACCTGTGGCAGCGGATGAATTATACCAACCTGCAGTGTCTTTAGCATGAAAAAGAATGGGCTTTGCAGCGGAGCCGTCGGCAAAAAGGCTGCCATATACTTTAAACTCATAAAACCCCTGGAAGATAACTTCCACGCCGGGGTCTATTATTAGTTTCTGGCCCGGATCTACCGTGATATTATTGAATACCAGGTATGGCGAACCTGCGAGTGTCCAAGAGCCTGAAACGTTGGGGGTAGTGATATTGGTGGCGGCGAAAAGATGCGCCGTGCTGCTGATGGCCAGCAATAGGAGAATGAGCTTTTTCATAAGATGTGGTGTTCCTGGTTTCTTTGATAGACACGACAAAATAGTAAAATGGTTGGGGAAGAGGGTTAATATAGTGTGATAAACACATTTAGCGGTTTTTAAACGGTCGTTTTTATTTTTTAACGGTAAAATGAAGACAAACGCCTCCAAATTGGAGGCGTTTTAAATATGGAAAGAAAGTTGAGTTACTCCACAATTACTTTTTGTGTTGCTTTTGTGCCAGTACCATCGGTCCATATGGCAATGTATATGCCACGGGGGAAATTATGTATATTGAATGTGGTTTGCAAGGTGGTTACATTTTGTTCAGCGATCATCTTGCCTGTTATATCAAACAACTGGATTTTACCGTTTGCGGCAGGAATGGCAACGAAGAGCATATTGTTAGCAGGGTTTGGGTAGACAACCATTTTATTTTCGACTACGGCTGGTGGTGTGCGCAGCGGCAGATGGCCCGAGCCATATTCATAGGCACCTATGTCTATAGCGCTGCCTGAGATACGATAGTTGCCAGCATAATCAAAAGGGGGGACGGTTATTCCCAGAGTATCTCCCATGTTAACGCATGGAGAAGTTGACTGAAGTGCGAAATTGGCAATTGCTGCATTCTCGGTGTCGGTGCAGGTAAGTGTCGGTGCAACGAGACCCGGATCGGTGCCGACGATATTGGTTGTTACATCGCCTATGAATGTGTAGCCTAATGTAGTACCGTCATAAATATCATAGTCGGGAGCTTGCTCTGCCCAGTTATTATCGTAGGTCAAAGTGTCACTGGTGTTGCCCCAAAAGTAGACGCCGACTTTATCGGTGCGAAATAAAGGCCCGGATAAATATGTTGATATATTGTTGCGTAGGATGTTATTTTTTACGATGACATTAGTTGCAGTTAAGCCCGGGAATATAAAGACGGCCCCTCCCTGGCTGGCTTTGTTATTAATTATCGTATTATTGGCGATCGTTGCCCGTGACTTGAAAACTTCGATGGCCCCTCCACGATCGGCAGAATAATTATTGGCAATGATATTGTTCTGAACATTGAAATAGCTGCTGCCGACGGAATCACTGCCTTTGAGAAACATTGCACCGCCACCATATGCGGGGCCACATAACCCTGTTGAATCTTTTCTGTTATTGCAAATAATATTGCTGTAGATATCCAGGAAGCCGCCATTAGAGTGAATTGCGCCTGCACGAATATTGCGGTTATCGTGGATCTTATTTCTTGTCATGGTAGCGTGATGAGCCCCTCCGAAGAGTATAGTTCCCTCCCTTGAGCTATTCCGGTAAATATCGTTGTTGTCAAATGTCATATTCACATACATACAAGAAAATATGTACGCAGGCGAGCTATTATCATGAATGCTATTTCCATTAAAAGATGTGGTACCATCCGGATTCGCAATTGAAATGATAGTAGTGTTTGTTTTGTTGTTATATATGTTGCAGTCGGATAACTCGAGTGGGCCGCCAACAAAGCTGCCCAGATCAACGATGCCTGAAGCAAAGTAATTGCCTACGGGCCTGTTATTGAATATATTGCAGTGCCTGACGGCAATACTTCTATCAGAATACAGAGCGGTAACGACTGTAGTGTCGGTTTTTACATAAGAGATATTGCAGTATTCGAAGGAGGAACTATCCCCGGGGACTGAATAGGATGTAAACGCTATGCCGCCCCAGCCACCTGCCCTGGTAATGGTATCTGTTGAAAAACCTGTAGTGTCATTGATTGTAAAATTAATGCGTTGGGTAGCAGTGCCGGAAGCCTGTAAAACTCCTGAAACATTAAAGTGGTATGCTCCCTGGAAGATCACTTCAACCCCAGGATGGATAGTCAATGAAGAACCGTAGGGAACGGAGATGTTGCAGTATATTTTGTATGGAGAGCCGGCTAATGTCCAATGACCGGAGACAGTAGGTGTAGTTATACTTGTTGCGGCCTTTGCAGTGAGCGAAAGGATGAAGCACAAAAAGAGTAGGTTAATTACTTTCATAAGGATGACCCGGTAATACAAAGGGCCTATTGGTATAGACGTGAAGATAGGGGAAAATCTTGGGTGTTTAGTAAAAAAATAAAGGTGCTTCTTATAGGAAGCACCTTTTATAAATGAATTTTTATCCAATTACCCTGCCAATCCTTTGCCATGACAGGCTTTGTATTTTTTGCCGCTGCCACAGGGGCAAGGGTCGTTGCGGCCTATTTTGGGGCCTGCCTGCACGGGGGCGCGCTTTACGGGCGCGGGATCGGGTGTTTCGGTATAATAATCTTCTTCGTCGGCTGCATATGCCTGTCCGCGAGCATCTATCTCTGCTTTGTTGACGTGCATATGGCTCATATCGGTGTGCTGCTGGGGCATACGTGCCTGTTGCGGGGCTTCCTGTATAGGTATGCCTGCGCGCAGCAGGAAGGAGATGATATTGCGGTTGGTCTCCACAAGCATCTGCTTGAAGAGGTTGAAGGCTTCGAACTTATAGATCAAAAGCGGGTCCTTCTGCTCGTATGATGCCATGCGCACTGAGGTGCGGAGGTCGTCCATAGCGCGCAGGTGGTTTTTCCAAGCATCGTCTATCATGGCAAGCGTGATGTTCTTTTCTACGGCATTAACAACCGGCAACGCATTTTGCTCTACAGCTTCTTTAAGGCCTACATATATCTGCATGCCGCGTATGCCATCAGTGAAAGGGATAGCTATATTGTCTACCCTGTCGCCATTTTCTGTAAGTATCTGGTTGAGGGTTGGCATCATGTGCTCGCGCAGTGCATTCATCTTGCGATGGTAGAAGTCTTTTACCTGGTTGTAGAGGCGTTCCGCTATCACATTAGGGTCTGCTTTCTGCAATTCTTCGCTGCTGAGTTCAGGCTCTATGATCAGGTGCTTCATCACTTCGAGCTTGAAAGCATCTATATCTTTACTTTCCGCGAACTGTTCTGCAAAGCCTTCGCATACTGAGTACATGGCATTGTCGAGGTCTATTGCGAGGCGCTCGCCGAACAGGGCGTGCCTGCGGCGCTTGTAGATAACATCGCGCTGCGAGTTCATTACGTCGTCATACTCCAGCAGGTTCTTACGCATGCCGAAGTTGTTTTCCTCCACCTTGCGTTGTGCACGCTCGATAGATTTGGAGATCATGCCGTGCTGCAGTACTTCGCCTTCTTTATGGCCCATCTTGTCCATAAGGCCGGCAATACGCTCGGAACCGAAGAGGCGCATGAGGTCGTCTTCAAGAGATACGAAGAACTGTGAGCTGCCGGGATCGCCCTGGCGGCCTGCACGACCACGCAACTGGCGGTCGACACGGCGGCTTTCGTGGCGCTCTGTACCTATGATGGCAAGGCCCCCTGCTTCTTTAACGCCCGGGCCCAGCTTGATGTCGGTACCACGACCTGCCATGTTGGTGGCAATAGTAACAGCACCCGGCAAACCTGCCTCGGCAACTATCTGCGCCTCGCGTGCGTGCTGCTTGGCGTTGAGTACGTTGTGTGGTATCTTTTTCTGCTGCAGCATGCGGCTCAGTAATTCAGACACCTCAACCGATGTTGTACCCACCAGTGATGGCCTGTCTTTTGCACGCAGTGCCTCTATCTCGTCTATTACTGCTTTGTATTTTTCGCGCTTGGTCTTGTATACAAGGTCTTGCTGGTCTTTGCGCACTACTGTTTTATTGGTAGGTATGCTCACCACATCCAGCTTGTATATCTGCCAGAACTCACCTGCTTCTGTTTCGGCAGTACCGGTCATGCCGGCAAGCTTGTGGAACATACGGAAGTAGTTCTGCAGGGTAACGGTTGCGAATGTTTGTGTAGCGGCTTCCACCTGCACATTTTCTTTTGCTTCGATCGCCTGGTGCAGTCCATCGCTGTAGCGGCGGCCATCGAGTATACGGCCGGTTTGTTCGTCCACTATCTTCACTTTGCCCTCCATTACCACATATTCTACATCCTTGTCAAAGAGAGTATATGCTTTCAGTAATTGCTGTATTGAGTGGATTCGGTCGGCTTTAATAGCATAATCCTGTATCAGCGCATCTTTGCGTTGCTGTACCTCTTCAGGTGATGATGCAGTTTTCTCTATTTCGGCTATTTCGCTGCCAATATCGGGCAGTACGAAGAAGTTTGCGTCTTCAGATGCGCCTGTGATGAGTGCAATGCCTTTGTCGGTGAGGTCGACGCTATTATTTTTTTCATCGATGGCGAAGTAGAGTTCTTCGTCCACTTTTGGCATATTTTTCTGATGCTCGGCGATGTAGAAGTTCTCTGTCTTCTGCAATATTTGTTTGTTGCCTTCCTCGCTGAGGTATTTGATGATGGCATTGTTCTTAGGCAAGCCACGGTAAGCACGGAACAGGTGCAGGCCACCTGTGTCTTTATCTGTTTTGCCTTCTGCTATCTGTTTCTTTGCTTCTATCAGGCTTTGGTTCACCACGCGGCGCTGGGCTTCCATCAGCCGCTCGATGCGCGGTTTAAGTGCATGGAACTGCTGCTCCTCGCCACGGGGAATGGGGCCTGAAATGATAAGCGGTGTACGCGCATCATCGATCAATACGCTATCCACCTCATCCACCATTGCGTAGTGGTGTTTGCGCTGCACCATCTCGCTTGGGTGGTGGACCATGTTATCGCGCAGGTAGTCGAAACCGAATTCGTTGTTTGTACCGTAAGTAATATCGGCATAGTAAGCCTGGCGTCGGCGCTCAGAGTTTGGCTCGTGCTTGTCGATACAATCTGTGCGCAGTTGCAGCCACTCGAACAGCGGGCCATTCCACTCCTGGTCGCGACGGGCGAGGTAGTCGTTCACTGTTACCAGATGCACCCCTTCGCCGGCAAGGGCGTTAAGGTATGCAGGCAGGGTAGAGACCAGTGTTTTACCTTCACCGGTAGCCATTTCCGCAATTTTACCTTCGTGCAGTGTAATACCACCTATCAGCTGCACATCGTAGTGCAGCATGTTCCAGGTAACTGTGATGCCAGCAGCATCCCATGTGTTCTGGTAAATACATTTATCGCCTTCTATACGTAGGTGTTTGCGGTTGGTAGCGGCCAGTTCCCTGTCGATGTCTGTAGCAGTGGCAACGAGCTCTGTATTTTCCTTAAAGCGGCGTGCGGCTTCTTTTACAACGGCAAATGCCTCGGGAAGCAGGGTGCGCAGAATATCTTCTATTTGCTCATCGCGTGTTTTTACCAGCTTGTCCACTTCATTGTAAACAGCTTCGCGTGCATGTACATCGTCAGCGCCGGCAGTCTCTGCTTCAGCTTTCTTTTCTGCGATTTGTGCGTCAATATCTATTAGGTGGTCCTGGATCCTTTTGCGGAACTCCAGTGTTTTTTCGCGGAGCTGATCGTTGGATAAGGATTGGTATTGTGCAAAGTTCTTATTGATTTCAGCAACCAGCGGTTCAATGCGCTTCACATCTTTATCAGACTTGCTACCGCCGAATAGTTTTGAGAGGAATCCGATCATTGTATATAAATTTCCTGAATGAGTGTCTTAATTCTTTAAAAAGGTTTTGCAAAAACCATGCTATTAGTAATTAACTGCCAGCTTGGCAAAAGGGTTGCGAAGTTACGCCAAAAGAAGGTATTTATGAAAGAAATGCCAGCCACATAAGGTATGTAGATAATTTTAAATAAAAATGTATATCTTTTAAATATGGGAGTTAATTATGCTATATGGCAAGATGTATTTTAAGAGGTGCATTGAAACTAAAGGAGAAGCGGAAAATGAGTGAATTTGCAGGGGGAGGATAAGTAGCTGAAACAGCTGTTAAATAAGGGTATTATATCAAAAAGAGGTTGTTTTTTAAAGCGATAAAAAAAAATTTTGGGTTAATAATTTGCAAGGCACGAAAATTTTTATGTATTTTGGGTGCAAATTTTGAAAGTAAGACTGATATAGGGCGACCTTCGGGGAGTTCTATGGGGCACTAAAAAATCAAAACACATTCAGATGAAAAGAACCATTATCGTATTTACAACTGTTCTGGCAGCGTTATTGTTTACCAACACCTCTTTTGCCCAGGAAGACCTGGTACGTGTTTTCCGCTGGTATATCCCTGAAGACCAACAATTTTGTACGGTAGCAGATGGTGAATACCAGGATGGACAATTGATCAACTGGGGGTGGGCTGATAAAACGCTTATTTTTTGGGCGTATCGCACTCCGGGCCCCGGCAGGGTAGCTGTAAATGGCTGGTTCAACCCAGTTAGCCGTGCACACATCAGCGTTGCGGAAGATGAGTTTTCTGATGACCAAATGCTGAAGAACGGCTACACTCAGAAACACCTGCAGTACTATGCATTAACACGCCGTGGTTCTAACACAGTTTGTATCTATCGTTGGTTGCTGAGCAAGCGCCACTCGTGGGTAACTTTGCCGGAAGATACCGATACGGATATCTACATCAAGAAAGGTTACCGCCACAAAACTTACCAATACTTTGGTATATACAGGAATGTGGACGCACCGATCTACGACCAATTATAATACCTGCTCATAATATTTGAAAAGCCCCCACAACCGGGGGCTTTTTTTATGGGCGAAGTTCGCTTATGTTTGTTGGGTTAATTTTTTTTATATGAAGAATAGCATTTCCGGCCTGCTGGTTGCTGCAGGAATTTTTTTTGCAGGGTATGCATCAGCACAGTATAAACAATACACTATAGCTGAAGCTACCAATGGTATGGCCACTACGCTTGCGCCTAAAACAGTGAAAGGGGCCAGCTGGCAAGCGGGCACCAATAATTTCTGGCAGGTGGAGAAGAAAGACGGGAAAGATGTGTGGATCGTGACCGACTATGCAAACAACGCGGTCAAAAAGACAGTGAATGGCATAAAGGTAGGAGAGGAAACTACCACGCGCGATATAAAATGGCTGGACAAGAACAATGCCTGGTTCATGAAGGATAAGGATGTGATGCAAGCAACCCTGGCTGATAACGGCCAATGGGTGACAAGCAAAATGATGACCCTGCCCGAGAAAGCAGACCATATGACCCTGCACAAGAAAAGCAGGAGGATAGCTTACACTATAGATAACAACCTGTGGCTGTGGAGCAAGGATAAAGGCAAGGTGCAGGTGACAAAGGAGAAGAATGTGAACGTAGTATGCGGGCAATCGGTGCACAGGGATGAATTTGGTATTGATGGCGGGATATTCTTTTCGCCGAGCGGCAATTACCTGGCTTACTACCGCATGGACCAAACCATGGTGAAAGACTACCCGATAGTGGACTGGAGCGTGACCCCAGCTACTGTGAAACTAATAAAGTATCCTATGGCGGGTGGTACATCGCACGAAGTGACGTTGTGTGTGTATAATCCTAAAACGGGCAAGAGTGTGACGATGCAGACAGGAACGCCCAAAGACCACTACCTGACCTGCGTGACATGGAGCCCCGATGAAAAGTACATTTTTATTGCTATACTGAACAGGGAGCAAAACCACCTTTTGCTGCGCAAGTATGATGCGAGAAGCGGTATGCTGCTGGCAACGTTGTTTGAAGAAAAGGACAGGAAGTATGTGCACCCGACACATTCGCTGGCATTTATACCGGGGCAGAACAACCGTTTTTTATGGTGGAGCGAGCGCGATGGCTACCAGCATTTATACCTATACAATACCGATGGGGAACAGATACGCCAGCTAACCCACGGCAACTGGGTTGTGAACGAGATAGTTGGTTTTAATGTAGCAGATAATAAGGTGATCATCACAGCATCGAAAGAGTCGCCGCTGGAGAAACACATTTATACTGTGAACCTTGATAACAGTAAGATGAGCCGTATAGACAAAGATGCAGGTATGCACAATGCAGTGTGCAGCGAGGATGGCAGCTACGTATATGATGTGTATAGCGGTGAAGGTATACCAAAGGTGTGTTGTGTACGGTCGGCCGACGGGAAGTATGAGGATGAACTGGTTCGTGCTGCAGATCCGCTGGCTGATCATGACCGCCCGGTAATAAAAAATGTGTTGCTGAAAGCTGATGACGGTGTGACGCCATTGTATGGCAAACTGATACTGCCCACTAATTTTAACCCGCGCAGAAAATACCCTGTTATTGTGTACCTGTATAACGGGCCCAATGTGCAGCTGCTGCACAACCAGTTCCCGGAGAGCGGAAACCTATGGTATGAGTATATGGCGCAGCACGGCTACGTGGTGTTCACTATGGACGGCCGTGGCAGCTGGAACCGCGGGCTGGATTTTGAGCAGGCTACCTTCCGCCATTTAGGAGATGTGGAATTAAGGGACCAGTTGAAGGGCGTGGAGTTTTTGAAGACACTGCCGTATGTGGATGCGAGGAGGATGGGCATACATGGCTGGAGCTATGGTGGCTTTATGACCACCTCTATGATGCTGAAATACCCGGATGTGTTTAAATGCGGTGTTGCAGGTGGGCCGGTGATGGACTGGAAGATGTATGAGGTGATGTATACAGAAAGGTATATGGATGTGCCTGCAGATAATGCAGATGGCTATGCCAACGCCAACCTGCTGGACAAAGTGAAGAACCTGAAAGGCAAACTGCTACTGATACACGGCACACAGGATAATGTGGTGGTATGGCAGCACAGCATCAACTTCATTAAAAAATGTGTAGACGAGGGTGTGCAGGTGGATTACTTTGTGTACCCCGGCTACGAGCACAATGTGCGCGGCAAAGACAGGGTGCACCTAATGCAGAAAGTGAGTGATTATTTTGATGCTTATTTGAAGCGGTAAGATATACTAATCCTGTTCAGTTGGTTTTGTGAACCGTAATTGCTCCCGTAATGACCGTAAATGTTTTTGCGGAACCAGGTATGGTGGGTGGTCATGCATAACAAAAATAATATCTAAAAGTCTGAGTCGTGCGGATTTTAAAGGAGTTATGGTGTCGGTTTTTCTTGTAATGATATCCCTGCCAGAAGATGATGCCAAACTGTCTTTCGCTCCTTGTCCTGTTTGTGCAAAACATTGCCGATAAGGCATCAGTAGAAGAAGGTATATAAGCAAAGACGTTTTCACAAATACCGATTTTAATTCGGATGCACCTCTTTCTTTATTCTTGCAAGATCAATAGGAGTGGCGACGCCATCGGCGGGTGCGTTTGATGTGTTGTTAATATCCTTTGTTGCAATGAGCGTTCCTTTATTTATGTAGTTTTCGGTACCGTATATACGTGCGATCAACTTGCCCAGCTCTTCAGCCTTATTGTTTTTTTCTTCTGTTGAGGCTTGGTAGAATTGGGGATCACCTATAACCACAGTTATCTCCGTTTCATCGTCGTTTAGCTCGACATGCAACGCCCGATAAGTAGGGAATACTTTCACCATACTGTCTTCTAATATGCGACTCTTACCTGCATTGTTTACTTCTTTGCATGAAAACATAGCAAAAAAGAAAAGTGCGAACAGGCTTAGGTAAAGTGTCTTTTTCATAGGAACTATTTTAACTAAATGTAGCAATACTATTTTATACCCAGTACATCTTTCATGTGAAACACCCCTTTTTTGCCGTGAATGTATTCTGCGGCCAATACGGCGCCGAGTGCAAAGCCATCGCGGTTGTGTGCCGTGTGAATGATATCTATACTATCGATAGGGGAAGAGTAGGTTACTTTATGGGTGCCGGGTACATTCTCTACACGATGGGCAACTATAGGTAAAGCTTCTTTCTCGTTGAAGGTGTTCAATACCCATTGTTTTTTATGGGTGAGGTTTTGCAGTATCTGTTCGGCTATGGTTATAGCAGTGCCGCTGGGGGCATCTTTTTTCTGGGTGTGGTGGGTCTCTTCTATCAGCACATTGTATTCGGTATGGCTATTCATCAGCGATGCCAGCAGCTTGTTGACCTCGAAGAATATATTTACGCCAACACTGAAGTTGGAGGCATGCAGGAGTGCCACATTATTTTGTTCTGTTGCGGCATAGGCTTCTGGTAAAGATTCATTCCAGCCCGTGGTGCCGCTTACTACGCATATGCCGGATGAGAGGCATTGCAGCACATTCTCCTTGCCTGATTCGGGGCGGGTGAATTCTATGGCTACATCGGCTTGCTGCAGGTGTGCTGCATCCATTTCATGCTTATTGGCAGATGTGATACGTAGTACTACTTCGTGCCCGCGTTTTGCGGCCACCTGCTCTATGGCATGCCCCATTTTACCGTATCCTATCAGTGCGATCTTCATTGCGGGAGTAAAATTAACCGCAAAGGCGCGAAGGCGCAAAGTTTTTACCGGTTATTTTCAGTATTGACCTGAGATATGCTGTGCGGCTATCCAGCCGCTGCTCCATGCATGCTGAAAATTGTAGCCGCCG
Organism: Flavipsychrobacter sp.; assembly: GCA_044224775.1. Taxonomy (GTDB): domain Bacteria; phylum Bacteroidota; class Bacteroidia; order Chitinophagales; family Chitinophagaceae; genus Nemorincola. Next base: position 33,549 of record JBGAJU010000008.1, read on the forward strand.
GTTATGCCATCGGCATCCAGTATCTCGCCGGCAAAATAGATGCCGGGGGCTTTGCGGCTCTCCATGGTCTGCGGGTCTATCTCTGAAAGGGTTACTCCGCCGCAGGTTACGAACTCTTCTTTAAAGGTGGTTTTACCCTTTACGTGATAGAAGTCGCGGAGCAGGTGCTCGGTTAGTTTGTTCTGTGCAGTTGCGGGTAATTCACCCCAGCGGGTATCTTCTTTAATGCCGCACTGTTGCAGCAGGTATTCCCAAAGCCTTTTGGGCAGGGTGAAGGGGTTTTTATGCTGCACGAGTTGCTTGCCCTGTTCTTTTCGCAGTTGCAATAGTGTTTCTTTCAGGTCAGGATCATTTACATCGCCCAGCCAGTTGACAACTATCTGGAAATCATAGTTTCTATCCGCCAGTTCGCGTGCGGCTATGGCCGATGTTTTTAATACTGCCGGCCCGCTCATGCCCCAATGGGTGATAAGTAGTGCGCCATGCTGCATTATTTTGGTGCCTGCTATTTTTATGGTTGCATAGGGTACGCTCACACCCATCAGCCCGGTGATGGGGTGTTTGGGCATATTGAAGGTGAAGAGCGAGGGGACGGGTGATTGTATACTATGCCCCAAGGCTTCTATCCATTTGTATTGCTCCGGTTTGGGGAAGCCCCCGGTGGCTATCAGGATCTTGTCCGCTTCATACACCGAATCATCGGAGAAAGTGATGCGCCAGCATCCCGGTGTTGAGGATTCAATTTTCTCTACTCCTTTGTGATAAAAGACATTGGCCTTATTACGCATCATTTCCTGCCAGATGCAGTCTATGATGGTTTGGGAGTTATCGGTAACGGGGAACATACGGCCATCTTCTTCAGTTTTCAGCTTTACGCCTCTTTGCCCGAACCATTCAATGGTCTTTTGTGGGGGGAATTGGTGGAGGGACTTTTTTAGTAATTGTTTGCCTCGGGGGTAGCGGGTTATGAGTTCAGGAATATCATCGCAGGCATGGGTGACATTGCACCTGCCACCGCCCGATACTTTTACCTTCTGCATCACCTTGCTGCTTTTCTCAAATACAGCCACCTCCACGCCATCACGGAATGGAATATTCGCTGCTGCAAAACAACCTGCAGCACCTGCACCTATGATGGCAATTTTCATTTTGAATCTCCTTTCACCTGTGCCTCCACAACACTTAACGCAATGATGTTCACTATCTGCCGCACTGTGCTGCCCAGTTGTAAAACGTAAACCGGTTTGCGTAAGCCCAACAGTATTGGGCCAACTGCTTCTGCTCCGCCTACTTCCTGTAGCAGGTGGTAGGCAATATTGCCCGCAGCAAGGTTGGGGAATATGAGTACGTTGGGTGATTCATTTACCAGGTCGCTGAAGGGGTAGTTCTCTTTCAGCAGATCTTTGTTGAATGCCACGCCTGCCTGCACTTCGCCATCTATTACCAGGTCGGGGCGTTTTTGCTTGATGCGCTCCACGGCGTTGCGCACCAGGTTGGCCTCGGGCGACATGCTGCTGCCAAAGTTGGAATAGGATAGCATAGCCACCCTTGGTTTTATATTGAAGTTGTGCACCACATCGGCAGTGAGGAGGGTTATGTCTATCAGTTCATCCTCGGTTGGGTTGAAGTTAAGCGTGGTATCAGCAAAGAACAGCGGCCCTTTTTTAGTGAGCATGATGTACAGACCTGCTACACGCTTAGTGCCTTCTGCCATGCCTATTATCTCCAGTGCAGGGCGGATGGTATCGGGATATTTGCGGGTGAGGCCGGATATCATGGCGTCGGCTTCGCCGCAGTTCACCATCATACAGCCATAGAAGGTGCGCTCGCGCATTGCTTTTTTTGCTTCGTACAAGTTGTAGCCCCTGCGTTGCCTTTTCTGGAAGAACAGTTCGCCGTATTCATTGCGCTTCTGTTCGGATTGTTCGCTCTTGGGGTCAATTATCTGCACCTCTTCCAGGTGCAGGTTGTGCTCGGCTATTAGGCTGCGTATTTTGGTTTCATTCCCCAGCAATATGGGTATTGCTATGCCTTCATCTTTGGCTATTTGCGCTGCTTTCAGTGTTTTCAGGTTCTCGGCCTCCGCAAATACAACTCGTTTGGGGCTTTGTTTTGCTTTGTTGATGATGAACCTAAGCAAGTTATCATCTGTGCCCAGGCGACGGTAGAGCTCAGCTTCGTATGCATCCCAGTCGGTGATGGCTTTGCGGGCCACACCGCTGTCTACGGCTGCTTTTGCGACGGCGGTAGACACCCTCACCAGCAGGCGGGGGTCAAGCGGCTTGGGTATTATGTATTCGGGGCCGTATTTTAATACGGCGTTATTGTAAGCTACATTCACTATATCCGGCACGGGTTCTTTGGCAAGTGCTGCCAGCGCTTTTACAGCAGCCAGCTTCATTTCTTCGTTAATGGAATGTGCGCGCACGTCCAGCGCACCCCGGAAGATGTATGGGAAGCCAAGCACATTGTTCACCTGGTTGGGGTAATCGCTGCGGCCGGTAGCCATGATCACATCAGGGCGGGCTGCTATGGCATCGTCATATGTTATCTCGGGGTTAGGGTTGGCAAGTGCGAAAACGATAGGTTTGTCAGCCATACCTTTCACCATATCCTGAGAAACAACATTTGCTTTAGAGAGCCCGATGAAAACGTCGGCACCTTTCATGGCATCGCCAAGGTCTGCAGGTTCAACATTTTGGGCAAACTGTTTCTTGTATTCGTCAAGGTCTGTGCGGCTGCTGATAATCAGGCCTTTGCTGTCGAACATGTAGATATTCTCCACTTTAGCACCAAGGGCAAGGTATATTTTGCAGCAAGAGATGGCAGATGCGCCTGCGCCACTTACCACGATCTTCACCTTGTCTATTTTCTTCTTTACAATATCGAGTGCATTCAGTAGGGCTGCTCCGCTGATGATAGCTGTCCCGTGCTGGTCGTCGTGCATCAGGGGGATGTTCATTTCCTCTTTCAGGCGGCGCTCTATCTCAAAACATTCAGGGGCTTTAATATCCTCGAGGTTAATGCCGCCGAAAGTTGGCTCCAGGGCTTTCACCACTTTTACGAAATCATCAATATTGCGTGCATTCAGCTCTATATCAAATACATCAATATCAGCATATATTTTAAAGAGTAGCCCCTTACCTTCCATTACCGGCTTAGATGCCTCGGGGCCAATGTCGCCCAGGCCAAGAACGGCTGTGCCGTTGCTGATAACTGCAACCAGGTTTCCTTTAGCCGTGTAGCGATATACATCGTCAGGGTTTGCATGTATCTCCATGCAAGGTTCTGCTACGCCGGGCGAGTAAGCTAATGCAAGGTCGCGCTGTGTTTTGGTCTCTTTGGTGGGAACTACCTCTATTTTTCCGGGCCTTCCTTTCTCGTGGTACTCAAGGGCGTCTTCTTTCCTGATCAGTTGTGCCATTTCCTTTGTTTGAACTGCCTAAGGTACAAATATGCGGTGTAATTTGTCTTAAATAGAAGGATGTGAGATATGAGGCGTGACAGTGAATATGCGGAATTTGTTCTTGTATAAATAAATAAATTATATGCAAGCGTGGATAAGCCAGATAGTGTAATATAGATTGATTTGATTAAATTTGCTGCCTTGTAATCCGGAAATATAATAGTTGTTTGTATTACGGGCGGCAATACGTATAAAAATCAAAAAGTTATAAAATGAGAAAAAGTTTTTACTTACCAGGTTTACTGTTTGTAAGCTCCCTTTTATTCTCGGTTGTTGCTAACGCAACTTTACCGACTATAACCGCAAACCCTACCGGTGTCACAGTATGTGCACCTGCGCATGCTTTCTTTGTGATAGCGGCTGTTGATACCCCCGGTACATTGCCGATCACTTACTCGTGGCAGGTATCTACGGATGGCGGCACTGTGTGGACAACAATTACAGATACAACTTACTATAGCGGTACAGGCAATGATACTCTTGACGTAACAGGAAGAGTAATGCTGAACAGTTACCTCTACCGTGGTATTGCTACCAATACCGATGGTGCCGATACATCGACCAGCGCACTGCTGATGGTGGATACGGCTAATGCCGGCACTATCACAGGACCTTCTTCGGTGTGCAGGGGTGGTACTATGACCCTTGCAAGCACGGTAGGCGGTGGTACCTGGACAAGCAGCGACGTAGCCGTTGCTACTGTTGGCGCTTCAACCGGTGTGGTAACCGGCCTTCCTACGGCATTTGCCTATGATACCATCAAGTATTCAATAACTAATTCCTGCGGCACCACCACTTCATGGGCATTGATCCATGTTGACTCTTTTGTGTACGCGGCTTCAATAGTTGGCCCATCTCTTACCTGTGTTGGCAACTTTGTAACCCTAACTAATTCGAACACAATTGGCTCGCATGTATGGTCAAGCAGCAATACATCGGTTGCAACGGTATCCAGTACCGGTGTTGTAACAGGTGCCGGTTATGGTGTAGCTACAATAACCTACGATTTCGCTACAGCTTGTAATTCAGTTACATCAACTATGGCTGTAGCAGTTGATACAGTGCTGAGCGCAGGTACTATTTCCGGTTCTTCTTCATTGTGCGCCGGTTCATGGACGTTCCTGTCTCCAAGTGTTGGCGGCGGGACATGGTTCAGCAGCAATTCTGCAGTTGCAATCGTTACCGGTGGTACCGTTACAGGCGTAGCTGAAGGTTCAGTTACTATATCGTACATCCGTTCTAACGGTTGTGGTTCAAGCGTAGCAACTCATGCAATGACCGTATCGCGCGCTGCAAGCATGATAACCGGTCTTGACAGTGTTGGCATCGGTCTTACACGTTTGCTCAGCGATAGCGCCAGCGGTGGCACGTGGTCTGTGGCAGATACTAATATTGCTATGATTGATGGTACAGGCCTTGTAACCGGCAGGGATACGGGTGCTACCATGGTTAGCTACACAGTAACAAATGCATGTGGAACTTCTATCGTTACTTTATTGATGCATGTAGGCCCTGCTCCTTCAGCAGGCGCTATATTAGGTGCTGATTCTGTTTGTGCAGGTGCTGCGCCGATCACCCTGACCAATACGGCTGCTCCGGGTGGTGTTTGGCATATTGATGATAGTGTATCCATGTCGAGGGCAAGTGTAACCAGTGGTGGCGCTGTTAGCGGTACTGCGTACGGTGTTGCTAATGTTTCTTATACCTATACAAACGGCTTTGGTTCTACAACGATAGTAAAGACAGTATTTGTCAATACTGCACCTGTAGTAACGGTTACCGGTCCTTCTGAGACTTTGAAGCCAGGTGGCAACTACATGGTACGTGCTACTCCTTTTGGCGGCGTTTGGACCTCAAGTAACTCAGGTGTTGCGCTATTGATCGCTTCGCTCGATTCGTTTAAGCTTGTTGCGTATGGTTCAGTTATCATGATGGGCAAGGGTACATCGGTTATTTCATACACGATAAGCAATACCTGCGGTACTACTGTTGGTAAGGATACCCTGACCATGATAGGTGTTGGTGTAAATAACATTACCAAGAACTCAGGCTCGATCAACATCTACCCGAACCCTAATAACGGCGAGTTTACTTTTAACCTGGTAGCTGATGAGGTTGAGCAGGCAAAGGTTGTTATGACCAACGTAGTTGGTGAAAAAGTAAAAGAGCTGACGGTATCTACTAACCAGCCATACCATGTGACTTGTGACCTGCCTGCAGGTTTGTATATGTTCACTGCTACTACGGCAAATGGTACTTACACAGGCAAAGTGAATATCAGTAAATAATTTTTTTATAATTAATTATAGTAAAAGGTCGGCAATTGCCGACCTTTTTTGATGGTAGTTTGTTTTTTAAGGTAAATTAACCACGCTGAATGGGTTATAAATTTTATTTTTGCAACCAAATTATACGCACATGAGTTTTATTACAGACATAATTGCCCGCCAGGTACTGGACAGCCGCGGGAACCCGACAGTGGAAGTTGATGTTCATACTAACGAAGGCATTATGGGCCGTGCAGCGGTGCCCAGCGGAGCAAGCACCGGCAAGCATGAGGCCGTGGAATTGCGCGATGGTGATAAAAAGAAATACCTGGGCAAGGGCGTATTAAAGGCTGTAAGCAATGTGAACGACATTATTGCTGAAGAACTGTATGGCTGGGATGTGACCGATCAGCCGGGCCTGGATAAAGCGATGATAGATATTGACGGGACAGCCAACAAGGCTAAGCTAGGCGCTAACGCGATACTTGCTGTGAGCATGGCTGCCGCAAAAGCAGCTGCACAATCGGTAGGATTGCCATTATACCGCTATGTAGGTGGTGCAAACGCCAAGACGCTGCCTGTGCCCATGATGAACATATTGAACGGCGGCGCACATGCGGATAACAAAATAGACTTCCAGGAGTTTATGGTGATGCCTATAGGGGCTGCTACCTTCAGCGATGGTTTGCGCTGGGGTGTGGAGATATTCCATGCATTGAAGAACGTGTTGAAGGAAAAAGGCTACAGCACCAACGTAGGCGATGAAGGCGGTTTTGCACCAAACATACAGAGCAATGAAGAGGCGATAGAAACGGTGCTGAAAGCAATAGAAAAAGCAGGCTATAAGCCCGGTTTGCAGGTAGCTATAGCTATGGATGCGGCAAACAGCGAGTTGTATAACGACAAGGATAAGAAATATCACTTCCATAAGAGCGATGGCAAGAAGATGAGCAGCGATGAGCTGGTAGAGTTCTGGGTGAAATGGTGCAAAAAATACCCGATAGTGAGCATAGAAGATGGCATGGCAGAAGATGACTGGAAGGGCTGGAAGAAACTGACAGAAGCGCTGGGCAACAAAGTGCAGTTGGTAGGTGACGATCTTTTCGTGACCAATGTTGCCCGCCTGGAAAGGGGAGTGACAGAAAATATAGCCAATGGCCTTTTGGTGAAAGTGAACCAAATAGGAACGCTGACAGAAACAATTGAGGCTGTGACCATGGCGCAGCGCAACCGTTACAACACAATTATGAGCCACCGCAGCGGTGAGACCGAAGATGCAACCATTGCGGACCTTGCTGTTGCACTTAATTGTGGCCAGATAAAGACGGGTTCTGCGAGCCGCAGCGACCGTATGGCTAAGTACAACCAGTTGCTGAGGATAGAGCAGGAGTTGGGCGATAATGCCTGGTATCCCGGCAAAACGCTGAAATTTGGCAACTAGTTGTGAATATGTTGGTAACTCGGTTGACGCAGGTAAGCTATCGTTTGCGTAATTTTATTGTATGAAGCGCGCGTTAAAAATAATTGCTAACAAGTATCTTATTACTGCCGTTATTTTCGGTGTGTGGATGATCTATTTTGATCAGAATGACTGGTCGTCTATGCGGCAAAGGCAGAAAGAGCTGCATGCAGTAAAAGATAACATTGCCTACCTGAACGGGGAGATAAGTAAAATGGCGGACGAGCGCCGGCAACTGCTTACGAACCCTGCTGTGCTGGAAAAATATGCACGGGAGCATTATAAAATGAAGCATACGGGTGAGGACGTGTATGTGATAGAAAACGGCTCCGCGAAGCAATAGCTCAGAAATAAGTAATATAAACCACCTTCGGGTGGTTTTTCTTTTTATAATGTTTTGCTATTTGCAGATAAATAAGAAGTGCGCCGACTTTCGGTATTTGTCATCACCTTTACTAATTGAAAGGATAATTTTTACTTTTGAAGGGCATGGTAACAATAATCTCAGGCACGAACCGCCACGACAGCATGACCTTGCGGCTGGCAAACATCTATTATAAGCTCTTGTCGGAGCGGACAGACAATGTACATCTCTTGTCGCTGGAAGGGAAGCAGGTTTGGGAGCGTGGCGCAGAGATGAAGGCTATAGAGCAGGATATTCTTATTCCCAGCGAAAAGTTCCTGATACTGATGCCGGAGTATAACGCCAGTTTTCCCGGTATACTGAAGCTGATGATGGATAACTGCGATGTGCGCAAAACATGGTGGTACAAAAAAGCCGCACTGGTGGGCCTGTCTGACGGGCGCGCAGGCAATATCCGCGGGTTGGAGCATATGACCGCCATACTGCACTATATGAAGGTGCACGTGCTATACAACAAGGTATTACTCTCCAAAATAAACGAAGAGATGGATAAGAACGGCGTATTGCTGAAGCCTGCTACAGAGAAATTGATAATAGAGCAGGTAGAGGATTTTCTGAAATTTTAATTTGCATTATGAAGCTGAGGCTGTTCATTATACTGGGGATAATAGGGTTGGCAGAGTACTATAGTTATATTGTGGTGCGTTCGTCGGTGCGCAATATGCCGCCTGTGTGGCGCGGGGCGCTTACGGTTCTCTATCTTGTCCTTACTGCCATTACGTGGCTTGGGTTCGTTTTCTTCAGGCAGATAAACTGGGCGGCGGTGCCACATTTGCTGCGCAATGTTTATATAGCGTTCGTGCTGGGGTTTGTTGTAGGGAAGATATTGATATTGCTGGTGATGCTTGTAGATGACATACGCAGGTTGGGTACGTGGCTGATCTCATCGCTGGCGTTTGGTAATAAAGCAGCTGAAGAAACGGTGAAAGATGGTGGCATAGCCCGCTCTGAGTTTTTGAAGCGTGCGGCACTATTGCTGGGCGGACTTTCTGTGCTGGGTTTTACATGGGGTATTACTAACAGATATAGATACCGAGTGCGTAAAGTGAAGCTGAACTTCGCATCGCTACCCGATGCATTTAAGGGATTGAAGATCGTGCAGATATCTGATATACATACCGGCAGCTTCGATAATCATAATGCGGTGGCGCATGGCATACAGCGGGTGATGGACCAGGGGGCTGATATCGTTTTGTTTACAGGTGACCTGGTAAATAACCATGCGGTGGAAGTGGATGATAAATACCGTGAGATATTCTCGCGTGTGAAAGCGCCAATGGGCGTTTACTCAACACTTGGCAACCACGATTATGGCGACTATGTACCATGGCCATCGCCACAGGCTAAAACAGATAACCTGGAAATGCTTAAAGCAACGCATGCAAAGATGGGCTGGCGGTTGCTGATGAATGAACATGTGGTGCTGGAAAGAGGCAATGATAAAATAGCATTGATAGGCATAGAGAACTGGAGTGCGAAAGCCAACTTTCCGAAGTATGGTGATATGGCAAAGGCGCATGAGGGACTGAAGGAAAAAAATGTGCCATTTAAAATATTGTTGTCGCACGATCCGTCGCACTGGCATGCGCAGGTAGTGCCGCAATACAAGGATGTAAATCTTACATTAAGCGGCCACACACATGGCATGCAGTTTGGCGTGGAAAGCAAGTGGCTGAACTGGAGCCCTGTGCAATACATGTATAACGAATGGGCCGGCTTATATACTGAGGGTGACCAGCACCTTTATGTGAATCGTGGCTTTGGCTTTCTTGGCTATCCCGGCAGGCTTGGCGTGATGCCGGAGATAACGGTGTTTGAGCTGGGGTAATTTCAATTTGTTTTATGGAATGAAGCAGCGATAGCGTCTGTTAAATAAACAAACGTTATGGCTGAGATGAATATGCCACAGAAAGCTGGCAAACGGAAAAGGCACTCCCTTCGTATCGACTTTACGCCCATGGTTGACCTGGGTTTTCTGCTGATCACGTTCTTCATGTACACTACTACAATGGCTAACCCCAAGGTTATTGACATTACTATGCCAGACAATGCGCCAACGTCCAATCCTACAGCTTATCCTGAAGAAAGTACCATGACGCTTATTCCTGTTAGAGGGCATCAGCTGGTCTACTACAATGGTGCATTGAAAATGAGGGCGCAAATGAAGCTAATACCGATAAAAGATGCACGCGGTATTTTACTTGCTAAAAAGAAACAGGTTGCTGAATTGCCATTGTCATTCTCTGCAGAGGCACATAAGTTGCATGTGCTGATCAAGCCAAACGATGATTGTAAATACCAGGATGTGGTGGAGCTATTGGATGAAATGGTGATAGTTGGTGTGCCCTATTCGACCATCGTCGATCTTTCTCCTATTGAGAAGGAATGGCTGGGAAAATAGTTGTCAGCTAATCGTATGGAAAAAATCAGAACCCGCATCTTACTAATAAACGAACCTATATGGAAACAGCGAAATTATTAGAAGCCGATTACTTAGACATCATCTACGACCATCGCAACAAACTATATGGTGGTTATGAATTACGCAGGCATTACGACGTTCGATTAAAGAAGGGCGTATTGTTCCTGTTCAGTATTATTGCTGCTTTGTGCTGCTTATCTTTTGTGGGGGCGGACAATACAAGTGAAACGCGCAGAAGTCTTGTGCCTACTATTCTGACCACTGTAGAGATACCTGTAAAACAACCCGAGCTTAAAGTAGAACCTCCGAAGCCTGTGGAGCCGCCGAGGCAGGCAAAAACACTGCCATTCACTGCGCCGGTTATCACTGATGAGCCCATAAGCCCGGAGGAGCAAATGACCGAGAACAGGAATCTTGCGAATGTTGTGCCCGGGGTGGGGACCTCGGATAGCGGCAGCACCGATATAGCCCCGGTAACAACGGGGAATGGACATACTAATGTTGTGGCAAATAATACAGAGTCGCTGAAGCCATTGGTATATGTGGAGCAGATGCCGCAGTTTGATGGTGATAAGGACGCTTACCTGCAAAAGAATTTACGTTATCCGGATGCTGCCCGTGAGAATGGTATTGATGGCAGGGTGGTGGTGCAATATGTCATTAATGAGGATGGCTCGGTCAGTGATGTGACTCTGGTAAAAGGCATAGGTGGTGGCTGTGATGAGGAAGCGGTGAGAGTAGTAAAAACAATGCCTAAATGGAAGCCCGGAAAACAGAACGGTAAGCCGGTTAAGGTATTATTCACACTGCCGATAAAGTTTGTATTGAACTAGTATAAGAAAGGCGCACTAAGGTGCGCCTTTCTTATTAATGATCGTAACGTAGTTGCAAAGGGGGAGAAGTTGCGTCTTTCTCGTGGCAGTTGAGGTGTATATCCTGGATGAATACGGTAACATTAGGAAGATCCCATTGTTTGATGACATCTTTCTGCGTTTGCGTGAAGTCCTCGCCGACTGCCCATAACGGCCCATAAAATGGCTGCCCCGGAGCCTGCAGGGAAATTGTGAAGCCCGACACCCTGCAGCCAGCAGAGTCTGTAAGCAGCTTCGGGTTTTCCAATATCTGGTCCCTGGTAGTGTTGTAGTTCTTTACATTACCCACCCATACCCGTGGTGGTAGCAACTCGGTAACCTTTTTTGACTTTTTTTGTTTCTGCCCGTAAGCTAAAGCAGGCAGAACTAACAAAAATAATAACAGATGTTTGCTCATTGTTCTTTTAAAACCATTTTCATTAGTATCGTAGCAGCATCATACTCTTTATCACCGCATTTTACTTTAATGTTCTCTATGAATATACGGCCTTGCGGGTCTTCCATGCCTCGGATCATGTCAATGATATTTGGAGTAAGATGAGCACCTTGTACGGTATATGGTCCCATGAAGTCTTTACCCTTAGGTAATATACTGAACTGGAAGCTGATTATGTCGCATGGTGGTGGTGGCATCATCAGCGTGGGGTTGGCAAGTATCTCCTCGCGGGTAGCAATAAGCTCGGGTTTCCCGGTAACAGAAGTTTTAGGCTGGATATTACCCAGCATAACGGTGGGCTTTATCTGCGCATTTTGTGCAAAAGACTGCGATGCAGCAGACAAGACCAGGATGACGAATAACAGCGATAATTTTTTCATAAAAAATATTATTGTTTAGGTTGCATAATTAATATAATCGGACGCGCACTCATTTCTTTGTCTTCTACTTTTACTTTTATTTCATCAATAAAAATTTTTGCGCGGGCATCCTTCAGGTTCAGGAGCATATTTTTGATCTCGGGAGTGAAATCTGCACCTTTAACAACGATAGGCGCGGTTATTTTGGCATCTTTAGTGCCGGTCTGCATCCTGAATTTGTAGCCGAGTACAGCACCTGCCGGCGGCAGCGCTATCACTGTAGGATTTGATAGAATTTCTTCTCGTGTTACAACCGGTGAGGTGGTTTTCCCTTCGGTGAACAAAGGTATGTTGCCAAGCATTGCATATATCTCAGGCTGGCCTGTAGTGTTTTGCCCAAAAGAGGCAGCTGAGACTGATAAAAACAAGACGATAAGGAATATCAGTTTTTTCATAAATATCTTTTTATAAAGATAACGCCAATTATGTTTTCCGCATATTTTATTTGGGACAAAGATGGAGATTGTTGGGGTTTATTGGCTGAAAGTTAATTCTGAAGCTATCTTATTGTGACCTTAATCGGTGGTATTATCCTTGTGGTGTTATTGTCACCCACAATTCTAACATCATCGATAAAGATTTTATCACCTTTTTTCATTCTGGTTATTTTATTTTGAATGTCCTTATCAAATGGCTTGTCGTTAAGATCAAAATCTGATATCTCTTTTGTTTCTTGTTCGGATGCTATTTGCATAGTAATCCGATAGGAGCCAAGTCTAAACAGATTTTTTAAGTGGCATTCAGGACTATAGCATATTACTGATGGTCTTAAAAGGATTTCATTGACTGTAGCTTCAGTGCTCTTTATGTACCCTAATTGTACTTTCAAATCGTTTATGCGCTTTGAGTTGTATTCTTTAGCGTAAATTTCTTTGTTGCGACTGTTGAGGATGTGCAGTTTGTTGATGCCCGGTTTATCCACTCTAACTACAAATATTTTCTCGTGCGGATGTGCAGGGTTAAAATTCGTAGGTATTGGGTTAATATATTCGTTGTCAAATTTTACTTTCGAATTACCCGGTATCTTGTCAATTAAGATGGCATTGTCAATGCCAACATAAAGAATGGCTAATGTAGAGTCCCGAAGTTTTGTTTGGTATGTAGCAATTTGAGCATTTGTAGAAGCATAATTGCTTAAAAATGACGTTACAAGAAGTAGAAAACGTTTCCACATAGCATAAATATAACGTATTTCTGTTTCTAATTATTTTTTACATATACTTACCGGTATAGCTCTCTTTTACTTTCTTCAACCCATCAGGAGGGCCTTCGTACAGCAGGTTGCCGCCGCCAATGCCGCCTTCAGGACCTAAGTCTATTACCCAGTCTGCACTTTTTATTACATCGGTATTGTGTTCTACTACTATTATGGAGTGGCCTTGTTCTATCAATGCATCAAAAGACTGCAGCAGTTTCCTGATATCGTGCATATGCAGGCCGGTGGTGGGCTCATCGAAGATAAAGAGCACTTTATCGCTTGCCTTGCCCTTGCCTAAGAATGACGCCAATTTTACACGCTGTGCCTCGCCGCCGCTTAGCGTATCGCTGCTCTGCCCGAGTTTTACATAGCCAAGCCCAACATCGCTTAATGGTTGTAATGCGTGAGCCAGTTTCTTTTCGTCTGCAAAGAACTCTATTGCCTGGTCTACGCTCATCTCCAGCACATCAAATACACTTTTGCCGCGATAGGTTATCTCCAACACTTCATCTTTGAATCGTTTGCCTTTACATACCTCGCAAAGCAGGTGCACATCGGCAAGGAACTGCATTTCTACTATCACCTCTCCCTCGCCTTTGCAGGTATCGCACCGGCCGCCATCTGTATTGAAAGAGAAGAATTTTTCTACAAAGCCACGCATTTTTGCCAAGGGCTGTTTGGCGAACAGCTTGCGCATCTCATCCCACGCTTTTATATAAGTAACCGGGTTGCTGCGGGATGATTTGCCAATGGGGTTCTGGTCTACCTGTTCCACCTGGCTTATATTCTTCAGGTCGCCACCAAGGGCCCTGAAGTGCCCCGGCCTGTCGGTGCCTTCGCCAAAGTGTTTCATCAGGGCGGGGTAGAGGGTCTGTTTCACTAAAGTGGTTTTACCGCTGCCACTTACGCCGGTCACCACGCACAACATATTCAATGGGAAATCTACTGAGATGTTTTTCAGGTTGTGCTCGCGACATCCTTCTAAGCGTATGCGCTCGCGCGGTTTTCTTCTCACCGACGGCGCTTCAATTTTTAATTCACCGCCCAGGTATTTACCCGTAAGGCTGTTCTTATTCTTTATCAGTTCTTTGTACGGACCTTCTGCAACAACTTCGCCACCCAGGTGGCTTGCCAGTGGGCCCATATCTATAATATGGTCGGCTTCGCGCATCATCATGTCGTCGTGCTCCACAACTACTACGGTATTACCCAGATCGCGCAGCGATTTTAGTACGCCTATCAACCTTTCAGTATCCCTGCTGTGCAGGCCTATGCTGGGCTCATCCAGTATGTATAACGAATCTGTAAGATTACTGCCCAGGAATTTTGTCAGCTGTATGCGTTGGCTTTCACCTCCTGATAATGTATTGGCCAGGCGGCTCAGTGTAAGATAATTTAATCCCACGTCCAGCAATGTTCTCATGCGCTGGTTCACTTCAATAAGTATCCGTTTGGCTATAGTCTGGTCGTGCTCGCTAAGTTTCAGGTTTTGCAGCCATGTAAATAATTCATCAGCCGGTTTGAACATGAGGTCGGCTATTGTAGCATTGTTGACCTTCACATACAAGGCTTCCTTGCGTAGCCGTGAGCCCTTACATTCCGGGCAAACCGTGCGACCGCGATAGCGTGCCTGCATAACACGATACTGCACCTTGTAGAGGTTCTGCTCCACCATTTTGAAGAAGTCAGCAATGCCATTCACACGGTCGTTGCCATCCCAAAGCAGGCGGTATTGTGCAGTGGTAAGATCTGCAACCGGTTTGTGTATTGGGAAATCGTACCTGGCAGAAGTTTTTATAAAGCCCTGTTGCCATTCTGACATTTTTTCGCCCTTCCAGCAGGCTACCGCACCCTCGTAGACACTCAAACTCTTATCAGGTATCACCAGATCTTCGTCAATGCCCAGTACCTGCCCGAAACCTTCGCATGTAGGGCATGCGCCATACGGGTTGTTGAAAGAGAATAAGTTGGGTGTTGGCTTATCAAAAACGATGCCATCTGCTTCAAAGCGATTGTTGAAGGTGTGCATCTCTTTGCCATTCACCTCCACATGGCATTCGCCCTCGCTTTCGTAAAAAGCTGTTTGTATGCTATCTGCAAGGCGGTGCAGGTCATCCTCGTCGAATTGTTCTTTCACTACGATCCGGTCTATCAACAAGTTCACTTTTGCTTTGCCCGGATCTATTTTCTTTTCGAGCACATCTTCTATGCGCATCGGTTTTTCATCAACCGCAGGTACATAAATACGGCTGAAGCCTTTTTGCATCAGTATATTCAATTCTTCCCCGAGCGTGCGTTTGTTCCTGACCATGACAGGCACTATGAACTGCACTTTGGCTCCAACGGGCAATGTCTGCACAAAATCTACCACATCTGTAACCGTATCTTTTTTTACTTCTTTGCCGCTTACAGGGGAATAGGTTTTGCCTACGCGGGCAAACAGCAACCGCAGGTAGTCGTATATCTCAGTCATGCTGCCTACAGTGCTGCGGGGTGTGCGCGTAGTAACTTTTTGTTCTATTGCAATTGCAGGGCAAATGCCGTGTATAAAATCCACATCAGGCTTGTCCATCCGCATGAGGAACTGGCGGGCATAGGCACTCAGGCTTTCGGCATAGCGGCGCTGGCCTTCCGCAAACAGCGTATCCATCGTTAACGATGATTTGCCACTGCCGCTCACGCCCGTCACCACGACCAGCTTATTGCGCGGAATAGCTACATCCACATTCTTCAGGTTGTGCATACGTGCACCCTTGATGAATATGGCATCGCCTGCATCCGGTATTTTTGTTTCATCACCGGTATGGTGTTCTACCTCCGGTGCAGAAATGCCCTCTATGTGTGCTGCTGTATGTGGTGTGGGAATTACTTCCTTCTTCCTGCTGCTTTTCTTCTCTGCCATAAATGCTCCTAACCAAATTTAAGCCGAAAGAATGATTCAAATAGCTAAAACCTGAACTGATAGTTAAGAAATGTAAATAATTTGGATTACTCACCATAATAAGCCACAACCTCTTTCCCCTCGCTATTCCTCATTCCCCTGTACATGCCATTAGAATTAAAGCAGAAGTCGTGATTTCCTTTGGCATCAACGGCTATGAGCCCACCTTCGCCACCTATCTTAATAAGCTTGTCTTTAATAACTGTGTTGCAGGCTTCTTTGAGTGATAACCCCTTGTACTCCATCAGGCAGGATACATCATGAGCCACACATGCCCTCAGGAAAGGCTCACCATGGCCTGTGCAGGATATAGCGCATGTCTTGTTGTTGGCATAAGTTCCGGCGCCTACGACAGGGCTATCGCCAATACGGCCAAAACGCTTGTTGGTCATGCCGCCGGTTGATGTGCCTGCGGATATATTACCCTGCTCGTCGCAGGCTACCGCACCCACGGTGCCAAATTTGTAGTCGCCGGTATCCGGAACGTGGCTTTTCAGGTTGTCACCTTTGTGATCGAGTTGTGTAAAATTAGTGTGGCGTATCTCCAGCCATTGGTCATAGCGGTCCTGGTTGAAAAAGTATTCATCCGGCGCCATTTCTATACCATGGCTCAGTGCAAATTCTGACGCACCTTCGCCCCCCAGGAATACATGGCCTGAGTGTATCATCACTTCACGTGCAAGAATGATGGGGTTTTTTATATTGCGCACACCCGCAATAGCGCCCGCCATGAGGTTACTGCCGTTCATCAGCGCAGCATCCATTTCGTTCAATCCTTTTTTTGTAAATACAGAGCCCCGCCCCGCATTGAACAGCGGGCAGTTTTCCATGGATACTATTGCAGCTACAACAGCATCAAGGGCTGCGCCGCCATTGTTCAGTATTTCATAGCCCTTCTCCAGTGCTTGTTTCAGTGCAGCAGAGTAGGCTTGTTCTTGTTCTTTATTCATTATGGCGGGGGTGATATTTCCCGCGCCGCCATGTATCACTAATGTAAAAGACATTCCAGGTTCTATATTTTTTAACTGATCAACTTATTAATTTTACTCCAGGTAGGCTGCAAGTATCTCCTTTCCTTCGGTTTCCACCTCAATGTGGTCTTGTACTGTTGTGGCTATGCTGTGGCCAACGATATCTGATGCTATAGGGAAGTTCTTATGCTTGCGGTCTACCAGCACGGCAACCATCATTTTTTTAAGATCGTAGGTAAGTATGGTGGTAAGCGAGTAGAAGATGGTTTTGCCGGAGTTCACCACATCGTCCACCAATATCACGCTTTTGCCGTTAAGGTCCTCGTTAAAGTCGATGGCATTATTCAGAGGTTTCTTCTTGTTAATGCCCAGTGACGTGTTCTTTACTTTAAGCGGACTTATTTTCTTCAAAATAGCTGATAGGTTCTCAGCTACTATTTGTCCCCCACCTTCTATCCCTATCAGGGTTATCTCTTTTTCATCGCTGTTGCGTTCCCAAATCTCGTATGCCATGCGGCGTAGCTTATTGGATATTTGCTCCTTATCGAGGATGAGTATACGTTTCTTTTTTGTTGGCATATATTAGTGTGTTCTTATAGCTACCACCGGGTCGAGGCGCGAGGCAGAGCGCGCCGGTATGAGCCCTGATAATACCCCTACGAATATAGATACAAAAATACCAATAAAGAAGTTGGTAAAGGAAAGCGTAATATGAAAATCAAAGCCATAGGTCATCAGCAGGCTTAGTAACAATACAACTGTGATGCCCACAAGCCCGCCTATCAGGCACAGAACAATTGCTTCCAGCAAAAATTCCCACATAATTGACGACTTACGTGCCCCTACTGCTTTCTTCAGGCCGATAATTTTAGTGCGCTCTTTTACGGTGACAAACATGATGTTTGCAATGCCAAAAGCACCTACAATAAGAGAGAATCCGCCAATTATCCATGCTACAATATCAATGGTGCCAAATACTACATCTATCCGTTTGGTTACCTCGCTTAGCTGATTTATGGCAAAATTGTTTGCCTGCCCCGGACGTATCTTTCTCACCCTGCGCAAGGCGCCTTCCACTTCATACTTTACTTCTTCCAGGTTTTTCTTGTTGGCGGCTTTTACTGCAACGAACGGGTCATAGTTCAGCGACCGTACATCAAGGAAATTGGCGGCTGCATAGTAGGGGTAAATAACAGAATTGTCGAAATCAAAACCGGCCATGTTCTGGCCCGCCTTTTTCATAATGCCTACCACAGTGAATTTTCTGCCGCGGTAGCTCACGCTCTTCCCAAGGGGGCTTGCGTTGCCCTGGAAAAGGGATGTGAAAACATCGTATCCCAGTACTGCTGAGTTGGCCCCGCCATCCAGTTCGGCAGCACTTAAATATCTGCCGTTAACGATATCTATGTTCTGTAGCTTATCGAATCCGAACATGCTTACGTCGAGGTCGTTATATTTTGCAGTGGCCCGGTGGGTGGAAAGGCAAAGGGTAACGACTTCCGCATCCGGCACCTGGTTTTGTATGGCTTTAACTTCGGTAGGGCTCATGCCGGGGCGGCGCCAGTATTCCCACCATTTATATTCACCATCGTCATCCATCCACGGCCAGCGGCCTATATACAGCACATTGCTGCCCAGTGTTGCCATATCCTTCTGGATATTGTTCTTCAGGCTATCCAGTACTGTTAGTACTGCAATGATGCAGAATATGCCAATAGTAATGCCCAGCAGCGAGAGGAATGTGCGCAGCTTATTTGCCCTCAGCTCATGAAAGGCCTGTACAATACTGGTGCCTATTATCTGGGAGGCAGTGGTCATTATACAGCAAATTTAATGGTTGCCGTAATGCAATGTGCAGAATATTAAGGTTATTTATGCCTGAAACGCCTTGCCTTGAAAACCCGGAGCTGGATGCCGGATTGTATCTGCAGGGCGGAAATGTGCAGGTTGTAACGAACAGAGGTGCTGCTGGTATTACCAAAAAAGTTGGTCTTGTCGTATATCAAATTATATCCAGTTTCACCATAATTGTACTGCAAGCCAAGAGTGAGATAAAATATTTTATGAATTTTCTTGTCGATACGGATTCCAATAGCAGGGTAGAAAAATAAGCTACTCCTATTTAACGATATACGGATATCTTCATAATAATTGTCGTTCTTCTTCTTTTTGTAGACACTGGCAGGAGAATACCAATAGTCCCCACTGCCGTTCAGGCCTGCTATTCCCAGATCGATATATGGTTCTATATCACAGAATGAAAATCTAAACTTGTATGTGCATTCAAATCCCCCGGATGTCATTGATCTATTCCCAGTGGCTACATTGACCGTCGTATAGTATTCCGTTTCCATAAAATGCTGCCTAAGTTGCTCGGCTACTTTGTGCTCATTTAGCGTAAAATTCGATATGTTTACATAAATGCCTGCATGAAAATTCTTGTGCACCCTCGCTATAACAGAAGGATTAAAATTTACACCTGCCTTAGCCTGTCCAAGAAAGTAGCTATCGCTGTACTTGGTTGAGAATTGCCCGGTTGGCAAAAAAGCACCTGTGTGAACTTGGAAGTTTATCCGGTGCAGAACGGAATCACGTACTTTTCCATGCATGGAAATATTGGAACATAAACACAATAGGATTAGTAAAAGCTTCATAATAGTAGTTTTACAGGTATTGAAGACGCTGTGAAGATTCCGATTGAGTCTGTTGTATAAGCCTTTATTGTAAAAACATGTGTTCCTGTGTCTGATGGTGCATGTAGCAGGCTAAAGCGTCCGGACCATGTGTAAGGCGTGGATTTGAAAAAGAGATCTTTTAGGTCAGTACCCGCCGGATGTTGCGCATCAAAATCATGATCGCTGGCCAGGTGGATGCTATCTACTTTAAATGTTTTCGAAGTAGAGGTCTGCGCATATGCATTATTGAAGCCAAAACTGTTTCTACTACAATAATAGCTTTCAATTGAAAAGGCATATTCAAGTATAAAGGCTTTTGCAATTACCCCTTTACTGTAAGGGGCATGTTCTATGCTGTCGGCATTATCTATAGGAGTTACAGTGATGCGCATAGGCTTAAAGCAGTTCGGTTTCCTGCCGCAACTCATCCGCACGAACAGAATATTTATTAAAGGAAGCAGTGCGAAAAGTAAAATGGTTTTCTTTTTCATAAGGTGTGTTTGTTTTAGAATACAGCGCAAATTATATGCCGGAATTTGAGATTTGATTTCAATATTCCGGAAAATGAAAAAATGGAACCATTACATTTTTCTTAGGTTTGCAATAACCAAACCATAACCGTTTGATATCCGCTACCTCCTTTCTCCTCAAAAACCAGGCACTGCGCTACCCTGTCTTCAGGTATTTTTTACTGGTGCGTGTTGCTATAATCCTTGCTTTGAACATGCAGGCAGCAATAGTTGCTTATTATGTATACCAGCTCACGCATGATAAGTTAGCGCTTGGCATGCTTGGTTTGTGGGAGGTCATTCCGGCGGTTGGCTTCTCGCTTATTTCCGGCCACTTTGTAGATATAAACGAAAAGCGTACAATGATGGCATCTTGTATAGGTTGCTACGTTCTGCTTTCTGGGCTTTTTGTTGCATTGGCATGGCCGGGTATACAAGATCATTTGTCTGTTACGACTATTGTGTGGCTGGCGTATGCAGGCATATTTATTGGTGGTGCATTAAGGGCTTTCCTGGGACCATCGTCATTTGCCTTGCAGGGGTTGCTTACGCCACGGGAGCACTATCCCAATGCTACTACATGGAGCAGCACTTCGTGGCATATAGGCGCAGTAATAGGTCCTTTGCTGGGCGGATTCATGATATTGTTCGGTTTTAATATCAGCCTTATATGGGTGGCTGTCATTGAGCTCGTTGCATTGTTCGCCCTGCTGCGCATACCCCGCCAGCAGATCATGAAGAAGGAGAAGGAGCCGGTGATGAAGAGCATCACTGAAGGGCTCCGGTTCGTATTCCGCACGCAATTAGTGCTTGCTGTGCTGTCGCTGGATATGTTTGCTGTGCTGTTTGGCGGGGCCGTGGCATTGTTGCCTGTATATGCAGATGATATATTAAAAGTTGGTGAGGTCGGTTTCGGCTGGATGCGTGCTGCGCCCGGTATTGGCTCTGTTATATGCCTGCTTGTGTTGTCGTTAGTGCCGTTAAAGAATAACCCGGGTATCAAACTCATGCTCAGTATTGCAGCCTTTGGGGTTACCACCATAATCTTTGCCTACTCGGGTTACTTTGGTACAGATGCTTTATTTTCTGTTGGCGGTTTTGGTGTTTCATGGGGATTTATCGTTGCTTTCTCCATGTTGTTCCTGGGTGGTTTTTTTGATGCCGTGAACGTGGTGATACGGCACACAATTCTGCAGGTCTATACACCCGATGCCATGCGGGGCAGGGTGGCGGCCGTGAATACCATGTTCATCAGTTCCTCGAACGAGCTGGGCGCAATGGAAAGTGGCATTACCGCAAAATGGATGGGTACGGTACCTGCGGTTGTAATGGGCGGCTGCCTTACCATTGTAGTGGTTGCTGTCACCTGGTTCGCTGCACCAATGTTACGTGTGCTGAGATCGCACGAGGAAAAGCATTGATACCACTATCGTAACTGGTTCACAAACGCCTGGTCTACTTTCAACCCCAACGACTCGGCCTTTTTCAGGTCCTGCAAAGCCATTTGTTTGTTGCCCATAGCCACATAGCATTTGGCACGGGACACATAAACGTCGCCGGATTCGGGGCTATTCTGCACAGCCATATTGAAGTCTTTTAAAGCTTCGGGATATTTGTTCAGTCGCTGGTATATTCTGCCCCTGTTCATATAAGGAATGTAGGCATCCGGGTCCTGCTCGATCGAAAGTGCATATTCCTTTAGAGACGAATCCAGTTGTCCCACAATGTCGAAATAGTTTGCGTAGTTGCTATGCCCCTCCGGCGAGAATGGCTTTAGCTCCAGCCCTTTCTTAAAGCAGAATAGGGCGGAATCATACAACTGCTTTTGCACATCAGCCGTTGGCGCCCCTTGCGCTTTTATACTGTATATCACGCCAAGGCCCATATACACGCTTTCGTTGTCCTGTTTAATTTTCAATGCGCGCATATAGGTGCTCTTCGCAGAATCAACCATGCCGAAATTACGTTGCAGTTCTGCAATGCATATAATGGGGTTAATGTAATCCGGTTTGCGCACTACCGACATATTGAACAAATACAACGCGGAATCGGCATATAGTTTTTTCGTGGTCGGGTTAGCGGTCTCTTCGTATTGGGTGAAATATGCCTGCCCCATGTAGAAGTAGCCCACAGGTGCTTCAGGGTGCTTGTCAATATTATCCTGCCACAGGGTAAGCGAACTGTACCAGTCTTTACATCTTTCCTTACTGGCAAAGCCAAGCGCCAGGCAGTAAACCAGCGTAATGGCGAGCAATACATTCCCTGTACCTTCTTTTCCTTTTTGCTCAAAATATTGCGCAACTAACCAACCTATGATGAAGAAAAGGCCGATATACGGAATATATCCGTAGCGGTCTGAAATGATAGCTCCGCCAACCGGCAGGAACTGAAGCAGGAGTACAATGTTGATGAGGAAAAAACCCAAACCGAAAAGAATTGCCCTGTTCTTGCGGGCAAATTTCCATATCACAAATGCAAGCGCTATCATCAGGGCCGGGTATATATAGTACATGCCCGGTAAAGCATCGCCGATTTTCAGCGGGTAAGGATAGAAATTGCTAAGCCCTGCAGGAACGATGGCTTTCCACAAATAGGTGGTTAGCGCATACATGCCCAGCGCAAAACGTTCCAACGGGTTAAAATGTGTGTCCAATGTGCCATAGGCGCCCACGTCCTTTTGAGCTGCAACCGATAATAAACCAAACAGCAGCGACAGTAAAAAATGGGGCACTTTCTCAAACAATATCTTCTGTGATGGGTTGAACAGTTTAGCGGAAAAGAATTCTTTAAAGCTGAACGGGCGTTTCTCAAGGTAGTCTATGGCAAAAAGGGTAACGGGCAACGTCACCGCAACCGATTTTGCAAGCAACGATATTGCAAACAACACTAATCCCAAAATATACCATATTGCCTTTTTCTCGGCCCTGGTATATTTTATGTAACAGCTCATGGACAGCACGAAGAACACACCATACAATATATCCTTACGACCAGCTGCCCACGCCACAGACTCTATGTGCATTGGGTGCAGTCCGAAAAGCAGACCTACAACGGTTGCTATAATCGTATTGCCTGTAAGCAGGCGAATGAAATAATAGACGGCGATGGTACATAACACATGCAGCAAAACGCTGTCGAGGTGGTATATCCACGGTTCAAGGCCATACGCCTGGTATTCGAAATAATAAAGCAATATAGTGAGCGGGTGATAGTTTCCCATCACCGGATTGGCAACAGAAAAGATATTTTTTATTGCGTCTGGCGATTTATCTTTTATCAACTGGTTGCTGATGATATAGCCGAGGTCATCCCAGTTGGTCAGTTCATTCTTGATGCATTCTTGCAGGAACCCGAAAGTCAGTATGCCAATTACCAGCGGTATTGCCCATTTTCCATACTTATCCCAAAAGTTGCTGCTATCAGTTGCTTTAGGTTGCCTGGTTGCACTTTGTTGGGCGGGTGCCGGTTTTCTTACGGGTACACTGCCGGTATTAGTATTTTGCGTATTGATCTTCTTAGCCATCTCGGGCAGGGGTTATTGCTAATGTATTGTTTGTGACACGTTTAGAATTTTTAAAGATAAATAAAAACTGCTTTAATTTTCAAATGCGCTTCTATTTGTATTTTGCAGACCTTTTATATAATCTCGTTTAAATGAAAATAGCAATTTTAGGTGCGGGTATGGTGGGGCGCACAATGGCCATAGACTTATGCAAAAAGTATCAAGTGACTTCTTTTGATGTGAGCGAAAATGCGCTTGCTGCGCTGGCCGCCCGAGAGCCGTCGATTAATACAGTTAAAGCAGACCTGCAGGATTATGGAGCCTACAATACGCTCCTTTTGGGTTTTGATTATGTGATAACGGCTGTGCCCGGCTTTATGGGCTATAAAACGCTGGAGGCCGTAATAAAAGCCGGCAAAAATGTTGCAGATATATCTTTCTTTCCCGAGGATGCATTGGCATTGGATGCCCTCGCCAAACAAAATAATGTTACAGCAATAGTCGACTGCGGGGTCGCTCCAGGCATGAGTAACTATGTATTGGGCTACCACAACGAAAAAATGAAGATCACCGACTTTGAGTGTATGGTTGGTGGGCTGCCCATGATACGCGTGAAACCGTTCGAGTATAAAGCACCCTTCTCGCCGATAGATGTGATCGAAGAATACACCCGCCCGGCACGCCTGATGGAAAACGGGCAAATTGTTACCAAACCCGCACTTAGCGAAGCAGAATTACTGGACTTTCCTCAGGTAGGTACTTTAGAGTCATTCAATACTGATGGTCTGCGTTCTATTCTCTATACTATGGGGCATATACCCAACATGAAAGAGAAGACGCTCCGCTATCCCGGCCACATCGACCTGATAAAGGCTATGATAAAAGGAGGTTTCTTTGATACCCGTACCATAAAATTTAAAGGCATCGAAACAACACCTCTCGAATTTTCTTCAGCTATGCTTATTGACCAATGGAGATCTAAGCCGGATGAGCAGGAGTTTACGCTGATGCGTATAAAAGTAACGGGCACCGAGGGCGGGAATGCAGCAACATACACCTACGATCTTTTCGATACTTACGATGCTGCAACTCAATTTTCGTCTATGAGCCGCACCACCGGCTTTACCTGCACCGGCTCCCTGCATTTGATAATGGATAAGCTGTTTACAGAAAAAGGAGTATTCCCACCTGAACTGGTAGGCAAGCACGAGAATTGTTTCAATTTTATTATGCAGTATCTCAAAGAAAGAGGCGTTATATACCAACTTACAGAAGGATAAAAACTATATAATTCGTTAACTTAAATTCATTCTGATATTAAGGATTTTTGAAGGGTACAATTCCTTACCTTTGCGCCGTATTTCAAAATTTCTCACTTCAAAAACGTATTATAAATGAAGATTACAGTAGTAGGCGCCGGTGCAGTTGGCGCTACCTGTGCCGACAACATCGCTCGTCGCGAACTGGCAGAAGAACTGGTATTGGTGGATATTAAAGAAGGTTTTGCTGAAGGCAAAGCGCTAGACATTACCCAAACTTCATCACTGTGTGGTTTTGATACCCGTGTTACAGGTGTTACCGGCGATTACAGCAAAACTGCTAACTCTGACGTTTGTGTTATCACTTCCGGTATCCCGCGTAAGCCAGGTATGACCCGTGAAGAACTGATAGGCACCAATGCCCGTATCGTTGAAGATGTTTGCAAGAACCTGTTGCAGCATTCACCAAATGCTATCATAGTGGTTATCTCTAACCCTATGGATACAATGACCTACCTCGCGCTTAAATCTACAGGCCTGCCTAAGAACCGCATCATTGGTATGGGTGGTATACTGGATAGCGCACGTTTTAAAACATACCTGCAAAAAGAACTTAACTGTTCGCAGAACGACCTGCATGCAGTAGTAATAGGTGGTCATGGTGATACAACTATGATCCCGCTCACACGCCTTGCCACTATCAACGGGACGCCGGTATCAAACATGCTGAGTGCTGATACACTTAAGCAAGTTGCTGCTGATACTATGGTTGGTGGTGCTACACTTACTAAGCTGCTCGGCACATCTGCATGGTATGCACCCGGTGCTGCAGGCGCAGAATTGGTAGAATCTATAGTACGCAACCAGAAGAAAGTATTCCCTTGCTGCGTGTACCTGGAAGGTGAGTATGGCCAGAACGATATCTGCCTTGGGGTACCGGTAGTGATCGGGTCTAACGGCTGGGAAAAGATCGTTGACTATAAGCTGAACGCTGAAGAGCAGGAAGCCTTCAACAAATCTGCAGAGGCCGTTCGTAGCATGAACAAAGTGCTGGATACTTTAGTAACTACTTAATTACCAAACATCTTATAAGTAAAACGCCCCGTAAGACTACGGGGCGTTTCTATTTTAAACACACACAATCTTCGTATCGATCTCTTGATTAACGAGCCGCAGCCCATACTATTATGCTTTCCGCGTTAATGCAATCTGTACTGCTACTAAAATCATGCCGTTGCTACTAGCCCATTCAATGCACGTTGGTTTGAGGAGTCCATGCTACAAATTGGGGATGCGTATAATAAGAAATGGATGCCGTCGGGGCATCCATTTCAATACATAACGTGTGGCTTGTTATTTTAATTTAAAAGCCTTCTTAACCTTATCCACATAATCCAGTTTCTCCCATGTAAACAGTTCCACCTTCATATTCTTGGTCTTGCCGTCTGCGCTCTTGAAAGACTTGGTTACTGTTTCAGACTTGCGGCCCATGTGCCCGTATGCAGCAGCTTCGCTATACATAGGTGTGCGCAGTTTCAGGCGCTGTTCTATAAAGTATGGGCGCATGTCAAACACTTCGCTCACTATTTTAGCTATCTGGCCATCGTTCATTTTCACTTTGGCTGTGCCATGTGTATTCACATACAAGCCCATTGGCTGAGCCACACCTATTGCGTAGCTCACCTGCACCAGCACTTCGTCGCATACACCTGCAGCTACCAGGTTTTTGGCAATGTGGCGGGTAGCATATGCTGCGCTCCTGTCCACTTTGCTCGGGTCTTTACCGCTGAACGCGCCACCGCCATGTGCGCCCTTGCCACCATAAGTGTCCACAATGATCTTGCGGCCTGTCAGGCCGGTATCACCATGCGGGCCGCCGATCACGAACTTGCCCGTTGGGTTGATGTGGTATTTTATTTTATCGTTGAACAGGTGCTTGTATTGCGGATAGCTCTTCAGTATGCGTGGTATCAGTATGGTCTTCACATCTTTAGTGATACGCGCCTGCATAGCTTTTTCTTCAGCAAAGTCATCGTGCTGTGTGCTGATAACTATTGCATCAATGCGCACCGGCCTGTTATCGTCGCTGTATTCCAGTGTCACCTGGCTCTTTGCATCCGGGCGCAGGTATTTCATTTGCTTGCCCTCTTTGCGTATTGCAGCCAGTTCCAGCAGCAGGTTATGTGCCATATCCAATGCCAGCGGCATGTAGTTGGCAGTTTCGTTGGTTGCGTAACCAAACATCATACCCTGGTCGCCTGCCCCCTGGTCTTCCTTCTTCTTGCGCTCAACACCCTGGTTGATGTCGGCACTCTGCTCGTGTATGGCAGAAAGCACACCGCACGAATGCGCTTCAAACATATACTCGCTCTTGGTGTAGCCTATTTTAGCTATCACCTCGCGCGCAATCGTCTGCACATCAATATATGTGCTGCATTTCACCTCGCCGGCAAGCACCACCTGCCCGGTAGTTACTAAGGTTTCGCAGGCAATTTTTGCCTGTGGGTCCCATGCAAGAAAGTTGTCAACAAGCGCGTCCGATATCTGGTCGGCCACTTTATCAGGATGTCCTTCAGAAACTGATTCTGATGTAAATAGATACGGCATTTCTTAGTTAAGTGATTGTTTTAATTTGAGAATGCGCAAATTTAGTGATTGTTCGGTGGTATATCAAATTTGTGTGAACAATAGGTGATATTATCCTTATTGTTTATTCATGGGATTATGCTCAAATAAAATGTTCGCTGATTGCAATTAACCTGAGCGTCAGATAATATCCGTATTTTTATACCTCAATGAAAAAACTCCTGCTGTTCTTATTTGTTGCTGTCGGTGTGTTCAAAGCCCATGGCCAGCTCGCCGCCGATTATTACAACACCGGTGTGGCAAGCATCAAAAAAGGCGAGATGCAGGCGGCCCTTGATGCTTTCAATAAGGCTATAGAGCTGAAGCCCAAATTCGGCTATGCTTATTGCTACAGGGGGGCGGCAAAATACTGCCTTAGGGACCCACAAGGCGCCATTGCCGATTATGACATTGCACTACGCATCAACCCAGAGGATGGTAACTCATTCTCAGGCAGGGGATGTGCCCGCTGCAGCATCGGCGATTATCCCGGCGCTATTGATGACCTTAACAAGGCCATTGCCCTCAACCCCAATGATGCAGGCGCGTACTATAACCGCGGACTGGCAAAGGTAAATTCAGGCGATAAAGCCACCGGCTGCGAAGACCTCCAGAAAGCTGCCAGCCTGGGCGACAGAAGAGCCGCGGGTGAGGTCAAAAAACACTGCGAATAAAGGCCGTTTTCTGTGGCGCCTCTGAAACCCCTCAAAGCCGCGCCTGTAACGCGGTAACAGTGCTATCATGGAAATTTGATTTTTTCAACACAAAAACCTTGCGGAACTTTGCATCGTTATGGCCACGTTTTTGATGCAACGTTCCGCTAATAATCACGGCTTACGCACTGAATACCGTTCTAAAGTGCGAAGAACTACGCAATATTATAAAACCCTTATTTTGTGCCATAGATGAAGGTAGCTTTCGTTCAGGACTGGTTCAATGCCAATGGCGGCGCCGAAAAGGTGGCCGGCGCCATCCTTAACCTCTATAAGAGTGAGGATGTGGACATCTACGCCCTGTTCGATAAGTTCTCGCCATCTGCCCGCCACGAGATACTGCACGATATGCCCGTCAGAACATCGCTGCTGCAGTATGTGCCCTTCATCAGCCGCATATACCGGCTGGCGCTACCCGTTATGCCATGGCTCATGAAGCGCTTCAATCTACACGGCTATGATTTGATACTCTCTACCTCGCATGCGGTAGCCAAAGGTTTCCGCAGCGATCCCAAAACTTTGAACATTTGCTATTGCCATACCCCACTGCGCCCAATTTGGGATATGTTTGATGACTACGCCGCTACCCACGGGCTGGGTCGCACAGGGTTTTATAAATGGTATGTCAACTACCTGCGTCGCTGGGACAGGCGCTCAGCAGAGCGAGTGCATTATTTTATCGCCAATTCAGCGCATGTGCGCAGGCGAATACAAAACAGTTATGGCAGGGACTCAGTGGTCATCCATCCGCCTGTGCGCGTAGAAAAGTTTGCGCTGAGCACGGCACCGCGCGAGGATTATTACCTGTGCGCAGGCAGGGTAGTGCCCTACAAACGGATGGATATGATAGCCCGTGCATTCAAGCAAATGCCGGACAAAAAACTGGTGATAATAGGCGATGGCTGGGGCGCGAAGGAGTTTGATGATGTGAGGGGGTGTAAGAATATTACCTGGCTGGGCTACAAAGCTGATGCAGAAATGATACGATACATGCAGCAGGCAAAAGCCTGTATCTTCGCCGCAAAGGAAGATTTTGGTATAGTTTGCGTAGAAGCGCAGGCATGCGGCACCCCCGTTATCGCCCTCGATTATGGCGGCTACCGCGAGACAGTAGTAGATGGACAAACAGGTTATCTTTTTGCGCAGCAGTCGGAGCAGGGGGTGATAGATGCAGTAAATAAATTTGAAGCAAACCCGCTAACCGACCATACTTTAATAAGGGAAAATTCGTTAAGGTTTTCGGAGGCGCGTTTTAATAAAGAGTTTACAGATTTTGTGGCCAACGCAAGAATTGAATTTGAACAACATAGATAAATATATCGCCCGGCTATTAATGCTGTCCTTTTTCCTGCCCATGAAATGGCAGGTGTGGGCTACTATGGGAGCAGGCGTATATTTTATTATCCGTACTGTTCAGGTAAAATATACTGCTCCCCGGAAGAACTATTTGTGGGCGCTGCTGCTGGGTAGTTCTTTTTTATTTTTCCTGGTGGCAATGCCATTTGCTCCGGCAGAATTTGCACGT
Source organism: Flavipsychrobacter sp. (assembly GCA_044224775.1). GTDB lineage: Bacteria > Bacteroidota > Bacteroidia > Chitinophagales > Chitinophagaceae > Nemorincola. The sequence continues at coordinate 63,232 of JBGAJU010000008.1, forward strand.
GCGGCGAAGAAAGCGGTGGAGCACCGGGTGGCACTGCTGTTCATGCCGGTATTGTTTGCAGTAATGGCACCGCAACTGAGGCAGGTCATACTAAAACAGTTAATGTATTTTGTGTATGGCTGCCTTATGGTGTGCGCCATAGCCAACGTTAATTTTATTCATCACTTTCTTACCGATGCCTCAGCGGGAGGGCTAACTCATATGTCTTACAGGGCTAGTATGCACTTCTTCCTCGATATTCATCCTACCTATCTATCTGTTTACCTCTGCATATCCATATGTATCATGTTACTGGCATCGAAGCCGGATATGCGGATGCATCCGGTTTTGCTCAATGTGCTTTTGTATATCGCATTCCTGTTCTTATTGGCCTTGGGGGCCAAAACACCCATTGCTGCAATGCTGCTGATACTGGTACATTTTGCCTGGACACACAGAAATGAACTACGTAAATATGCAATTCTATTCGTTGGGTTAATAGCTACGGCTGTTGTTGCCTGGGCGTTCATCCCTTTTGTGGGGCAGCGTATGAGCGAAATGACTCAGCTCTTTAGCTCAAAAGATCAGGCAGGTGTAGCTGATAACTCTGTTACAGCCCGTAAAGCCATCTGGAACATGGATGTTGACCTGGTGCAGCAAAACTGGCTCACAGGTGTTGGCCCGGGCCGTATCTGTGCTGTTATGCAGGCAAAGTCACAGGAGAATGCATTGCCCATTATTTATGAAGACCCGCATAATGAGTATGTTTACCAATGGCTATGCTTCGGTATTGCCGGTGTTTTAATTCTGTGTGTAACGTTATTGCTCCATTTGTGGCAAGCTATCCGCGTTAATGATAGGTTATATCTCTATCTCCTGGTCATTTTCTGTGCTACCTTTTTTACGGAAAGTGTACTCTCATTGCAGCGAGGTATTATGCTCTACGCGATATTTACAGCGTTGTTGTTTTTTTGGGCAAAGTCAAAAGAAGGCGTTACAGCTTCTCCAGCCTGATGGTCTTTTCCCGGGTAGGAGATACGACCTTAAGAATATAAATGCCCGCAGGCAGCTCCTGCAGCGACAAAACAACAGGACTATTGTATCCTTTGAACAAGTACTTGCTGAAAGAAGATATGGTTTTGCCCGTCATGTCCATCAGCCTGAATTCTACAAGGTTGTCAGTATCTGGTGCTACCGCGATATTCACCTCCCGGGTGGATGGATTAGGTGCAGCTATCACCCAATTAGATCGGGTAAACGGCGGAGGTGTGTCCGCCACATTCAGCAATTGTTCGGTGCATTGAAAGTCAGGGACTCCATACCCAATGTGGTTGTCGGGTGTGTTATATTGACTCGCGCAACGAATGATCGCCTGGCGTATCTGGTAAGGTGTAGCGGTGGGGTTTGCCTGCCATAGGCATGCCGCCCATCCGGCTATCTGTGGGGTGGAGATCGACGTACCATCGCGTGAGCCAATTCCTGATGGAGTCAATACATTAGCGCCGTGGCCCATGCACGAAACATCCGGCTTCATATGCCCAGAAGCATTAGGCCCCCAACCGCTGGAAGCCCAAACAGCACCTGTTGCATCAGTGCTTCCTATGGTAAGCGCACTGTCGGCATCGCCGGGAGTCAGTATATGGTTCCCCCAGCCAGGATAACCTGTACCATCGTTACCTGCAGTAGCAACGAAGAGCATGCCTTTCTTTGTTGCAAAGTTGGCTGCCTTTGCACCTACTGTGGTCTTGCCGTCAAGGTCAATAGCAAATACTTGTCCTGCGCCCGGTGGGTAATCGAACAAGTCGTATCCCACCGATTCAGAAATAATATCGGCACCAATGCTATCTGCACGCTCAGTTGCTGCGAGCAATTGGTCCAGTTCAACAGGCTGGTCAGAACCGCCTATCTCAGTTTTGTAAAGTGCAAAAGAGGCAAGAGGCGCAGTACCTACATATGTTCCGGGCGCATAACCCGCTATAGTCGATAACACTTCTGAACCGTGCGTGTCGTAATTGAAAATATTGTTAGAATGATACACGTAATCAATTGTATCAACAACCCTTCCTGCATTCCACATACTGTCAAACCCGGGGGTATTGTGCCCTCCAGAAAATCCGGCATCAAATACTGCTATCAGCATGCCCTGTCCCATAAACCCGTTTGAGTGCAGGTAATTACCTCTTACCAACGAGGTTTGAGTCCATGTACCTGAAGTGCCGTAATATGATGCATCAAAACTAGTTGTTTTGCTTGCAGGTAAATGTACTGTGCCGGTAGTGGTGGCAGTCGGTTTATGCAGGTTGAAGGCGTAATGCGCGATCAACTTTACTTCACTGATAAAAGATTTACCTGCAAGGTTAGCAATATTTGAAGAGTCGGCATCGGCCACTAGTATGGTACAATTATTCAGCCATTTTGAAGATGTGTGCCATTTGCCACCTGTCAGGGTAAGTACGCTGTCTATGTATGTTTGATTTACAGGCAGGTCCGTGCTGTCTACAGCGATGCCTTGTGTAGTTCGCCGAGCGATAGCCCGAGGGGACAAATATGCCGATGGCGCACTTAAAGTGTACGGAGTATTGTTTTTATCCGTGAAGCTTACCCGGAATGCGAATTGTTGCGAGAATACTCTATTGGAGAGCACAAGTGCCAATACCACACAAACCCCAAACACCTTCCTGCACATAAAAAACTAGTTATGGTCGATAGCACGCATCGTAACGGAATAGCCGTTCTTACTGTTCAAAACAGTAGTGTCGTAGCCCTGCCATGTATAATGCGTCCACTCTTTATAGATCATGCCGACATTGTAGGCATAAACTTCTTTTGCAAACGTCTTGTAGCCATAGCGTACAGAGTCAACATCCTGGTAGCCAACGTTTTCATCTGCTTGCGTAACTGTAACTGTATTGTCGAAGCTAACGAAGCCATTGAAGTAAACGTGGTCGTATTTCCGGTATGTGTAATTCCAATCTTTAAGGTAGGAGAAAAGTGTATCCTCAACCTGCGCATACTGGTTGCCCTTCCAGCTAAAACCTTCTTTGATCGGAAACATCAGCTTCACGTACTGTGTGCCGTCCTGTGAATACAAAAGGCTGGTTGTTGTAGGCTGTAATAAGATGACACGCTGCGGAAGCCATTCTGCACCTTCGTATGGACGGTAGGATACATCCAGGATGTAATTTAGTTTTTTCTTATAGGTATACGTATCGGTAATAGCATATTTCAATTGGCACCTTGTTTCTACCTGTGTACCTGTGCTGCCGTAATAATATATCGAATCAACGGCATAGGTGACGTATTTGCCAAACTGGAGGGGAAAATAGTTACGGGTAGCATCAACTGTGCTGTTACTTACTTTTTTGCAGGAATACATTGCAAATACACATGATAATACCAATAGAAAACCAGTTGAAATCTTCCTGATCATAAGATTCTGATGCCGTTATTTCACGTAAATATAATGAAAGAAACGAAAATAGCTAAAAATACTTGGCGAGGTGCTAATATTATTGAATTTCCTTTTGTATGATCCCGCCTGCCACCACATCGTCGCCTTCGTAAATAACAGCCGACTGGCCGGGGGCAATGCTGCTAACCGCATGTTTAAAATCAACAAGAATACCGCCGGGTACATTGGTTAGTGTACTTTCAGTGCCGGGGTCACGGTACCTTATTTTGGTAACAGCTTCCATACCATCAGTTATCTGGCTATATTTCACCATATTAAGGCCGCGCACCAGCATCTGGCTACGTTGCAGTTCATGGGCTTCACCCAGTACTACCGTATTGGTCTCGGGTAAAATATTGGTTACAAACATGGGTTTACCCAGTGCAACATCCAGCCCTTTACGTTGGCCAATCGTATAGAATGGGTACCCTTGGTGCTTGCCTACAACCTGGCCGTCTGCCAATACAAAGTCACCGCCTTTTACGCGCTCTTCCAGCCCGTTCACATTGCGTTTCAGGAAGCTCCGGTAATCGTTATCCGGCACAAAGCATATCTCGTAACTCTCTGCTTTTTTTGAGAGCTCTTTGTAGCCCATGTCGTACGCGATCTGTCTTACCTCGGTTTTCAGATAATCCCCAAGAGGATATATACTGCGTGAAAGGCAATCCTGGCCTAAGCCCCAAAGCACATAGCTCTGATCTTTCGTGAGATCTTTTGCTTTTGAGAGCACAAGGCGGTTATTCTCTTCGCGCACCCTAACATAATGGCCGGTTGCTATGTAATCGCAGTTCAGGGAATTGGCGCGTTTAAGTAAGGCAGCCCATTTAATATGAGTATTGCATAATACACACGGGTTGGGGGTACGTCCGGCTATATATTCATCAACGAAATTGTTAATAACATGGTCGCCAAATTCTTCCCGTATATCCAGAACATAGTGAGGAAAACCATGTTCTACGGCAGCAGCGCGTGCATCATTAAACGAATCCAGGTTGCAACAGCCTGTTTCCTTCTTACCACCGCCTGATGAGGCATAATCCCATGTTTTCATGGTAATACCTACAACCTCATATCCCTGGTGGTGCAACATGAGGGCACTTACGGTACTATCTATACCGCCACTCATGGCCACCAACACCTTGCCTTTTTTACTCATAACTGCCGGGCAAAGGTACGAAGATTGTAAGTACGGACTGATCGTAGCTGTCTATGAGTGAATAGACGATTATTGATGGTTATAAAAGCTATTTTTGAGCCGAATTATGCAGCAGACAGTAACTTTCCCTTCGGGCACCGTGCACTATCACTTTCAGAGCTCATTTGCAGAGCTCTGGACGAGGTATGATAAAGAGCAGACAGTATTAATTACCGATGAGCATATCGCAAAATTGCACGCCAAATTGTTTAAGGGCCATAAGTTATTGGTTGTGCCGGTTGGTGAGCACAGCAAGAATCCACATACGATCACCTTCCTGGCCAAAGAACTGCTGAACCTGGAAGCCACACGTAAAACAATGCTTGTGGGTATTGGTGGGGGAGTGATAACGGATATTGTTGGCATGCTGGGTTCTATTTATATGCGCGGTATCCCGTTTGGATTCATGCCTACGACATTGTTGGGAATGGTGGATGCAGCGGTAGGTGGCAAGAACGGGATCAACCTTGGTCACTATAAAAATATTCTGGGTTCTATAGCGCAACCCCGATTCATATTGTACGATCCCCGCTTCCTGGATACTTTGCCGGACGATGAATGGAGTAACGGCTTTGCCGAAATAATCAAGTATGGCTGCATCTTTGATGAACAGTTATATTCAGAACTACAGAAGAACAATATCTCTTACTATCGGGATCATAATGACGATGCACTGCAAATGTTGATACAGCGATGTGTTGCATGGAAAAATAAGACTGTGGCAGAAGATGAAAAAGAGACGGGGATAAGGAAGCTGCTTAACTTCGGGCACACGGCAGCACATGCTATTGAGAACCTTTACGAGATACCCCATGGCAAGGCTGTGGGCATTGGGATGGTGATAGCAGCAAGGGTATCATCGCAGGTTGCAGGACTTGATGAACACGTTGTATCTGACCTGGAGGAGCTACTTGGCAGGTATCATTTACCAATAAGCCTGAAGATCAACGCTAAGAAAGCGATAGAGATAATGAGAATGGATAAGAAGCGGAGCGGAGATATGATCGATTATATTGTATTGGAAAAGATAGGAAAAGCTGTAGTACGTTCATTGCCCCTAACAGCGATAGAAAAAGCCCTTCTTGACTATGAAAGCGATAATTGAACCCAGTAGGATACATGGAGCTATTTATGCTCCATCATCAAAAAGTATGACGCAGCGTGTATATGCGGCATCGTTGTTGCATAATGGTAAAACGTTAATTCGCAATTCAGGGAAATCAGACGACGAGAATGCAGCCCTACAGGTAATAAAGCAACTGGGGGCTAAGGTTGTTTCGCTTCCGGATAATTCAATGGAAATAACGAGCAATGGGGTGATGCCTGTCTCTGGAGTTATCAATTGTAATGAAAGCGGTTTGGCTACCCGTTTGTTCACGCCCATAGCCGCAACTTGTAATGAGCGTATTCAGGTAGAGGGGCATGGAACACTACTACGCAGGCCAATGGATGGATTTGAGGAAATTTTCCCTAAATTAAATGTATACCTGACAGGATTTACAGGTAATGTTCCATTTACGCTGCAGGGACCTATGGAGGCGAAGAATATTGCGATAGATGCCGGTGACGGTTCCCAGTTGCTGAGCGGTTTGCTGTTTGCATACAGTAGTTGTACAAAGGAAAAGGTAACAATAACAGTAAAAGGATTAAAGAGTAAGCCATATATAGAAATGACGCTGGGTGTATTGGCGCGTTTTGGTAAAACTATCACGAACAATAATTATAAAGAGTTTGTTGTAGATCCCACGACATTTGAACAGCAGGACGAGGTTGCGATAAATGTGGATGGAGACTGGAGTAGTGCCGCTTATTTTTTGGTTGCGGGTGCTATTGCCGGTGATATTACAGTATCCAACCTGCAAATAGGTTCACAGCAGGCAGATGTGGCGATACTTGAAGTGTTGAAAAATGCCGGTGCCGAGGTAACACAAACCGAAAATAGTTTTTCGGTAAAAAGATCGCGATTAAATGCGTTCGAGTTGGATGCCACGGATTGCCCGGATCTCTTCCCGGCGCTGGCGATACTGGCAAGTTGCTGTAACGGCGAGAGTCAGATACGTGGTGTGCATAGGTTGTTTCATAAGGAAAGTAACAGGGTTGAAAGTATTACAGAGATGCTGCATGACTTTGCAGTGCCTTTCTCGGTGGAAGATGATACGTTGTTCATTACCGGTGTGCCCAAACTGCAGGGTACAATAATAGACTCGTATCATGATCATAGAATAGTAATGGCGGCTGCAATCGGGGCGCTTCGCGCCAACGGGCCGGTAGAAATAACTTTTGCCGAATCGGTGAATAAATCCTACCCGGATTTTTTTAAGGAGTTGATTGCGTGTGGAGGAAATGTGACGTTATGAGTGATTAATTTGTATTTTTATTAGAATTCAATGAACACATTTGGCAATATATTCAGGGTGAGCATTTTTGGCGAGTCTCACGGTAAATGGGTAGGAGTGACCATTGATGGCTGCCCGGCAGGGATCGACATTAATGAAGCGGAGTTTATAGCCGACCTTGAACGTCGTAAAGCAGGTGCGGCTGGTACGACACCCAGAAAAGAAGATGATATGCCAATTTTTATGAGCGGTGTATTCAGCAACAAAACTACGGGAGCACCATTGATCATTGTCTTTGAAAATAATAATATCCGTTCTGTTGACTATGATGCCATAAAAGCGACCCCTCGACCGGGTCATGCCGATTTTGTGCTTAGTAAAAAGTTCAACGGGTTCAATGATCATCGTGGCGGTGGGCATTCTTCCGGCAGGCTCACTGTGGCTTTAGTTGCAGCGGGTGTGATCGCGAAAAAAATAATGAAGGAGATCAAAGTTAATGCTGAGCTTATCGAAGCCGGGGATAGTACAGACATTGAAGCTGCCATCAACAAAGCTGTAGAACACCAGGATAGTATTGGCGGAGTGGTTGCATGTTGTGTAAACGGTTTGCCGGTAGGGCTGGGCGAGCCTTTCTTTAATTCTGTGGAGTCGGTTATTAGTCATGCGGTGTTTTCTGTGCCTGCAGTTAAAGGAATTGAATTCGGGAGTGGATTTGCCGCAGCGCGAATGAAGGGCAGCGAACATAACGATGCAATAGTAGATGAAAAGGGCACTACCCGTACTAATCATGCTGGTGGTATTAACGGCGGTGTAACCAATGGTAACGAACTTTACTTCAGGGTGGCTGTGAAGCCAACAAGCAGCACACCTAAAGAGCAGCAAACATGGAATAACTCAACGGGTTCTGTAGAGCCGTTTACCGTAAAAGGCAGGCATGATCTCTGTATTGCCTTGCGGGTGCCTGTGGTAATAGAAGCAGTTACTGCAATAGCTCTTGCAGACCTTTTGCTTATTTCAAAGGCATATGAATAGTACGTATTAACGCAGTTTTAAGAATTTTACCGTGCAGGAGTTGTAATTTAGCACGAATTCAATTTAACAGAATGAAGAAAATTGTTATACTTTTTATTGCCATAGTATTTGTCGCCAATAGCTTTGCTCAAAGAGTAGGTACGGTTACGGCCGTTCCCGTAAATTTTGTAAAAGGTAACTATCGTGATTTTTCTAATGATCTTCCATACGGCAAGACAACGGCAATGGGAGATACTGTCATTCCCACTAATATTCTTACCGGCGCTCCTTTAACGGTATATAAGCTGGCGGAAGGTGGTTATGTAACCGGCACAAACTATTGGGGAGATAAAGCTTTCGCTGAGCGATTTGACTACAACAATAATGCAGGTCGTGATATGCAGGTGATCGGGTTGCTTGCGCAGTTTTCGGGAGATGTTGTGCCCACATCGACTAAAACAATAACATTCAAAGTGTGGGGCGAAGGGCCACAGCAGATGATCTCGGCTTCCAAGCATTACAGAGGGTTCCCTAATGCAGTGCTGGATTCTTTGGTAGTACCAGTTACACAATTAGGCATTGGCGCTACGGTTGATACTTTGAAGCAATTTATGTTTGCAGCACCTACTCCCAATTATTACAGCTCGTTCTTTATTGGTTACAGCCTTGATTATAATTATACTTCGCTAAATGGCGATACATTGGCAATTGCCTCTACACTTAATGGCGACCGCCATCCCCTGGTAGATTATTCGCTGGTTTATAGTGCCACTGCAATTGATACTACCCTAGATACCATTTACAATGTACAGAACGCCGTGTTGCAAATGGACAATAGGTGGTACGACAATTATTCTCAAAACGACTCTATTCGCAATAACCTTGCTATTTACCCGGTGGTCGTGATCGGTTATACGGCAGGCGTTGGTGGAGTTACACGCAATAATCTTACTTTCTACGGAAATTATCCCAATCCAACTACAAATAACACGAATGTCAAGTTCTCTCTGGCGAAAAATACCGACGTTACTATTCAGCTTATGGATATGAGTGGGCGTGTATTAAATACTGTTCATGAGAAAAATGCCGGTGCAGGTGATCACATCACTCAGTTAAATACCTCCAATTTACCGGCCGGAGAATATTTATATTTGTTGCGCACAGAAGACGGCGATGGCATTGCCGGCAAAATAATTAAGCAATAAGGAAATATCTTTAGGGTTTGGTGGTTTTCATCCACTCTACCATGTATTTCGGGTCAAGCTGGTAGTATGCGTAAACGCTTTTATATTCTATTACGGTGTTGTTGATCCAGTAAATGGTAGGTACACCATTGTGTTCTCCCTCCTTTAAACCGGAGTCGATCATTTTCTCAAATTCCTCGGTATGAGGATAATGGAGATTAGGTACATCGCTTGCCTGGGTCTCATCAAAGAATTGTTTCTTGTGATCTTCGTTGCCTGCAAGCACTATATATACGGGTATATCCGGATGCTGTTGATGGATGATGTGTAACAAGTGAGCTGCCTTTTTGCAATGAGGGCAGGTAAGGCTCATGAATGCTATGATATGTTTACCCTGCCTAAGTTCTACTGAAGGTTTGGGGTCATATTTATAGAGTGGTTCCAGGTTGATAGGGCTGGAATATTTTACGGGACTTGTGCCCACGTACATATAATTTACGGCAAAAGGAATTGAAAAGCTTGCAGCGCAAAGCACCATACAAAAGTACTCCTGGAATTTATACGGCTTTACAGGGTATATGAACATAAGTACCACCGTTGCGGCTATCATCGCCACGTTTTTCCATATAGCCTGCAAGGGTGTCATACTTATTTTATTGCCAAAACAACCGCAGTTGCCAGTATTTCCCTGTTTGAGCATAACGACCAGGAGATAGCCAATGAAAATTACCAAAATGGCGATAACCGCCTTGTAGGTGAACTGCCGCAGGTAAATATGAAACAGCAGGAAGAAACCAAGCAACAATTCCAATCCGATCATTACCCGGGCTATAATGCCCGCAACAACCATGCTATTGATGCCCAGGTCGAGAAAGGTCCACTGGAAATTATCGAAAGCGTTTGTAGATCCGGGGGTATCCACAAGATAAAAGCCTTGTAGCTCAACGCCCGATTTTGTATAGGCAGAGTAAAAGAAAGTAGCAGCCAGGGCAATCAACAATACCGCGCCAAAGCTTCTCTTGACATAAAATAATACACCTTTCGGGGTAGGGAAAACCGTATCCATAGCCATTATGGCTCAAACCTACATAAAAAGATGTTATCGGTAAAAAATCTGAACCTGCTGTTTGCTAAAGGTTTGATAATTATCAGCTTAGTACAGTGTGCAGGTTTCTTTAGTCTTGATGTGGTTAACCTCTTTTTCGTACGACTGTCCTTCGCATTTGCTTTGAGCTGACGACTTGGTATCGGAAATATCATATTCGTGAATGGCGGTATCCGGCAGGCCAGGCACGCCGCTATAAGTTATCTCGCAGTGGCATATATACTTTTTTACACACGAGCTTGAGGAGCAGATGAGTGCTAAGAACAAAACAGGTAATAAAAAAGCGCGAAATTTCATGAATATGTCTTTGTGAGGGTGAAATTAATGATATGCAGGTAAATATCAAAATTTGCTGGGCTTGCAAATAGAGGGTATCCATTATAGATACCCTCTATTTATAGTACATTATAGCTTTCTTACAGGTATTCTTGATTTTACATTACCATTTTCGTCCATCACTATCAGTACATATGCTCCGGTGGGCACATCCTTGTATCTGAATGCAACTGTACCATCATGATATGCTTGCCAGTTTTGTTGCATATCTCTACCCATGATATCATAAACCATTATTCTGTCATTTGTTGCCAGGTTTGTAATATTCACAACTTCTCCCGATGGGTTGGGGTACACTTTTATGTCAGCATTGTTGTTAACGTTTTTAATTGCAAGCGTGCTGCCCGGTGTAGATGAACCATCAAGGAGTTTAACAGCAGAGTCGCGTGCGGCTGTGCTAAACGCATAGAAATAGTTGAGCGTAGCCTGGTTTGCAGGATGAAGAAATGCAGATCCTGCAGTGGTTCTGTAAACACTGTCGCCCATACTGTCCACAGTCGCAAGGTGCGGTATATTTATGATAAGGCCAATAGCAATATCCCCGAAATGGGTTACTCCCGGCGTATAGAAAGATGGGCCACTAAATGATGAACTGCCCATATACCCGGATGCTAACCCACCTGCAGGTTTTGGCCACACATTGTATATTACAGCCATAGCAGCAGTGTCGGTAGTGCCAAATGCAAGATATGCGGAAGAAGAGCTAAGGCCTGTTGCCGAAACAATAGTAGTATCTGTTGTTTGGTATTCTATGAGGTTATTTGTTGTGAAGCCACCGCCAGGCCAAGTCTGGTCGTTATCGGCATCTACGCTCCGGAAATAATATATATTGTTTCTTGGCAACGAGGCTGTATTTGTGAGCACTACTTTCACGGTAAAATACAGGTTGTTCGTATCAACTGTTGTTGTTTGTATAATATCAATACTGTCTATTGTGCCTTGCCATGTAGCTATCACTTTAGTGCCGCCGGTTGCATAAGAAACAGATGTTCCGGTAATTGCAGGCATTCCTCCGGAGTAAACGTAGGAGGAAGCGCCGGAGGTATTAAACGCCTGGCATGATCTTCCGTTAACCTGTAATTCCCAACCTTCAAAAGGGGAGCCCGGATAGAAATAATCGCCCATGTATGCAGGTGAGCCCACAGTCCATCCATCCATGCCAACATCCGCAACAAAACCAAGAGCTCCTCCCGGCGTGCCGGCAGTTGTCATATGGCTATGGTAAGTTGTTGGCGACGAGCTTGCGCCATAAGACCCATTGGGGTTCATGCCAACTTCCACATACTTACCCTGCAGGTATACATTGCTGCCCACCATTTGGGCATTATTGATATTTGCAGAGAGCAGCGCGCAGCAAAAAGCAGCGGATCTCAGTAAATGTGTACACTTCATGAGTATATTTTTAGGTTTTAATAAATAAGCACATTTTGTGCCTGTAGATAATAAGACAGATGAAAGTAATTATTAGTTAGTAAAAATATATATATTTTTAACCTCAATATTGGCAGTAGCCTCAGGGCCTGATGATCATTTGAGGAGTAACTATCTCGTTACTCTTATTGCCGGCCCGGTCCTTGATATATAGTCTATAGTGAAATGTGTCTCCGGTGGCAAGGTGCAACGAGTCTGACCTAGGCACAGGAATTGGGTCCGGGTAGAAGATGCAACTTCCGGTAATGCCTTTTTTAGGGTCTTCAACTTTGGGGTCTACGTCTGGGAAAATATTTTTTAAGATAGTGTTCGTGTCTCGGCTGTCTATGTAATATATCTGCGAAACGGTGTCGCCTATGCCCGCAATATCTGCGTCCCCGTCACGAAGGCTAAATATGATAAAACAAGTATCCCTGTTTGCCTTCATTACAGTGTCAGGTAGAAATGCAGTTAAGGTTATGTATGGTATCTTTGACACCGTGTTTTTTTCGCAGGAAGTAAATATGATCGCGGCAAATAAAAAAGAGGCTATATAGCGGATTCGCTCCATGTAATCAAAGTTAATAAAAGTGTCTTACAATACAACGTTAAATCCCGGGCAGGTATTGCACGCAGATAGTGATAATTTCAAGCAGTTGGCGCTCGAAGTTTTCCGTTGCCAGCATATGCACAATACTATATACCGGCAGTATTGCGATGCGCTAAAGGTTAATACGAATGCTATCACCGAGCTCACCTCTATCCCTTTTTTACCGATATCATTTTTCAAAACACATCAAGTAGTTAATGGGATGCAGCAGCAAGAGCTCGTATTTGAAAGTAGCGGCACAACAGCAGAGACGCCATCTAAACACTACATTGCTGATGCGGCGATTTACACTCAGAGCCTGCTACAGGGTTTTGAGGCCTTTTATGGCCCTGTTGAAGACTATGTGATATTGGCATTATTGCCGTCGTACCTGGAGCGTAAGAATGCATCGCTGGTGTATATGGCAAAAACGCTGATGGAGCAGGGGGGGCATGCCGCGAGCGGTTTTTATATTAATGAATGGCAACAATTACATGAACAACTGCAAAAGCTGGAACAGCAGAAACAAAAAGTACTCTTGCTGGGAGTGACTTTCGCGTTACTTGATTTTGCTGCCGCATACCCCATGAAGTTGTCTGATACCATCGTCATGGAAACCGGCGGCATGAAGGGAAGGAGAGAAGAACTGACCCGCGAAGAAGTGCATGCTATACTTAAAAAACAATGGCAATTGGAGCATATTCACTCCGAGTATGGTATGACAGAGTTGCTTTCGCAGGCATATGCTACCGCAGAAGGTAGGTTCAGATGCACCAACACAATGCAGGTATTTATACGCGACGTAAATGATCCACTTGAGGTGACAGAAAATGGTACCGGGGCACTCAATATTATTGACCTTGCTAATATACATTCCTGCTCGTTCATCGCTACTGAAGATATCGGGAATATATCCGATGATGGTAGTTTTCGTGTTCTTGGCAGACTTGATCACAGCGCCCTGCGTGGGTGCAGCCTTATGGCTGTATAGCAGGAAATTGAAATTTGTAGTTAGTAGTTTTACGCAGTTGTCGCTAATTCCTGATTACTAATTCCAAATTCCGCAAAAAACAATTACATTTGCAGCCCTGAAACACAAAAACTGCCCAGGTGGCGAAATTGGTAGACGCACTGTGTTCAGGTCGCAGCGCCTGCAAGGGTGTGATGGTTCGAATCCATTCCTGGGCACGTTAATTGAGCGGAGAAACTAAGCTATAGCTGTTTCTCCGCTTTTTCATTATTTTTTTTTGATCCCCAGGGAAATAGAAATACCACATTTGTGGTATTAGAGAGTGTTTAGCTGTTTGGTATTTTTGGTTTATCCAAACTAACAGATAATGAACCTGATACAAACAATCTACTGCAGCCAATACTACGACCTTAAAAAGAATGGCCGCGATCACACAAAGGGCAGAACTAACGGCACTTTGCTTGTTGCAGCGATGATGTTATTGATCCTGGTTTCCGTTATTGTCCTTTACAATGTTTACATGCCGGGTAATGGTATGGACAGGTTTTTCAGGGGGACTGGCATATCGGGGCGGGCGACGGGTAAACTTTTGGGTTTGGGTGGGCTTGCCGCCTTGTATGCGTTATTGAATTTCACAGTAGGCAGTAAAGCCAGTTATAACAGGATGATACAACAATGGCAGGGCTTATCTGATGAAGAGCTGAAGAATGCGTCAAAAACAGCCCTGAAAGTATTTTTAACGGTTTTTGTTGCATTTATTGGAGCTATGATAGCAGCATTTGCTGCATAGATCAAAACCGCATGAACTGCGGTTTTGATCTACAGAGACTAACTACTATTTTTTAGGAATATCATTGAACTCCCCATCTGTAACATTTACTGTTCCTGATGTGCCTGTTGCTGTATAATGGAATGTGCCACTTATCTTCCCTCCGGCCGATTTTGTGATCTTTACTTCACCGCTTGTGCTCAGGTAAACTTTGCTACCCGCATTTACAAAAACTGAACCGAAGTTGCTACCGCCGGCATGGTCAAGGTTGTAGGTGCCTACAGCATCTGAATTCACATATATCTCGATAGTCATATAACTCGTATCACCCACTATCTGAATTCCGGGAATGGAACCCGTAAGGGCATAATACCGTCCACCTCCGGCTGGCGTGAATTCAGTTCCATCCAATTTCATGTAAAAAGACTTTCCTGTACCAGATGGTGTTGAACTGCTTTTTTTGCAGCTTGCAATAGTAAATAATGTTGCTGCGAACAAGAATGCGGTCATGATTTTTCGTGTCATAGTTTTATGTTTTTGTTTCGTGCAAAAATAGATAAGCTGGTAACGGCCCCCAATACCTTAATGATGGTATTTTAACCTCAGTAGAAATACGGATAGTTTTAAAAAGCAGGGTAGTGTTTGTATTGTCCGATGCTGTGGCGCTATTGCTTCGCTTTCTTAATACAAGCAACATAGTTCATTATAGCTGTGGCATATCCCGGGGTAAGGATCTTTTCATAGCCGGCAAGACTGAACTTTTTTATTTTTTTTGTACTTAGCTCGCGGATCGAGTTTTCGTTCAGGGTGTAATACACCTGTCGTATTGCCTGCAACTTATCACTAGTGAAGTCGTGAGATATCTTAAGCGTATCTTCTGTAATAGTACTGTTGTCATCAAATGTTATAGCCAGTTTCCATTCTTCCTTTTCTGTTTGTTCTCCCTCCGGGCTTTTGGTATAAATGTTGTCAAGGTCCCCCACTATCTGGAATATCATGAAAAAGTTGTCAGCCTCATAGTCGGGGTCTACATTTATTGAGCGGCTAACTTTGATTACAGTCACTTCCTCGGCATCTGAGGGCGAGGAATAGTCGAGTATTTTCTTATCCGGTGATACATCTTTCACTACCTGTTTGCAATAATCCTGAGCAATTGCAGGGGATAGCATGGCTGAAGCTAAAAGTAGCAATAGATATTTCATACGCCTGATTTTTATAATGCAATAGATGCCAACAATGATATAAAAATACGTAAATAACTTAAGGAATAATGATTTGCCTGCATTATAGCTTCGGTTGTGATATAAATAGGCAAATGTTTATTTTGTGCCGACTAAATGGTAGTTAATGAAACGAACCACGCTCACTCTTTTATACATCTGCTCGGTAGCGGTGCTTGCTGCGGTGATGTGGTTTGTTTTCGGCGCAGGGAAAGGGTTAGAAGCAGGTGGGCTAAATACTGCATTGCCCGCCGGCAAACAACTAGTGCAAAGTGCAGAGAGTGCCTTCAGGCATCCCCTGGCTATTTTTATTTTGCAGCTCACGCTTATCATAGCAGCCTCGCAATTGTTTGGACACCTGTTCAAGAAGATCGGTCAACCTACGGTTATGGGGGAGATCGTAGCCGGTATCCTGTTGGGGCCATCATTGCTGGGTGCTGCCTTGCCTGAGTTCAGTTCGTTTCTCTTCCCCGCATCCTCGCTGGGCAATCTGCAAATGCTTAGCCAGGTAGGCCTTATTTTGTTCATGTTTGTGATAGGGATGGAACTTGATACACAGATGTTAAAACAAAAGGCGAGGGCTGCAATGTTTATCGCGCATTTTAGTATTGTAGTGCCGTTCATATTAGGTATTGCCCTTTCTTATTATCTCTATATTAGTTATGCGCCTACAAGTATCCCATTTTATGCTTTTTCATTGTTTTCGGGAATCGCACTGAGCATCACCGCATTCCCTGTATTGGCCCGGATAATCAAAGAGCGGGGTTTATCCGGAACAAAGCTCGGAACTATGGCCATAACTGCAGCTGCAGCCGGGGATGTGGCTGCATGGTGTATACTGGCTTTTATTGTTGCGATAGTAAAGGCGGGTTCTATAAGTTCATCGGTTTACACTATATTTTTTGCAGTGATGTATGTGTTGGTCATGATTTTGGTAGTAGGACCATTGTTAAAGAGGCTGGCAAACTACCGCAATGATCGCAGCATATTGAAGCGGTCATATATGGCTGTTATTTTTGTGGTGTTGTTGTTGAGTAGTTATTGTTGCGAGATTATAGGTATACATGCGTTATTCGGTGCGTTCCTGGCTGGGGTTATTATGCCGGCAGAATGGAATTTCAGAAAATTACTGATAGATAAGATCGAGGATGTGGCGTTGGTATTGCTTCTGCCACTATTTTTTGTGTTTACCGGCCTGAGGACACAGGTCGGCCTGTTAAGCGATGTTTCTCTTTGGGGTACTTGCCTGCTAATTATTATGGTGGCGGTTGTGGGTAAATTTGGAGGTAGTACAGTTGCCGCTCGCATTACCGGTGAAACCATGCAGGATAGTCTTTCCATTGGTGCGCTCATGAATACGAGGGGCCTTGTTGAACTGGTAGTGTTGAATATAGGTTACGACCTAAATATAATTACAGCGCAAATGTTTACTATGATGGTGATAATGGCATTAGTTACAACATTTATGACAAATCCAATGATAAACCTGATCAACAAGATATATGCCAAAAGGTAGCAGCTATAACCGTACCAGCTTTTTGGTAGTAACCGAATTTCCTGAAAATAGTTGTACAGAATAAATGCCCGGAGTAGATATGCCTGCTGTATAGTGGTATGTCCCGGGGTGTTGAATCTCCTGTTCAACTATACTGCAGATCTCTCTGCCGGTCATGTCATATATTTTCAGGCTAATGGTCCCGGCAATATCAAGACTATACTCGATAGTGATTTTCTCGGAAGTAGGGTTGGGGTAAATGACCAATTCATTGCCCCTGGCATTGTGTGTGGAGGTAAAAGTGGTTGGTGGTGTGCAAGGTGGGATCGCGGTTAGGCTTCCGGTCAAAGACGCAAAGTCGGAACTGAATGCCTGGTAGTAAATATTAGCAATAGTGTCGTCATGAATGATCAGGCTGTTTTCATCATTCTGTGTATTTGCAGACATTGTCCAGTTATGTGAGCCGGTTAGTACCAACGGGTCTGAACATGTGTTCGATTGGTCTACAATTGCCATTTTATTGTGGTATATATATGATCCGGTATAGGTCTTGAAATTTGCTCCCATAGCGGCAGTGAGCGCCGGGTGCGCTGCCCCGCTGATGCTATTGCCATCAGCTATGCCTGCAACATATACGCCCGATGTATCTCTTTCGATAATATCATTGGCATCGTTTAGCAAAGTGAATGTGTATACGCCAAAATAGAGATCTGTATTGGCGGATTTGATTGCCGAACTAATTCGGTCATTTGTTCTGTCCGAAGGACTGAAATACAGCTCTACAGTTTTTCCTGCAATATTGAATGTGTGCCTGCCCAGGTCGGTTTTGAAGGAGCCGAATTTAGATAATGATGTGTTGGGTATTATCCCTGTATCGCCCCACATCATGTTGAATTCATCCTGGTAAGCACGCGCCAAAGCTGAATCTTGTATGAAGACGATATTGTTAAAGTCGTGATTCAATTGTTGCTCTGTCCAGTTAGTAGATCCACCTGAAACCATCGCGTCATTCGGATCTGTCGATTTCGCATCTATGATCATGAATTTGTTGTGCATGATAGTATAAGCACTGGTGGTAGGACTGGCAAGTGTGTTAATGCCCGGGTTCAGTAACGCAATGCCTGTGTTGGATGCTGTACCATCATATATCCATCTGATGCGTTTGCCGCTTAAATAAGCATTGTTGATCGCTGTGGCAATATTGGTGAAACCCGTTGTTTGTACATAGTTATACATCGCAATGTCTATAGAGTACTTAGCACGGTTGATATAGGCAATAATAGTATCTGCAATACAGTTACTCAGGTAAACTGCGTTTACACCTGTGGAAACAGTATTATCTACCGGGTTGTTAAAGTAAACAGCGATCTTTCCGGACGACGCTGATGAACTTAGGGGTGTGGTAAAATAAAACCCCGATGAATAGCCACTGGTGTCAGTTCCGGAGCATCGGGCTTGTACCTGGTACTCATAATTGGTGTTGGCTGTTAACCCCAAAGCTGTTACCGACAAACTAGCAGACGATAATGCGGACCATGGTAATGTTCCGGTTTTCCTGTATCGGATGTTGTAGCTTGCTGCGCCGGTAACAGCTGCCCAGTTGAGGGTGGCTGATGAACTCGTTAGCGAAGAATAGAACAAACCTGAAGGCATAGTGCATCCTGAAGTGGAGGATACGTAGCCATTAATAGTAAGATTCATTATTTGCAGGCTGCCTGATGTGCAGCTCGCGGCAAACCCAAACACCCTGAATTTTATTTGAGTGGGGGCCGTTACCGTAACAGTACTGGTCCATGCAACCGCGGTAGTTGTGCCGCAACTTGTGTTAGAGGGGGCGTGGTCAAAACCCTGGTCCGTCCATGTTGTTCCGCCATCTGTGCTGTATGCAAGTCTCACATTAGCCGGCCCGCTACCAGATCTTCTCAGTTCCACAGCAAAACGTGTAACATGCAGGGTGAATCCCGGGTCGGGAGTGATTGATGTTTCGACTGCGGGCAAGCTGGTTGAATAGCTTGCTGATGAAGGAGAAGGAGGATGTGGAAAAACCGGAACTACATGGAGATGCCGGTCGAGTGGCGCCATTGACCCTGGTAAGTGATGCGCCTATGGTATGTGTCGCAGTAGTATACAATGCACCGCCAGTATCTGTTGTGTACGATAATATCTGCGCACTGGCAGTAGCGTTAATAAAACAGGATAAGATAAGGCAATAGGCAATTCTGTGAAAAAAAGACCCTCTCATAATTTGCGAAGTTGCCGTGAGATATAAAGTTAGTAAAAGCTGCTGAAAGTGTACTACCATTCACCGTGAAGTGGATAATTCTTTGTCGTCTTTAGTTGCTGCAGATCAACTGATAACCTTACACCTGAGTTGCTTTGCCTGCGGCTATCCCACGATTGAACAAAATCAAAACGAACGAGTCGGGCTAATTTGTAGCCGATGTTGTCTATGCCTACAAATGCTTCGGTATAGTTGTTGGTTTCTTTAGCATAAAAAGCATTGCCGCCTATGAGTAAATACCAACGTGCCTGGCGCAGCAGGGGTATTTTATTACTCAATAGCCCTTTCAGGTGATACTCGATATGTGCCTCACCATATATCGGCTCTTTGTTGCTGAAATCATAAAACGGTGCCATCTGGAAGCTCTCAAGGTAAGGCGCTGCGAGGCCAATGCCACGGTTGCCGTAAAGGTGCATAAGGTCAGGGATTGAAACGTAGTTGCTGTTCAGGAAAC
The DNA here is from genome assembly GCA_044224775.1 of Flavipsychrobacter sp. Lineage (GTDB taxonomy): Bacteria > Bacteroidota > Bacteroidia > Chitinophagales > Chitinophagaceae > Nemorincola. The sequence continues at coordinate 83,017 of JBGAJU010000008.1, forward strand.
CGCCAGCTGCTATGTGATAGTTCAGGCTGCCTAACAGGCGCAAACTCATTTCATCCCTGATAGAGAATCGCCATTTGTCGAAATCGGTTTTGCTGTTAAAAATGCCGGGTATGCCTTTTTTGTAGCTCAATGTAAAGCGTGGCCATTTGCTGTTGGTTGCCACTCTATAGTCAGGATACTGCACGTATTTAATGCCAGGTTTGTAAGAGATAGAGGCTTCCAGCAGCGCTGCGTCGTGCTGCTCCCATGCTGTTGCAGCAGCGATGAGGTAAGAAGGGGCATTCGACTTGAAACCCTCCTTTCCGCCGGGAATGAAACTGAACATACTGCTGTTTTGCAAAGGCATTCGTTGCTGGTAGGATGCTTTAAGATACCAGGTGATGCCGGTGCCGTGATTTCGCCCAAGGTATGCTGTTGCATCATATCGCTCATAGATCTTCAGGTCATTCTCACGATAGAATAATGCTGCATAGCTATTCAGCCACTCGGATACCGGGTTGGCAGAGTTGTACTGAAAAACATATTTACCCCCTTCCACCCCATAGGTCCAGCTCCTGTTTAAAAATGCCCTGTCTTGCCTGAAGTGATATAATCTGACCATTGCATTCAAATGGGTATTGGTAAAACCATACCGGACAGCTACATCTGCAAAAAGCAGTTTGCCGGTATCTATAAAGTGCCTGATATGCAATTTTGGTGCTGCATTGAATCCTTCCACGGTGTTATAATTGACCATGTTGTCCGCACCGAGTAATATCGGGTTGGTCGTGTAGATATTCTTATTCTTCTTGCTGTGAAATTGCCATCCGCCCGTCAGAAGTCCAACGGGTTTTATTTTATTATTTTTCCTGCGCAGGGAATCCTGGTAGTGTGGGTCGTTAATTATCTTATTCAGACTGTCTTTTGAAACGAAGTTGTGTTGTTCATCCTGCTCCAGGGGTATAGGCCGTGCATCCTTCCAATAAGTGCTGTCTTTCTTGTTGGCTTGCTTGTCATATATGCTTACAACTTTATCTGCAAAAATGGAGTCTGGTATAGGTTGGTTCACTTTTTGGTTATTATACGCTGCAACACCTGTACCCGTAATATCAAACGTAAATATTTTCAGGGCGAAGTATAGTACCTGGCTTTTTATTACCCACGTATCTTTTTCAAGCGGCAGGAACAACTGTTCAATTTTCAGGGTATCTACCATATCCAAACCCGATTGGCGGGTGAGCGACATGTTCAGGCTGTGTATAGCCCAGTCTTCATCAACTATATAAATGGTTCCGTTAAAGCAAGGCTCATAAGCCCTTTTTTGTGTTACCGCTATTTTATACACGGTATGTCCTTGCTCAGAGAATTGCCCTAGTAATTTATATTTATAATAAGCCATGGCATTATCGCTTACGGGTGATATAAAGCCGCGCGAATCGTTGCCCAATACTCTTACATTATTCTCGTAGAATGTTATAACGGGTGGGAACCGGGATAGCCCAAGGCCATTTGCATTGCCGCTTTCTCTTACCGAGTGAATAACTGTTTTGTTCTTACCGCCAACAGCATAATAGTCTGCATGTTCTTCTGCAAGATATAATACTCCTTTGCCCGCGCTGTCAACTACATCAGTTTCATCTACTACTTCCTTGCCCATAAATTTACCGGGCATTTTGCGAGAACGCCCCACTGCCTTAAAGTAAATGGATGTCTGGAATGACTTTACCTGGTCTAGGTGTTGTTCTCGTTTTTTAATTGTGTTTCTGATGATCTCGTATGCAGGGTCCTCAGTTACCCGTACTACTACTTCCTTCATCTCCAGGCTTTGGTCCTTTAATATGAAGTTATGTTCAACAGTTTCGTTGCCTGAAAAAGTAACATTGAAGGTGCTTTGTTTATAGCCTATATACTGGCAAACAACTTTGTATAGACCTGGTTGTATCGTTAGTTCAAAGTCACCATTGCCGTTAGCATTAACGCCAATGGTTGTACCCTCCAGGTAAATAGTAGCATAAGGCAGATTGATGCCATGCTCATCGGTTACTTTTCCTTTTAAAATAGCTGCTATAGTGCTGTTCGAAGCCAGCTGTAACAAAAAGATAAGTACAAATGAGGTTATCTTCATTTCAGGAAGCAAGGGATAAAGGCAAACCTATTTTTTGCTGAAGAGGC
>JBGAJU010000077.1:0-15857 GCA_044224775.1 Flavipsychrobacter sp.
AGTGCATCCTTCAACTCAATTGTCAGGTACGATATACACCTGCTCCCGTCCACCTCTGTAGGCGATACAATAGCCTGTGTAGGGCAGGCATCCATGCACCGTGTGCATGTGCCGCAATGATCTGTGACAAAAGGAGCATCTTCTATTAAGTCAAGGTCAGTGATGAGCGTGGCAATAAAGAAGAACGAGCCGGCTTGTTTGTTCAGCAAATTACCATTCTTGCCCACCCAGCCCAAGCCGCTCTTCACAGCCCATGCACGCTCCAGCACTGGTGCGCTGTCTACAAAGCCCCTGCCATTCACATCGCCTATGTTTGCTTTTATGAACTCAAGCAGCTCATTCAGCTTATCGCGTATCACGTAGTGGTAATCGGTGCCGTAGGCGTACTTAGCTATTTTAGGTGCCTGCGGTTGCTGCTGTGTGGCAGGGTAGTAGTTGAACAACAACGTTATCACCGACTTCGCGCCCGGCACCAGTTTCCTCGGGTCTATCCGCAGGTCAAAGTAGCGCTCCATGTACGCCATACCACCCTGGTGGCCCTTGTTCAGCCACTGCTCCAGTCGCACAGCATCCTCATTAAGCTGCACAGCCTTCGCTATGCCGCACGACATGAACCCCAGCCTGGTGGCCTCCTGCTTGATCAGGTTAGTATTTTTCTCTGCTGATAACAATTAAGAGCTGAGTGCTTTCACGCTCACCCCACGAATTTCCGAAAGTCTGGCCACATATGCATCACTGTGCTTGTGGGGTATGCCCGCCTGTATGTTGCAGAACAGCTGGAGGTCTTGCTTGTAGATGGTCGCTTCGCTTTGTTTCAGCAGGTACAGTACCTCGCCCATGGCAGGGTAGTCGAAGCTTATTTCATATATATCCTCCATCCACTTTTCTGTTTTGGGTGCTGTGTCCAAAGCCTGTGCTGTGGCAGTTTTGTAGGCATTTATCAGCCCCGGCACACCTAATAGTGTACCACCAAAGTACCGCACCACAACCACCAGCACATTCGTCACGCCGGCACTATCTAGCTGACCCAGTATGGGCTTGCCTGCGCTGCCTGCAGGCTCACCATCATCTACTGCGCGGTACTGGTTGCCATCGGTGCCCAGCCGCCATGCATAGCAATGGTGCACTGCCTTGGGGTGCTCTTTCCTTAAAGCCTGTAACTTTTCTTTGATCTCCCCGGCATTGGTCACCGGGTATGCATATGCGAGGAACTTACTCCCCCGGTCCCTGAAGTCTCCTGCAGATGGTGCTGCTATTGTGGAATACTTATCTGCCATCAGTCGCTCCAGTCATGGTACTGATCGCCCCAGTGGTTCTTATCGCCCCACTTGCCCATGCCCACCAGCTTGTTGAGCATCATTGTGATGCCGATCTCGTTATACGCACCGGCTATGTGGTAGTAGCTGCGGCCATAGTGTACCTGGAACTTATTGAGGTTGATACCGAGCCCGAATGCAAAGCCCGCAAGCCCGGTCTGGGTGCTGAGCGCCAACTCTTTCCTGCGCAGGACATTATACGAACCCGTTACCACAATACGCTTGCCCAGTGTAAGCTCCGCACCAAAGATGAAGTGCCTGAACAGCTTATCGCCAAAGTGCGATTTGTTATCCACCACGGTATCATTGCCGCCTATTGCACTTGTGCCGGTAAGATCGGCGGGGTTGCTGTAGCGTATGTCCCACCGGTATAAATGGTGCAGCGTTGTGAACAACCTGAGCGGCAGGTGCTTGAACTTCTTTGATATCCCCAGTTGCAGGTCAAAAGGTAAAGGCTCAGCCGACTCGCCGGGGGTATATTTCTTTATCATCACGCCCATGTTCTTTGCGGTTATGCCCACATCCAGCAGCATGCTTGTGTCGAAGTAGTTAACGCCCACATCCACCATGGCTGCGTTTGCGCTCATATCGTTATACAGCCTCGATCCGGCCCACTTTATCGTAGCCCCGTAGCGCCAGTGCTCCAGGTATTTGCGGCTTGCGCCCAGGCTTATTGCATAATCTGCCGCTTTAAAGTCGCCGGTGACGTTGCCTATTGGGTCTGTTTGCGGCACGCTGCCATAGTTGAGGTATTGCACGCCCAGCAACAGCGATGTGTTGAGCTTAGGCAGGTGATAGCCATAGGCAAGGTTCATCACCTTTATATCGGCATAGTAAATGTTGTAATTAAGTTGCAGTTGGTTGTGCAGCCCCGGGCGCATCATAGCGGGGTTTTGCAGCGCAAAGGATATATCATTATCGGGGTTGGCAACTGTTATGCCCCCCAGCGCCGCCACATGTGGCGAATTGGCGAGCCTCAGGTACTCGAAGGCATACTGCCCGCCGGTAACCTGCGATAAGGCATTCTTATAGGAAAAGAGCAGCACTGCTACACAAACCAAGTATGCCACCCCAAAGTAATGTTTCAACCTCATGTATATCGTTTCAAATCTAAAACGCCCGTTTATCAATTTTATTGCCACCCCCCCCCCTGACGCCGGTGAACGAGAAGCCGCCATCGTGGAAGAGATTCTGCATGGTTACCATTTTTGTATAATCGCTGAACATCAGCACACAGTAGTTAGCGCAGTCTTCGGCGCTGGCGTTGCCCAGTGGCGACATCTTCTCGGCATAATGGTAAAAGTCGCCGAAGCCTGTGACACCGCTGCCTGCCGTTGTCATAGTAGGGCTTTGCGATATTGTGTTGACACGTACCTTTTTGGCAAAGCCGTAGTAGTAGCCAAAGCTGCGGGCAATGCTTTCGAGTATCGCCTTGGTGTCGGCCATATCGTTGTAACCGGGGAAGGTGCGCTGAGCTGCTATATAGCTGAGGCCCACCACGCTGCTCCATTCGTTCAGTGCATCCATCTTCATAGCGCACTGCAGCACGCGGTGAAACGAGAGTGCCGATATATCCACTGTCTTCAGGAAGTTCTCGTAGTTGGTATCTGTGTAGGGGATGCTCTTGCGCACATTGGGGCTCATACCTATGCTGTGGAGGATGAAGTCCATTTTGCCGCCAAATATCTCCATGCTTTTTTGCATCAGGGCTTCAAGGTCGGCCATGCTGGTGGCATCTGCGGGTATCACTTCTGCATTGCATTGTGCTGCCAGCTCCTTTATCTTGCCCATGCGCAGGGCTATGGGTGCGTTTGTGAGGACGATCTGTGCCCCCTCTGCCACGCACGCCAGTGCAGTTTTCCATGCAATGGAGCGCTCATCAAGCGCGCCGAATATGATACCTTTTTTGCCTTTTAATAATCCGTTAGCCATGTGTGTTGGTTATTGAGGGGTAAAAGTAGAAAAAAAGAGGGAGGAAATGCCGCGATGCGACCCTGCCTTTGCCGGGTTGCGTTGCTCACTTTTGCGAAAAAAAACCTCTATTTTCATAATCTATTGATTTTCAATTGTTTATGTTTATTTTATTGCTCACTTTTTGCTCATTCGTTGCTCACTGTTGTAACCGGGTTTATTGATAATCATTTGTTTATGGTGTTTTTGCGTTGCTCACTTTCTGGCAATACTGCTGAGTAAAAAGAGCGCACTATGGTTTTGCACAGACCGTAAGAACCTAGTGTTGTTTGCGGCAAAATTTACCATAACCATGTAAAGTTCGTACAGTGGGGCGGTGCGGAAAAATTTAATTTCCATGATGGTACAGTAACAGTACTATGATGGTACAGTAACAGTACCATGATGGAAAATTTTTTAAGTGGGTGTAATGCAGGGTGGGAGCGGGTTTAGGCTGTTTTGATATTGTGCGAATGGGGCCACTTTTTGAAGTGGGTGGAATAGATGTATGTGCATGGATTATTTGATTGCGTAGCAAATGCCGACCGGTGTGGGTTTATCCGGCGCGAGCTTGTTGGTGAGGACACCAACAAGGGCGAAGAATGTATGTGTGGTAGTCATTTGACTGGCGTTGCAAACGCTGTTCCGTGTGATCCGCGTTGCAAACGCGGACCAGTGTGGGGGCTAGGGGTATGAAATAATCATTGTTTTATTTGAAGCCGAAAGAGTGCCGCTGAAGTCTTCTTCGGTAGGATAAAGGATGTAACCAGCCATTTGCTTAACATGAACAGCGTAAGTGCCGAATGGTTTTGTAAAAGATTGGCTGGTTTTGCCGGGTTGATTTGCCTCTATAGTGCCATTAATGGTTACTGTGTAGGCGTTATTGCTGTTGTTAATGAGTTGTATTGTACCAGTTGTCGATGTGCTGCTATTTTTTGTGCAGGAGGCACTTGCCAACGCTATGCATATCGCAAATAGTGTCTTCTTCATAAAGGTGATTTTTCGACAATATACAAAAAGTGCATATTACCCCGATGTCCGTAGTGTTCTAAAAATAAAGAACATAGATGGGCGTATGCCCCCTCTGGTCGAAGGCCGCACTTTGTCCCAATTGTTGCTAGCGTCGCTTTCGAATTAAGACTGTCCCCATTTGCCGCCAGTGCTGCCCATGTTTGCGTGCTTTTTCGGCCGTTGGTCTTATTTGCGTTCACTTTTATCAATTTAATACCTTTGCATCTTTAACACTAATATGTCCGTTACTATGAACGCCAGATACCTTATTCCCGTCAATATTATTGCTATCCTTTTTTGGTCTTGCGCTTGCAATGCGCAGCCTGTAACTTTTACCTACACCGGCAACGTGCAGACCTGGGTAGTTCCGCCCTGTGTAAACAGTGTGTCGGTTGATGTTATTGGTGCAAGGGGTGGCAGTGCTGCATATTCAAGGGCGGGCTATGGTGCGCGGGTGCAATGCAAGCTGGCAGTGACCCCGGGCCAGGTGCTGGAGATATATGTTGGCGGTAAGGGAGACGACGAGTCGTCGTTTGCAAGTTTCGGTGGCTTTAACGGCGGTGCCGACAGGCCGGAGGGTGGCGGTGCAGGTGGTGGTGCGTCGGATATACGGTTTCCTCCTTTTGGCGGGTCCGGCGCGTGGACCGACCGGGTTGTGGTTGCAGGTGGCGGAGGAGGTGCGGCAAATTTAGGCCTGGTAACAACAGATGATAACAGGGGAGGCGATGGCGGTGGTATAACCGGTGAGGCCGGGTATTATGGCGGCTCGCCGGTGCCCGGTGGTGGTGGCACGTCTGCCGCTGGCGGCACCGGCTTTGGTGGCCGCCCCTCCGGCGCATTAGGTTTGGGTGGCACCGGTGGTGGCGGAGGCGGCTTCTACGGTGGTGGTGGCAGTAGTGGTGGCGGCAGCGGTGGCTCCTCGTTTGCCCATCCCTCAGTTACGTCGTCAGTTGTTCATACAAGAGGGCATAATTCCACAGGCAATGGTATTGTTATTATTACGCCCGATTGCACCCCCGCAGGTGCTATAGCAGGTGCCGTGTTCCATGTTTGTGAAGGCAAAACAATCACTGTATCCAACCCAACGTCATTGCCATGTGGTCGTTGGGTAAGCAGTAACCCGTCGGTGGCAACTATTGATTCGGTAACCGGTGAAATAACCGGTATCGCGGGCGGTATAGCTACTATAACTTATACGGTTCCCAACCCGTGCAGCGCATTGGCTGTCAGGGCGATCACGGTCGATCCTGCACCGGCTCCTGTATCCGGTGCAGAAAATATTTGTGTCGGTAATACGGTCACATTAAGCAGTAGTACTGTTTCGGGTTCATGGTATAGCGTTGATCCTGCAATAGCCACGGTGGGCCTTACCTCCGGCCTGGTAACAGGTATTTCGGTCGGCACTACCAATATCGATTATATCCTGCCTTCAGGTTGTTTTGCTTCAACGCCCATTGTGGTAAGTTGTGGTGTTGGCGTACCGCTTACAGGTGCAGCAGGCTCCTTAAATGTGTCTATCAGTCCGAACCCGGCAAAAGACAATGTAAATATTGAGTTTTCATTGAAAGGTGTGCAACGTATCAGGTGCCAGGTGATTGATCTGACGGGCAGAGTGGTTTTCAGCTCAGAGCAGTTATGTCGTGATGGAGTAAATGTTATTAGCGTGCCACTTCAAGGCAATGCGCATGGGTTTTATATGTATAGCCTTGTTACAAATCAAGGGATTGCATCCGGCAAATTCATCGGCGAGTAGGATTCCGTGAAGCTGCCTGGTTCGACTAAGCTCACCACTCATCGCAGAGCGTATGTGCGTAAAGACCTAAAAGAAAGAAGGTTTGCCGTGTGGCAAACCTTCTTTCTTTTACTATTTGCTTACGTATCTTATTTCGCCCGTCGGCATTACGTCCACCCGCGTAGTAGAGCCGTGCCAGTGCTGCATGCAGCTATAATGAAATTTAGCCCTTGATCTATGGTATAATGCAGCATATCTCTCTTTGCTTTTAAAGCGCTGCACACCGTTCTGCTCGTTAAAGTGCGTTGCCTCAAATTGCATTACGGGTTCTTCTTTGGGATCTTTGGTAGTACCATCTGCAGTGCATGGCTGGTAGCTAATGGAGGTGATGTAGCGGGCAGGATCGCCGGATATAGTTACTGTGATATAACCAAGGCTGCCATCTTTTTCTTCCTCTATTACAACTTTCGCCGCTACCGGTGCCTGTGTAATGGTGTGGCCGTTGGGCATCACAAACAGGTCGCTGTTATCCGTTAGCTGAAAATTTCCGTTATTTATTGTTAAGATGGTGCCATTATCTATGATCGACCCTTTTTCGGTAAATATGGGGTCAGCATTGCCTGTAAATATTATGCTGCCGTTGCCCACCTTGAGGCCACCGCCTTTTACTTCCATATCTGTGCCGAAGAACGTGAACTTCGAATCGTCTTTTATAACAATGCTGCCGCCCTTCAGTTTGAAGGATGCCTTAACTTCTATCACTTCGTAAGCGAGGTCGCCCTTGTACTCGAAGGCCGGGAAGTTAAATATTTTGTCATTGCCCGACCTGCTTTCTTCCGGTGTTTCCAAAACCACTGCAAGTGGCACTGTTTTCTCCTCTTTTGTTGTATTGAGGGCCAATACAACCCCGGTTATGGCATCGGCCTTATAGTTGTCCACCTTTTTGCCGTTCAGTTTCAGGTTTTTCACTTTCACTGCCGCCTCGTATTTGTTGGGGGCTATTTCTTTTACCACCAGGTCGTAGTCCAGTTCCAGGCCATCGCTGCTCTTTTTGGCATGCAGCCCGGGTATGGTTGTTTTACAATCCCTGAAGTCGGCATCGGTTATGTGCGCTGTATTAGTTGCAGGTATTGAAGTTGATTGTTTTTTGCAGGCGGCAAGCCAAAATGTAGCTGCCAGCAGTACGAAAGCTATTTTTCTCATGATCTTTTTTTTTGTAAAAGTATTGCCTAGCAGGCCCGGCCCCGCTCATTGGTTCATGAATGGCTGGTTTGAGTTCATGAATGACAGGTAGCCGTCAATGTGTTTCCGGGTGGGCCCGTTAAAAATTACGGTGCTAACAAATAATAAATAGGTATCTTCGTAAGTGTTGGGGGAACGGCGATCTGATCATAACTTAAAAAAAGGCAATGGAATTTGAAAAAGTTAAGAAGTTCATTCTGAAGAAGTTAAAAAATGAGTTGCCTAAAAATCTCACCTATCACAGCTCAGAGCACATCAAGGATGTGTACAGCTCAGCGCAAACAATTGCTGAACTGGAGCATGTGGAAGGGGAGGACCTGCTGCTGCTGCTTACCGCGGTGCTGTTTCATGATTCCGGTTTTATAAGAGAGCAGAAGAACCACGAAGAGGAATCATGCGGTATAGCCAGGGAATATTTGCCCCAATACGATTACACCCCCGCCCAGATAGACCGCATTTGCGGCATGATAATGGCGACCAAAATACCCCAAACACCACACAACAGGCTGGAAGAGATCATCTGCGATGCTGACCTTGACTACCTGGGCCGCGACGACTTCTTTAAAATAGGCAACGGCCTCTACGAAGAGCTCTGCATGTACGGCATCATCAACTCTGAGGCCGAATGGAACAAGCTACAGGTGCGCTTCCTGGAGAAACATAAGTACTTCACCAAGACGGCAAGAAAATTGCGTAAGCCTAAGAAAGATGAGTACCTGTCCATGGTTCGCGCCAAGGTAAAGGAATAGCCTGATGCAAGAGCCTATAGAACTCGCACTTGATTCCCCCGATGGTATCATAGACTGCCGTCTGGAGCCGCAGCGTAATGAAGCAGGCGTGTATTATGCAGCCACCATACTTTATCCCAATATCGTTAACGGCTACAACCGGTCTGAGATCTATTGCCACAATTTACTACCAACGGCAGGTGGCTATTATTTTGATGACAGCGATGACCTACACCCGAAGATAAAACGGCTGGAAAAACAGTTGTCGGATGCAATAGCGAAGGCTGAAAATTAAAGAACCATAGCCGACCACAAACCCCTGCGTTCCATCAACTTGCCCCATGCCGGATATCTATAGGGCCCACCCGGTGAATATTAGTTGAATTTAACATCGGCAGAGAAAGAATAAGGGTTTCATTAACTATCTTTGGCACACCGCTTGAATTAGCTACAAGCATAACCGGATCGAAAGATGGCTATTTTTTGTCTTTTGTGAACGTTATGTTATTGAATATTCATAACTTTATCAATTACTCCATTACTAACATCAAATTTAAACGTTACATGAAGAAAAACATCATCATGCTTGTTGCCCTTTTGGTGGGCGCTTTCAGTTCTTTCGCACAGGGTGGTTCTAAGGATTCGGTCTATTTCGACAAGAGTTTTATGGATGCCGGAACCAGTAATAATGAGCCGGTAGAGTATACGCTGGTACCCAAGTATTTTAAGGCCGGAGAGCTGACCCCGGAGCAGCCGATAGCACTTATCAAAGCTAAAAAAGAGGCTATGGAGCTGGCAAAGGCCCGTCCTACGCCGCTGCGCAGGGATTGCCTGAACATAATTTATACCGTTGACCCACAGTATAACGATGCGGGTGCAATAATCGGCACTATCAAGGGCACTATTCTTATTAAGTGGTCTCAGCAAAAACGGATCTGGACGTTCAGCTATCTTAAATACCAGCTTACGAACATAGACCAGAACGCCATTGTCTTTAAGCTAGAAGCCGAGTAGGCGTTTAGACTTTGTTAAAAACAGGGTTGGGTGGGACAAGTTTGGCTGAATCCGACTTTGCTGAAAAACCTGCAATGAGCGAAGAAAAAATTTGCTCAGATAATAAAAAACACTACCTTTGCACTCCCAACATCAAAAGGGGGTATAAAATATGCTGATAATAGATTCGAAAGACTGCGAAAACATTGACAAAGCGCTGAAAAAGTACAAGAAAAAGTACGAGAAGAGCCGTGTGCTCAATCAACTGCGCGACCGCCAGTCATTCACCAAGCCATCCGTTAGGCGCCGCACAGAAGTGTTAAAAGCGATCTACAAGCAACAGATGGCTAACGGCGAAGGAGCAGAATAAGCTATACATAGTTGAAAATATATTTGTGCCCGCTATTGTAAATTCGTAAATTTACAATAGCGGGTTTTCTATGTTTGACGAAAGGCTAACAGACTTTATACAATACCTGAGATTTGAGAAAAGATACTCTTCCCATACGCTAACGGCGTACCAAAAAGACCTTCAACAATTTACTGATTATCTTACCCGGGAGTTTGGGATGAGCGAGTTAAAGCTCATTACTCATTTCCACATCAGGGGATGGCTAGCCGGGATGAAGGGTGAACAACAAACGGCGCGGACAATAAACCGGAAACTATCCAGCCTCAATTCTTATTATAAATACCTGATGAAACACGGCCACGCGGACAAGAACCCCGTACGCCAGCTTCATGCACAACGTTTGCCCGAGCGACTGCCTGTATACCTTAAAGAAACAGAATCAGCGCATTTGCTGGAAGAAGTACAATATGATGAAGGCTTTAAGGGGTTTACGGACCGGTTGATCTGTGAACTTTTCTATGCTACAGGCATGCGTCGTGCCGAGCTGCTCCAACTTAAAGAGCATGATATTGAATGGAGTCTTGGCCAGGTGAGGATATTGGGTAAGGGCAATAAAGAAAGGCTGGTACCTGTGAGTGCTGCGCTATTGGATAATATCAGGGATTATATACAGGAAAAGAAAAAACTGGGAAAATATAACGAACAGTACCTCTTCAACCTGGAGTCCGGTGAGCCTTTGTATGCGGGGTATGTATATAGGGTTGTCACGAAGTATATGGGAGAATCTACTACATTACAGAAGAAGAGCCCGCACGTACTCAGGCACACTTTTGCTACGCATTTATTGAATAATGGGGCCAATATACAGGCCATAAAAGACCTGCTTGGCCATAGCAGTCTTGCAGCAACACAGGTATATACACACAATAATATTGATAAGTTAAAAGAAATTCATAAACAGAACCACCCGAGAGGGTGAATTATTAACCAAAACAGAATACTATGAACATTCAGATCCAGACAGTGCATTTTGATGCCGACGGCAAGCTTTTAGCACACGTAAGTGAGAAAATGGAAAAATTGAAAACTTTCCATGACAAAATAATTCGCGTGGAAGTGTACCTGAAGCTTGATAACCTGTCGCAGCAAGTGCGTGACAAGGTTGCGGAAATCAAAGTTTACGTTCCCAAGCACTCTTACTTTGTAAAGCACCAAAGCAAGACGTTCGAAGAATCATTTGATGTAGCTTTCAATTCTCTGGTGAGCCAGGTGAAGCGCCAAAAGGAAAAGCAAATGGCCTACAATTAATACAGAACAAACTGATATAAAATAAATAACCCCCGAAATTTCGGGGGTTATTTATTTTATCGGTTAGAGATTTACTATTTGCCAACTACGAAGTGGAATGTTTCCGTACCGGCATCAGTTCTTACCTGCAGCATATAAGTGCCTGAAGGTATGTTATCCATTTTTATCACTGCGTTTATCTCACCGTTCTTAGGAGTTGTGTTTCCGGTGTACACGACCTGGCCCAGCATGTTGGTTACTTCATAACGCACATCATTGTCAGACACTGATCCCAATTTACCACTCAAGGTGAAGGTACCTGTGTTGGGGTTAGGGAACAATGATAATGCGTCGTTGCCTGCAGTCAGGTTGCCAACTTCAAGCACATCAATAATAGTGATGTCGTTGCTGACACCGAGGCCAAGCGGCATTACGTTATCCATACATGGAGGATTGCCGATAACCTCGCAACGGTAAGTTGCAGTGCCATATATTGTTGTGCTATAAGTAGGTCCATTCGCACCGGGTATAGCCACATTGTTTTTGAACCATTGATAAGTTGGAGAAGGGCCACCCCAAGTTACAACTGAAGAGAAAGTAACGGTTTGTCCTGCGAAAGAAACAACGGTCGGGCCAGTAGTGGCGATAGTGATAGCAGGATGAACATCTTTTGGTGCTACATCCATAAATATGCTGTCAGCTACAGAATCATACATCGGGCAACCATCGTTGGGGAACATGAAGACATTGAACACGTCACCATGTAAGCCGCTGGTTGCTGTGTGTGCAACGTATACAAGTGTATCATCAGTTGCACCCGGTAAAGTAACGCTGAACTTCTTCCAGGTGAACGCCGGCATTGTGCCGCCGCCAACTACCGGAGTTGCTACCATCCAAACTGTATCATCTTCGCAAATTATGCCTGAGGGATAACGGTTTATATTCACAACACCTGCAACAAGCGGGTCAACAACAAGTGTTTGTACCGCGAAGCAGCCGTTGGGTAGTGTGTAAGAGATATTGACTGTTCCCGCGCTGATACCGGTCACCACGCCGGATGTATCGATGATCTGAGCAATAGCGAGGTCAGTGCTGCTCCAGATACCCGTTGGGTCAGCGTTAGTAAATACGCTATCGGCTCCTTTACAAATACTGAGCGGGCCGGACATTGCAGGTGCACCAAGGTTCACGTTAACCACTATTGAAGTGTAGCAACCTGTTGGCAGTGTGTAATAAATAGTTCCGGAACTGCCTATAGCGCTACTGGTTACCATGCCTGTAGTTGAAGTAACTACTATGGACGGATTACTACTGGTCCACGTACCACCGGGTGTTGCGCTGGACAATGTTGTGGTAATACCTGTACAGATCGATGTGGAACCTGTAATTGCAGCAGGTCCGGGATTGATGGTTACAGGATACGTAACCGGAGGACAGCCTGATTTTGTATAAGAGATCAACGCAACGCCACCGGATAGACCCGATACAACACCCGCACCAGACACGCTTGCAATAGCCGGAGAGCCACTGCTCCACGAACCGCCGGCAACTGTTTCACTTAATGCTATTGCCGTGCCCTGGCATGTTTGATCTGGACCCGTAATAGGTGCCGGTGAAATATTCACACTCACAAAGTGTGTTACAGCACAACCCGAAGGTGGTGTATAGAAAATATTAGCTGAGGAACCTGCGATAAGCCCTGTAGCTACACCGGTTGACGGGTCGATGGAAACACCTGTTGGAACGTTGCTGGTCCAGGTGCCGCCCGGCACAGAGTTAGTTAACGTTATTGTAGAACCCTGGCAAACCATAGTAGGTCCTACGATAGCAGGCGGATAAGGATTAACAGTAAGAACCGCAGTAGATGCGCATGCGCCAACAGTATAGCTGATGGTAGTGGTGCCCGGTGATACTGCGTTGTAGAAACCAGATAAAGCATCGATGTTTGCTACACCCGGAACAGAACTCGACCACACGCCGCCGGGCATAGTATTGAATAATGTGTCATAACCAAGATCGCATATTGATAGAGGCCCGGTAATAGGGGGCGGACTTGCAACTACCGTTATTGGATAAGTAGCACTGGCTGAACCACACGACAAGGTAATGGAATAGGTAAGTGTACCTGAGCCTAAACTAACTGCTGTAACATCACCCGTTGCAGGGTTAACTGTAAATACGCCTGTGGCGCTGCTACTCCATGTGCCACCGGCAGTACCGGATGGGTTGGTGTAGGTTATTGTTGAGCCCATACACAGATTTGATGGGCCAACGATAGCGCCGCCCGTAGGAGGCGAGCATAATATTGTTATCTGCGCAGAGCCGTTTGCAAAACAGTTGGAACCGGCGCTGTGAGTTACGCCTGTGGCTGTTGCAGTGGCAAATGATGAGCCGCCGCCGCCGCCGCCGGCATCGCCGCCACCGCCGCCCCAGTAGCCGCCGCCACCGCCACCACCTGCTGCGAAGAAGCCGGTGCCATCACCTCCGAATACCGACCCACCAGATAAACCTCCTCCACCCGAGCCGGCTCCTCCGGCCGTGGGAGTACCACCTGCCCCACAGGTACCCAGGTATACGGAACCGCAATCTTCGCCATCGCTGCCGGTAGTGCCACCGCCATCTCCTCCGTTATCGCTGCCGCAATCGGCGCCACCGCCACCGCCACCGGCAGCAACAGCTACACGTGCAGAAAGAAGAGTGCCACTGCCCAAACGAATGTCGGTGCATGCACCGCCGCCGCCGCCGCCAGAGCCGAAGAATCCATTTCCGCCGTTGCCGCCCGTGAGCCCTGTAAGACCTCCGGTTCTGCCTCCAGGCCCGGCAGAGTAATATGCTCCGTCGCCACCTTGTTCACCAACGTTAATGTAAAAAACCTGTCCGGGCGTTACTGCGAGGGTACACACCACTCTGCCACCGCAGCCTCCCGGGCTGTAGTAAGATGATGTGCCACCGCTGCCACCCTTGATGTCAATCTCGATAGAGCTGGCTCCTGCAGGAACTGTCCAGGTCTGGGTAGTTCCCGTGAAGGAAAAATTGAAAACCTGCGCGTTTACATTCATCACCACCAATAACACTAACGCTGAAAGAAGTACAAGGTTTTTTTTCATCGTAAAAAATTTAAAGAATATCGTTCGGTTATTTAAATTTCAAATAGCAAAAATGCACGTTAAATTCTTCCCGTTCCTGAGCAAGAACGAAAGAAGTTAAAATGCCTTCCCAAAAATAATCATTTTTAATCAAAAAAATAGCAATCTTTTTTGTATTTAAGTATTTTTATAAATCACTGAAAACATGCGGTAAAAAAATTAACTGCAGGTATATAATTGTGCTTACAGACGGGCTCTTTGTCCGGGTACTGACAGGGGTGTTAAGCGCATTTGCTGTATATTTACCAGCAATTTTCCGTTCATCCATGCGTTACGTCGTCTTGTTTTTGTTTTGGTGCTCTTTTCTTTCATTCCGGGCCTTGGCACAGACGTGGCCAAAGGAGGGCGATACGCTCCATTACAGGATCGTAGCGTTCAAATTTCCGGATGACAAGAAAACAAAAGATTACGCGATTGAAATTGCCAGGGGCACGTATAACAGCGAAGATTCTTTCAGGCAGAATGTTTTGCAAACTTTAAGCGGCAAGACAAATACAATAATCGGCGAAATACCTTCGTTCGGCACACAATATACGTGGAGAGTTACGGGCGCGCAGCATAGCAAAACCCCTTACAGAAGCCCCTTTCATCACTTTTCAACAGGGATGGTTCCCGGTGTTGACACAAACGCTACCAGGGTGCATATCTCTCATCATGCAGAGCGTTTTGCCGATGCCTATTTTTTCATGGATGGCAGCAGGGCTATGTATGATATGAATGGCCATGCGGTTTGGTACCTTACAGAGCTCGGAGGCAAGATACGCGCCAATGCAAGTGCAAGAGACATTAAGCTTTCGCCACAGGGCACGATCACTTTCCTGGTAGAAAGCGACGCCTACGAAGTAGATTATAACTGTAACATACTGTGGATGGGCCCCGACGGCCGCAGAAGTGGTTCCGACAGCCTGGAAGGCTACCACCATGAATTGACACGCCTTAGCAATGGCCATTACATTGTAATGGGATTTGAACCGGTATTGATTCCCAAAGACGCGCTTGACGGGATATCGAAGAAGGACACGGCCGCATTAAGGGCTATCATGAAGAAAAAGAAGAACAGATACGATAACATATTAGAGTATGACGAAAAAGGTAAGGTCGTATGGTCGTGGAATGCCGGTAAATATTACGAGGGCAAGGATATGAGTGCGTATCATAACGCAAATATCATGGCAGATCATGATGTGCATGGTAATTCTGTTTATTTTGATGAACAAAATAATTTTATATATGTTAGTTTCAGAAACGTAAGCGAGGTGCTCAAAATAAAGTATCCCAGTGGAGAAGTGGTGCAGGAGTATGGTAAGCTGGCAGCGGGGCAGGAACCGCCTAATCCCCTGTTTTGCGGGCAACATTCCTGTAAGCGGTCTTCTGATGGATATGTTTACTTATTTAACAACGGGTGCAGTCTTAGTCAAGCCCCTACTGTTGTGATGCTTAAGGAGCCGCAGACAGGCCATGACGCGCTGGAAAAGGTTTGGGAGTTTAAGTGTCCCGTTGAATTGTTGGACAACTCTAAGATACCAATGAGGAGAAAATACCAGTTCACTACCGGTGGTGGCGTAGTGGAGTTGTCCGACAGATCGTTGTTAGTAACTACTTGCAGCCCTTATAGCAAAGTATTTATAGTTAACAGGGACAAGAAAATATTATGGAGCTGTGAGCCGGAAAGATGGCACAATGCCCGTAATGCCTGGAGTCCGCTTATGCATTACCGCACCTGCCTGGTAGAGCGGAAAGACTTTGAAAAGCTTGTCAGGAGCAGCGTTGCCCGATAGTTGATCGGTTTGAGCATTCTTCCTGCTTTTTATTTTTGTGTTTGTTTTGTTTAGTCGGCAAAACCTATTATCTTTGCGCTCCCAAAACGAAAAATAAGGGTTGGGATAAGTTCTTTAAATGTGCAGTAGAAAGAAGCTTTCACAAAGTTTTTTGAAAATAATTTTGTGGAGTGAAAAGCATGCTATACCTTTGCACTCCCTTTGCGAAAAAGGGGTAACAAAAAGTTCTTAAAAAAGTAATAAAACGAGTGAGTGGTTAAAGGCCACGTTTAAGGTTCAAATCCTTTGTCACGGCTAAGTTCGGGTAACCGGGCAATGTTCT
>JBGAJU010000078.1:0-15598 GCA_044224775.1 Flavipsychrobacter sp.
GTAGGTGTGGCTATCTATACGCACCTGCTGGATGGCACCGTCTATTTTAAGTTGAATATCATTTGGGTCGAATGAAGTGCCTGAGAACTCTTCGTTCAGTGTGACGGCACCTAACCAGGGTTGCCTGAGGAAGTCGCCGACCAGTACATTATCCGCAGTTACGGAGCCTGTATATATAGCTTTCTTCGGGTCAAAGCCGGGTATCTGCATTTTTATGCCGGCAGTTATATTGCCAAGGTTAGTGGTAATGACGCCATTCACCGTAAAATCTTCAATGGTACCTTCGTAATATCCTTTGAAATAGGCATATAGCAGGCGGTTCACTGCTATGCCTGAATCGTTTTTAAGGGCGGGGACATATTGTAATATACCATTGCCGGTTGTTGATACTTCGGCGTCGGTAAAGGATATTTTGGTAGCATAAATGTCCGGCAGCCCTTTCATTGATAAGTTTCCTTTGACAATGCTATTGCCATCGGTTACATTGAGGTGTTTCACGTTGAGATCGGCAACGGTGCCTTTGCCATCCCCGTTTACTTTTAGTAGTGTAACCGGCAGATTCCTGATCTGTGGAGCAAAATAGGCAATGTCTCGTTGGTCGATAGTGGCGTCCTTAAGATGAGCAACCATGGTAACGCTGTCAATGTAATAGTTGAATGCCGGAAAATGCAGGTAGTGCATGGCGTAGTAATCCTTGATCTTACTATAGTTAGTCTCAAGGTAGAGGTTCTCGCAGATGGATGCATTTGGCGATACTGTAACATTGCTGCGTAGTGTTTTGATGACAATGCCGCATCGCTCTCGTGCGCTCAAATTATTTATGTTGCCCCGAAGGGTGTCGCCATTAATTTTTATTTCATCTGCAGCCAGCTGAATACCGGAAATAGTGAAGTTGCCTTCGTCGAAATGACCTTCTTCGGGTATCCTGTCTGCTCCTTTGAAATGGAACGAACAACTATCAAGCGTTAGCTCGTCAAGGAGCACAGACCAATTACCGGGGTTAAAAGGCGTCTTGAATGGCAACTCCTGCCACGGGTGCCCTTTGCGTAGTTTGGGCGGTCGACCTCCTTTGTATTCATTGACGGTAATATGTGCATTGGCTATGTTGACAGCCTTTATGTTCAGTATTTCTTTTTTGAAATCAAGGTCTCTTGCATTTGCAAGAAGATAACCAACATCGAAATCCAGGTCTTCGCCTACCCACGCATCGTCCATATGTATGCGCACGTTTTCCAATTCAGTTTTTTCGAGTTCAAATTCAATTGGATTACTCTGCGTTTTTTTGGTTGTGTCTTTTTTGCCGGTGCTGAATGCATCTTCAATAAAACCATAATTCCATTCTTTTGATGCAGCTGTTCTGTATAAATGCACGTATGAATTCTGGAGGGCGATATAGTGCAGCACAGGTTTGTCTTTAAAGAAGAACCAATCGGTGATGCGCACCTGGGCTTCGCCGGCGTATAGCAGCGTGTCATGAGCATGATCTTCGATATAAAGCCCCTGTATCAACAAATGGTTAATAAAATCTATGCGTACATGTTTGATCTCGACCTTGGTTTTTAGTTTTTTAGAGAGCCATTCTGTGCCTTTGCGAGCAAGGAAGTTCTGTATTGGGGTGAAATTAATTAATATGACTGCCAGCAGCAGGATAGCCAGCAGTGAGCCGAGGGTATATCGTAATATTTTAAAAAAGCGCTTCAGACCAAATGGTTATATGAACTTCTTACAAATGTAATTTCAATAAAGGGTTTAGCCATAAATAAACTGTTAACGTTTTCTATATATCTGCACAAAAAAAGCAGGGGTATAGGTTTGGGGGATGACACACTCACAAAAATACATTTATTTTGAGGCGTATTCTAACTGAACCAATACTAAAAAAGCTAATAATGAAAGCATTTCCAATTTGCATTTCAATTTTAATGATGAGCATGGCAGCACAGGCGCAAAAGCAATCGATCTATGCAGGTAAATATCCGCAGACAAAAAGGGTGGACCAGATAGATGAATATTTCGGGACCAAGGTGCAGGACCCGTACCGTTGGCTTGAGGATGACCGCTCTGAGGATACCAAAAATTGGGTAGTGGAGCAAAATAAGGTGACTAATGCCTACCTGAGCCAGATACCTTACAGGAATGACATTAAAGCTGACCTGAAGGCATTGTGGAACTACGAGAAGTATTCTGCGCCTTTTAAGGAAGGAGAGTATACCTATTTCTATAAAAATAACGGACTGCAAAACCAAAGCGTGCTATATCGCCAGAAGGGTGAGGGAAGCCAGGAAGTATTTCTTGACCCGAATAAATTTTCGCCAGATGGTACTACATCCTTACAAGGACTGAGCTTTACGAAAGATGGTTCGTTGGCTGCTTACCAGATAAGCGAAGGCGGATCGGACTGGCGTAAAGTGATAGTTATCGATGTGAAAACCGGGCAGAAAAAGGACGATACGTTGCGTGATGTTAAGTTCAGTGGCCTGTCGTGGTGGAACAATGACGGTTTTTATTATAGCAGCTATGACAAACCTAAGGGCAGCGAACTATCTGAAAAGACGCAGATACACAAGTTGTATTACCATAAACTTGGCACACCACAAAGCGCGGATAAATTGATATTTGGCGGCGAGGCTACGCCGCGCAGGTATATAGGCGGTGGCGTTACTGAAGACCAGAATTTCCTGGTGATAAGTGCAGCAAATGCTACCTATGGTAATGAACTGTACATACAGGACCTGACAAAAAAAGATGCCCCGATAGTACCTATTGTTACCGGGTTTGATTATGAACAGGATGTAGTTTATACTGAAAAAGGTATCCTTTACCTAACTACCAACCAGGGCGCGCCAAACCGTATGCTGGTGAAGGTTGATGCCAAGAACCCCGGTAAACAGAACTGGAAGACGGTGATACCCGAAACTAAATTCCCGCTTTCAATAAGCACATGTGGAAAGAAAATTTTTGCGCACTATATAGAGGATGCGGTTGCCAAGATCTATCAATACAGCCTTGACGGTAAAAAGGAAAAAGAAATTGAATTGCCGGGATTAGGCTCTGCCGGTGGCTTTAGCGGAAAGGACGAAGAGATGGAGACCTACTACACTTACACTTCGTATGTTTTCCCTCCAACGATCTTCAAGTATGATATAAAAGCGGGAAAATCAACTTTGTATAAGGCATCCGGTGTAAAATTCAATCCAAAGGAGTTTGAGAGCAAGCAAGTTTTTTACACATCGAAAGACGGCGAGAAAATACCGATGATCATTACCTATAAAAAAGGCATGATGCAGACCGGAAAGAACCCGGTTTTATTGTATGGTTATGGTGGCTTTAATGTGAGCCTGACCCCGTCATTCAGTGTGAGCAACCTGGTGTTTATGCAACATGGTGGTGTTTACGCAGTTGCCAATCTGCGCGGAGGCGGTGAGTATGGCGACAACTGGCACAACGCAGGAACCAAAATGCAGAAGCAGAATGTTTTCAATGACTTTATTGCTGCGGCTGAATACCTGATCAAAGAGAAATACACATCGAAAGATTACCTGGCAATATCGGGCGGATCAAATGGCGGCTTGCTGGTTGGGGCCTGTCTTACACAACGCCCGGACCTGTTCAGGGTTTGTTTCCCGGCGGTTGGCGTATTAGATATGCTGCGCTATAACAAGTTTACTGCAGGAGCAGGCTGGGCCTATGATTATGGCACTGCAGAGGACAGCAAGGAGATGTTTGACTACCTATACAAATACTCTCCTGTTCACAACGTAAAAGAAACCGCTTATCCAGCAACTATGGTGACCACGGGCGACCATGATGACAGGGTAGTGCCTGCGCACTCGTTCAAGTTTGCAGCAGCCTTGCAAAAGGGCCAATCGGGCAGAAATCCCGTTATGATACGCGTGGAAACAAAGGCAGGCCATGGTGCAGGGAAACCTACAGATATGATAATAGCTGAGCAGGCTGATAAATGGTCTTTCCTGTTCTGGAATATGGGGCTGGATTATAACAAAAATAAGGTTACGAGCACAAAGGGTTAACCCCTTGGCACTCTGCCGCATCCTGAATAATATTTACTCCAGTATTCCTCTCGCAGGCTGCTGATCATAACTCCGTTGGAAACAGAGGCATGAACAAAGTGGTTGTTTGCCAGGTAAATACCCACATGGGTTATGTTCTTGCTATGGATGCTAAAGAAAACCAGATCACCTTCAATAGCATCTGCGGGGTTTTTTATTCGTTTGCAATTCCTGAATTGCTCGAAGGCAGTGCGTACGAGGTCGGTTTTGTATACATCGCGGTATAGCTTCTGAACAAATGCTGAACAGTCTATGCCTTTTGCATCGCAACCGCCAATGCAATAAGGGGTGCCGTACCAGCGATCTATGAATTGATACAAGGGATAATTACTGATGCGTGCCGGTGAGATGCCCAATAGCTGACCATACTTTTTTCTTAAAGTATAAGCGTCGGGTGCTTTGCGGCTTGGTTCTACGGGTTTTCGAGGCTTGTTTTGAACTGTGGGCCTTTTGTAATTGTGGGTGCTTTTAAGAGAAGCGAGCCTTGCTGCCGCCTTTTTGCGCGAATGGCAGCTATAAAGCAGCGTAACTGAGATACATGCTATGGTGAACAGAACTAAGCTTTTCTTCAAATCTGCATGTTAGGTGTACACAAAGATAGGGAATTATGTATCAGGTAAATTTTTCTTGAATTGGGTCTAGTGAATGACAGAAAAAACGGGACCCAATGTGGGTCTCATTGATATTGTCCGAATTGTGAAGCTGCTACTCAACCACCAGCAATATGGTGGGTTTCTTCAACGTCAGTAACGAAAATAGTGTTTGCATCGACCAGCGCCGTTGCAGAGAAGTGCTTTTAGCAAGTGTTTCGCGGTGATCGGAGGGTGTTTACTTTTTCGTCCTATAATATGTTACGTCGCACAATCGGTGCGGTCAGCATAGCTACAAACAAGTTCGGACTGTTAGTCCGGGATTTTTTCACCGGGTAGAAAAACGACCTTTTCTATTTTCTTATTCACGGGCTTCAGCGTTTGAATGTAAGCATAAACTGCCTTTAGCTCCACGTCGTCCATTTTAGCGAAGTTCTCCCATGGCATTGGTGAACCCTTATGAATTCTGCCCGCTTTGAACCTGGCCAGGAAAGTCTGCTGATTCCAAGTTGCCATAATACCGGTTTCTTTATCAGGAGTCAGGTTGGGCGTTATAAAGCCATATCCTTCTGAAAATGCATCGGGTGGCATTTTGAACCCTCCTGTAAAAGGTATGCCTGTAAATGCGCCTGTTTTCAGGTCACGGTCGGTGTGGCAGCCTACACAGTTGGATACGCTATTGGCAATGTATCCACCATAATCAGCTGTTGTATCTCTTGTAATTTCGGACGGCGGAGTGTTTTTAGGCCCAACGGGTTTGATCATTCCGAACGCTACTATGGCTTTGCCAAGGAATGTAAGTTCCCTGGGTTTTACCTCATGACTAACGGCAGGCTGTGACCGGAGGAAAGAGATCACGGCTACGACATCGTCATCGCTCATTTCCTGGAATGGCATGAATGGAACGAGCACACTGCCATCGTGCTTAACGGAATAGCGAAGTGCCCGTGCCAACTGGCCGTCGGTAAACTTACCGATACCAAATTCAGGATCGGGTGTTAAGTTGGGGGCCCTGAAAGTGCCCGGTGGGATGGATATTTCCCAGCCGCCGCTGAGCGGCACTTCTTCGCCTCTTTTCATAGCAGGTATTTTGTCCATAGGAATATGACACGAGGCGCAATGTGCCGGGCCATACACCAGGTATTTTCCACGCGCAATAACGGCCGGGTCGGTACTTGCTTTAAATGCAGGCAATGGCGCATCGAATTTTTTGTCCCATGCGGCAAAAACATAAATAATAGCACCCACGATCAGAATAAGGAGTGCCAGGAAAAAGCGCTTGAAAAACTTCTTCATTGTGTGTAGTTTTTGATTTTGAATAGTTACGAAATATAATAAATTTCGGATTTACGAACAGATCTTTTTTCGTATTTACACTTTAAGCGAACCGAGGGAATATTCAGAGGAGAAGTTGATGCCCCAAACAAGGGGGTGTTGAAAATGTATTATGTGAAATAAAAGTTGAAACTACGGGATTATCCGGTAGACAGCAATTAAGGAAAACAAGGCTAAATGTATCGGCCTGATAAATACCCAGGAATGGTTTTGTGAAAGTATTTTGTTAGCCTGAGGCAAATATATTGCACTCGATTATAGCAAGTCAATCAGGGGTTAAGCGGTATTAGTTCATGTAGTTATTACACATCTGTACGATAGATAGGTGTTACAATCCTTATTACGGACGTACAAAGTTATTGGTACACAATCGTTTTATTTATCGTATATCTTCTTGTAGACGGAACTAAATGGATGGCTGGCTGCCGCGTAAAAGCATGTGCGGCTGCCGGAGGTGGAGACAACGTTCAAGATCATGGCCGTTACGGTGCCATAGAATATGCGTAAGGTTTCCACCAGCAATTTGTCTTCGTTTAATGTAATGAACAGTTTTCGGTCGTTGTCATTAAACACCATGCTGTACGTTTGTTCGTATGATTGTACTTCCGGGGCTGAAGAATGAATAACCTGTAACCTACCTTTCTTCTCAATATTATTTTCGAAAAAAGGCATAAACCTGTAACATGTGTCAAAGTCACTGCTAAGCCAATAATAACGCAGTATCATTGAAGGGTACAAATCATAGGACAGCTCTTTGTAATCATCGATTGAAAACGGATATGGTTTGCTCATATGTAAATTAAAATGACCCAAAAAGTGACAATGTTAATATGTGGCTCGCTACGAAAAAATGATTTTCGTCATAATCTAGCGTAATTGGGTGCAAACAAAGTGTTAAGCCTATATGTCGTTTAGTTATTTGTATTCAAATAATTATGTATGAATATTTTTATGTTGTTTTATGCAGATGATAACCGTCTATTTCCGGATATTATTGCTTGAGTAAGAGTTGATTTCCTTCTTCGGGCGATGGAAGCAATCAGCATTTGGGGAGTACCGAGCCCGGCGCACCGCCTCATATAAAAAAAGGAACCCATAGTGGATTCCTTTTGTAGCGAGGACTGGGATCGAACCAGTGACCTTCGGGTTATGAGCCCGGCGCTACCGCCTCATAATAAAAAAAGGAACCCATAGTGGATTCCTTTTGTAGCGAGGACTGGGATCGAACCAGTGACCTTCGGGTTATGAGCCCGACGAGCTACCGCTGCTCTACCTCGCGATGTGGGTGCAAATGTATGGCTTGTGCCTTTAGCAAACAAACTAATTCTTTGTAAATGGAAGTTTTATTTTGCTTTTAACACAATGAAACGCTGAATTCGGCTATACAACCTACCTTTATAAAAGAATTAATATTTATGTATGGCGAAGAGTAATAAAAGAAAGAACAAGAATGAAGGCTCTGGTAAAAAAATATATACGGGAAAACTAGAGGTGACTCGCAGCGGGATGGGTTTCGTTGTTGTACCCGACCTGGACAGGGACATAATGATAGAGCGTGACAATATGAACAATGCTTTGAACGGCGATGAGGTTAAAGTAGAAGTGAAAGGTTATTTTGATAATAACAAGCGGTTGAAAGGCTCTATAACAGAAGTCGTTAGGCGTAAACAAATTGAATTTAGCGGTAGGGTAGAGGTGCATCCGCATTTTGCTTTCCTGGTACCGGAAAGCGATAAGATGCCGGCAGACATATATATACCGCTGCATTTACTAAATGGAGCACAAAACGGAGATCATGCGATTGGCCGGATCGTAGAGTGGAATAGCAAGACGAAAAATCCCGTAGGTGAAATTGTCAGTATACTCACTCATGAGTCGGTGAATGAGATCGCTATGCAAGGATTACTTGTTGAAAATGGATTTCCGTTGACTTTTCACGATGAGGTGCTGGAGGATGCTGCCCGTTATCCGGAGGGCATAGACAAGCAGGAAGTGAAGAACCGTAAGGACATGCGTAATGTCCTTACAATGACAATAGATCCAGTTGATGCGAAAGATTTTGACGATGCTCTTTCTTTTCGGGAATTGAAGGACGGGCTATATGAAATTGGGGTGCATATTGCAGATGTAGCACACTATATAGAAGCAGGGTCGGCTTTGGATAAAGAAGCTTACAACAGGGCTACAAGCGTGTACCTTCCTGACAGGGTATTACCCATGCTACCCGAACGTTTGTCAAATGAACTTTGCTCGCTGAGGCCACATGAGGACAAATATACCTTCTCGGTCATTTTCCAGATCAATAAGCAGGGAAAAGTAAAAGACTTTTCGATCAACAAGACACTTATACATTCTGACCGGAGGTTTACTTATGAGGAGGTGCAGGAAATAATAGAAGGTGCTGCGAGCGATCATGAGCAAGAGATACATATGCTTAATAGTATTGCACGCAATTTGCGGCAACAGCGTTTTAAAAAGGGAGCTATCAATTTTTCATCGCAGGAGGTGCGATTTGAATTGGATGAATCTGGTCGCCCGATAGGGATCGTTGTGAAAGAAAGCAAGGAAGCCCACCAGTTGATAGAGGAGTTCATGCTGCTTGCCAATAGAACAGTTGCCGAATATGTAGGAAGCCAAAAATATAAAGACGACAAAGTGCCTTTCCCATACCGTGTGCATGATGTGCCTGACGAAGACAAATTGAGGGTGTTTACAATGTTCGCTGGCCGGTTCGGGGTGAAATTCGATTTAAGTACGCCTGCTGCTATTGCCCGTTCTTTCAACCAAATGCTGGAAACAGTGGACGGCAAACCGGAACAGCATGTACTTGAGCAGCTGGGCATCCGTACTATGTCTAAGGCTGTTTACACCACAGATAATATAGGTCATTACGGATTAGGATTTGAGCATTATTGCCATTTTACTTCACCCATTAGGCGTTACCCGGATGTATTGGTGCACCGCATACTACAGCAATGCATAGAGGGTAACATAAAGCCGATCAAGCACCTGGAGAACCAATGCAGACATTGTTCAGACCAGGAACGCCGGGCTATGGAGGCGGAGCGTGCCGCTAATAAATATAAGCAGGTAGAGTTTATGCAGGATTATGTTGGCGAGGATTTTGATGCAGTGATCAGTGGCGTTGCAAATTTCGGTTTCTGGGCAGAGACAGTAGAACATAAATGCGAGGGGATGGTTTCCGCGAATGATCTTGCCGAGTTTGATGATTTTGTTTACAACGAGGGCGAGTATGCACTTGTGGGCAGGCATACTGGCCTTAGGTTTGCTATGGGAGATAAGGTACGGGTGCGCGTAACAGCAGCAAATCTTTCAAAACGTCAGATCGATTACCAATTACTGGAAGTGCCCCAAACAGACAAAAGGAAAAATGCATTATCGTTCGATAACGTACATTTGAGCCTTAAACCGCAGGGGCAGAAAGGCAAGGTTAAGAGTAGTAAGAGTGGCAAAAAATATAAACATAAAAAAAGATAAATGCATTCATATACTGAGCTGGCAACCATTTTTGAAGACAGATTTATCAAGTCGTTACCTTTTCCCCCAGAGCCCGCAACTTTGTACGAGCCATGTAATTATCTTCTTGGCTTAGGTGGTAAACGCATCAGGCCGGTGTTGTGTCTTATGGCCAATGAGTTGTTCAATGATATCAATGAAGATGCATGGCATGCTGCAATGGGTATTGAGCTGTTTCACAACTTTACGCTGATACATGATGATATCTTAGATAGTGCGCCGTTACGACGTGGACAGCCAACTGTTCATGCTAAATATGGGATGACGGCAGGAATATTATGTGGGGACGTTATGAGTGTGTATGCTTATGAACAGTTGGCTAAAATAAAACATGGTCTTCCCCAGGTGCTTGCCGTATTCAACAAAACTGCCATAGAGGTTAGTGAGGGGCAGCAACTGGACATGGATTACGAAGCACGCACAGATGTGCGTATAGATGAGTACATGCACATGATAGCCTTAAAGACATCTGTTTTACTTGCGTGTAGCCTGAAATTGGGGGCAATAACAGGTGGTGGGTTAGGAGACAATGCCAATAAGCTCTATGAATTTGGGAAGAACCTTGGTATATCATTCCAGCTGCAGGATGATTACCTGGATGCGTTTGGAGATCCGGAAAAATCCGGTAAACAGAACGGGGGAGACATAATTGCTAATAAAAAGACCTACTTATTGCTGAAAGCAATAGAAAACGCAGATATAGCACAGCGAAAAGAAATAGATTCTTTGTTACAAACCCATTCCGACGAGAAAGTTGCCTCAATGTTGGCACTTTATTCGGCAACAGGTGCCGATATAGCCTGCAGGCAACAAGCTGAAAAATATTCGAATATGGCGTTTGATTGCTTTGAGCAAGTTGCCATACCCGCTAAAAGAAAGCAAGCTCTTTTGGAGCTTGCTCAATATCTTTTAATGCGAGATAAGTAAAGTAACCGTTCTTAAACATTACACGGTCATCTGGGGTACTTTACTTTTCGGCCGGGCGAAGTACATGGCCATTTCGCCTTTACCCTTTACAGGTAACATACCCCGGTATTCAAAATCGAACTTGTCCTTTATTAATTCATAGGTAGTTCCCGAAATATTTACTTCTCCTGCTTCTCCGTTGGATTGCATTCTTGATGCGCTGTTTACTGTATCGCCCCAAATGTCGAACTGGAATTTCTTTACACCAACTACGCCTGATACGACCGGCCCACAGTGCACACCTACGCGCATTTCAAAACTGAATTTACCTTCTTTTTTCCGTTCCAATTTCCTTTTCCGGATGTATTCCTGCATTTCAATGCCGGCAGATACTACATGGAACGGGGTACAGTCTTTGCCGCTAAAATTGCCGCCAACGGCCATGTAGGAATCTCCGATAGTCTTTATTTTTTCGATCTTGTATTTTGTCGTGATCTCGTCAAAAGCCCCGAAGCAGTGATTGATCTCAGCCACGAGTTCTTTCGCCGTGATCGTGCCGGATATTTCTGTGAATCCTTTGAAATCTGTAAACAGGACAGTGCAGTTTTCATGGCTGGTTGGTTCAACCTTACCAAATTTCTTCAATTCTTCTGCAACGTCAGAAGGAAGAATGTTAAGGAGTAAGGATTCCGAAACGTTTTTTTCAGCCTTTATCGTATGCACAAACCAGGCACAGGTTATAAAAAGAACGGTAAATGATATGCAAATATTCATCGAATACAATACCTTGATCATTGTATCGGTAGCAACAAGGTGTGAACCAGGAAAAACCGGTTGATATATTGCAGTTATTAAAACACAAATAACAAAGATCGCCATAAAGAATATTGCAGGGCGAATAGATGTAAATATCAGAACACCCAATGGCGTGAGGAATCCCCATATGATCGTCAAACCGCCATTTTGCATACTGCCCATAGACCATTGCGCGATTACCGGGGCCAGCGTGCAGGCGAAAAATATTGAGTAAACGAGTATCAAATGCTTTTTCAGCCTGTGGGAAACGATCATGCTGATGAGTGCGTTGGCTGTAAACAGCACAGCGGCAACTGCCGGGATCGTCCATCCAAACATCAGATAATACATCAACGTCCATGCCGTGCCACAAAAGAGCAGGAACGTGGAAATGATGATCAGCAGTCGTTTCTGGAACGCCTCGTCCGGGGAGTCGTCGTCTTTATGGGCATATGATTCTATGTACTTCAACATAACTCACTTTATGATTTCTTTTGGCCGGAAGACATTATCCCGCAACAAATATAATATTTTAAGGTAAAGTTGTCAATGATGTATTGTATTTATTATAAAATATTATTTTCTTTTTGAGCTCATTTACTCTGCAATCAGCATTATTGTTATTAAAAATATTTTAGCAATTCATGTATTTGTTTTGGAAACTTAACTATTTCACTATTTTGTGGATGATTAATTCAACATTTAAATAACCGAACATGAGCGACAAACTAAATCTGAAGCTTACCAGTTTACCTAAGGAGCAAGCCAAGCCGCTGACCGAGATCACCAAGACGAAACCTCAAATGGAAGGTATCTCATCAAGAAACCTTATTAAACATTTGCCTTGGGTTAGTGTTACGGGTGGTTTTTACCGCGTCAACCGCAGGCAGGTACTAGAAATAAGGCCCGGGAAGGTGACTTTTGATACGGGCGAAAGTGGCCCCAAAATATATGGCCCTTCTTTGTCTCAGATGCCCAGCTTAAGTAAAATTGAGAATGATGAAATACTAAAACGAATAGCTGATGCCGCTGTATTGCAAGAGTTTGAAAAAAACACTGCGATACTGGAACAAGGTTCTGTACCCAAGGAGATATACATTATATACAGCGGCAAGGTATCTTTCATTGAGCCCGGGGTTTTTGAACTGAACAATGAAACAGGGTCGATGGGGCCTTCGCAATATTTCGGAGGTTTCGGACTTCATTATGATGACGAATCTTTGGATGATAATGATGTCGTTCCTGAACCCGCTTTTATGAACCGTTGGATGTACAGCGCGATCGCAAGAACCAAGGTTACTGTATTTAAAATTGGTTATGATACAGTAAGGGATATTATCACCGAATTCCTTACGGGCTCGCAAACGCTACGCAGGTACCTTCTTTCTCGCAGGGAAGTTGAACGATTGAATAAGAAAACTAACCGTAAAGGAGAAAGGGCTGTGCAATTGTTCTCAGGTTTGCATGATGACGAGCCGAACATTCCCAGCACTTTCGTTGCATACGATCCCTCGCCCAGGGAATATGAATTGGTTACGGCCCAGACGATCCTGAAGATACATACGAAGGTTGCGGACCTGTACAATTCTCCATATAATCAGACCGAAGAGCAGGTGAGATTAACTGTTGAAGAGCTTAGGGAGCAGCAGGAGTATGAGATGATCAACAACAAAGATTTTGGACTGCTTCATAACGTTGACTACCGCCAGCGTATTCAAACACAGACGGGCCCGCCTACACCAGATGATATGGATGAGCTGATATCAAAACGCAGAAAGACCCAGTATATTTTTGCGCCATCTAAGGCAATCGCAGCGTTTACGCGCGAATGCACGAAACGCGGTATATATCCTGACACGATAGATGTAAATGGAAGGCAGGTGATAGCATGGAGGGGCATCCCGATTTTTACCTGCAATAAAATCCCAATCGTTGATGGATCTACTTCTATCATAGCAATGAGGACAGGTGTGGAGGATCAGGGTGTAGTCGGGCTTTATCAAATGGGTATACCGGATGAAATTGAGCCAAGTGTATCTGTAAGGTTCATGGGCATTGATGAGAAGGCAATAATCAGCTACCTGGTGACAAATTATTTCTCGGTTGCAGTGCTTGTACCCGATGCGCTTGGGGTGCTGGAGAATGTTGAAGTAGGTGTTCACTAACCGGGTTAAACTATGAATAGTCCTTCAAATACTCTCGACCTGATCAAGAGTATACTGTCAACCGGCCCCAGGGGCTTAGGTACGCAGACAACTAATATAGCTGCCATCATTAACCGGCCGGACCAGGAGTCTGATACGGAACTGCGCCACCGTGCGCCGTATCGTGATGACCCGGCATTGGGCGAGGAGTTAAATCAGCAGATACTCAGGTGGGCAGAGCGGCTCAATCTTTACGGGGGGCACTTAGATTACCTGCAAAAATGCAACTTCGGCAGGTATGTTATGTTGACATACGCGTTTGCCGAAGATCGCGAACGCCTTTTTCTGGCTTGCCAGGCAAATGTTTCACTTTTTGGGGTAGACGATTATTTTGTTGATGATAAAAGAGCTGGTGCCCAGCTCGACCAGGTAGGAAGGAATTTATCGTTATGTATGTCGGCAGTAGATGAGCCCTACCTGACTCATCGCTACAACCAGGATACCTTAAAAGGTATGAATGCCCATCCCGTACTTGCTTCGTTGAAGGAATATATAGCTAATGCCGAGAGATTAGGTACACCTTCGCAGGTGGGGCGTCTCCGTCATGAGGATATGACACTGTTTATGGGCATGTGCCAGGAGGCTAGTTGGCGTATGAATAAAACTATTGCGCCCGTTTGGGAATACCTTGGGGGACGCCAGATGAATAGTTTGCTGACGTGTATAGCCATGATCGATATTGTAGAGGGATATGAATTACCCCACAATATTTACTGTATGCCGAAGGTTCGCCAGGTCACCAAGATTGCTTCATTGATCACAGTGATGGTTAACGACCTTGTTTCCTCAAAGAAGGAGGAAGAAGCAGGTGTACACCAGTTTGGCATCAGGGAGGCGATACAGAAAGAGGAAGGTTGCACCTTCGAGGAGGCTCATAGATTAGGGGTTCGGCTTCATAACGATCTGCTGAGGATATTTGAAGATGAATCTGCTAAACTAATGGTTTATGCCACACCGGAACTTCGGAGATTCCTTATGGGCCTGGAGGCATGGATCGCCGGTAATCATAGGTGGCACTTTACAAGTGAGCGGTATTCGTCTAAATAAGGTGATCCTTATTTGTCCCACGGCCCGAATCAGGTAATTCCGTACTTTTAGGGGAAATAAGTTGCGATGAATAAAATAGTAACCCTTATCCTTTTGTTGGCGATCTTGGCATTAAGCTGTAGAAAGGGCGGTAGTTCAACCAATACCCCTGTCGGTATATATAAAGGGATAGTGTTGCACAGTCTTTGCTGCCAGAATGTGATACGGCTTATAGATAACGATAGTCTGGGTATTGATAACTGGATAGACAGCAATGCGATGCCGTATGTAACCTATAACAATGTTTTCACGGTTGCTAATGCTTGTCAGTTTGGCTTTGCGGCGGTTGGTGATACCATCAGCTTCAAGATTATTCCGCAGGAAGTGCAGAGCTGTGTATGTTGTATGATCGCTGTGCATACTCCTAATGTTTCTTACCCAATAAGGGTACTATACTAACTAATGCAAGGGCATTTTCTTTACTCCACAATCTTTAGATATGAATTATTGGCTTGTAAAATCAGAACCGAGTGTTTACAGTTGGGATCAACTTGTGAAGGATAAAAAAGCAACATGGGATGGTGTGCGCAATTTTGCTGCTCGTAATCACATGAAGGCAATGAAGAAAGGTGACCAGGTATTTTTTTACCATAGCAATGAGGGGTTGGCAATTGTTGGTATTACCGAGGTGGCGAAGGAATTTTACCAGGATCCCACCACGGATGACACTAATTGGGTGGTGGTTGACCTTAAGCCCGTGCAGGCATTACCTAAGCCTGTAACACTTGCCGATATGAAAGCCGATAAAACCTTTGAGAATATGGCGTTGATACGCATTGGCAGGTTGTCGGTTAGCCCGGTTAGTGCTACTGAATATAAGAAGATACTGAAAATGGGTGGGCTGTAGATCAATCTATGATCCGTCCTTCTTCATAGAGGAAAAGTATTTTCCCCTCAACGGTATCTATTTTATATTGGAAGTCAACTATCTCGGCGCCTGTATAAGAGATCCCTTTTACATTCTTGAATTTCTGCATCTTGTTAGGGTTCTTAATGTCAATGTAGCCCTTGGCGCACAGCTCTTCACCGATTATATCTACGGTCATAAAGGGTTTGCCGTCTATCTCCACGTACT
>JBGAJU010000079.1:0-1171 GCA_044224775.1 Flavipsychrobacter sp.
ACTATTTGTTCACATACCTGCGCGATACGATACACCTTTCTGGTGCGGGAGTGTTCAATTATATCACCTTCAGGGCGGCGATGGCAATAATCTTATCGTTGGTGATATCTATGCTCATGGGCAAGCGGCTGATAAAGTACCTGCAGTATAAGCAGATCGGGGAAACTGTCCGCGATCTTGGTTTGCAGGGCGAATCTCAGAAGAAGGGTACGCCAACAATGGGTGGACTGATCATTATTGCTGCTATATTGATACCAACTTTACTTTTTGCACGTGTGCTGAATGTTTACATCATCCTAATGATCGTATCCACTATATGGCTGGGTATGGTAGGGTTCCTCGATGATTACATAAAAGTATTTAAGAAGAATAAAGAAGGGCTTGCAGGGCGTTTCAAGATAATGGGACAGGTTGGGTTAGGTATAATTGTTGGGCTTACTCTATATTATAATAATCATGTGGTTATCAGCCGCGAAGTGACGGCTGATAATCCAAGCGGTGTTTATAACTCTGCTGAAAAACTTGAGGCAGGTGAGTTTGCAAGAAAGGATGAGAATGGCAAAGAGCGGAAGTATGTGAATGTAAGAACAGCAACAACTACCATTCCCTTTGTAAAAACCCACGAGCTCAGCTATTCGCGCATAGCGGCCATGTTCGGCGAAAAACATTTGGATGTTACTACCCCTATTATTTATATTCTGTTTGTTATTTTTATTATAGTAGCCGTATCGAATGGCGCAAATATTACCGACGGTGTAGACGGACTTGCAACAGGTGTTTCGGCTATAATAGGCGTTTGTCTTGGTGTATTCGCTTACCTATCTGGTAACTATGTATTTGCCGGTTACCTGAACATTATGCACATTCCAAACCTTGGTGAGTTGTCCATATTCATTGGGGCTTTTGTTGGGGCATGTGTAGGGTTCCTTTGGTATAATGCTTACCCTGCACAGGTATTCATGGGAGATACAGGTAGTCTTGCGTTAGGAGGTATCATAGCATCGCTCGCTATAATTGTTCGCAAGGAGTTACTCATACCTATTATCTGCGGAATATTCCTTGTTGAGAATTTGTCGGTAGTGATACAGGTATGGTATTTCAAACGTACAAAGAAAAAATATGGCGAGGGCAGGAGGATATTCCTGATGTCGCCGTTGCATCATCATTATCA
>JBGAJU010000079.1:1222-15150 GCA_044224775.1 Flavipsychrobacter sp.
AACACGTTTCTGGATCATAGGGATATTATTGGCAATAATGAGTATAGTAACATTAAAACTGCAATAGTGAGTATAAACCAACAACGCCTTGTGATACTGGGCGCCGCGGAAAGCGGCGTAGGTGCTGCATTGCTTGGCAAACAGCAAGGTTGGGATGTTTTTGTAAGCGACGGCGGTATAATAAAAGAGCAGTTTAAAAAAATACTCCAGCAAAATGCTATTGAGTTTGAGGAAGGCCGGCATACAATGGATAGGGTATTAAGCGCAACATGCGTAGTTAAAAGCCCTGGCATCAGTGATAAAGTAGCAGTGATGAAAGATGTGCGCAAGGCAGGTATTGAGGTGTGTAGTGAAATAGAATTTGGCTACAGGTATAAAGGCGACAGCAAGATAATAGCAATAACTGGGAGTAACGGAAAGAGTACTACCACCAAGCTCACTTATCATACACTGAAGACAGCAGATTATGATGTGGCTATGGTAGGTAATATTGGCTACAGCTTTGCAAGGCAGATTGCTGAAAGGCCCTGTGAATGGTATGTGATGGAGATCAGCAGCTTCCAACTGGATGACATTCATTATTTCAGGCCCGATGTAGCAGTGTTGCTTAACATCACGCCTGACCACCTGGACAGATACGACTACAAGTTTGAAAATTATATAGCATCAAAATTCAGGATAACGCAAAATCAACAATCCACTGACTACTTTGTTGTGAACCACGACGACAGGGTAATTACTGACCACTTATCTACTCATTCCATTCACGCTCAAACATTATTTTTTACGATGAACGACAACAACACAGGCAACGAAGGCGGCTACATCAGTGATGATCACCTGCATGTACTGTTCAATGGGGAAAACCTGGACATGTCGATCCATGACCTCGCGATCAAGGGCAAACACAATCAATATAATTCTATGGCAGCCGGGATATCAGCACGTATAGCAGGCGTGAGAAAGGAAAAGATCCGCGAGAGCTTTCTCGGGTTCACAGGGTTGGAACACAGGCTGGAGTTTGTGGCAACGATACGTGGCGTAGAGTATATCAATGACAGCAAGGCTACCAACGTGAACTCTGTGTGGTACGCCCTCGAGAGTATGAAAAAGCCGGTAGTGCTGATTTTGGGAGGACAGGACAAAGGCAACGACTACAGCGAGATAATGGACTTGGTGAAAGAGAAAGTAAAAGCTATTGTATGCCTGGGTATTGACAATGCGCCAATTCATGACGCATTTGAGAATGTGGTACCTTCTATAATAGATACCACCAGTGCTCACGATGCGGTGAATGCATCGTATTCAGTTTCGGAGCCGGGTGATGTAGTGTTGCTGGCGCCGGCATGTGCAAGTTTTGATTTGTTTAAAAATTATGAGGATAGGGGTAAACAATTTAAAGACGCAGTGC
Source organism: Flavipsychrobacter sp. (assembly GCA_044224775.1). Classification (GTDB taxonomy): domain Bacteria; phylum Bacteroidota; class Bacteroidia; order Chitinophagales; family Chitinophagaceae; genus Nemorincola. Next base: position 2,634 of record JBGAJU010000079.1, read on the forward strand.
GCAATCTTTAATAGTAAGAAATAATGGAACGGATGCAGCAATTATTGAAAAGAACAAAGGGCGACAAAGTGATTTGGGGCGTCGTGCTGCTGCTTTCGTTCATCAGCTTATTGGCTGTGTATAGCTCAACGGGTTCACTTGCTTATCGAATGGAGAAGAACTCTAACTACTATCTCATAAAGCAGGTGATGGTTTTAGGGCTGGGATTAATGATCATATACTGGGTACACAATATAAACTACACCAAGTTCGCTAAGCTGGCTGTTATTTTATATCTGTTGAGCTTGCCATTGCTATTATACACTCTGTTCTTTGGTACTAGCCTGAATGAGGGCTCCCGTTGGATAAAACTACCTGTTATTAATCTTACGTTCCAGACATCGGATCTTGCTAAACTGGCGTTGTTCATGTTCCTTGCGCGTACATTAAGTATCAAGCAGGCAGATATTAAAGACCTGAAGAAAGGCTTTATACCGGTCTTGTTACCAGTCTTATTTACATGCGCATTGATAGCTCCGGCAAACTTATCTACTGCATTGATGCTCGGGTTCACATGCAGCATCCTGTTCTTCATCGGTCGTGTACAGATGAAGCATCTGATGTTGCTTGCTTTAGCAGGCATTATGGGTTTGTGTGTATTGTTTACTGTTTCCAAACTCACAGGTTGGGGCCGTGCAAGTACCTGGGAACAGCGTATTACAGACTTCTTTGGTACAAAAGATAAGGATGGGAAGAAGGACGATGTGTACCAGGTGCAACAGGCAAAAATAGCCATTGCGGGCGGCGGAGTAACAGGCCGAGGCCCCGGAAAGAGCCTGCAGAAGAACTTTCTGCCACACCCATACTCGGATTTTATCTTCTCTATAATTATCGAAGAATATGGATTAATGGGAGGAGGTCTTGTAGTGTTGCTTTACCTGTTGTTCCTGTGGCGGGCTGTGTTGATATTTAAAAGATGCCCGTTCGCTTTCGGCGCATTTCTTGCGGTTGGGTTGAGTATAACGTTGGTGTTCCAGGCTATGCTGAACATGGCAGTGAATGTGCACCTGGTGCCTGTTACAGGACTTACTCTTCCTATGATAAGTATGGGAGGGTCATCTATATGGTTCACCAGTATCGCAATAGGTATAGTACTCAGCGTGAGCAAGTATGTGGATGAAATGGAAGGTAGTAAGAAGAAGAAGGCTAAGACGGTGTCAGCAGATGGTGTAATAGATACAGAAGCTGAAGAAGCAACGGGTGAAGCAGAGGATGCAGAAGAACCTGTTGCAGAAGAAGTAGTAGAAAAAAAACCAAGAAAAAGAGCAAGTAAAAAACAGGTATTGGACGAAGGCCCGATGCCGGCGATATAATAATGAGCGGATTGCGCATAATAATAGCAGGTGGCGGTACAGGTGGGCATATATTCCCGGCTGTAGCAGTGGGGCACGCTTTACAGCGCCTCAGGCCTGGTACGCAATTGCTGTTTGTTGGCGCAAAGGGTAAGATGGAAATGGAAAAGATACCACAGGAAGGTTTTGAAATTATTGGACTAGATATAGTTGGGTTTAACAGGAGTAGTCTTTTAAAAAATCTTTCATTGCCCTTTAAATTGTTGCAAACAAGGATAGAATCAAGGAACATTATCAAGAAATTCAAACCATCAGCAATAGTTGGAGTGGGTGGTTTTGCCAGCTTCCCGGTTCTGCATGCGGGGCAGGGGATGAATATACCCACCCTTATACAAGAGCAAAATTCATACGCGGGCAAGAGCAATAAAATACTGGGTAGAAGAGCAAAGGCGATATGTGTTGCCTACGAACATATGGAACGGTTCTTCCCGCAGGAAAAAATAGTTATTACAGGAAACCCGGTGCGCAAGAGTATATCCGAGATGAAGAGGACTGCAACAGAAGGGCGCGCATATTTTGGTATTGACGATTATCGCAAAACGGTATTAGTGGTTGGCGGCAGCCTGGGTGCAAAGTCAATAAATGAGACAATTCATGCTGAACTGGAGGAGATAATGAAAGAGGATGTGAACCTTATTTGGCAAACGGGCAAACATTACTATGACCAGGTGAAGGGTTATGCTACAGCGTATAGCAGCCGGGTGAAGATATTCGACTTCATACGGGATATGGATTACGCATATGCTGCTGCAGATGTAGTTATATCAAGGGCGGGAGCATTGGCAATTGCAGAATTATGCATTGCAGGAAAACCCGTAATATTTGTACCCTACCCGCATGCAGCAGAAGATCACCAGACAAGCAATGCAAAAGCGCTGGTAAAACACAATGCCGCATTGTCGGTTAAAGACGGTGATGCCAAAATGGAGTTGGTGAAGTTGTTGAAAACAATATTGAACGATACGGCGCTACAGCAAACAATGTCGTCTAATTTAAAAGCGATGGCGATAAAAGATGCAGATGAAAGAATAGCAAATAAAGTAATTGAAATAGCAAGGGTATATTAATGAATATAAGGGAGATAAATAGGGTGTATTTTATAGGCGTAGGCGGCATTGGTATGAGCGCACTGGCAAGGTTTTTCCGTGAGCAGGGCGCCAGAGTGATTGGCTATGACCGTACTGAAACTGCCCTTACAAAACAACTTGTGGCAGAAGGAATTGAAATACACTACGCCGACGATGTGCAGCTGCTGGATAAAGAAGCCCAATTGGTGGTATATACCCCGGCCATTCCTAAAGATCATACTGAATATAATTGGTATCTCAATAATCACTATCCAATATTTAAACGTAGCGATGTGTTGCAGTCTATAACGCAGTCAATGCACGCTATAACCGTTGCGGGAACTCACGGCAAGACAACTATTTCCACCATGATTGCATACCTGCTTCGTGAAACGAATTATGGTTGCAACGCCTTCCTCGGTGGTGTTTCAGTGAACTATGGTAAGAATTATTGGAGCAGCAAAAATGATACTGCCGTAATAGAAGCTGATGAATATGACAGGAGCTTCCTGAAACTGTCGCCCGATATAGCAGTGCTAACTGCCATCGATCCGGATCATCTGGATATTTATGGCACACCGGAAGAAATGGAGGCTGCGTTTATCCAGTACACAAAGAACATTAAAATAGGAGGCACACTTTTGGTGAAGCACGGCTTGCACAGGCAAAGCGACCTGAAAGGACCGCGAACTTTGACCTACAGCTTGCAAAACGATGCAGCTAATGTGTATGGGCAAAATATTATTCAGAGAGATGGTGGTTATGTATTCGACATTGTAGGGGAGGATTTTAGGCTGGAAAATATGCACCTGAACATAGGGGGTATGCACAACGTGGAAAACTCGATAGCAGCTATAGCTGTTACTCAGTTGCTGGGTATAAACGGTGAAGAAGTAAAAAGGACCCTCGAGGGTTTTAGAGGAATAGGAAGGAGGTTTGAATATGTGTTAAGAAATGATAAAGTCGTTTACATAGATGATTACGCACATCACCCCGAGGAACTGGCAGCATTGATAAAGAGTGCTAAGCAACTTTTTCAGGGTCGCAGATGCGTGGTTTGTTTTCAACCTCACCTGTTTAGTCGCACACGCGACCTCGCTGATGGTTTTGCGCATAGCCTCGATATGGCAGATGAGGTGATATTGCTGGATATATATCCTGCACGTGAGTTACCGATGGAAGGGGTAACATCAAAAATGATAGCGGACAGGATGGTGAACACAGCACATACAATATTGTCGAAAGAAGGATTGTTAGAATATGTAAAAGCAGCTCCGCTCGATTTGTTAATTACTGCAGGTGCAGGAGACATTGATAAATTGGTTGAGCCAATTAAAAATATTTTGATGAACAAGTAATGGCAGAAATGAAGCGCAAAATATCGATACGCAAAGTACTACAGATGCTACTAACACTGGTGGTAACATCCTGCTGTATTACGGCTATCATAAGCGCTTCGAAGATAGAGAGTGGGAAGGTATTGAAAAGCGTAGCTATTCACTATAATAATTGTAAAAAATATCATTCGGTTGAAGAACAGGAAATCCTTGATTTGGCAATTACTAATAGAAATATAGATATACAGCATACTCCCGCGTCGCGACTAGACATCCATGCTATGGAAAAGACAATTATGGCTAATCCATGGATCGCAAACGCACAAGTGTTTATTGATAATGAGCGTATACTGCATATGTATGTAACGCAACGCATTCCCGTTGTCAGGGTTTTCCAACAGAATGGTTCCAGCTACTATATGGATACAACGATGAGTATCATTCCGTTGTCGTCCAACTATATTTACTATAGTACAGTAGTTGCCAATGTGCCCGCTGTAACAACTGACAGTGTGAGTTGGGCTTTGAGGAGGGATATTATATCACTGGTGAGAACTATCCAGGCCGATTCTTTTTGGTCTGCACAAATATCACATGTTATTATCGATTCGCCTGGTATGTACGAATTAGTACCTGTTCTTGGTGATCACAAGATACTTTTTGGAGATGCAATGAATGCCAGGGAAAAATTCAACAACCTGTTCGCATTCTATAAAAATGTGTTGAACCGGATTGGTTGGGATAAATACCAGGTGCTGGATGTTCGTTTCGCCGGGCAGGTAGTAGCATCTCCCTCATTGCCGTATAGTGGCCCCGTTGACAAAGCGGTTAATACGATCAACTGGGTGAATAGTATAATTGAGACCGAATCGAAGAGTGATTCTGTTAAAGGAGATAAGAAACCTGTGCAGGTACCACAAGTAAAGACGAATGCTGCAAAACTACCTGTAAAAGTTGCAGTTAAACAATCCGTGCCGGTAAAACCTTCTGTTGTTACGTCAATGGCAAAGAAGACAGATAAAAATCCGGCAAAGGTCAAACAAGTAAATAGTGACGCTGCAAAGCCGCCTGTAAAAGTTGTAGCAAAGCAATCAGAACAGGCTGCGCCGACAAATAAAACCCAGGTTGCGACACCTGCAAGATCTGTTGAAAAACCAGCACAGGCTCACGCAGATAAAAAGCCTGCACAGGCAACATCTGTGGTAAAATCGCCAGTTAAACCGCCACCTAAGCTGGTCGCGCCAAATAAGCCGACAGTCGGTGCTGCGGTTAAGACTAATGTTAAGAAACTACCATCGAAGAATGTAAAGACAGCACCAAAGAAAACAGTAACCAAAGACCAGAACGCAAATAAACATTAATAAACAAAGTTTTTAAACCTCAGCAATATGAATAGGAAAGAACAACCAATTATCGTAGGCCTCGATATAGGTACCACAAAAGTGGTTGCTATAGCAGGCCGCAAAAACGAGTTCGGTAAGGTGGAAATTCTCGGTATGGGGCGCGCCGACTCTGCTGGTGTCAGCCATGGGGTAGTAATGAATATCGAGCAATGTATTCGCTCTATCGAGCAAGCTATAGAGAGGTGCATCCTTTCTAATCCTAACCTCGAAGTAAAAGAGGTGTATGTGGGTATCGCAGGACAACACATAAAAAGCCTGCAGACCCGTGGCGACAGGGTTCGCACAAATGTTGAATCGGAAATTAGCAAAGAGGATATAGAACTCCTCGTGCGTGATCAGCATCGTACCTACATTCCCGCAGGAGATCAGATAATAGATATCATCCCACAGGACTTTACTGTCGACAGTACCGCATATGTCGTTGATCCTATCGGTATGAGTGGTGTTAAAATAGGTGCAAATTTTCACATAATTACTGGCGACAGAAATGCCATCCGCAATATCAAGCGTTGCGTAGATAGATCAAAATTGATAACGCGCGATCTTGTGTTGCAGCCACTGGCATCCGCAGCAGCTGTAATGAATGATGAGGATCTTGAAGCAGGGGTAGCAATAGTGGACATTGGTGGCGGTACCACCGATATGGCAGTTTTCTACGATGGAATTTTGAAGCATACTGCGGTAATTCCTTATGCAGGTGTAAATATCACCAACGATATTCGTAATGGCCTTGGTGTGCTGAGAGCCCAGGCAGAGCAAATGAAAGTACAATTTGGTACTGCATTGGCTGAGGAGGCAAATGCCAATGCATACATTACTATTCCCGGCTTGCGTGGTTTGCCACCGAAGGAAATATCTGTTAAGAACCTTGCACACATCATTCAGGCACGTATGCAAGAAATACTGGACTATGTAGTATATCACCTTAAGCAGATAGACCTCGATAAGCGGTTATATGGTGGTATCATACTTACCGGGGGGGGCGCACAATTAAAGCACATCACACAGCTCACGGAGTTTGTAACTGGTTTGGGAGCTCGTATAGGCTACCCTAATGAGCATCTGGCGGGTGGTGACAAAGAATCGCTGATGAATCCGATGTACTCAACCTGTATTGGACTCATATTACGTGGCTACCATGATTATGAGAACGGCAAAATGCGTTTTGCTGGGGAAGGTGGTAATTACATGCACCTGCCTGCTGAAGATATGCAGGCGATCGTGTCAGATATACCGGAAACAATACAGCCGGAAACCATAGAGGAAGAAACGCCTACTGCTGAAGAACAACAGGAAATGAACAAGCAGAAAGCACGCAAAAGGAATGAGAATGTAAAACGTTTGTTCGACGGATTGAAAGGAAAGTTCATGAAGATGTTTGAAGACGTAGATGACCAGGAAATTGAGTAATTAATTCACTGCATATAAATTAAACAACAACTAACTAACCAATTTATTACTAACCAGCAAAAGAAACAATATGATACATTTCGAAATTCCAAAAAATCAATCATCGATCATTAAAGTAATAGGCGTTGGCGGCGGCGGAAGCAATGCTGTTAACTACATGCATAATCTTGGTATTGACGGCGTGGATTTTGTGGTATGCAATACAGACTCACAGGCACTGGCGCTGAGCCCTGTTGCCAATAAAATACAACTCGGGCCACATCTTACACAAGGGTTGGGTGCAGGTGCTAATCCAGAGATCGGAAAGCAATCGTGCGAAGAAAGCCTTGAAGATATTTCTAAAATATTGAAAGTAAATACCCGTATGGCATTTATCACTGCCGGTATGGGCGGAGGCACCGGAACCGGTGGCGCTCCTGTGGTTTCACAGATATGTCGCGACCTCGGTATACTTACTGTCGGTATCGTAACCACACCGTTTACATACGAAGGCCGTAAACGTATGAAGCAGGCTCAAGAGGGTATTGACCGCATGCGCGATCATGTGGACACAATTCTCATCATCTCTAATGATAAACTGCGCCAACAGTTCGGCAACCTGCCATTTACACAGGCATTTGCAAAGGCTGATGATATCCTGGCAACGGCTGCTAAGTGTATCACTGATGTGATCACAACAACAGGCCAGATCAATGTTGACTTTGCTGACGTTTGCACGGTAATGAAGAACGGTGGAGTAGCTATCCTCGGCAGTGCATCTGCAAGTGGTGAGAACCGTGCGCTGGTGGCTGTAGAAGAAGCATTGAGCTCACCATTATTGAATGACAACGACATTCGCGGTGCTAAATGGTTGCTGCTGAACATCACATCTGCGGCAGGTGAGCATGAGCATACTATGGATGAGGCTGAAGCTATTCAGGCTTATGTGCAACAGCAGGCAGGCGACAATTGCGATGTCATTCTGGGTATGGGCCACGATCCTAACCTGCATGAAAGGATCGCAGTTACTGTGATAGCTACGGGCTTTAACCATAAAGACATCAAAGCGGAATATCCTGCAAAAAACAATGAGCCTGAAAAGATCGTAGTGAAGTTAGGCGAGATAAATACACCTGCTGAAGTACACATTCCGGAAGTGAAACCGGCTTATAAGCAACCTGAGAGCATGTCTCCCACACTGGTGGAAATGCAGCCGGTTGTAAATACTGTATACGATTTCAGGCCATCGGAGGCATTTGCAAACCGCGCAGAGCCTGAAGTGCAGCCGGAGCCAATAGCTGAGGAGCCGGTGATGACCGTGACTGAGGAACTGGTGATGACCATGACCGAAGAGCCGGTAATGACCGTGACTGAGGAACTGGTGATGACCATGACCGAAGAGCCGGTAATGACCGTGACAGAATCTGTGCCGGTGTTTGGACAGGAGGAGCGGAAGGTAGAAGAAGTGCCTATGCAACTGGTGATGAAAAGCGAGCCGGTTGAAGAGGTGCCCGTTATGAAGATAGGCGAGCGTTATCTTTCTCCTGAAGAGATAGAAGAGAAGAGAAGATTTGAAGAACAGAAGAAAGCGCTGGAAGACCGTGCTGAGCGCCTGCGCCGCATGAGCTTTAACATAAAAGGCACAGACAGCAATGACGAGATGGAGAATGTGCCTGCATATATGCGCAAGAACATGAAGCTTGATAACCAGGTCGCATCTTCTGACTCTTATTACAGCGGATATTCTGTTGGTATGAATGATAACCAGGATAATCCGCAGGCAGCAATACAAACTATTAATACATTCCTTGACGGCAAGAAGCCGGACTAAGTTGTTTCTTTTGTTTATTTATATTGCGTAGGCTCCCGTTTTCTAACGGGAGCTATTTTTTTATGCTTTCTTTTTGTAGAACAGTGTGTTGCTGTTCTGTGTTCTGAAAATCTGTGTTGCTGTTTCCCGGAGGAACTCTTTGGTTACAGCCTGGTAGTGCCCCCATTCTTTGTTGATCATTGCGGCATCGCCGAGAAGCTCGTAGAAGGCGAGGTTGTTGGCGCGGCTGAGGAGTGTCATATCCTCGAAGGCGATCATTGCTTCTATTTTATTTTTTGCTTTTTGCAGCTCGTCGTCGCTTACGCCATTGGCGATGAGTTTGGCTAGTTCCTGCTCCACTGCTTCGTTGGCGGCCTCTATGCTTTTGCCTTCGCGTATTTTGCCTTCTATTACTACCAGCCCGGGATCGAGGCTGCCGGTGTGGTAACAGTTGATGTTGCTAAACAATTGCTCTTCTTTCACCAACCTTTGGTAGAGGCGTGAAGCGAAGCCGCTGCCCATTATCTCGGTTATGAGATCTGTAGCGTAGTAGGGTTGTGTGAGTCGCGGGCCGATGTGCCATGCTTTGTACAGCGCATCCAGCGGCACATCTGCGTGTACGGTTTGGGTACGTGCTTCGGTCTGTGTTGGTTCTGCAGGTACGTTGCGTACATATTTTTCCCCGGAGGGGATATTGCCAAACCACTTCTCTGATAAGGCTTTAACCTGTTTTACGGTGACATTGCCTGCAACGCACATAACCGCGTTGAGCGGGTTGTAGTGTTTATTGAAGAATGCTTTTACATCTTCCAGCTGAGCTGTTTCAATTTGTTCGAGGTTCTCGCCGATCGTTGGCCACTTGTAGGGGTGCTGCTTATAGGCAAGCTTGCGCATGGTATGCCATGCATCGCCGTAGGGTTTGTTGAGGTAGTGCTCTTTGAACTCCTCGCACACTACTTTGCGCTGCACATCGAGGCTCTTTTCGCTGAAGGCTAGGGAGAGCATACGGTCACTCTCGAGCCAGAAGGCCGTTTCTATATTTTTAAGCGGCAACTGCAGGTGGTAGTTGGTGATATCGTTAGTGGTATATGCGTTGTTCTCTCCGCCTGCCATTTGCAGTGGTTCATCGTACTCGGGTATATTGACGCTGCCGCCGAACATCAGGTGCTCGAACAGGTGGGCAAAGCCGGTGCGGTTGGGTTCTTCATCGCGCGCGCCTACATCGTACAAAATATTCATAGCTACCATTGGGGTAGCTTTATCTATGTGTACCAGTACCCTTAATCCATTACTCAATGTAAACCGTTCGAACTGAAGCATAATTTATTTTTAGTGTTGCCAAAGGTAGCTGAAATCTAAAAATTGCGCTTTTTGCACGTTTTTTTTGTGTGGGAGGTTGATTTTTGTTTAAATGATTGGTTCATAATCTATTATCAAATTACTTTTGCGCATTCTTTACGCACATTATTAATTTATATTTCGTGTTTGCCATTGCTCACTTTTGTAAAAAAAACACTCTAAAACATTCATCTTGCTGAGCTTCAATGTGTTGAGTGAAAAATGGTTGCTCAATTCTTGCTCACTGTTGCTCATTACTTACTCATTGCCTGCTCACTGTATCTGCACACCTGTTTTTTAAAATTTAACCATAAAGGACAAAAAGGTGTTGTGTAGTTATTTAACCGCAAAGGCGCTAAGTCGCAAAGGTTTGTAGATCCTAAAACGGGCTATAACTATGTAAAGTTCCGTAAGGTTTTGGTGGTGAAAAAATTTAATTTCCATGGTGGTACAGTAACAGTACTATGATGGTACAGTAACAGTACCGTTATGGAAAAAACTTTGCCCTGTGGGCACGGGTTTGGGCTGATTTTGAGGTGTGGAAAAACGGGGTATATTTTGAGGTGTTTTGCATAATGTGTGAGTTCGTTTTGCGAGGAGTATCAACCTGCGGAAAAAATGTGAACGGTATTGACTATTGGAGTAATTTTTTTGTACCGTTAAAAGACGGTGAAATTTCATTGATAACCAACACTGTATACGCTAAAAATATTGCCAGTGGCGGTTGATAGTGGTTACTGATTACAATTTGATAACAAAATTGATTTGGTGAAATCGTTTTTTTTTTTTGTAAATTCGGATTAGAATGTGATTTCTTAATCCTTTAAAACTTTTTTATGCCCGGTTTTGATTCTTTTTGGCAAACGGTTGGCACTACTACCGACGGACAAGTAGTGCGCTGCAATCCCGGTGGTGGTGGACCATGGCAGGCAGGCACTTTTGGTGCCGGTGCTACCGACTCTGCTATATTAGGTGGTGCGCTTAGTGCTGCAGGCACCCATACTATTGATGACCCTACTTCGGTAATACTTATGGGGAATGCAAATGCGATAAGTCCGGGGGCACAACCGGTGCTTATAACAGTATTATCAATGGCACCAATAATTCGGCATACGGCAATTACAGCAGCATTCTGGGTGGCAATGCTCATAGCACAACAAATAACTATCCTGTAATTGTAAATGGTGATTCAAGCACGGCAAACGGCGATTTCTCTTTTATCGGAAATGGTGGATCTCATACGGCAAATGGCCAACACGGTACTGTTGGCAATGGCTTGAGTAATACAGCAGATGGAGACTTTAACAGTATCTTTAACGGCCAGCAAAACACTGCGGGCCCTACTGCTGGAGCTGTTGCCACTTGCCATGCAACTATAGTTAACGGCAAATATAACTGTGCGGATAATGACTATGCTTTTGTAGGCAACGGTACGTTCAACATGGCATCGGGCTTATTTTCATTTGTGGGTAATGGTGGTGGAGGGCCGGCACTTAATAATTATGCACCTGGGGATTATTCGTTCATAGGCAACGGGTATGTAAATGTTGCATCGGGCAATTATTCTTTTATTGGAAATGGCGGAGACGCAACAGCGGGAGGTGCAGGAGGTAATTCAGCTATTGGCGAACGTGCCTTTGTGGGTAACGGAACCAGCAATGATGCTAACAACCCGAGGTCATTCATAGGTAATGGTAATACTAATGCAACGAACGCGGATTTTTCATTTATAGGCAACGGTGTTAACAATACAACGAACGGAGGCCTTGCCTTTATAGGTAATGGTTCCGTCAATACAGCAGCCGGCAATTTATCGTTCATAGGCAACGGGCAGGACATTGTTGCGAGCGCTACCCACTCATCGGTAGTTAATGGCATAGCAAACCAGGCGCTCAGCGACTTATCATTTATTGCTAATGGCAATGGCAATATAGTAACATCAGGCTTTAATTTTGGCTTTATAGGTAATGGTAATGATAACCTTGTTACGGGCAATCATTCATTCATAGGTAATGGTGATACCAATATTATAGAAGCTACAGGCAGCGCCGGCGTGCCTTGTGCGGCTATAGTGGGTGGTTGTGCTAACCTGATATGTGATGTGGGTGACGTAGTTGCCGATTCATCGTTCATTGGTGCCGGTAGGATAAACATGGTTTCAGGGGCCCGGTCATCAATAGTAGGTGGCAGCCGCAACCAGGTAACCACCAATCACTCTTTTATTGGCGGTGGGGCGGGAAATATAGTAGCGGGCAATGCCTCCACTATAGTAGATGGGGATACGAACAATATTTTTGCTAATTCTGCTCTTAGTATAATTGGTGGCGGTTCTCTGAATGAAATAGGTACAGGGGGAGTGGGAATGCAGGGTGCTTCGTGGGGCTTCATTGGTGGGGGCACGCTGAATTGTATCTCTACGAATGTTACTTTTGCCGCCAACCGGAATACAATTGGTGGTGGCCAGGAAAATGTGATCACGGCCGGCAATGCCGCAACTGACTTTTCATTTATTGGCGGTGGGTGCCAGAACAGGGTAACAGGCAGTTTCTCTGCAATACTTGGCGGTAGGAACAATAATGTTACACACGTAGACTCTGCAGCATTTGGTAATGGTGTGAACTCAGTGGCAACTAACACTTTCCATGTGGAATGTCTTAATACTAACGCAGCCCCTCTCTTATTAGGTGGATTACCTATCGGGACTCTGTCTTTTATTAATCCAACTCCTGCAATGGCAGCAATCGGCTTTCCGTTCCCTGCTAGGATTGCGATGTTGGCCTAA
>JBGAJU010000080.1:0-15085 GCA_044224775.1 Flavipsychrobacter sp.
AATGGCCTTTTATACATCGTGAAGTTATAGTCAGTGCCCAATACTGCCTGGTAAGATTTCTGTGCTTTTAATTGCTGGTTGACGTTTCCGGTCAGGTCACGCATCTCCCGGTAGAATGGTGGTTGGCTATAATAGCCTGTTGATGCCTTTATGACAATGTCTTTTTCTCCCCGAGGCTTGTAGGCCAGTTGCAGGCGTGGACTTATCAGCAACTCATTATTCAGGAAACTGTAATTGAACCGAACACCGGCGCTAGCCGTGAACATATTGGCTGAATCGAACCGTATATTATCCTGGATATACCCGTTCAACCGTCCATAATTAAAATCCTGTGATGAATGATAATAATAGGCAAACTTTATCATGCTGGTATCATATGGCTGATTGAACCGCCCTGAGTCTCTTCTCTGCCATTGGTGCAGGTTGTCGCTTATATTGGTATACGTACCGTTAACCCCAAACTGTATAAAATTCCTTTTTGCATCATACGATCCATTGAACCCGGCATTGCTCACGCTCACATTCAGATAGTTGCGGGCATAATCTTGCACTTCCCCGGCTCCTAACGCAACTTTTATTTGTCCGAAATCCTTCTTGCTTTGGTCTGTTTGCAGTTCGCCAAAAAGGTATGCGCCGTCTAAATCAAAGGTTTCATGCTCATTGGTTTGAAAAGCCGAGGCCAGGAATTTTAATTTCAGTTTCGACTGTTCCGGCCGATACGCAGCTGATATGCCACCAAAACGTGAGTCGAATTGATCAAATTCACTGCCTGTATAAAATACGTCCAATTGATATGCCTGGTTCAAAGCTCCAAAAGACGAGACCATCCTTTCGGGGTAGAAAACAAACCTGTTGCGAGCATAGTTGCCAATAACTTCTATTTCCCAGTTTTCGCCTAGCCTATAGTCTACAAGGGCCTGTAAGTCTGTGAAAGATGGATTATACACCCCTTTGGTGGGTTGAGACTGAAGCAGGTATTGGTTGCTCTTCTGCCGTGCACCTATAAGGTAGGTCAGTCTTTGGTTTTTCGAAGCGCCTTCAAGATGCAGGTTGCCGCCAAGCATACTTATGCTTGCTGAGCCTGCAAATTGGGTGGGCCGTTTGTATGATACATCAAGCACACTGCTCATCTTATCACCGTACTTTGCCTGGAACCCACCCACAGAGAAGTTTACATTAGAAACAAGGTCTGGATTGACAAAGCTTAAACCCTCCTGCTGTCCCGAACGTACCAGGAACGGGCGGTAGATCTCAAAGTCATTCACATACACCAGGTTCTCGTCATAGCTGCCCCCGCGTACACTGTATTGAGAGGTAAGCTCGTTATGAGAGCCCACGGCGAGTTTTATCATTGCCTCTACACCGCCAATGGTGCTGGGCATATACTTTGCTTTGTCAATATCAATATAAACGCTGCCGGCCTCTTCCCGCTTTTTCTCACTTTTCTTTGTGAACTCAGGTAATGTATTAGCGCTTGCTTTTAATATAATGTCTATTGTACGGGTTTCGCCGGCCTTTACGTGTATTCTTTTTCGTTGGGTTTCGTATCCTGCATAACCAAAAATGACAGATATATTCTTGTCTGCAGACACCTCAAGCATATAAAAACCCTTGCCATTGGTATAGGTTCCCAATCCGGTTATTTCGTCAGCTATAACTGCCTGGTCAAGCGCTTTACCCTTGTCATCACGCACAACGCCTGTAATTATTCCTTTTTGCGCGTATACGCAACTGCATAATAGAACTAAAATGATCGATAAGAATACCCGCTTCTGAAGCATAGCCGCTATTAAACGTAATGAAAGTAACTTTATTTTCCGATTTGCTTCAGTTTTTTGATGGTATCGATAGGGTCAGGTGAAGCGAATACCGTATTGCCTGCCACCAACACATCTGCGCCGGCAGCAATAATATCGGCAGCGTTCTCTAAGGTCACTCCGCCATCTATTTCTATCAGTGTACTTGCACCGGCTTTTGTGATCAACTCTTTTGCCTCCTTTATCTTATTAAAAGTGAGGGGTAGAAATTTTTGTCCGCCAAAGCCGGGATTGATGCTCATTACCAGCAGAAGGTCTATTTCATGGATAATATCTTTTACCATGCTCACCGGTGTGTGCGGGTTTATAGATAATCCTGCCTTCATGCCCAACGCTTTTATTGAAGTAAGCGTGCGGTGCAAATGAAACCCGGTTTCGTAATGAACGGTGAGGTAGTCTGCGCCTGCTTTTTTAAATTCCTCCAGGTAGCGTTCCGGTTCTACCACCATCAGGTGCACATCAAATGTCTTTTTTGCCCTTTTCTTCATCTGACTGATGATGGGCATTCCGTAGCTGATGTTGGGTACGAATTTGCCATCCATCACATCCAGGTGAAACCAGTCGGCTTCACTGTTATTGATCATATCTATTTCTTCGCCCAACTTCAGAAAGTCGGCAGACAGCATTGATGGGGCAATTATTGGCATAGCTATTTGGAATTTATTATTGTTTTATCCTTGATTTAATATTTTTCAGTGCTTCGCGGGGACTTGCATACTCAGGGTCCAGCGCCAAAGCCTGTTGATAATCTGTAACAGCATTTTTAATACTGTCCATAGCTTCGCTGCACACACCGCGGTTGTAGTAGGCAGCGGGGTTCCTCGGGTCTGTTTTCACTGCAAGGTCAAACTGCCTCCATGCCTTTTGCGCCGAATCCTGCGCCATATAAATAAAGCCTAAATTAAAAAACGCATCTGTGTATTGGTTGTTTCGTACGATACATAGTTTATAGGCTTCCTTGGCAGCAGCAAAGTCTTTTTTGTTCTGGTAATAAACGCCTTTGGCAAAGACCGGGAAAACATCAGTGCTGTCTGCTTTAAAAGCATTGTCCAGGTAGCTAATAGCAATAGGGTCTTTTTTGGCACTGAACAGTAGCCCTAGTTGTATCACTGCCTCCCGGTTGTCGGGTGCAACTTGCACTGCCGTCTGGAAACTGGATATTGCTTTAGCTGTATCTTTCATGTCCTTGTATACCATCCCTTTAAGGAAGTAGGCTTCAGTATTGTACACGTCTTTGCGCAGCACAACATTTATTTCTGCAAAGGCTTTGCCATGGTCTTGCATGTAGAGGAACATCTTTGCCATTTTAAGGTGTGCCTTCTGGTCTTCGGGGTTTTTGGCTATTGCTTTTTGCAGCCATTGCACTGAACCTGCAATATCCTTGCTCTCGAATAAGACATCGCCTATAGCACTATAATATTCAGCTTTTGTAGTGTCCAGTGAAACTGCTTTTTTAAAGTCCTTGATAGCCAAAGAGTCGTATTCCATGCTAAACAACACCTTGCCGCGTTGAAAATATAGGGATGCGTCTTCGGGGGATCTTTGTATCTGTTCGGTAATGCCTTTAAGGTTGGGGTTGGTTGTGAGTATGGGGTCAGTGTCGGTGTTTGCCGTGTCTTTTCCTTTTTCGTTGTTGCAGGCAATAGTAAGCGTAATGATAAGCAGGAGCGGGCAGAGCCTTACCCAAAAATTCTTCATACTGCAAACTTATTAAAAACGGATAATAAACAGGGGAGTCTTTGGTACATAATTGGTTCATTAACTAATAGCGTGCAGTTGATATTTTTTGTGCGCCGGGGCGAAAGAGGGTATAATTTCAGGCAAAATGGCCTGTTTTGGTGGATATTTTTTTTCATATACGGGCGGAAGTCGCTGTGGGTGGATTTTATGTGTTTTTGTTTAAGGTATAAAGGGGTATAAAAGGGTATAATTATACCCCCTAAAGGTATATTTATACCCTGTTTAGGTATAATTATACCCCCTTAAGGTATAATTTATACCCTGTAGTATGTTGGTTTTTGTGGGTACAAAATAACCACAGGGGGGCACAAAAAAGCTACCCCGGGGGGAGGCCGGCAGCAAAGTTCGTGGTGCAGTAGGTCAAAGAGCTTATCCCGATATTTTGGGGGTGTTACTAACGTAAAGTTACGAAATTAGGCCAGGGGTCTCCAAATCTATTTTGCATGATGGTACAGTAACAGTACCATGATGGTGCGGGCGCTTTTTGAAAGCCGCGATAGTGGCGGGGTTGCGGGATGAAAATTTATATTTTTAATACGTGACCAGGATCGAAGGATGATCTATTTGCCGTTGCAATAAATATCAAGGCCCTGAAGGATGATAATACCATACCCTCAGGGCCGTAATTTTTAACTTCAGCATTTACCCACCAAAAACATCCTTTATTTTATCGAAGAAGCCACGTTCTTCGCGCTCTTTCTTAGCCTCCGGACCCGGACGGAAGTTGGGTGAGTTCTTCATACGCTCCAGCATATCCTTCTCCTCGCTGGTAAGGTGCTGCGGCGACCAAACATTCACCTCTACCAACTGGTCTCCTTTCTCATAACTTGACTGAAATGCCGGGAATCCTTTTCCTTTCAGCCTGAATATCTTGCCGCTCTGGGTGCCTGCGGGTATTTTGATCTTGGCTTTACCATCGATTGTTGGCACTTCTGCCTGCATACCCAACACCGCCTCGGGGAAGGAAATATGTAAATGGTAAACCACATCAAGGTCATGGCGGATGAGGAATTCGTGTTTGTCTTCTTCGATCAGCAACAACAGGTCGCCAGGAGGGCCTCCTCGTTCGCCGGCATTGCCTTTCCCGCTCATACTCAACTGCATACCGTCCTGTACGCCAGGTGGTATGTCTATGCTCAGGGTCTCTTCGCCAAACAAACGACCTTCGCCTTTGCAATAAGTACATTTATGTGTAATCGATGTTCCCTCTCCGTTGCAGGTAGGGCAGGTAGTAACCGTCTGCATTTGGCCAAGGAAGGTATTAGTAACCCTTCTTACCTGCCCGGAGCCACCGCAGGTGCCGCAGGTTTGTATAGAGTTCTTGTCTTTAGCGCCGCTGCCATTGCAATGCTGACAGCTGACATGTTTCTTTACCTTTATTTTTTTGTTGGCACCATTGGCGATTTCGGTAAAGTCCATTTTCAGCTTAATGCGCAGGTTGGCACCGCGGCTGCCCTGCCTGCGGCCACCGCCTCCGCCACCACCGAACATGCCGCCAAAGGCATCGCTGCCAAAAATATCGCCAAAGTTGGAGAAGATGTCCTCCATACGCATGCCGCCGGGACCACCTTGTCCGCCAAAGCCACCCTGGTTGCCCATGCCTGCATGACCAAATCTGTCATATTGCGCCTTTTTATCGGGGCTGCTCAGTATCTCATATGCCTCTGCTGCTTCCTTGAACTTCTCCTCCGCTTCCTTGTTGCCCGGATTTTTATCGGGGTGGTATTGCATTGCTATCTTGCGATATGCCTTTTTTATCTCATCTGCGGATGAGCTTTTAGATACCCCCAGTATTTCGTAATAATCTCTTTTTGCCATTTTATATTATGGAATTTGAGCAGAATTTGAACCATCTCAAATCCCAATCAACTTTTTAACTAATCAACTTTTCAACTATTTTCCAACGACCACCTTTGCGTGACGTATCAGCTTGTCATTCAGGTAGTAACCCTGCTCTACCACATCTATAACTTTGCCTACCATAGCGTCGTTTGGCGCCGGTATTTCCGTGATCGCTTCGTGGAGGTCGGCATTAAATTCGCCGCCCTTAGCATCCATTGCCTTCAGCCCTTTTTGCTGCATTATGTTTCTTAACTTACTGAATACCAGATTTATGCCTTCTTTTATTGAAGTAAGATCTTCGGTGCTGTTTATCTGCTTTTCTGCACGGTCCATATCGTCCATAACTACCAAAAGCGACTGCACAATGTCCTTTCCGGCCGTCTGTATCAGCTCTATACGTTCTTTGGCATTGCGGCGGCGGAAGTTATCGAACTCGGCTACCAGACGTATATGCTTATCCTTCATTTCATCCAGTTCCGCCCTCAGCTTGTCTGATTCGGCATCGTTGCTTTCAGGCAGTGGATCGCTGGTGCGGTTCTCGTCGGTATTCAGTTCGTTTGCTATACTTTCTTCCATTTGTTCATTTTGTGCCATGTTGTCCGCACCTTCGTCGTTTGTTTTTTTATTATGTGATTTTTTTTCAGTCATATCCCGCTTTTTTTTGAACATCGCAGTGTTTTTATATGTTGCAATTATTTTGCCAAAGGTCGTGAAAGGACAAATTGGCGGAGTGCGAAATTAGGTAAGTTTGGTAAGATGTGATATTTATAATAAATCACAAGTATTGCCGCTCATTTCAGTAAATGGTTATTCACCATCAGCCCTCTCCCGGATTTTGATATAATAACGGCATCAGCGGGGCGCAGCATCAGTTCATCCAGCATTTTGTAGGTGTGCTTTGGTTCGTTGAACAACCTGATGCGGATAGCTTTGCAGTATGCAGGTACGTTAAAGTAGAGTAACGCACGGAACCACATACCGTTATTGTCTGTACTTTCCTTGGTGAGCGCATCGGCAGTGTAGATGAGGTTTGAAGAGGCATCCAGCATATCCAGCTTAAAAAAGGGGCTGCTGTAATCTTCAGTGCCCAGTAATGCCCAGCATGAAAATTCATATTGCTGGTCTGCGGCCAGCTGTATAGGTATGGTAGCCAGGTGTGTTTCCAATTGCTCTATCTCGGGCAGCGCACAATTGCCAAAGAGTGTTGTTGTGGCTTTTACAGAGTCGAAATGGTTGACGTACCATGGGCCGGCGTATTTTATGCAGGTGTCGCCGATGGTTAAATTCGTTGCGAGGGTGAGGATGCTGTCAGTCTGCTGTTTGTCGCTCTCTTTCAGCCGGGTGGGGTAGCAGGCATAGGCAGTATAGCCCAGGAAGCTGCCAATAAGGTTGGATGCGGAGAGTAGATATCGTTGGTCGGGGTCAGGGTTACTGCCATCGGCCCACAGCAGCAGGAAGGGTTTGTTACTTTTTATGTCATCCAATATAGGTTTATGCACATAAGGCCCGACAGCTATCTTTACCTGCTTTTTAGCGACCTCCCACGATGTGCGCGACATCATGGCATCTACCAGCGGCAGGCTGAGCTGCAGCCCAGCAACAGCGCCGGTGGATATTTCGTTCTCGCAATGGTCGTTGCCTACCCACAGTTTTTCAGACCCAACCTGGAAGTAGCGTAGCATGAGTATTGCCTGGAAGTCGGCAGCGGCAAAGTTGTGCCCGCGCAGAAAAGTATTCCAGTTGCCATTGGTGCCTTTCAATGTGTTGTAATTGCCGTATCCCCGGCTTAGCATTGCCCGCTCATATTTTATATAGCCGCTTGCCTCCCAACCCCATAGCACCAGCACCACTGCCACCAAAGAATATGCCTGTGCTTTTTTGCCAGCTAAAAGTAAGCGGTTGAACCACCTGCAAGCCGTAACCACCCCGTAAACGGTGATGAGGTAATAAAATATCCAAGCAAACCGATCGAGCGTGCGGAACTGCCGCAGGAAGGATGCATAATCCAGCAGCCATTCCAGCCCATATACAAAAGGCACACCCATAGCCAATAGCAGCACACTAAAGGTGATGAACAGCCAGATGGGGGAGTATTGCGCAGTAATGTTCTCCTCAGCTCGTTTCTTTCTTTTATTGATAATGCCCCGCACAAGCGATGCCACAACAATACCTATGATAGCTATGCCGGGGTAGCAATTGCCGGAGCCACCATCGGGCACGGGTACAGATGTGTTTGCCTTAATGAACTGCCACAAACCCGAGTGTGATGAGGTAAGTATCTTATCGCCGGTGGTGCAGTTTGCCAGTACACCATATGGGTTCTGCGGCCTGTCTTTAAAAGGATCTGTGAGCCGTATAAAAACCGCCATTACACCAAACAGCACAACAAGGCAAACTGCAAGCGGTAATAAATGCTTCGCCTTTATTGCGGCCCCTGTTTTAGTGAAGATGAAATAACCTGCACTGTATGCGGCTATCCATATGAGCACTACGGCAGCAAAGTAAGGATGCAGGAACGAGCAAAGGGTGCCTAAAAGAGTTATATACGCTGCATACCGGGTCTTGGCGGTCTCTTTGTATTGAATTGTCCAGTAGAACAGCATGGGAATGACACAGGCATAGGACAACGCATAATGACCACCAATGCAAAACAGCTGCGGCGTGAACGCCATGATAAGCCCGCTGAAACACATGGCTAAAAATGGCTGCACCCTGAAATGCACCAGTATTTTATAGATATAAATGTGCCCGAGGAAAAAGCTGAAGGCTATCAGCCACCAAAGCACTGTAAGCGCTTGCTCCATCCTGAGTCCCAGCCATCCAAGTGTTACTGATAAAAGCGGTTGCCCATCAGTAAATGTGATATGCTCGCCGTAGGGGTAGTTCATGCCGGTGAACCATACCCCCTTGCCGTGCAGGATATGATAGAGGTACGTAAATGTATTCTTACCGCCATCGCCATAAACCGAAGGTACCTCCTGCCACGGGTGCAGCACAAGCCCCGGGTGGGTGAATGTAACCAGGCCGGCTGCAAATACTGCTGCAATCAGCAGCCATAGGCGGCTATTATTTTGTGAGGGGTTGTACAAGCAGTGAATCAGCGTGTTTGTGCAAATATGCTGAATTTTTATGGATAGCATTAGTAATTGACATTATTTCCTAGCCCCACATTGCATCACGTTTCCCAAACCCTCCCCCTTTTTTCACCCTGTTTTCAATGCTTAAAAATACCAAATCACCCCTTTGGTGGTAGGGCAAGGTTTTGCGCGCCCGATACTTTTATGTCCGGATCAAAGTAAATATTATGAAACGGATAATTTTTGTATCTCTGATGCTCGCTGCTTTCAATGCAAATGCCCAAGGACCAATGAGTCATGGGAAATGGGAAGAGAATAGTAGAGACAAAGTAGGGATGCAACCGCAAAAGCAGGAAGCCAACGAGTTCTCAGAAACAGAAATGTCGGTAGACCATAAAGTGGTTACGTTTTCCAAACTGCCGGAAAAGCGCAGATCAGCGATGGCTGTGGTTACGGATGCCGGTGGCGAAGCAATAATACAAAAAGCCATTTCGCCAGAAAATAATTACATCGATCTCCGCCGTCTGCCCAAAGGAGAGATGTACTTTATCACTATTATGTACAGGAACAAAAGCCAAAAAGGTTTTGTTGTGCATTTATAGAGTTATCTGTTAGTGTGCTTATCCAACTCGCTTAGCGGGAAAGTTTCTTTTATCCTTATCCGGCCATTGTCTTCCTGTAGTGTGCAGCATTCTATCTTGAGGTCATGCTCAAAAAATAATACCCAGTTGTTGGCTACGGCCTCATTCAAAAGCTTGTGTTTTTCGTTAAGCGTATCGAGCGGGCGCATATCATAGGCCATAACCCATGGCATGGATACGTGTGCGGCGCTGGGTATGAGGTCGGCGCAGTAAAGGATGGTAGTGTCGTTGTATTTTATCTGCGGCAGCATCATGCTGTCGGTATGGCCGTTGACGTAGCGTATGCGTATATCCTGCAGCCACTCGCTGCCATCTGAAACTTCGGTAAAGCGCAGTAAGCCACTTTCCTCAATTGGTAAGATATTCTCTTTAAGGAACGATGCCCGCTCACGCTCGTTAGGTGTGAGGGCAGAATGCCAGTGTTTATGGTTGGTCCAGTATTGGGCATTTTTGAATGCCGGCACCAGTTTGTCTCCTTCTCTTACTATAGATCCCCCGCAATGGTCGAAGTGCAAATGGGTAAGAAATACATCGGTAATATCGTTTGCTGTAAAACCGTGTGCCGCAAGATTTTTTTCAATACTGTCCTCACCGTGCGGGTAATAATAGCCAAAGAACTTAGCATCCTGCTTATTGCCCATGCCGTTGTCAACAAGTATTTTATAGTTGCCATGCTCTATCAGCAGGCAACGCATTGCCCAGCTACACATGTTATTATCATCAGCCGGGTTCACTTTGTTCCACATAGCCTTTGGTACTACGCCATGCATAGCACCCCCATCCAGCTTAAAATATCCTGCATTTATCGTGAATAACCTCATAACGTTTTCAAAAGTCAAATTTAAAGATGTACTTCTTAATTCCCAATTCCCATTTCCAAACTACTCCTTCTCAATGCTCTGTACAAAATCAGTGCCCCCAATGCAAAGAATACGATGAGCGCAATGATGGCGCTTCGCATATCCATAATGCTATCGATGAAACCGAAAGATATCATCCCTATTACTATGGCCATGTTCTCGGTTACATCATAAAAGCTGAAAAAAGAAGTAGTGTCCTGTGTGGCAGGCATCAGCTTTGCATAAGTGGAGCGGCTCAGCGATTGGATACCGCCCATCACCAGGCCCACAACAGCTGCCAGGCCATAAAACTCCATTGCCGTAGTGGTGTAATAGGCGGCTACACAAATGCCTATCCACATAAATACAACGGCTAACAAGACTTGCAGGTTGCCATACCGGGCAGATAGTTTTGCCATCACGAATGCGCCGGCAATAGCTACCAGTTGTATCACCAGTATCACAGTTATCAGTTGGCCGGTTTCCATCCTCAACTCCTTGGCACCAAAAATGGCTGCCGCAAGCATTACCGTTTGTACGCCCATACTATAAAAGAAAAATGCGCCGAGATATATTCGCAAAACCGGGTGCTTCTTTACCTGTTGCCACACATCTTGTAATTTCCGATACCCGGAGAACCATATCCTTTGTGCGTGTGCTCCTGTGGCTGGCAGGTTGTTGGGCATTCGTGCAAATGTGATCTGCGCAAACCCGGCCCACCATAGTCCCACAAGAAGGAACGACAATCTTGGGGGAAATGTTGCATCAGTTATTCCAAATGCTCCGGGCATCAGCACAAAAACAAAACAAATAAGTTGCAGCAGTACACTGCCTATATAGCCATAAGAGAACCCAAGGGCGCTCACATGGTCGCGGTCTGCCTGAACGGCAATTTCCGGCAAATAGGCATTATAGAATACCAGGCTACCGCAATAACCTAATGCAGCCAATGCTGAACAGATGACGCCAAGCTCCAGGGTATCTGCTTTAAAAAAATATAAACAACAGCATGAAAGAGCTCCTGTATAGCAAAACAGTTGCATGAAACTTTTCTTGTTCCCTCTGTGGTCGGCTATAGAAGAAAGAATGGGGGAGATAAGCGCAATAAAAAGGTAGGCAGCCGCAATTGAGTAATCGAAAAGAGTACTGTTCTTTACGCTTACTCCAAAGAAAGACACTATATCGTTTGTTTGTCCGTCTTTGGTTGTGGTTGTAATGGCATTATAATAGGCAGGAAAAATGGTAGAGGTTACTACAAGGTTATATGCAGAGTTCGCCCAATCATACATCGCCCATGCCCTGTGCAATGTTTTAGCCGGTTTCGCTTTTTTTACAGGCGGTTCCAGTATATCCATCTCCATTCGGCTAAAGTACTTGATTTCCTTTAATGAAAAAGTCCCGCCGTTTAGGCGGGACCTCAATAAAGTTATGCAAAGTAATTTCCTCTTCAGGCGGGATGGGGTTAATGCACCACCACCAGCTGTTTCGACAAGATCTGCTGTGTGGTCCTCACTACCAGATTGTAATTGCCCGGCGGCAGGCCGGATACCGAATAAGTATATGTACTGTATCCCTGCTCAATCCGGGTCTTATCCATATATTGCCGCACAACTCGCCCTTGCATATCCATTAATTCTATGCTGGCATGGTCAGGCTCTTCCATAAAGCATTTGACGACAATATGATCTACTGACGGGTTTGGGCATACGTCCAGCAATTGCTGCCCGTGATAGTAATTATTCAGCATCACATTTGGACTGGCTAGCAGGCCACTGTCTGCTATAATATTCTCATCACCCGGTTGATACATTGTGAACACAAAGAAAACGATCATCATTTCATCGGTAGTCGCCTCGCCGGCAAAAACGTCCTGCGGTGGTGTATTCGGGTTCTCGGGATTGGCTGATGTGTTGTCATACGTTGCTTCGGCTCTGACACGGGTGCCCAACGGCACTTTCTTCAGTTTGCGGAACATATAGAAACCCTGCCAGTGGAAATCCCAATCCGGCACACTTACATACTTATCTGTATCGCCGCTTGGTAGTATGCCATAAGATCTTATTGATTTACCTATCAGGTGCATATGAGGAAAAGCACCCAGCAGCGACATTTCTCCCGGAAGCAACACAGAAGGGAATTCCTCTTCGTAGGTCTTTATTGTGTTTGCCGGTATGTGTAGCGGCCCGCCTATCAGGTCAAAATCATGAAAGAGTATCGGCTGCATATATACCTCCCGGATACCCGGCGATGTCTCGAAGAAAAAGCGCACTTCAGTGCTGTCCACAAGTCCCACCGAGCCTGCCGGATAATGCACTTGTACCACGATATCGGCGTTTTTAGGCAATTTTAGCCCAAAACCGTTTGGGTAGCTCATCGGATCGCTGCCCGGTACCCATACGCCGAGCATTGTGGCATCATTTGCACCAACACCAACTCCTCCGAAGTTCGGGTAGCCAGGGCCGGGGGTTGCTGCATCAAGTGCAGCGCAAGTGCCGGTTGTGTCTGCAAACACCAAGACATGGTGCACCGCCGCCGGATTACCGGGTATTGCTTCAAACGACTTGATGAATTTATCCACAAGCAATCCGCTTGGTATCACAAAACATTGATAAACATCATCAGGCCCTGCAGTTGAAGTGAACACCGGTATCTTCACTTTCAGGTCAGGTGTGCCATGTATCATACCGGTATTGTTATACACCGGTGGTGGAGGTGCCAGCGATAATGTTCCCGATGGAGTGCTGCCATCTACCCAATCAGAGATAGTGGCAATGTCTGTTGCTGATAAAAGTCGCTCATGCGCCAGGTGATTGTAGGTCGGGTCCGGTGGCCACGGCGGCATTTTTTTGCTGGCTACCGCACTTTTCACCATCCCTGCATTCATCACTGCGTCGCTATAGGTCATTAGCGAGAAAGGTGCGATACCACCATCGTGGTGACAGCTTGTGCAATGGTTGTATAGTATAGGTGCCACTTTAGTGGCCCAGTCGGGCGTGGCAGCAAAAAGGGCAGCCGGCGCCAATGCCAATACACAGCCAAGTAACAATTTTTTCATAGGTAATTTCATTAAAACATAAAAATAGCTATTTATCACGAATGCAACAATTCTTTCTGTTACATGTGTTATATTAGTTTTAATAAATAATATTAGTTTTGAGCTTTATGTCTTTCAATGAATTTAAGGTGCAAACAGAGAATAAAACATATAATATATCGCAAATAACTACAGCCTATTTTGGCGTAGAAACAGAGAACAGGCCACTTGGTGATATTCTCACCACGCATTTGCTGCAGGCGATAGCCCCATTTAGTTCTGAAGCCACAGACATCTGCGAGGTTGATGGGAAATGGTACAATATTCCCGAATGTATGTCGCTGGGCAAAGAGACACTTACAGAAAGCTTTAGCGGCATACTTGGCAACAGGCTGATGACACTTATGGCCATTGAGAAAGGCAGTGAGCCTGCTGAAATGAAACGGGAGATGCACATTAAAACCTGTATGTCCACGGCCAAGCGCACATTACAGGTAATCGTTATAGCGCTCATATCCGATCTGTGGAACCTGCGTAAGGAGAAACAGGAAGTCACCCTTTCGGAAACACAAGCCAAAAGCCTGCAGCTGTTTTTCGGCAGCTTGTTCGAGATGACGCTATCTAACTACTGTCTCCTGCTGACCGAATTATATACTGTTTATAAGGACCATAAATTTGAGTGGCCTATCCCTGAGTTGACAGGTTGCGATACAGAAATAACTGCCGGAAGCCTTTCCGGGGCATGTGCTAAGCTGGAACAGATATTCAACGAAAAAAGCTATACAGCTGCAAATTGTACCGAGGCAGAGAAACAGCTTGCGATAATACTGTGCATTTTCAATTTCCTGGCGCGGTATAAAATGGTGTCAATTAAAAATGGCGGCTATGAAAAAGTGCGTGGTGCCGACGAACTGTATTCCCACAGGTACATAGAGATCGACAATAGCAACAGGGCGGCCCAACTCAACATCAGCAAGCCTGCAAGTACCTATTCGATACAGCTATACTCCGGCAAAACCTACGACACCAGTATAGATCTTTTCCCTTTTATCATCGACCTGAATGCGCTCAAACAGGATGGGGGAGCTGATATCTACTTCTTCAGCCGATTTGATAAAAAGAAGAGCCTTCTGGACTATCGCCAGCTCAATAATGCGGAAGTTAAGCAAGAGATCACCCTCTCGGAGTTTGTAAAACCCGAAACGCCCAAAACAGAGTTGGAGAAATTGTTACAGGACGAAAAAACAAGAAAACTCATCTGGCTCGATACTGTATTCAATCAGTTCATAGAGGCAAGAACCGCAATATTGGGCCCGCTGCCCGCCTAAATAATTAATGCAAAACACAATGGTACAAAAAATATACCCATTTAAATTCCTTGACGCTTATAGTAAAGATGATGTAGATCTTTTCTTTGGCAGAAATGAGGAGATCGAGCAAATGTACCAGGGCATCTCGCAGTCTGGTACTTTGCTGGTGTATGGTGCCTCCGGAACAGGCAAGTCGAGCCTTATTAATTGCGGCCTTGCCGCAAAATTTCAAAGCACTGATTGGCTGGCGCTGAATATTCGCAGGGGAGATAATATCAACGTGTCGCTGCAAAAAGTTTTAGATGAATATGGTGGCACAGCCAACGAGCAGAAAAATGAAAAGCTCTCCAACCTCTTAGCTAAGCTGCAATCAAAGTCGGGTGGAGAGCAGCAATCACCGTTAGCACGATCCTTTAAGGCAATTTACCGTAACTATTTCCGGCCTATATATCTCATCTTCGACCAGTTTGAAGAATTATATGTTTTAGGTACGCGCGACGAACAAACTCAGTTCATTCAAACGGTACGAGAAATACTGAAGCTCGACCAGCCGGTGAAGATCATTTTCAGTATCAGGGAGGAGTACCTTGGCCATTTGTTTGAGTTTGAGAAAGCAGTACCCCAGCTTATGCGCAGAAAATTGCGTGTAGAGCCCATGAACCTCGATAAGGTACGCCAGGTAATAGAAGGCGTTACCCGGCATGAGCGTACAAACATCAGTATTGAGCCGGACCAGGAACAGGCAATTACCGAGGCGATCTTTAATAAGATAAAAGGCACCGATA
>JBGAJU010000081.1:0-13824 GCA_044224775.1 Flavipsychrobacter sp.
GCGTGATAGATGGGTTCTGCAATGTTGACGTAAACCCTTTAGGGCCGGTCCACGAAAAAGTCTCTCCTGCCGAGTCAAGATTTACAAACAGGTTGAATGGATTTACAAACGGATCACATGGCTTCGGTATATTACTTGTTGCATTAACCACCGGCAGCGGATGTATCACAACATGAACAAAGTCTGTATCATGAATACCGGAATGTGTTTTCACTACATAATAAGTTCCTGTGTCCGCCCATGTGGTAGGATATTTCCATGGGTTACGCACAAAAGCTCTGAATCCACCTGGTCCGTACCAAAAATAGGTAGCCCCTACCGAGTCACCATACATATCAAGCTTAAGGGTATCACCGATGCATGGGCCATTAGCATATGCGAAATGACACGGCTTGATAGTTATGTACAATGTTCGGGTATTGCAGGAATACATACCCATAGCACTATCCGTACCTGTTACGGTATAAGTAACCGGACCTGATAAAAATCCACCGCTTGCAACAATATGTGCGCCGGTAGTTGCTGAAAGTCCGGTACCCGGTGTCCAGGTCCATTTACCCCAGGTCCAGCATTTATCTTCTCCATAAAGTATATCCAGCGCCACTGTATCCACACCCGGAGGCAACGTACATAAATTAAGTGTATCGTTGATCGTCGCATAAGTAGCTCCGTTAGCTCTTAGCACAGGATCAGGGAATGCACTGTCTATACCATGGTTACCATTATATATGTAGGCATAAGAAACAACAGCACTATCATTAGCAGGAATAGTACCAATATTGTATACAAGAAAAATACCAACGTCATTGGTGTTACTGTCATTAAGAACTTTAACAACAGAGCCGGTACCAGCCCATAATTGCGCAGGAGTATTACTTGGAGAAAGGCCTGTTATAGTACCACATTTAGCCCGGCAATCCCTTGTCGCAAGCGATAAATAGCTATTCCAACGGTCGTAACTGATGGTTGGCAAACTGTATGAGTTACCCCTATAATAAGTACCGATCTGCACCATATGGCGCGCGTCTTCATTCTGGTGTACTATAACGTTGGTCGTTACAGAGCTGCCCGCCCAATGAGAAGTATTATCAGGATCGCAAGTGCGCTCGTAGTAAACACCGGCAATAGGAGCTGCAGTAGTATTGTAGATACGGGCTGTAACTACAACCCATGAAGCCAACGTATCAACCCTTGTTTCTTGAACAACGCGAAGTCCGGCAATGGTGCCAACAAACGTACCTATCTTGTTTCCGCCGGTATTTGAATAAGCAGTCAACGAACCGGGAACTGCAAATGGCCCGGTACAGGTACCTCCGCTGGCCCAGTTACGATATTCTGTAGCACCAACCTGGATACTCCAACCTTCCTGAGGAAAACCGGGAATAGTATAGTTACCCATAAAACATGGTGAACCGGTAGCCCACCCGTCGTGCCCCCAATCATAAGATGCATCAAGCGGTGCCCCTTGGGTACATAAGTTGGTGCAATAACAATTATGCACGTGATAGGTAGATGGCGAAGTACATGTTCCGAATGCTCCCATCCTGTTTACACCTATTTCCAGCCAACGACCCTGCAAAAAGCAGTCCGTGCCAACCAACTGGCTGCGGGAAACTGTTGTAAACGTCAAACATAATAGTAAAAAAAGTAAACGGTTGCGCATAAACTACTTTATTTAAAATATAACTTGGCTCAAATTACTGCGTTCAAAATTAATGCATAATCCTGGTAACAGTATATTTTTATTTTATAGACATACAAAAGTCGATAAAGGTTGGTTGCGGAACCAAATTATTTTCCAATTTTATGTGAAAAAGCCCCCTAAAGAGGAGGCTTTTAGTAAAAAATAAAACATATATCATTACCAAACCCTTACGCGCTCACTTTCAGGACGGAATGACTTGTCGGTTGGTTTAATATTAAATGCTTTATACCAGGCCTCCATATTACTGGGGGTAACATTACAACGCAACTCCGCAGGCGAATGAGGATCTGTTTTCAGGCGCTGAGCCATTTCTTCTGGCCGGGTATTAGCACGCCACACCTGTGCCCAGCTAAGGAAGAAGCGCTGATCTGGTGTAAATCCGTCGATTTTATCGTTACCCTGCCCTTGCTTTGTCTTTTTGAACGCTTCGTACGCAATGTTTAGGCCTCCAAGGTCTGCAAGATTTTCACCTTCTGTAAGAGCCCCATTAGCATGAAACGTATCCATAACAATTATTTTGTTGAACTGTTCAACCATCCTGTTGGCATTTTTTGTAAAATTAGCTGAGTCGGCAGGTGCCCACCAGTTGCTCAGGTTACCATCTGCATTGTACAGGCGGCCCTGGTCATCAAAACCATGAGTCATCTCATGGCCGATCACTGCGCCAATACCACCATAGTTCACCGCATCATCGGCATTTTCATCAAAGAAAGGATATTGCAGGATACCGGCAGGGAATACTATTTCATTGAAAGCCGGATTGTAATATGCGTTAACAGTTGGAGGTGTCATACCCCATTCTGTCCTGTCAACAGGTTTACCCAGCTTATTCAGTTGGCGGTTATACTCCCATTGTGAAGACGCAAGGACATTTTTTACGTAGTCGTTGTTCACAATATTCAAAGCACTGTAATCTTTCCACTTATCCGGATAGCCGATCTTCTTCATAAATGCATTGAGCTTTGCCTGCGCTTTTTGCTTGGTGCTATCACTCATCCAGTCCAGTTTTTGAATACGCTCTGAATACGTTTGCTGCAGGTTATTGACCAGTTCGAGCATACGCTTCTTAGCTTCAGGCTTGAAGTATTTATCTACATATAATTGACCTAGTAGCTCCCCAACAGAACCATCAACCACCTGTGACACACGCTTCCACCTTGGCTTTTGAGCAGTTTTGCCGCTCAGGACAGTCCCGTAGAATTCAAAATGGGCACCATCAAATGAACTGCTCAGGAACGGCGCCATATCGTTCACCATATGGAACTTCAGGTATTTCTTCCAGATATCAACAGGAGTAGCTTTAAGCTGCTTAGCCATTTCTGTAAAGAATTTTGGCATGCCCACTATCATAGAATCTTCGCCGGTTACTTTCAGGTGAACCAACAGTGTTTTCCAGTTGATACCCGGCGTAAGTTTTCCTATTCCATCTGTATTATACTTATTATATAATTTATACGGATCGCGCATTTCCACGCGCGTCATAGAAGCCCCGGCCAATGCTAATTCCAGCTTATATATTTCTTCCGCCTCTTTTTCTGCGGTTATACTGTCCTCTCCCATCAGCTTAAGCATTTTCGGGATGTATCGTTTATATTCTGCCCTGATCCTCGACGTGCGCTCATCTTTATCAAAATAATATTCTCTTCCAGGCATGCCCAACCCACCTTGAAAGAACTGGCATATTTGCTTTGTTACATTTTTATCATCAGGCGATATATAAAAACCAAATACCTGGCTCACACCCTGTGTATGTTCCAAGGCAATTTCCTCCAGCAGGCCGTTTACTTCTTTTACATCGTCTATGCGAGCTAAGATATCATTCAATGGCGAGATACCTACCTTATCAATTGTGGTGCTATCCATACCCGTGCGGTAGAAATCACCTACTTTTTGAGTGTTGCTGCCGGCAGGGGCATTAGTGATAGCTGATACAGAATCGAGAATACTGCGAAGTGCTTTTTGATTGTTCTCATCCAGTTCATTAAAACTACCCCAACGCGATTCTGTTGCAGGAACAGGATTGTTCTTCAACCATGTGCCGTTGGCGTACTGGAAGAAGTTGTCACCCGGATGAACGGTAGTGTCCATATTTGCCGGATCCAGTAATTTGCGAGATGCAGTTTTGCTGTCAGTATTGGAAGTACTATTGTTGCATGCAGTGAACGCAAGCAAAGATGCGGCTGCTAGTATTGTCAGATTTGCCCTCATATTATGTTATCCTTAATTTTAGGGCGCAAAGGTACGCTAAACACTTTAATGCAAGACAAAATCCTTTACTATAAATAGTGTGAAAATGTGGGGGATTATTTAGTGGATTCAGGTCTATTCCTTAACAAATTTTCGAACTGAACTACCCTTTTCTCCTTTTAAAGTAACATAATAAACACATGATGGTAATAATCTGATATTCAATTCATTTTCAGATGATAATAGCTGTTGCTGAATTAGCACTTGCCCAAGGGTGTTGGTTATAATAACGGTATTGTATTGTCCCGTTGTTCTTATAGAAATCCGGTCATTGGCGGGGTTGGGATATATCTCAGTTTTTTCGTTTTCGATCATGTTGATTGCTGTGGTCCCTGTAAGCAGACAAGGGAATGTTGCTACGCAATCCAGCACAAGAACGGTCATTTCCCTCTGGCTGGAGGCTATAAATACACCGCTACGATATTCCCTGAGGTTATAAACCAACACTGCTCGTTGAAAAGCGTTAGGATGAAATAGTAACTTACCAGTGGAACTATCTATTTTAAAACTATCTGTCAACACCTGTAATGGTTCTACCGCCGATATAGGCATGCCCGACCAGGCACTACCGGTATACGTTGGCGCAGTGCCTGAAGCACCGCAACCCGTACTACCACTGCCATTTTTCACCGATACAAGTGATATGGCAACGCTATCACCATCGGGATCCGTAACACCGGGGTCGTATTCATCATGCTGGGCATTACAAAAGAATGTTTGCTGTGCAACCGTAAGGTATGCACTTGAATTGTTATATGTGGTATTGTTAAGCGTATCCTCCAACTCTATCATTGTAGACCCGGCTGTTGTTATATTGGTTATTGCTGCCGCCCTGCCCGCCGAAGCCCCGGATACACTATTATAGCCTTTATAAACGAACCGCCAAACGGCTGAGGTGTGAGGCACTACATAAATAGCGCTATACCTGTACCTCTTAACCCCCGGAATTGTGGAGGAAGGATTTGTACATTGAGAAGTATCGCCTGGGCAAAGCGGGGTTATTTCTACACCACTTCCGGTATCAATTGCAAGATTGATGCTGGAAACAAGTGTGCTGCCATCATAAACACACACGGCCGGCGCAGAGGTAGGCAAGGTCGCAAAAGCCCCTGCACTCATAGGCCCGCAATCGCCGTAAAGAACTACGAATACCTTATAAGTATCAAGGCTAATATGTTTGTAATACAGGTCTGTACCAACAAGGTGAGAGGCATAAGCGCCTGTATGGAGTATTGCCGCAATAGCAACTGTAAGCATGCAACGCATGCCATATAAGGGGTAATTTTTCAATCTCATAAGTTAAGGTGTTTATCAAAATGTATCAAATATTATGCCAACTTATGGACAATAACCAGCGGGGTTTAATGAAATTGCAACATTCTTCACATCCAAAAAGCGGGCAAAATCAACAAAAAAATGCCACATATGGGTTTATTTTGGCCTGATTTTTTTAAAAATTTGCCTGTTTTGCCTCAAATTATCTTTTATTTAATGATTTCTTATTCTGCCTTTAATGATTACTTTTGCAATCCTGATAAAAAATTCAAAAAAATTACATGGCAACAACGGCAGACATGCGAAACGGGCTCATCATTAAACTTGATGGCAACCTCTATTCTGTAGTAGAATTCGGACAAAACAAGACAGCTCGTGCAGCAGCAAAAGTTTGGGCAAAGCTGAAAGGCGTAGATAATAACCGCTCAATAGAACATACCTGGAATTCCGGCGACAACATTTTCCCGGTAAGAGTGGAAAAACGCCCATACCAGTACCTATACAAAGATGATAGCGGCTTCAACCTGATGGACAATAACACCTTCGAGCAGATTGTGGTTGCTGAAACCCTGGTTGAGCACCCTGAGTTATACAAAGACGGCCAGGAGTGCTTTGTAATTGTAAATACAGAAACCGAGTTGCCGATGGGCGTAGAATTGCCACCAAGTGTGAACTTGTTGGTAACCTATTCTGAACCGGGTGTTAAAGGTGATACCGCTACAAGGGCGATGAAACCTGCAACCCTGGAAACAGGAGCAACCATACAGGTACCTCTGTTTGTCAACGAAGGTGAAATGATACGGGTAGATTCCAAGACCGGCAACTACATTGAAAGGGTAAAAAACTAATAGTGCAAATAAGTAAAGGCCGAAGGCCGTCACAGGCACAAATCGCGGTTTATACTTTTCTTTAGCTTTAAAAAAATATTTCATGGAATACAAACAAATACAGGAGCTGATAAAAACGATCAATAAGTCCAACATCAGCGAACTAACTGTAGAAGAAGGTGATTTTAAGATCACCATTAAGCAGGAGTCTGCACAGCCGCAATATGTAGCTGTTCCGCAAGCTCCGGCTCCGGTGCACCATATTGCACCTCAGCATGCGGCGGCACCGGCTCCGGCACCATCAGCAGCGCCGGCGGCACCTGCTTCTGCCCCCGCAGCCGCACCGGCGGCAGGTAACGCGGTAACCATAAAATCACCGATGATCGGCACATTCTACAGGAGCCCATCGCCCGATAAGCCGGTGTTTGTAAATGTTGGGGACGAAATAAAGGCGGGCCAGGTGCTCTGCATCATCGAAGCGATGAAACTTTTCAACGAAATAGAAAGCGAGGTAAGTGGTGTTGTTGTAAAAGTTCTGGCAGATGATTCGAGCCCTGTTGAGTACGACCAACCTTTGTTCCTTGTTGAGCCTAAATAGTGGCTTGCAGAACGCCTGACATATTGAAAAGTTAATTACACACATAAAATATATTAAGTGTTTAAAAAGATATTAATTGCCAACCGTGGTGAAATTGCGTTACGTATCATACGTACCTGCCGTGAAATGGGTATCCGTACGGTTGCAGTTTACTCCACTGCCGACAAAGACAGCCTGCATGTACGCTTTGCAGATGAAGCTGTTTGTATAGGCAAACCCCAAAGCAGCGAGTCTTACCTGAACATTCAGCACCTGATGGCAGCTGCCGAAATCACTAATGCAGACGCGATACATCCCGGCTACGGCTTCCTGGCTGAGAATGCCAACTTTGCCGAAATATGCGCCCAGTATAATATCAAGTTCATAGGCCCTACCCCTGCTATGATACGCTCTATGGGCGATAAGATCACAGCTAAGGAAACCATGATCAAGGCTAAAGTACCCGTAATACCGGGATCTGAAGGCTTGCTTGAGAGTGTCGCGGAAGCAAAGAAGGTAGCAAAAGAAATGGGCTACCCGGTTATCATCAAGGCTACAGCAGGAGGCGGCGGCAAAGGTATGCGTGTGGTATGGGAAGAAAGTGAAATAGAGAACGCCTATAGCACCGCTAAAATGGAAGCAGCCGCATCGTTCAAGAACGATGGTATCTATATGGAGAAGTTCGTTGAAGAACCTCGCCATATAGAGATACAGGTAGCAGGCGACCAATATGGCACCGTATGCCACTTGAGCGAAAGGGATTGCTCTATACAACGCAGGCACCAGAAGCTGGTGGAGGAATCGCCTTCCCCGTTCATGACGCCTGATCTGCGCAAGAAAATGGGCGAGGCTGCTATTAAGGCTGCTGCTGCGATCAATTACGAAAGCGTTGGTACGATAGAGTTCCTGGTGGACAAGCACCGCAACTTCTACTTTATGGAGATGAACACCCGTATACAGGTGGAACATGGTGTAACAGAAGAAGTGATTAGCTATGACCTGATAAAGGAACAGATAAAGATAGCTGCCGGAGTGAAAATCAGTGGCAATAACTACGAGCCCAAAATACATGCCATCGAGTGCCGCATAAATGCGGAAGACCCCTATAACGACTTCAGGCCGTGCCCCGGCAGGATAACTACCCTGCATACACCAGGTGGTCATGGTGTGCGCGTGGATTCTCATATCTACGCAGGCTACACCATACCTCCATACTACGATTCCATGATAGCTAAAGTAATAGCAGTTGCCCAGACAAGGGAGGAAGCAATAGATACCATGGAGCGTGCACTGAGCGAGTATGTGATTGAAGGTGTGAAGACAACGATCCCATTCCATATGCAGCTGATGAAGAACGAAGAATTCAGGAAGGGTAATTTTACTACCAAGTTCCTGGAGACCTTTAAACTCGTGTAGACTCATTATTTCAATACCTTCGTAAGATGAAAAGAACGTTGCTCATAACCGGCGGGGCTGGATTTATTGGTTCGCATGTGGTGCGGTTATTTGTTCAGAAATATCCCGACTATAAAATAGTGAACCTGGATGCCCTTACATATGCCGGCAACCTCGAAAACCTTAAGGATATAGAGAATTCCCCCAACTACGTTTTTGAGAAGGCAGACATTACTGATGCCGAGCATATAAACAAACTGTTTGCACAATACAATTTTGATGGCGTCGTGCACCTGGCTGCAGAAAGTCATGTGGACCGCTCTATAACCGACCCGAACGCATTTATCCAAACGAATGTTATGGGTACAGCCAACCTTTTGAATGCAGCAAAAGCAGCGTGGAAAGGCAATTTTGACGACAAGCGCTTCCATCACGTATCTACAGATGAGGTATATGGCTCATTGGGTGCAGAAGGGTTCTTCCTTGAGACAACTCCTTACGATCCACAATCACCCTACTCTGCTTCCAAAGCAGCATCAGACCATTTAGTCAGGGCTTATGGCAATACTTATGGCTTGCCGTTTGTTATTACCAACTGCTCTAACAACTACGGCCCGAACCATTTTCCGGAAAAGCTGATACCTTTATTCATCAATAATATTCGCAACAACAGATCTCTGCCGGTATACGGCGATGGCCAATACACCCGCGACTGGCTGTATGTGATAGACCATGCCCGGGCGATCGACATGGTCTTCCATGGCGGCAGGAATGGTGAAGCCTATAATGTTGGCGGTTTCAACGAATGGCAGAATATTGACCTTGTGAAATTGCTGTGCAAGGAAATGGACAAAAAACTGGGCAGGCCAGAAGGCGAATCAGAAAAGCTGATCACATACATTAAAGACCGCCCCGGCCACGACCGCAGGTATGCCATTGATGCCAATAAGATCAACAAAGAGTTGGGTTGGTATCCTTCAGTTACCTTCGAAGAAGGTTTAAGCAAAACAATAGACTGGTACCTCGCTAATGAAGAGTGGCTGAACCACGTTACCAGTGGCGACTATCAAAAATATTACGAGAAACAATACACGCACTAATGAAAGGAATAATACTTGCCGGCGGCTCAGGAACACGTCTATACCCGCTTACTATAGCAGTGAGTAAACAACTGATGCCTGTTTATGACAAGCCAATGGTGTATTATCCGCTTTCGACGTTAATGCTCGCCGGTATTAATGAAATACTTATAATCACTACACCGGAAGACCAGCCTGCTTTTAAAAAGTTGTTGGGCGATGGCAGCAAGATAGGTTGTCGTTTTGAATATGTTGTGCAACCAAGCCCTGATGGCCTGGCGCAGGCATTCATACTGGGTGCCGATTTCATTGGCAAAGACCCGGTAGCATTGGTGCTGGGCGACAATATCTTCTATGGCTCGGGCATGGGTACATTATTGAAAAATAACGTAAAACCTGAAGGTGCGGTTGTATTCGCCTACCAGGTAAATGACCCTGAAAGGTATGGCGTTGTGGAGTTTGACAAGAATAACAACGTAATCAGCATAGAGGAAAAACCAACTGCTCCTAAGTCAAACTTTGCTGTACCGGGCCTATATTTTTATGATAATGATGTGGTGGCTATCGCAAAGGCAATTAAGCCATCGCCACGTGGCGAACTGGAAATAACAGACGTAAACAAAACATACCTTGCCCAAGGCAAGCTAAAAGTAGGTGTTCTGGATCGCGGCACTGCATGGCTTGATACAGGCACGTTCGACTCGCTGATTGAAGCCGGGGAATTTATTGAAGTTATAGAAAAGCGCCAGGGCTTGAAGATAGGCTGCCTTGAAGAAATAGCATATCGCAATGGCTGGATAAATGACGAGCAAATGAATAGCCTCGCCACAATGTACATGAAGAGCGGTTACGGTGCTTACCTGAAGAAGCTTATAGGCAATATATAGTCTTGGCACAAAACAATAATTAAAAGGCAACTAATATTATATTTGTAGCGCTTAGCCAAGGCACTGCTTATGCTTTTTAATTCGTTCCAGTTTTTATTGTTCTTTCCTATAGTCACCCTACTCTATTTCTTACTGCCCTATAAGTTCCGCTGGTTCCATTTACTGGTTGCGAGTTGTATTTTTTACATGGCATTTGTGCCGGTCTATATACTTATCCTCGGCTTCACCATTGTTATAGACTATTTCGCGGGAATAATGATCGAAAACGCGGTTGGAACTCGGCGGCGGTGGTTTCTCGTCATGAGCCTGGTGGCTAATATTGGTGTATTGGCTGTGTTCAAATACTACAACTTCTTTATCGACAACATTAACACTGTCTTTTCAGCGTCCGGCTCAAATTTTCACTTACCGCTGCTCTCCATTTTATTACCCATAGGCTTATCATTTCACACTTTCCAGGCAATGAGTTATACTATTGAGGTATATCGTGGGCATCAAAAGGCAGAGCGGCATTTCGGCATCTACTCACTTTACGTGATGTTCTACCCTCAGTTGGTGGCAGGGCCCATAGAACGTCCACAGAATCTTTTACACCAGTTCCATGAGCACCATGATTTTGATTTTGAGGAGTGCAAAGAAGGACTGAAACAAATGTTATGGGGTTTCTTTAAAAAGATAGTGATCGCCGACAGGCTTGCGTTAGTAGTTAAAACAGTTTACAAACACCCGCACGATTTCAGCGGCCCTTCCCTGGCAATCGCTACTCTCTTCTTTACATTCCAGATCTATTGCGACTTCTCCGGTTATTCAGACATTGCTATTGGAGCGGCACGCGTTATGGGCTTTAAGCTAATGAGGAACTTTAATCGTCCCTATTTCGCCAGGTCTATCTCCGAGTTCTGGACGCGGTGGCATATTTCATTATCAACCTGGTTCAAGGATTACTTATACATACCACTGGGCGGCAACAGAGTACCTTTGCCTCGTATCTATCTGAATCTTGCTATTGTGTTTCTTGTCAGCGGTTTGTGGCATGGTGCCAACTGGACATTTATTGTTTGGGGTACACTACACGCATTTTACCTCATCTTCGGACTTGTGACAAAGAAGGCCCGTGTTGCTGTAATGAGTTCTATTGGCGTACAAGAGCATTCGGTATTAAATAATGTGCTTTCGATAGGCACTACATTTTTACTGGCAAGCTTTGCCTGGATATTCTTTGTATCTGCCAACATTCATGATGCACTTTACGTAAGCACTCATATGTTTAGCGGTTGGGGGCAGGTTTTATCTCTCAATGGTATAAAATCAGTGATTACCGCTGTAGGTGGCAATGACACTATAATGGGCACATACAATGTGGCATCAGGAGCTGCACTAATTCTGTTCCTTGAATACGTTCAATACAGAACTGACGATGGTCCCGCGATCAACATAGTGCAACACCGGCCTGTTTTTACAAGATTTGCGTTCTATTCTCTTTTGATATTGATGATACTTTTGATAGGAGTATATGACAACCAGGAGTTCATTTATTTTCAATTTTAACTGTAGATGAAAGGAAAAATAAAACAGACGCTATTATTCCTTTTACTGTTGCTGATATTGATATACGGCATTCAATATGCTATTGATGCCCTATACCGACAGCGTGTAGACAACAAATTCATCAAAGTACTAAAACATCAAACTGATGCCGAAGTGATGATCTTTGGCAGCTCAGTGGCCTATCACCAGTTCGATCCGCAAATTATAACACCCATCACCGGTCACAGTGCCTATAACATGGGTTTCCCGGGTATGTTCTTTGAGCAATACGATGGGTTGATACAGGAGTATCTTTCTTACCAGAAACAATGTAAAGTAATTGTGATAGCTTGCGATTTTGACAACCTCGGCAAGAACGAATACGTCACCCGGCCCGATCTTTTCTATGCTTACATTAACAACCGTAACGTTTACAGTTCTTTATACAAAATAGAACCAAGAAAAGCATTCATGGCTAGGTACGTACCCGGCTACAAATTAACGCTATTGAACAGAGCTTTTTATAATGACATATTGCTTGCAAGACCCTATAAAAATAACTCAATGGGGTTTGAGCCACTTACTACTGCATGGGAAGTAACTAAACGCAACCCATTTAATTCCCGCTATGAAGAACAGGTGTTCGCACGCTTTAAAGAGACAATAAATGAAATAACTCAAAAAGGAATAAAAGTAGTTTTAGTAATTCCACCGGTACAGCAAGATGGTTATAAACTAATTCTGAACGCAGAAACAATTAAATCGAAGTACCGCTCACTGGTGAGTAAGGATGTGTACTTTCTTGATTATACAGGTGATTCAATTTGTCGATCAAAAGATTACTTCAGGAATTTCACTCACCTGAACGCAAATGGCGCCACTAAATTTTCGCATACATTTGCGCAGGACCTGTTAAAGATAATACATGAATAATATTGTGTTTTGGCTGCAACCTATAATATCTGCTTTTATCGGCTGGATAACCACATGGGTAGCTATAAAAATGCTTTTCCATCCGCGTAACCCGGTAAAGTTTTTAGGTCTCACCATACAGGGCGTCTTCCCAAAGCGCCAGCAAATGGTGGCCGAAAAATTGGGGCAAGTAGTTGCAAAAGAATTGATACATTTTGACGAAATAGCTGCCATGCTGAAAGACCCAAAACAGCTGGAAGCACTAACACCCACCATAGAAAAGCACTTAGACTCCTTTCTGCATGTAAAGTTGAAAGAGAAGTTGCCGGTTATCTCAATGTTCGTTGGTGATAGCACCATACAAAAACTAAAAGCAGGCATGCTGGAGGAAATAGAAGTGCTATTGCCGGAAGTCATCAATCAGTATACAACGTCGCTAAGCCAAAAAGTAGACATTGAAAAGATCGTTACTGAAAAAGTTTCCAATTATTCATCAGACAAGCTGGAAGAGATCCTGCAGTCGGTAATGAAAAAGGAATTCTGGTTCCTTGAAATAGTAGCATTTGTCTTGGGTCTCCTCATAGGGTTAATTCAACTTGGGTTGTCATTATTGTAAACGCAACTCTATGAAGTACATTTCATTGTTACTTACTATTCTTTTCTATCAACAAGTAGCTTTAGCTCAAACAATAAAAATGCTCAACTCTACAATGCAAAGCTGGAGTGGAGGAATAGCGGGCAGATCCGGAGTTAACTATACTTTCTCCATAGAATTCTCAAACTATAAACAAGAACCCATACCGGATACTTTATGGATAGGTCGATCCCCTATTGCATTAATATCATCTGATGCGAGCGCTGTAAGAGTCAACACAAAACGTATCCCCGATAAAAAAACAGTGCGTTTCGATATCACCTGCGGCACATCTGCTGATGAATACCAAACCCGCTACCCAAACACCGGTGAGGCAGAAAAAACACGCTTACATAGTCTGATTGGCTATAAAGGTGTCGCGTTATTAACTTACAATTACAAGGGGGAACGACAGAAGTACGTCATTACACAGATAAAGACCATATACCCTCCCGCAAATTATCCATAGAAATTGCATACCAATTATCTACATTCAATAAAATCCCCGGCTTGCTTCTCTTTGAAAAATTTATTTTCTATCTTGCCACTAAACTAAAGTTAGCACAATGAAAAATCTTCTCTTTATTACATTTTTGTCAATCATCCTTTTAGGCACAGCCGGCATGGCAGGCGCCCAGGATTATAAATGCTACAAAGCATGGAAAAAAGATTGGAAAGCAGACAAAAAAGAAGCCAAGATCAATAAGAAAATGTTCCGCGATCGTCATCATGCGGCATCACGCAAAAAATATAAGTACT
>JBGAJU010000009.1:0-75552 GCA_044224775.1 Flavipsychrobacter sp.
GATTTTCCGGAGGCCGAGATAAAAGTTGCTGGCTATGACGCTTTTTCGTTTTCTGCACAAAAGAAAGGGTATAGCGGGGTGGCAGTACTAACCAAAATAAAGCCATCGAAAGTAACAAATGGCAATGGCCTCATGCAAAGCGATGCTGAAGGGCGTGTGATACGTGCAGATTTTGGCAAGTTAACGCTTATCAACGCCTATTTCCCAAGCGGAACCAGTGGCGAGGAAAGACAAACTTATAAATATCAATGGCTTGCTGAGTTTTTCGACTATATAAGTACTCTTCGTAAAACACAGCCTAAACTAATAGTATGCGGCGACTACAACATTTGCCACAAAGCAATAGATATACATGATCCCGTGCGCAATAAGAACTACACTGGTTTTTTGCCTGATGAACGCGCATGGATGGATAAGTGGTTTGAGAATGGTTTTGTTGATACCTTTCGTCATTTTAACCAGGAACCTCATCAATATACTTGGTGGAGTCAATTTGCAGGTGCAAGGGCTAACAACAAGGGGTGGCGCATAGACTACATCAATGTCAGCGATGCCCTGAAAAAATCATTGAAGCATGCTGAGATAATGCCACATATAGTGCATTCAGACCACTGTCCGGTTTTTTTGGAATTAGCGTTGTAAGTCGCTGATGACAGACAGCGTATCTTGTTTATCCTTATGTAGTTGTTCTTTTAACTCATCGAGCGAATTGAATTTTTGTTCATTGCGTAGCTTTTTAACAAAAATCAGCTCAATATTATCCCCATATACTTCTTTATCAAAATCGAAGATGTTGGCTTCAATTCTTAGTTCCTTTTTATCGGTTACCGTTGGGTTATAGCCAATACTGAGCATAGCACCGTATTTTATATCGTTATGTACTACCTGTATCGCATATATACCTACCGCAGGAATGATCTGGTCAGGATCAAAAGGGTTAACATTGGCAGTAGGGTATCCTAACGTGCGTCCCAACTTGTTACCATGGACCACCATACCTGAAAGCGAATAATGGCGACCAAGCATTTGCGTAGCATCCTCTATTCGCCCTTCCGTAATTGCCCTTCTTATTTTTGTGGAGCTCACAGCAGCTTCATCAATTAGATGTGCAGGTATTTCTAAAAGTTCGTAATTATACTCACTTGCATAGTCTTCCAGCAACTTTATATCTCCTTTGCGGTCATGCCCGAAACGGTGGTCGTAACCTATGATAATACTATGTGGGTGGAATATCTTTACCAGGAACTTTTCGACGTAATCGTGTGCTGAAAGATTGGCGAATTCTTTCGTGAAGGGAACGATCACAATATGTTGAATGCCCACGCCGGTTGCCAGTTGCAATTTCTCTTCTAACGGCGTTATAATACCTAATGGCTGATCCGGGAAAAGAAGTTTGCGTGGGTGAGGTTCAAATGTCAGCAATATGCTTTCACCGCTAATGTTCTTGGCATGGGTTACTACTTCATTAAGAATAGTTCTATGACCTTTATGTACACCATCGAACGTGCCAATGGTAATTACCGCATTTTTAAACGCAGGCAGGTTATCTGGATTTCTGAATATAGCCATTTAATTGGGCGCAAAGGTAGTAAGAATGCTGCTTAGAATGGGTAGGGTAGGATATGAGGTATTTGCCTATTTTTTCTTTAATGTTATTTCTGCGCTCTCACCTATATCATTAAAGGCTTTGATTTTATAATGCCGTTTCCCATCTGTAAGTGTAAAATTAGCCGTATTGGGGGGCGTTTTACCCAGATTTTCGGCTATGATCGAAATGGTATTAATTTTGCCTTTCAAATATAATTTCATCTGGTGTTTTTGCTTTGTCAGTGTATGACTGGAAAGAACTTCATCGGCATTAAAGATCACAGTTATTTTATCACCGTCTATTACACCTCCATCATAAATGTCTAGTATACAGGTGTCACTATACCACTGAAATTGCTGGGTTATCCCTGATGTGATCTCATATTCTTTGCCATCTTCATAGTTCTGGATGGTGTCAGACGGATGTATACGCGTTTTTTGATGGCTATGATGTTGGGGGGTATTTAGTTTTGACCGTTGTTGTTCTGTTGATGTAAGTTT
The DNA here is from genome assembly GCA_044224775.1 of Flavipsychrobacter sp. Taxonomy (GTDB): domain Bacteria; phylum Bacteroidota; class Bacteroidia; order Chitinophagales; family Chitinophagaceae; genus Nemorincola. The sequence continues at coordinate 2,089 of JBGAJU010000009.1, forward strand.
TGCAGCTTCCGAACTATTCTTAGACTGCCCAGGTTCTTTTTTATCTTTTGGTGCAGGTTGTGTAGCTGTTCCTTCTTTTGAGTATGGTGCAGCATATTGGTTGTTATTAATAGATCTTTCTTGCAGGTTTTTAGTTGTTTGAATTTTATTAGGAGGTCCATTAATTTCGTTTGCATTTCCTTTCTGCCGTTGAGGGGTGATCCCTAACTGCTTACAAAGGGCTATGGTAGGTGTTAATATTATGGTGCCTTCACCACAATATGCACCATAATAATCCTTTCCGGTGAATTCGCCGTTTAATACCTGTTTATTACCTGATAAGCTAATTGAAAGTGTAGTATTTACAAAGCAAGTGATTGTATTATCGTCGCCTTCCTCAAACGGGAATTCAGTAAAAGATATGGTTTGTGTTGTTTTATTTATACTCCCTTTTATTGATGCCTTCGCCTGTACATTATTCTTAAGTGTTGTAATAGAGTGTCCTTTTATATCGGGCCCTTTTAATTTGAATGCTACCATGTATGGGAAGCTAACTCCTCCTTTTATCCTGATATGCCCATTTAGCTTATACTCATTTTGGGCCAAAGTAATAAACGGGCAAAGCGAAGACACGATAAATAATATCGGATTTTTTAAATACACGTATGCTTTGGTTGGTGTAGTATACAATAATACTATAATTCCGATAATTACATTCGCAAATATCCTTAATGAGTCTGAAACAATTGTATAAGTGATAATCTGTTATTGTATAAAATGAAAAATATATTTAAAGTTGCGTTTAACATACGTTTTTTTTCATAATTTTACCCATCGAACAATATATATACATGAATAACCTGCGAATACATGTCTATTATATCCTATCAATACTTGCTTTAGGGGGAATAGCGTACCATTTTATATCCAATAATAACGTTGCATTAGCGCAGGCTCGTGAAAACACTACCCCAAATACGTCAGTTGAATATAATCCGCTAAAGCTTACAAGTCAGAAAGGGTACAGTTTTATTCAACCTTTATTGAAAGCCAACCAGGAGAATGAATCGAAAGATTTTACCAGCCTGAGGGCCCGGATAATGAATGTCTTCAATGATAACCAGAAGTCGGGTATTTTGACCGGTGCTTCTGTATACCTGTTTTGTCTTTCAGATGGCAGATGGATGTACATTAATCCCAATGAGCATTACCATCCTGGTTCTTTGATGAAAATGCCGATGCTGCTCACATATCTTAGAGATGCAGACTTAAATCCGGAAATGCTGAACCGGAAATTTTCGTTCAATAGTGCCGACAAAGTTCCAGCTCAAACCTTTTCGTCAACAAATACGCTAAAAAACGGCCAGACCTATACGGTAAGAGAACTGCTGAGGTATATGGCTGCATATTCAGATAATGGTGCAACAAGAATATTGAACGAGAATGCCAATATTCCGAATTTTATAAAAACATTTACCGATTTAAATATGCCTGAGCCGAATGTTACTGATCGCAACTATTCAACTTCGGCAAAGGATATCTCTGAGTTTTTTCTAGTCTTGTACTATGGTACTTACATTTCGAAAAAGTATTCGGAATATGCAATGCAACTGCTAAGTGAATGCGATTTTAAAGAGGGAATGGTGAAAGAGTTACCTGCTGACGTGAAAGTTGCTCATAAGTTTGGCGAATGGGGCGATAATCGTGTGAACCAGCACGAAATGCATGAGGCCGGTATAGTCTACGTAAAAAATAAACCTTACTTGATTACCATCGTTACAAAAGGTACTAACTCAAAGGATCTTGCAAATGTAGTAAGCAAGGTGTCTAAGATCGTTTACGACGATTTTACTTCAACCAGCGTTGCGCAAAGTTTGTAAGACGCTGTCTATATTATTCCTGAAAGTACTTGATAGAATTTATAACAATCTTCAAAAGTATTGTATAGTGGCACAGGGGCAATTCTAATTACATTGGGCTCACGCCAGTCGGCAACAACTCCGTTTTGGGTTAGCGCTTCAAATACTTCTCTGCCTCTTTCTTTAAAGAGTAGCGACAATTGGCAGCCTCTCCGTTCCGCCTCTGTAGGTGTGATGATCTCGAACGGAAGATGGGTAATTTGTTTGAGCAAAAATTCCATATAGCCTGTTAGTTTCAGGCTTTTTTTTCTAAGTTCCTTTATTCCAGCTTTGTCGTAAAGGTCAAGTGACGCATTGTGGGCAACCATATTAAATACAGGTGCGTTACTCATTTGCCAGCTTGCAGCGCCTCTTTGCGGCACAAAGCCTTTCTGCATTTTAAAGCGGGTCTTCTCTTCGTTGCCCCACCAGCCGGCTAGCCGGAACAGGGTAGGGTCATTGCCATGGCGCTCATGTACATATATACCTCCGACAGCCCCCGGGCCCGAATTGAGGTATTTATAAGAGCACCAGCACGCAAAGTCCACATTCCATTTATGCAGTTCCAATGGTATATTGCCAACGGCATGTGCAAGATCATAACCGGCATAAGCACCTACGCTATGTGCGGCAAGGGTTATGTTTTCCAGGTCAAAGAATTGACCGGTGTAGTAGTTTACGCCACCTAACATTACCAGCGAAACCGAATCGCCGGCTTCTTTTATCGCATTTATGATATCTGCATCTTCTATCAGGTGTGCTCCTTCCTGCGGCGTTATTTCTATTATTGCATCTTCAGGGTCGTAACCGTGCATCCGAACTTGTGTTTCCACTGCATATTGGTCTGATGGGAACGCACCCGCCTCCATGATTATTTTGTACCGCTTGCCTTTCGGGCGATAGAAAGATAGCATTAGCATGTGTAGGTTAACGGTCAACGTATTCATGGCCACCACCTCATCTTTTTCCGCACCAACTATTCGCGCCAGCCTTTCGGAAAAAAAGTGATGATAGGAAAACCATGGGTAAGCTGCCTGAAAGTGCCCTTCCACACCATACTTTGCCCAATCACGCAATTCCTTGTGCATAAGGTACTCAACGCTTTTGGGTTGCAGGCCCAGCGAGTTACCGCAGAAGTAGGTAACATCGGCCCCGTTATGTTGGGGAAATAGAAACCTTTCGCGGAAAGAGTATAAAATGTCCGTCCGGTCTTCTCCTTGTGCGTAATCTAATGAAGCTTCGTAGGCTGCTGACATGCTGCTGATTTTGTAGGCAAAAATAGTATTGGCAGCCTAAAGTAAGAAAAAAGCGCTTTCGCATTAAAAACTAGTATAATTACCGATATTTTAACGCATCTCGCCGACTAATCATATGATTTTCAACCTACATACACTACTTTTGGTAAAAAATTATAAGCAATGAAAGGATTATATATTGGTTTAGGCATTCTGCTGTTAATTGTATTATGGGCTGGCTGTGGCTACAACGGCATGAATTCTGCAAGCAAGGACGTTGACCAGAAATGGGCTAACGTACAGAGCAGCTACCAGCGCCGTGCCGACCTTATTCCAAACCTGGTTGAAACAGTAAAAGGTGTGGCAGACTTTGAAAAAACAACGCTTACGCAAGTTATTGAGGCAAGGGCTTCCGCTACGCAGATAAAAGTAAATGCTGATGACCTTACACAAGAGAAATTACAACAATTCCAGCAGAGCCAGGGACAATTGAGCCAGGCTTTGGGCCGCCTTATGGTTGTGTCTGAGCAATATCCGCAGCTGAAGGCTAATGAGAACTTTAAATCGCTCCAGGATCAACTGGAAGGTACTGAGAACAGGATCAAGGTATCGCGTGATGAATTCAATGCTTCTGTGAAGGATTACAATATAAAGGTATCCAACTTCCCTAATAATATACTGGCAGGGATATTTAATAAGAAGGAAAGGCCGTCGTTCCAAGCTGAAGCGGGTGCTGAAAAAGTTCCGTCGGTTAAATTCTAGGCCTATGTTCTCGTTATTCAGGAAAAAGCCACTGCTTGACCAAGGATCGCAGCAGCGTGTAGTTGCTGCCATTAAGGAGGCGGAAAGCAAGACAAGTGGGGAGCTCCGCGTGTATATGGAACCGCATTGCAAATATGTGGATGCCATAGAACGCGCCAAAGAGATATTCACCAACCTGGGTATGGAGAAAACTGTGGAGCGCAATGCCATCATTATATACTTGGCTACGGAGGACAGACAGTTTGCACTGTTTGGCGATAAGGTGATATACGAGAAAGCCGGAGGCCCTGCATTTTGGGCTAAGGCCGCACAAAAGCTATCAACACATTTGCAGAAGAACGAGGTAGCCGAGGGGCTGTGCAATTGCATCAACGAGTTGGGTTCTGCGCTTGCTGCAAATTTTCCGTACGACCCATCTATCAATAAGAATGAATTGCCTGACGAAATAGTTTTTGGGAAATGATAAAAACCACTGCAACCTGTCTTCGCTATGTTATGGTAACCCTGTGCTTGTTTGCAGGGCTGCACGCTTTTGCTGAGGACAAGATATTTCCCGACAGACCAAACCCGCCGAGGCTGGTGAATGATTTTGCAGGCATGATGTCGCAGGATGAACAACTTGAGCTGGAGGTGAAGCTACAGGAGTTTGAGCGACTGACCTCTAACCAGATAACTATTGTTACCATTACTTCTCTTGGCAGTTACGATGTTGCTGATTATGCAACAAGGTTGGGCAAGGCGTGGGGTGTTGGTAAGAGCGGTAAGAACAACGGGGTAGTGGTGCTGGCATCTATGCAGGAGCATAAGATCAATATATCTACCGGTAAGGGGCTTGAAGGTGCGCTTACCGACCTGCAATGTGGCCGCATCATCAGGAATGAGATGGTGCCGCTGTTCAAGAAAGGGTTCTATTACCAGGGCTTTGCCAAGGGGGCTGATGCTATAATAGCCGTAACGAAAGGTGAGTATAAAGCGGACCATGAGGGTAAGGGCAAAAGGTTACCGCTAACGGCTGTTATCATTATTATTGTTGTCATCATTTTCATCATCAAGATATTCAGGGGTGGTGGTGGCCGCGGTGGTGGCAACTACATGAGCGGCCGTGGCTTTAGTGATATTGCTACGGGTATGCTGCTGGGCAATATGCTTGGCGGTGGCCGAGGCGGTGGCGGCAGCTGGGGTGGTGGCAGTGGCGGTGGCTTCGGTGGTTTTGGTGGCGGCGACTTTGGTGGTGGTGGTGCGAGTGGCAGCTGGTGATAGTTCTCATAGTTGATAGTAGTTACAAGTCTTTTAATACTCCTTCTTTATATTTTATTTCTTCAAGGTAGAGGCCATGGCCGGGTACGTCGAAGAATGCGTTGGTGCAATCGTTTGATCCTAAGATCTTCTGAAAGTCTGCAAGGGTGCCTTTGCCGCGGGCAATGTATATCTGTGTGCCCACCAGGCCGCGAACCATGCCACGCAAAAAGCGGTTGGCTTCTACTACATAGTGTAGCTCGTTGCCAACAACTTCCCAATAGCTTTTGTTGATGGTGCAGGTGTATGTGTGCGACTGTGAGTTGCGCTTGGCGAATGATTCGAAGTGGGTGTTGTTCTTAATGATGGCGGCGGTTTCGTTAAGCATATCCTGATCGAGGCGGAAGGGGAAGTAATAAGCACGCTCCTGCAGGAAGGGGTTTTTGGCGGCATAAATGCGGTAGCGGTAGCGGCGGGTAGTTGCTGCGAAGCGAGCGTTGAAATCATCGGCTGCGCGGTGTATCTTCTTTACTGCGATGCCGGGTGATAGTATTGCATTCATCTTGTAGACCAGGTCGAAATTGAATTCGTCTGTGTCGAAGTGGTAATAGTTGCAGAGGGCATGAACGCCTTCGTCGGTGCGGCTGGCGCCAACGGTTTGGATGGGCGTGCGAAAGAGGGTGGAGAGTGCTTTGTTGATCTCCAGCTGCACGGTGGGCGTATCGCCCTGTATCTGCGAGCCGCTGAATTTAGTTCCATCATACATTACCTCTAATACAAATCGTGACATACTTCGTTAAATTCCAATTTTCAAAACACAGATTCCAAAATCAATTTTATCACATTTCTTCCATATTTCTCACATTCCAGGCATTGCTGCGGGGCATTTCTATTACTTCGCATTGCTTTATGTTGCTGCCATCTATCACAAACCTGATGAGGGTGCGCACTTTGTGCCAACCTTGTATGCCGGCTGCGCCGGGGTTCATGTGGAGGCATTTCAGCTTGTCATCGTAGATGACCTTGAGTATGTGCGAATGGCCGCAGATGAACAGCTGCGGTGGCCTGGCCAGTAACTCAGTTTTTGCTGCGGGTGCATACTTACCGGGATAACCACCAATGTGTGTCATCAGCACTTCTACTTCTTCGCATTTCCAGCGGAGGGTTTCGGGGTAGGTGTGCCGTATATCGGGGCCATCTATGTTACCCCAGACGCCTTTGAGGGGTTTGAAGGCTTTCAGTTTATCGGCAACCTCCATTGTTCCAAAATCGCCGGCATGCCAAATCTCGTCGCAATGCTCGAAGTGTTTGAAGACTGCATCGTCGATGTAGCTGTGGGTATCTGATATAAGGCCGATCCGGGTCATTTATTGCTCACTTTCTTTTAAAAATCGCTGTTTGCTCATGTTGTTGTTGATAGTCAATTATTTAGGTTGTTTTGCGTTGCTCACTTCTTGCTCACTATTGCTCATTTATTTACCATTTCCTGCTCACTTCATTTGAACGCTTGTTTGAAATATCTAACCACAAAGTTCTTAAAGGTGTATCGTATCCTGATCGAAAAACCGCAGAGCACATAAAGGTTCTGCAACGAACATTTGTATCAACCCCGGGGTATTATGATGTAAAGTTCCTCACGATTTTTTTGCTGAAAAAATTTATTTTCCATGATGGTACAGTAACAGTACCATCATGGTTTTTGGGTGTGCTACCAGAGCGGGTTTGAAGGCGATATTTTTATTTTTTGAATCACATATCAAATATACCAGCGGAAGCCGGGATACTTGACGCCTTAAAATAACAATGTAATTGCTGCCAAAATAATTACGCCTGCGGCAATGAGGGCTGTGGTGAATAGCTGTTTGGGGATGGGGGCTTTGGCTGCTATGCCGGGATAGTAAATATAGCCTATAGCTATGCCGCTGAGCAGGCCGCCGATGTGGGCCGCGTTATCGGTATTGCCCTGCAGGCCATAGAGGAGGTTGAGGACGATGAAGAAGAGCAGGCTGCGGAGCATTGTTTTGCGTAATGTCTTATTGATGTGGCTTGTAGTGAGCATGGAGAGGAACACGCCGTACATGCCGAATATGGCGCCAGACGCACCCACACCTACACTATTGGTATGGATGGTGATGCTGAGCAGGCCGGCACAAACACCCGTGAGCAGGTATGCAGCGGCAAAGCGGAAGCGGCCCAGCAAGGGCTCGAGAAACATGCCTATGTACAGCAATGCAAAGGTGTTCATGAACAGGTGCATGAAGCCGCCATGCAAGAATATATAGGTGATGAGCCGCCACCACTGGCCACCGGCTACAGATGCCCTGAAGTTGCCACCCCATTCGTACAGGCTTTGTGCCGTAGGGGAGATGGGCGAAATGCCAGCAAGCGCCATGAGGATGAACACAAGGGCATTGGCATAAACAATAAGCGGTGTGACGAGGTAGCTTTTGGAGATGAGCAGTGCTCCATATTTTTCGCGGTGCATGGGGTGCAGGTTGCGGTTGGCTTTTTCCTGTTCCTGGATGACCTGTGCTACCGCCTGCTGATATGTAGCGGCAATTTGTTGGTATTGTGCATCGCTTGTGTAGGTGCCGATAGTGGTGATGTGGAATGTTGCAGTTTGTTCGTTTGCCGTTATGGTTATTTGCTCGAAAGAGGTAGGGTAGTCGTAGCCGGGGATGACGCATGTGAGCGCATTGCCTGACAGGGTGGCGATATACCATTGCAAGCGGGTGATGGCAATTTGTGCTGCCGCTAAATATTGCGCCGCCTGAGCGCCATGCATCGTTAATTCTTCGGTGTATCCTTGTCCAGTCATTACTTGTATAAAGAAGGATAAAGGTATGAAGGTGTGCTGCTATTGCAGTATCAGATATGCTGAAGGGTGAATTGGTAAAGGTGATAGAGAGAAGCGAGAGCAGAGAAGCGAGAGCGAGAGCGTGGAGCGGAGAGCGGAGGCAGAGAAGCAGAGCGGGAGCGGAGAGCGGAGAGCTAAGGAGGAAATAGTGTTGCGTGAGGTTGCCCGCCCGGCCATGCCGTTCGGACGGGCTTCGTTCCTCGCAATGGCGCATTATTTATTTTATTGCCAATAAGTAAACCATTTTGGCGATGATGCATAGGGTGACGAATAAAACGATGCGCCTGAGGCGGGTGGAATGCGCATCTGTGTTTTTGTTAAGAAATACTATGTAAGCCCATGTAAATGTGGCAATGAGTATTGTGCCAATGACAGCCACCAATAGTTTGTCGGTTGCGTAAATGAAGAGAATAAGAAAGCCCATAGTGGCCAAAAAAATGATCTTAAAATATTTGCCTATGAAGCTATCGGGCGGGTTGACGAGGACGGGAGAGAAACCGGCGAGGCGGGTTTCCAGCTTACCGGCATCTTCTACCTGTGCAGGAACCGAGATGACGGTATTGTTTTGTCCGCCGATGATGAGGAAGCTGCCATCGGAGTTCTTGACGATCTTAGTTATTTCAATGCGGGAGAGAACCTGTTCGGTAGTTTGCGACGGATTCAGGGTGATGGTGTGATCATCTATAACAAGGGTGTAGCCATCTATTGTTGCCCTTTGCCTGCGCAACAGGCGGATGACCATGACGGGAAGAATGATGATGAGCAGGATGATGACGATGGTGAGCTTTTCTTTATCGATCTGCACATTGGGCGTTGCGGCAAATCTGATGATGAATGGTAATGAAAGAATAGCCACCATCAGCGCGCTGGTGACGAGGGTGTGTTTCTTCATTGCGGCGAAAGCTTCGGGTTTGAGCCGGTATGTTTCGGGGAGCATGGCGCAATATTACTAAAAGTTTGGTGCGAGTTGCTAAACCCGAGTTGTTGAGCGCATCAGTATCATAGATCGGGCTGTCTCTAGTTAGTCAGCAATGGTTCGGCAAGCTCACCATGACAAAGTGTGGTGTAGTGTTCTTCTACTTCATTAAGGATAGATTCTATCCCGGCTAAAGTATCGGTGGTGACGAGGCGGTTGCGGTATTCTTTTACGTGCGAGAGACCCTTGAGGTAGCTGGCGTAGTGGCGGCGCATCTCGAGGATGCCCAGCTTCTGGCCTTTCCAGCTTACGGAGCCCTGCAGATGTTTGCGGCAAGCCTGTATCCTCTCGGAAATGGTTGGCGGCGCTAAGGTCTCGCCTGTGTTGAGGTAATGTTTAATCTCGCGGAAGATCCAAGGGTAACCTATAGCGGCACGGCCTATCATGATGCCATCTACGCCGTAGCGGTTCCTGTACTCCTGCGCTTTTTGCGGGGTATCAATATCGCCATTGCCGAAGATGGGTATTTTGATGCGGGGGTTGTTCTTTACTCTGGCTATGAGGGTCCAGTCGGCTTCGCCTTTGTAGAGCTGTGAGCGGGTGCGGCCGTGAATGCTGAGGGCAGCTACGCCAATATCCTGGAGGCGTTCGGCCACTTCTTCGATGTTCTTGGTCTTATCGTCCCAGCCGAGGCGGGTCTTTACTGTAACGGGTAGTTTTGTAGATTTGATGCAGGCACTTGTGAGGCGCACCATGAGGTCAATGTCTTTAAGCACTGCTGCACCGGCGCCTTTGCATACCACCTTTTTTACGGGGCAACCGAAGTTGATATCGAGCAGGTCGGGGTTGGTGGCATCCACTATCCTGGCGCTCATTGCCATTGCATCTTCATCGCCACCGAATATCTGGATACCAATGGGTTTCTCGTAGTCGAAAACGTCGAGTTTCTGTCGGCTTTTGATGGCATCGCGTATCAGCCCTTCGGAGGAGATGAACTCGGTGTACATGAGGTCGGCACCGTTCTCTTTACACACGGCACGGAAGGGCGGATCGCTGACGTCTTCCATTGGCGCGAGGAGGAGGGGGAACTCCCCGAGTTCTATATTGGCGATTTTTACCATTTGAGCGGTGCAAAGATACGTAAAAGAGAGTGCGGAGGAACAGCGCGGGGAGCGTGGCTGTTTGTTAAAAAAGGGGATGTTACTCTTTTACAAATTTTTGGACGAAATCCATGTTGGGGCTCCATAGGTGGATGAAATATACTCCCAGGGGTAGGTACCGTATATCTACGGTAGTGAATGTTTGTGCGATGGGTGCATGGGCCACCATTTTGCCCTCGCTGTTGATAATAGCATATTCCGAGTACAGGATGGTATCTGCTTCTATTATCACTTCGTTTAGCGATGGGTTGGGGTAGATAAGTTGAGGCTCGTAGCAGTAACCAACCTTTATAAAAGCGGCAGTAGCGCAGCCTGTGGGCAAAGTATATGTGATCGTAGCAAAGCCACTGCTATTGCCATGAACAAGACCAGTGAGCGAATCTATGGCAGCGGTGCTGAGGTCGCTGGTTTTCCATTTACCGCCGGGTGCATTGTTATACAAATATGCACGGCGGTTCAAGCAGATGTCTGTGTTGCCGGAGATAGCGGGAGGGAATGGGTTGACAGTTACTTCAACACTGAAGGAACAGCCGATGGTGTCGGTGTAACTTATAATAGCATTGCCGGAGCTTAAGCCGTACATTTTACCCGTGTTGTCAATCACTGCAATTGCTGTGTTACTGCTTGACCATTGATTACCGGGAAGATCAGATGAAAGGGTAATTGCATTGCCCGGGCAGATACCCTTGTTGCCAGAGATGACAGGCAGCGGTTTGACCACTTCTCTTTTATTGACTGTGCATGTACCTAATGTGTAACTAATAAATACTGTGTCGTCAATAATGCCAATCATATGGCCTGATTGGTCGATGGTTGCAATACTTGTGTTGCTGCTGCTCCAAGTGCCGCCAGGGTAACTGTTCGTCAAAGTTATTGAGTCTCCTTTACAGAATTTATCCAACCCTGTTATATTAGCGGGAGGAAGAACTGTTATGCCAATTGGAGTCAATTGAGAATAACAAGCATTGTATACCCGTAGCCAAATCGTATCAATTCCCGGTGTAATTCCTGTGACAACTGCGGGTGATCTGCCCACCGTAGTTGTGTAGCCATTTTTTGAAATCCATTGAGCTGCTTCTGTAGTTGTGGTATACATGTGCAACGTATCTCCGGGACAAACCTCTTTAGCATTTGCTGTTATCGTTCCGGGAATAAGCGGAGGGTCTAGTATTGTCAATTGGCGGTAGAATGTATCCACGCCACCACAGGGGTTGCCTGCAATAGTAAATAATGTATCTATCCCAGCACTTATGGCAGTCGCCTTATAGGACGAAATATACACATGCCCATGTTTTGATTGAACAGTTGGAAATCCACCATACATAACTATTGATACACTTTTCCCAAGGCATAAATTAAAAACAGGGTCAAGTGGGCTTCCTAAATAAAATACCTCCGCATAATTGTAGCGATCAACGTTTACAATAATGTCATTTGAATTGCTAAATACAGAATCCCCTACACCGTTAGTCAATTGGCACCTTATCGTATCGCCATAATTTAAAGAATAAGCTATCAGCACCGAACTATCTCCACCGACATTAGAGCGATTGACAAACCATTTATAATGAGGTTCAGATATTCCAGTTGCGATAGCCCAAAAATTACCAGGATCGTTACCACATATATGGTCATTTCCAAAAATTGCAATAGTCTGTGCCCGCACAAAGACCGGGAATAATAGAAGCAGGCACAGGAACTTTTGCATAAGGGCAGTGTGTTTTTTACGAAAATAAGTAATATTTTCATTTTTTTAATCTCACCGCTTATGAAATTTATTTAGACATTAGACAGATTTTTTGAATTTTGATTTTCTTTCTCTATAACTTTGTGCGCGCTTTTCACAACTTATCTTATACCAAGACTTGTCACAGAATCTGCATAAAGCATCCCTCGCAGGAGTTATCATTGCACTAGGCATTATTTACGGCGACATAGGTACATCACCCCTATACGTAATGAACTCTATATGTAACGGGAAAATAATAGATGAGTTCCTGATACTTGGTGCCTTATCCTGTATCATCTGGACGCTTACCCTGCAGACCACGGTAAAGTATGTGATGCTTACCCTGAGGGCGGACAACAAAGGTGAGGGTGGAATCTTCTCTTTATTCGCGCTGGTGCGCAGGCATGGCAAGTGGACGGTGTTCCCGGCGATGGTGGGCGGTGCAGCGCTGCTTGCTGATGGTATGATAACGCCGCCCATCTCGGTAACGTCTGCCATTGAAGGTTTGCGTAACATCCCGCATTTTGAGGATATTGGTGTGATGACGATAGTTTATATCGTTATTGCCATACTTACTGTACTGTTCTTCTTTCAGCAATTTGGTACCAGCAGCATCGGTAAGGCATTTGGCCCCATTATGCTGGGGTGGTTCCTGATGCTTGCCCTACTGGGAATTCATCAGCTGAATGTATCTCACGACTGGCGTATCCTGAGGGCGCTAAACCCTTATTATGCGATCAGGGTGCTGACGGTTTACCCCAAGGGTTTCTGGATACTTGCGGCGGTGTTCCTTTGTACCACGGGAGCAGAGGCCTTGTACTCTGACCTGGGACACTGCGGGCGGCAGAATATACGTGCATCGTGGATATTTGTGAAGACATGCCTGATACTTAACTACCTTGGGCAAGGGGCTTTCCTGCTGAATGTGCATAGCAACACACCATGGGACGCATTGGTAAAGAACCCGTTCTACGAAATAGTGCCGCAATGGTTCGTGATACCGGGGATCATAGTGGCGACGGTGGCTGCTATCATAGCCAGCCAGGCGTTGATATCGGGATCGTTCACGCTGATCAGTGAGGCGATGAAACTGAACTTATGGCCTAAGATGAAGATCAGCTACCCGACGGTTGAGCGGGGGCAATCGTTCATTCCGGGACTGAATACGCTGCTTTTTGTGGGGTGCGTGCTTATTACGTTATACTTCCGCAGGTCTGCCAACATGGAAGCTGCTTACGGGTTGTCGATAACGATATGTATGATCATGACATCGACACTGTTTGCGTACTACATGTTTGTGAAGCGGGTACCTATTGTGGGAATTGTTGGTTATCTTATCATATACCTTACCATTGAGCTTTCTTTCCTTACTGCAAACCTTGTTGAGAAATTCAAAGAGGGTGGTGTTGTGACAGTGATAGTGGCAGGCGGTTTGTTTATGACCATGCTGGTTTGGTATAAGGCGCGCAAGATAAAGAACAGGTATGTGGAGTTTGTGCGGCTGGAAAACTATATGCCCATATTGCAGGAATTAAGTAATGACACGAGTATAACAAAATATGCTACCCATCTTGTGTACCTGACAAGTGCAAACAATCCGCGCGAGATAGAGCATAAGGTGATATACTCTATATTATACAGCAAACCTAAACGTGCTGATATATACTGGTTTGTGCATGTGGACGTACTAGACGACCCATATACTACAGAGTATGTGGTGCAAACGATCATACCCAATGAAATCGTTCGTGTTGAGTTCAGGCTGGGATTCAGGGTTGACCACAGGATACAGTATATGTTCAAGAAGGTGGTGGAAGAGATGGTGGCGAACAGGGAGGTGAATGTGGTGAGCCGCTATGAGTCGCTGAGCAAGAACAATGTGATGGGGGATTTCCGTTTCATTGTAATGGAGAAGTTCCTGTCGCGCGATAATTCGCTGCCTATGTGGGAGCGGCTGATGATGCGCGGCTACTTTATACTTAAGAAATTCAGCCTGTCGGAAGAGCGTGGCTTTGGGTTGGACCCATCGGATGTTACGCTTGAGAAATACCCGATCTATGTATCTGCTATCCCTGATTATAACCTGAAGCGGATAAGAGATTAACCTTTCAGAAGAAGATAAAACAATAAATTACTGCCCAAATTGCAACAATGAAAGTGTAGAGATACAGCTCATTTTTGTGTTGCCGCAGGTCTTGTTTGATAAAAAACCTGTAGGCTATCCAAGATAGGTATAGCACAAAGAAGACGAACCCTAAGTGTGCGCGGGTCATAAAAAGTTACCTGGATGAGCTAAACCTGAATCAGTACCGGTTATAATCTGTATTACGGCTGTTATAATCACCGTTACTGCGATTGCTGTTATAATCGCCACTACTGCGGTTGTAGTCGCCGCTGCGATTATAGTCTGTGCGTGGTGTGCGAGGCCTGAAAGACCTGTTACCCGGACCACCGCTTCTGCCTCCCGGTCCGCCGCTTTTACCATTATTTTGCTTTGCTTCTTTCACGGAAATGATATTTCCTTCGAAGAAAGTGGCATCGAGGTTGTCGATAGCATCCATAGCATGGAATTTATCGGCCATTTCGACGAAGCCGAAGCCGCGAGACATGCCGGTAGCGTTGTCGAAGATGATTTTTGCTGATACGACTTCGCCAAATTCTGCAAAAAGGGGACGAAGATTATTTACTGTTGTTTCCGGATTGAGGTTGCCTACAAATAGGTTCATACAAAAAGAAGTTTAGTTAAACCGTTTTACATAAACATGTGAAAACGCAGGGCAATATACTCAATTCTTTGGATAAACAGTTATGTTTTGGGGGGCTAAGGGGAAAAAATAACCCTCATTGTGTATTCTTTCTGCGCGGTTTTTTATAAAAAATTACAATAGATAGTAATTTCATTGTAATTTAGCGCCTCAAATACCCTTTCATTGGGAATTTAAGTTATTACCGAAGAATTAATTGTTCAACCCAGACTAAAACAAGCGTATTTAAATTAAAAAAAACATCAGTATGAAAAAACTGTACTTATTAGCGTTGGTTTGTTTTGCAGGAATAGCCGCATATGCGCAAACTGCGGCATCTTACGGGTTTTCCCGTTCAGCAGGCACGTTCACAACTATCGTTGGCGGTCTAGGAACTAATGTGATCACTAATCCTACTTTGTGTACGTCAAGTCCTACAACAGGCAGCACGACCGGCAGTATAAATTCGGACGATGGTGGCACAGGGGGGATACCTATCGGTTTTACTTTTAATTTTTGTGGAAGTGCATATACTACTTTTACGGGGAATGCTAATGGAGTTCTTTCTTTGGGGGGAAACGTTGCAGCCTTTACCAACACTTCGGGGAATATAGCAAGTGCGGGCTGGCTGATGCCTTTATGGGACGATCTTTTCGGCACCTGCAGGAATGCATATTATGAAACCTCTGGTATCCCGGGTAGCAGGGTTTTCACAATAGAGTGGAACGATTGGGATAAGTTTGACGGCAGGCCTAATTCTCATATGTTCTTCCAGGTCAAATTATATGAGGGGACAAACATCATTCAGTTTATATACGGTACAGCGACTTTGTCGGGTGGTGCTATGAGCGCTACGATAGGTATAGCTAACAGCAGTTCTGACTACCAGGTGCTTAGTGCCGCCGGCTCCTCTTCAACGACCACATCCTCTTTTGTCACTACCCTTACAGCTCCTGAGGCAGATGGCTCAATACTACAATTCTGTCCACCGCTTGCTTCGATAACAGGTAATAGCGGTCCTTTCTGCCAGGGTGCTACGCTGACACTTGGCCAGGCTACAACTGGTGGCGCATGGAGCAGCAGCAATACGTCTGTTGCAACTGTAACATCAGGTGGTGTGGTTAGTGGTGTTGCCGCCGGCAGTGCTAATATATCGTATACATCTGCTTGTGGCGAAACAACCTACACTACGGTGACGGTGAACCCTACACCTATTATCACAGATCTTGGAAACCCATGTGTCGGTGAATTGGTTTATTTAGGTATGACAGTAATGGGTGGTACCTGGAGCAGCAGCAACCCAGGTGTTGCAACTGTTGGTTCTGCCGGCGGTATAGTAACAGGAATAGCAGCCGGTACAACGAATATCACGTACGAGTTACCTACAGGTTGTATGGATGTTGAAACTATCACTGTAAATCCGCTACCAGCGGTTATTGACGGTTCGGACCGTGTTTGTGTTGGTTCAATGATCACATTGACAAACACAGAAATTGGTGGAGCCTGGAGCAGCAGCAGTACTTCTACAGCTACTGTTGGTTCATCGGATGGCATGGTGTTGGGTGTAGCTGCAGGTACGACGAATATTACCTATACACTGCCTACAGGCTGTTATGTATCGATGCCAGTGTCTGTAACTGCTTTGCCAGTTGTTAGTGGTGGTTCAAGTGTAGCGATATGCTATGGTAACTCAACGTCGATGACTGCAAGCGGTGCTGATGTTTATTCGTGGTCTCCTGCTGATGGATTGAGCTGTACAAATTGCTCTAACCCAACGGCAAGCCCGACTGTAACTACAACTTATACTGTTACCGGCACTACAAGGCACGCTATAACATACAGTGAGGCTTTCACAAGTGGAGTAACGCCAACTACACAATGTACTTCGTGGGATGCTTTCAGGGCTACCTTGAACGGTTCTTACAATTATACCGGATTTACTATTAGGGGCAGTATGAACCCAGTTGGTATATCTTGCACAGACCCTGCAATAGCAGCTGCGGTTGCCAATGCTATGAGAACAGGTTCTTCTTACAGCGGCTCATCTGACGGACAAACATGGTATGTGGATATTGGTTGTACTTCCGGGTCATGTGGCCCTACTGCTGTAGCATTACAAAATTTCCCGGGCTGCTACTGTGCTACAGGATATTGCGTACGTCCAGCTATAGGCAACGATAATTGGGGTGGTATAGATGGGTATACATGTTCAGCTACTTCGCAAACAATGGAAGTTGTATTTTATATTGAAGGTTGCACCAACACATCTTCTGTTACGGTATCAGTTAATCCGCTACCTACGGTTTATAATGTAATTGGCGGTGGCAGTTACTGCGAAGGTGGTGCCGGAAGGGAGATAATGCTTGACAGCAGCAACGGTGGCATACGTTACCAATTGTATGAAGGCCTGACGCTTTCGGGTTCTACCGTGGATGGTATAGAAGATACGATCACATTTGGTATGCGCACAACAGCCGGAACTTATACTGTTGAAGGTACCGATACTGCAACTGGTTGTATCAACTGGATGGCAGGCAGCGTTAACATCACAATTACACCGACAGTGACACCAACTGTTGCTATTTGGCAGAGCACTGTTGATACGCTTTGCCAGGGAACAGCTATCACTTTTGCAACATCTATTACGAATGGTGGTTCTAACCCACACTATATGTGGAAAGTTAACGGCTCATCAGCAGGTACGGACAGTGTTGGTTTCGGACATACTCCGGGCGTTGGCACAAGCAAAGTAAGTGTGATATTGGTGAGCAACGCGATCTGTGCAATACCAGACACAGTGATGAGCGATACGCTGACAACTATTATATGGCCTAATGGCACGCCAACTATAACACTTGATGCGAGCCCGAATGATACAGTGTGTGAAGGAACAGTTGTAACGGTGAACCCAACGGTTACATTCGCGGGTTATACCCCTTCTTATATCTGGGTTAAGAATGCTATATT
The DNA here is from genome assembly GCA_044224775.1 of Flavipsychrobacter sp. Taxonomy (GTDB): domain Bacteria; phylum Bacteroidota; class Bacteroidia; order Chitinophagales; family Chitinophagaceae; genus Nemorincola. The sequence goes on from JBGAJU010000009.1 coordinate 19,572, forward strand.
GGTGAGTACATCTTCATCTTATACATACACCCCGATAGACGGTGATGATATCTATGCTGTTATGACCAGCAATTATATGTGCCGCGATACGGATGATGCATACAGCAATGTAGTGAATATGACCGTTGTTGACCCTGTTGTGCCTTCAGTTACTATTACAGGCGCACCCGGCATGGTACTGACACCAGGCCATGCAGATACCCTGTATGCTACTGTAGTGAATGGCGGAACTAACCCATCGTACCAGTGGTACCTGAACGGTACTATACAGGCAGGTGCTACATCTAACATGTTCATCCGCAGCGGATTTGCTGATGGAGACTCTGTGACAGTAAGAGTGACGCGTAATGATGCATGTGGTCTTTACACGGTTAACTCTGTGAAACTGAGAGTGTATAAAGTTGGTGTTCAGACATTGGCTGGAGGCAGTAACATCTCGTTGGTTCCGAACCCGAACAATGGTACATTCTCTGTTACGGGTTCTTTAGGGCTGGTTGCAGATGAAGAAGTTACTGCTGAGGTTGTGAACATGATAGGCCAGGTTGTTTATACCGGTAAGTTCATGACTCAGAATGGTAATATAGACGCGCAAGTACAGACTAACAACCTTGCTAACGGGCAGTATATGCTTAACCTGCATTCATCGGCAGGTAATGGTGTGGTGAGGTTTGTGATAGAGCGATAAGTATAATATTTTTTTTATATTGTAAAGGCAGCCTTATTGGCTGCCTTTACTTTTTCAAGTATAGTTGTTAATGTTTATGTGTAATGCAGTTAAAATCGCGTTAAACTGTTTGTGTATATTTTGTTGCCACATGCAACGGGCTATTTTTGTACCTTCGCACACCCATTAAAAGACTTGGGGACTTTTTGTAACGAATCTGATGGATATACTGGCAAAGATAGACCGCAACAGGCTACCAAAGCATGTTGCCATCATTATGGATGGTAACGGGCGCTGGGCTAAAGAGCGGGGTGAAGACAGAGTTTATGGCCACTACGAGGGAGTGGTAAGTGTGCGTGAAATAGTGAATGCGTGCGGAGAGGTGGGAATACAGTACCTGACGTTATATGCGTTCTCTGCAGAGAACTGGAACCGCCCGAAGGAGGAAGTGGATGCCCTGATGGAGCTATTGGTGAATACGATAAGGAAAGAGGCGGATGAGTTGAATAAGAATAATGTGCGCATGCATGTGATAGGGGACTTTGCCAGCCTGCCTGAGGTGTGCCAGAAGGAGCTTAATGAGGCTATTGCAATGACGGCCGCAAATACCGGTTTGAACCTGATACTTGCGCTTAGCTATAGTGCAAGACTGGAGATAACAGAGGCTGCGAAGAAATTGGCAGAGAAGGTTGCAAAAGGCGAGCTGAAAGTTGAAGACATAGACGACAAGGTGTTTCACCAGCATTTGCATACAGCGGTGTTTCCAGATCCGGAGTTGATGATACGTACGAGTGGGGAGCATAGAATAAGCAATTTCCTGTTGTACCAACTGGCTTATGCGGAACTCTATTTTACCAATGTGAACTGGCCTGATTTCAGAAAAAACAATTTATATGAAGCGCTGCTTGATTACCAACAGCGTGAACGCCGTTTTGGCAAGACAAGCGAACAAATACAAACGAATACCCCTGAGCATGCATAAAGGCCTTAGATATAGTTTATTAGTCTCTTTTATTTTCAGTTTTGGCATAGCAGGCGCCCAAATAGGCGGGCAAGGGGGCGGTATCAGCAAAATGATGCAGCAGACGGGAGGCGAAGCGACCAGACCTGTTGAGTATGAGATAGGTGGTATTACAGTAAGCGGAGCGAAATTTACAGATGCGGACCTGCTGAGTTCGGTAACTAATTTATCGGTTGGGCAGAAAGTGCGCTTGCCACACGATGAGAATATTGCAAAAGCAATCAGGATATTGTGGAAGCAGGAACTGTTCTCGAATGTGGATATTACCATTACCAAGTTCATTGATGATAAGGTGTTCCTGAATATCGTAGTGGAAGAACGCCCGAGGCTGAGCAGGTATAATTTCAAGAATGTGAAACCTGCAGAAGCTAAAGAATTGAAGAATAAAGTGGGGCTTGTGAACAACAAGGTAGTGACCGAATCGACCAAGAAGGAAGCTGTAGTGCGCATCAAGAAATTTTATGCTGATAAGGGTTATGGAAGAACAGAAGTAAGGGTGCGCGAAAGAAGTGATACCGGTGGTATCAATAAAGTGATCCTGACATTTGATGTGACAAAGGGATCTAAGACGCACATTAACCAGATAAATATCGTTGGCGCTGAAAATGCTAACGAGCAACGCCTGAAGAAGGCCATGAAGGGTACAAAGGAAATGACCCGCTTTACATTACACCCTGACGATGATGTAAGTGTATATGACGGGCAGAAGAAAACATTTGGCAGTTATATAAAAGAGTATGGATTCCTGTCGCCAACAAAGACGTTGGCTGCGCTCGATCCTTATTTCAGGTTCAAGTTGTTTGCTTCTTCGAAGTTCAATGAGACGAAGTATGAAGAAGATAAGCAGTCGCTGTTGAACTACTACAATACACTTGGTTTCCGTGATGCGAATATTGTGGCTGATACTGTTTATACTGTGAGGAACGGTAACATCAATGTGGATATTAAAGTGCGGGAGGGCAGAAGGTATTATTTTGGTGATATAACATGGAAAGGAAATACTAAATATACCAGCGAGTTCCTTACCAGGACATTGGGTATCAAAAAAGGAGATATTTACAACCTTGCATTGCTGGAAGCACGCATAGGCAGGCAGCTGAGTCCTGATGGGAATGGTGAAGATATCAGCAGCCTATACATGGATGATGGTTACCTGTTCTTCAATATTGATCCTGTGGAGACATCTGTAGTAGGTGATACCATCAATTTTGAAATGCGCATGACAGAGGGTTCGCAGGCAACGATACGTGACGTCAATATAAGCGGTAACGACCGTACGAATGAGCATGTGATACGCAGGCAATTATATACTTACCCGGGTAATAAATTCAGCCGTTCGGACCTGATCATGTCTCAGCGTGAGATCGCGAACCTCAACTTCTTTGACCAGGAGAAGATAGGTATACAGCCGAAACCGCACGTAGAAGATGGCACAGTAGATATTGATTACACCGTTGTTGAAAAGTCGAGCGACCAGTTGCAGCTTTCTGCAGGTTTTGGTGGTGGTGTGCGTTTTTATGGTAACGTGGGTGTAACGTTCAATAACTTCTCTATACGGAATATCCTTAAGCCTAAGATGTGGGATCCATTGCCAGTGGGAGACGGACAAAAGTTCTCGATCAGTTATGCATCGAATGGATTGTATTATAACTCACTGAGTACGTCGTTCACTGAGCCGTGGCTTGGAGGTAAGAAGCCGAATTCGCTCACAGTGAATTTAATGTACAGCCGCTTTTCGGGTGCTGCGACTTCGAACTCTGATCCGAACGCTTCGTTCTTAAGAGTTGTAGGTGGCGGTGTATCGATGGGTAAACGCCTGAAATGGCCTGACAATTATTTTGTTTTCAATTACGGAGTATTCTACAACAACTATCGTTTGAAGAATTATGCGCTGATACAGGATTTTGCGAATGGTTACAGCAATGACCTGCATTTTAAATTGGTGTTGTCGCGCAACTCGATAGACAGACCACTCTATCCGAGAAGTGGTTCGAATGTGTCGTTCACATTCCAGTTCACCCCTCCGTTCAGTGCATTCAGCGGACTTGACTATACCAAACTCGGCAATGATAAAAAGTACCAGTGGATAGAGTACCACAAGTACAAATTCGTTGCGGAATTTTACCAGCGTGTGCATGGTAACTTAGTGCTGCGATTTGCTGCTAAATATGGATTCCTAGGCTTCTATAATTCGGGTATCGGGTTCCCGCCATTCGAGCGTTTCCAGCTTGGTGGTGATGGTTTGGGCGGCTACTCTTATTTCATTGGTAAGGATATCATTGCGCAACGTGGCTACGATGTGTATGCTAACAGCGCTACGATGTTCAATAAGTATATTGCAGAGTTGAGGTATCCGTTCTCTTTGAGCCCAACTGCAACTATTTATGGTCTTGCCTTTGTGGATGCTGCCAATGCGTGGGATAAGTTTGCAGATTATAACCCAACTAAACTGAACCGTGATGCTGGCGTAGGCCTACGTATATTCCTGCCCATGTTTGGATTACTGGGTCTTGACTACGGGTTAGGGTTTGATAAAGGTGAGAACAGTTTTAAGGGTATGGGTAAGTTTACATTCATGCTTGGATTTGAACCGGAATAAGCGGACAATATTCAAATAGTTTGAACGTTAGGAAGTGTCGTTAAACTTTGACACTGAAAATGAATCAAAAACCCTGATACTTATTTGAAAAGCCCCCGTAAAAAACTAATTGCTTATGAAAAAGATATTGTTCAGTATTGTCCTATTAGCAGCTGTTACCGTGGTAAGAGCGCAGCAGCATTATTGCATCATTGATTCGAAGTACATGCTTGATAAAATGACCGATTATAAAGACGCCCAGAATAAGCTGGATGGTATATCGAAAGCATGGCAGGAGGAGATAGACAAAATGATGGCGGAGGTAGATAACCTGTACAAAAGCTACCAGGCAGAAAAGCCGATGCTTTCTGACGAAATGCGCAGGAGGCGGGAGGATGAAATAGTGGCGAAGGAAAAATCGGCAAAGGACCTGCAAAAGCAACGTTTCGGATATGAGGGCGACCTCTTTAAAAAACGCCAGGAATTCATAAAGCCCGTGCAGGACAGGTTGTATAATGCGGTGCAAAAAATGGCCTCATCAAAAGGGTATGACCTGGTGCTTGACAAGGCAGGCGGGATCACCTTGTTCTATGCAGACCCTAAACTTGATAAAAGCGATGATGTTTTAAAAATTCTTGGAATAAACAAATAATGGCAGTTACTTTGCACTTCTAAAAAATAAATAACGAAAAAATAAAAGATGAAAAAATTCGTAATTCTCCTTGCCTGTGGTATCATAGCCAGTAATTTTGTTTTTGGCCAATCGCTTAAACTTGGCTGGATAAACTCGGCAGATCTTTTGCAGGCAATGCCGGAAAGAGCAAAAGCTGATTCAGACATTACCAAGTATGCACGTTCGTTCCAGGAGCAGATAGATATAATGATGAAGGAGTACCAGACAAAGGGCCAGGACTTCCAGGCCAAGGAGAAAACTATGACCGACGCAATGAAGGAAGTGAAAATAAAAGAGATACAAGACCTTCAGAACCGTATAGAAAGCACACAGCAGAGCGCACAGGAAAAACTGCAACAAAAGAAGCAGGATACCTATGAGCCTATTTTGGACAAAGCAACAAAAGCTATTCAGGATGTAGCTAAAGAAAAAGGTTACGATTACATTTTTGATAAAAGCCAGGGTGCATTGCTTTACGGCAAGGAAGGAGATAATATCCTGCCGCTGGTGAAAGCGAAATTGGGTATCAAGTAAATAATACCGGATACCGGAAGAGATAATTTGTGCCTCGCGATGCGGGGCATTTTTTTGTGAATACTGATTTACCTTTGTTGTTCCATGACAGAGAAGATAGTTACCATATTGGCTATTGAATCATCCTGCGATGAGACGAGTGCTGCTGTTGTGCAGGATGGGAAAGTATTGAGTAATCATATTGCCACACAGAAAGTGCATGAGCGTTATGGTGGGGTAGTGCCGGAGATGGCATCGCGAGCGCATATGCAGAACATTATACCGGTGGTAGATGCTGCAATGAAGGATGCGGGTATTGGCAGGCATGAGATTACTGCGGTTGCGTTTACACAATCGCCGGGGTTGATAGGTTCCTTATTGGTTGGCGCGTGTTTTGCAAAGGCTTATGCACAGGCATTGAACGTGCCTTTGATATCGGTACACCATATGCAGGCACATGTGCTTGCGCATTTTATTGAGGAGAAGCCGGAGTTTCCATTTTTATGCTTAACGGTTTCAGGTGGGCATACACAAATTGTTCTATGCCGGGACTACCTGGATATGGAAGTAATAGGCGAGACAATTGACGATGCTGCCGGAGAGGCATTTGATAAATTAGCCAAGATGCTGGGGATGCCGTATCCCGGTGGGCCATTAGTAGACAGGTATGCTGCAGAGGGAAATGCTGAGTTGTTCAGATTTCCTATGGCAGAAATGCAAGGGTACAATTTCAGTTTCAGTGGCATTAAAACATCGGTGCTCTATTTTTTGCGGGACCAGAAAAAAAATGATCCTGATTTTGTAGAAAAGCACATCAAAGATATTTGCGCATCGGTGCAGCATACGATCATCAAAATGCTGATGGCTAAGTTAAAGAAAGCAGCAAAAGACCTTGGTATAAAACATGTAGGTATTGCTGGTGGGGTATCGGCAAACAGCGGCTTAAGAAAAACGCTGAAGGAGACAGGTGACCAACTTGGCTGGAAAGTATACATACCGAAGTTTGAATACTGCACAGACAACGCAGCGATGATAGGTATAACCGGTTATCATAAATACCTGAAAGGCATATTCAGTGACCTAGAAGTGAGCCCGAATGCACGGGCAACGTGGCAATGAGCAACTCGTATTTCCAGTTCAAACAGTTCAGGGTAGAGCAGGGGAGTTGTGCTATGAAAGTAACAACGGATGCTTGTATACAAGGTGCATGGACACCTGTGCTGCCGGGTGTGAAAAGGGTGCTGGATGTTGGAGCGGGAACAGGATTGCTGACGCTGATGCTTGCGCAAAAGGATGCAGCAATTACAATTGATGCTATAGATTATGATGCCGATGCTGCTGAGCAAGCAAAAGAAAATGTGCACAAATCTGCCTGGAGTGACAGGATAAATATTATTGAAGGTGATGTGCGTGAATATGCACCCGATAGCAAGTATGATCTTATCATCACTAATCCTCCTTTTTTCAGTAATAGTTTGTTGGGTGACAGTGCAAGCAAAAATCTTGCGCGGCATACTTTGTCGTTGAGCTTTGAAGAATTGAATGAAGCTGTTGCCCGCAATCTTAAGGGCGATGGCTATTTATCTATACTGTTGCCATGGGATGAGTATTTGTTGTGGAAAGCAATTATGACTAATGCGGGTTGGGTGGAGACTTGTGTACTCTATATAAAGCATGTTGCAGAAGCACCTGTAAAAAGGGTGGTGGGGTTGTTCAGCAGAAAGAACAATGAAAAGCGAAGCGAAATAACGTTAGTGATAAAGAACGACGCAGGCGACTATACTGATGAGTTCGTTGCTTTGTTGGCTCCATACTATCTGAATTTGTAGGTGTGTACTGTGAATATACACAGAGCTTAACTAATTGAAGAGTGGGATATGTTTTAAAATCAAAGAGCCGCTGTATTACAGCGGCTCTTTGATTTTAGATAACGTCTAAAGTTATTGCATTGACTTAGCGTCTTTAAGGAATTGCTCAAGACCGAGGTCGGTGAGCGGATGTTTCAATAAGCCGAGTATTGATGAAAGCGGACATGTGCAAACATCAGCACCGGCTTCAGCACATCGTACTATATGTAATGGTGTGCGAATAGATGCGGCGAGCACTTCTGTCATAAATCCCTGACCGTTGTAGATGCTTACTATCTGCTCGATGAGCTGAACTCCATCCCAATTGCCATCATCGATGCGACCAATGAATGGAGACACATAGGTGGCTCCTGCTTTAGCAGCCAGTATTGCCTGCCCAGCGGAGAATACCAGAGTACAGTTGGTGCGAATACCATTATCTGTAAACCACTTGATTGCTTTAATACCGTCTTTTATCATGGGCACCTTCACCACAATGTTCTTGTGTAATGCAGCCAGTTTCTTGCCTTCTTCAACAATACCTGCAAAATCGGTGCTGATCACTTCTGCGCTAACCGGACCATCCACTACATCGCAAATAGCCTTGTAGTGTGCTATTACGGCATCGGTACCTTTAATGCCTTCTTTTGCCATGAGCGACGGGTTGGTAGTTACACCATCAAGTATACCGAGGTCATTAGCCTCTTTTATTTGAGCAAGATTTGCTGTGTCGATAAAGAATTTCATTTGAGTTATTTATTTCGGGTGCAAAGTTAGCCAAAATACTAGGAGTGGCTTACCGGCATATTGTAATAATTAGTGAAAGTGAGTAATGTGTGAATAGCAGGAGCTTGAAATAAGCCGGAGCTTATTCCTATATACAGTCAAACAGCTTTTTTTTCTTGAATTTCCCCAGAATCGGAAGGTATAGGCATAAAAAAACTGGCAAGTTACTCACATCGCGCCGCTACAACCGCCCACCCTTGCTACATTCCTGTCCTGGGGGATTCAGCAGGAGCTGGCCGTATAAGACTTGCCAGGGGCGCAAAGGTATGTAAAAAACGGTCTGTTTACATAGATTCCCGCCGGTTTTAGATATATTTTTTATGAGGGTTTAAGTAATTTGCAGTAAAATAATTTATATGTATTTTGTATGCTTGCACGGGTACAAGGTTACAGCTATATTTATGGCAGAATAGCAAGGCGCAATGATTTGCCCAATTACTGCATAAAAACTGCCCGAACTGAGGGGCAGAGCGGTTTAGGCCTGTCTGAACGCCATATTGAGCATAACCCTGTTGTAATTATTGAACTAAAAAATTTAGTTTTTTTTTAAAAAAAGAACCAAAAAAGCTTTTGTTGAATTTTTTTTTACTATTTTTCGGCATTATTTCATAAACTATATTAGATATGGGATCAGGAATCTTTTACTCTAAATCGGCAAATACTGTTAAAAAAGCTAAAAAGAATGGATTAATACGATCGTTCGTTTTTGCCGGTATTATGTTAATTGGTATGCCCTTTTTCGCAAAGGCGCAGACAGCACCCGTATTTGTGAACGGGAGCAGCCAGCCATACGCAGCGTGCATGAATTCAGCACCTGTAGATATCAGCTCGCTGTTTACCATCAGTGATCCTGAACCAGGGGAGACAGAAACGTGGAGATTAGTAACGGCTCCTTCGTCCGGAACAGTAACTGGTTTCGATGCGATGGATGTATCTACCGGAGGTACACTTTCGTTAACAACGTCAACAATTACGTATCAGCCTAATACAGGCTTTACGGGTATAGATATGTTTGTTGTGGAGATCAAAGATCAAACCGGCTTGTGGAGCACAACTACGGTTAATGTATCTGTAACTCCTCTTCCGTCATTTAATATAGATGCATTACCTCCTGTGTGTGCAGGTGCTACCAGCACTACGCTGAGCTACTCGGCTTTAGCTAATGTTGGCCCTACTACGGCTACTTTCCCATATATAGGCCCTACAGCTCAGTTGTGGGTTGTTCCACCGGGCGTAGGTACAGTAGATTTTGATGTGCAAGGTGCAGTTGGCGGTGGCGATACTTACAGTGGCGCACCAATACCAGGTAATGGTGGCCGTGTTCAAGGTACACTTAACCTTTCAGGTGTTACTTCATTAGATCTTTTTGTAGGTGGTGCAGGTGCTAATGGTTCAACATCGGGTGCTGCTGCAGGATGGAATGGCGGTGGTGCTTCAATATTCTATTTCTTTGGCTCGGGTGGTGCAGGCGGCGATGCTTCTGATATCCGTATTGGTGGTAACGCTTTAGGCAACCGTGCGGTAGTTGCAGGCGGCGGCGGTGGCGCAGGCTGGGATAGCCCAGGCCCAAGCTGCGGCGGTGCAGGTGGTAATATATTTGGCGGCGCAGGCTGCAATAACGTTAGCGGCCAGCACGCAGGTGGTGGTGGCAACCTTAGCGGTGGCGCTGGTTCTACATATACAGCATCGAGCTGGACCCCAGGCCAAAATGGTTCTTTAGGCATGGGTGGTACCGGTAGCCCTCAAGGTATATCTGGCGGCGGCGGCGGTGGTTACTACGGCGGCGGCGGTGGTGTATGGAACGGCGGCGGCGGCGGATCGAGCTATGCTAACCCAGGTTATGTAATCGGTACTCCTACTTACACTCAAGGTTATAATATAGGTAACGGTATCATCAGCCTCAGCTATGTTATCCCGGGCACATTCAGCATCAATTGGGACCCAACTGCTGCCGGTGCAGGATTCGTTAATATATCAGGTGGAACTTTGACACCTACTTCTTTGACAATACCTGTACCACCTACGGCACCAGCCGGTACTTATTTAGGTACACTGACAATATCAAATGGTACTTGTACAAGTGTTGATTACCCGATCAGCATTACGATCAACCCAATACCTGATGCAGCACCGGTTGCTGACCAGGTAATGTGTGATAATACTGTTACAACACCAGTTATCTTTACAGGTACAGTATCCGGAACAACTTTTGACTGGACGAATGATAACCCAAGCATAGGTTTGCCAGCAAGCGGTACAGGCCCGATCAGTTCATTTACAGCAACTAACGCTACAGCTAACCCGGTAATTGCTACTATTACTGTTACGCCAAAAGCTAATGGTTGCGTAGGTACACCAGTAAGCTTCACGATCACAGTTTATCCAACACCTACTTTAACAAGCTTACTTACTCCGGGTGCAATATGTGACAGCGCTAACTTCAGCTATGTTCCAACCAGCGGCACTGCAGGTACTACTTTCACATGGTTCCGTAACCCAGTAACCGATATCGCTAATCCAACAGCGAGCGGTTCAGGTAACCCAGCTACTTCGGATGAGTACCTGGATAATACCAGCACAATGGATGTAACTGTTCCTTACCAATATGTACTGGCTGCAAACGGTTGCTTCAATACACAATATGTAAACGTAGTTGTTCACCCAACTCCAACACTGAGCACTTCATTAACTCCGGGAGCTATCTGTAACCACGGTTTGTTCAACTATCCTCCGGGTAGCCTGACTGTAGGTACTACGTTTACGTGGAACCGCAACATCGTAGCAGGTATCAGCAACTCAGCTAATACCGGTTCAAACAACCCGAACGAAAACCTGCATAATACAACAGCTAACCCGATAGAAGTTCCTTACCAGTTCACACTGGTAGCTAACGGCTGTATCAATATGCAAACAGTTGTTGTAACAGTTAATCCAACTCCACAGCTTAATTCAGGTACAACGCCTCCTGCAATCTGTAACAATACTATGTTCATCTACGGACCCGGTTCTGCTACTGCAGGTACAACCTTCAGCTGGAGCCGTGGTGCTATAACAGGTATCTTACCTGCTACAAACAGCGGAGTTGATTCTATAATAGAAACACTGACAAACACTACTCCATACACTATCCCGGTTACCTATACTTATATGATGACCGCGAATGGTTGCAGCAGCACCCAGGATATCGTTGTTAACGTTTATCCGAAACCAATGCTAAGCACTGCGCTGAATCCTTCTCAGTGTGACAGCATAGTGTTCAATTATCCTCCTGCAAGCCTGACTCCGGGTACTACATATACATGGAGCCGTGCAGTAGTTCCAGGTATCAGCAACCCAATGGGTGCCGGTACAAACAATCCTAACGAAATACTGAAGAACACTACTCCAAACTCAATAGTTGTTCCTTACGTATTTACATTATCAGCTAACGGTTGCACAAACAACCAAACAGTGAACCTGACCGTTCACCCAACTCCAAAGCTGAGCAGCTCTCTTACACCTGGTGCAATATGTGACAGCGATATGTTCAACTATGTTCCTGCGAGCAGCACTGCAGGTGCAAGCTTTGCATGGTTCCGTCCATACATCCCAGGTATCTATGCTGTTGCTTCTTCTGGTTTGGGTAATCCTAACCAACAGCTGATCAACTCTACTTATGTTGTAGTTGATGTGGTTTATACTTACACCATCACAGCTAACGGTTGTAACAACACACAAGATGTGACCGTGAAGGTTAATCCAACTCCGAAGTTGAACCCTCCGTTCACTACTACAGTATGTAGCGGTTCTCAACTGAACTACGTTCCTACCAGCTATACACCAAGTGCATTGTATGCATGGAACCGTCCGGCAGTGGGCAACATCAGTCCTTTAACAAGCTTCGTGACTGCAGGTAATGGTGAAATACATGAAACACTTTGGAATGGTACACTTGCACCGATAACAGTAGACTATATCTACAGGTTACAGATCAATGGTTGTATCAACCTTTATACTCAGACTGTGAAAGTTGTTGTTAACCCAACGCCGAACATGCCAGAGATCATTACTGCTCCCGGCAGCAACCTGTGTGCAGGAACTATGTTCCAGAACTTCGGAGCTGCATTCCCACTTGATAAATTGCATTATGAGTGGAGTGCTACTAACGCAGAAGTATATGCAACAGGCAGCAACAACCAATATGCTATCGTAAACTTCCGCACACCAGGAACATCGACTGTAACTATTACTTCTAACGTAAACGGTTATGGTTGTAAGATCAGCAACTCACGTACTATATCTGTAAGTGGCGAGAACAGTGTTGACCTGCCAGAAGTTATTTACTTCAATGGTCAATTCATCTGCCTGAAGAATGGAGACGGTGTTAAATACCAGTGGGGTTACGATGACGCAGCTACACTTGATTCAACCATACTTGGTGGAGAGATCAACCAGAACTACAACAATGCCAGCCCAGACTTTAATAACAAGCGTTACTGGGTAATGGTTACCAACAGTGGTGATGCGTGCATGCAAAAAGCATACTACAACAGGCCTACAGGTATAGAAGATATCAACGCGACATCTGTTGTGAATGTTTATCCTAACCCAGCAAGCGATGTAGTTAACGTAGAAATCAATGCAAGTGTAGGTGGAGATGTACAGGTGGAATTAATGAACCTGTTGGGACAAAAGTTGAGCGTACAAAACGATGTGAACCGTAAGACGAGCATTAATGTTGCAAGTCTTCCAGCCGGCGTTTATCTGATAGATTGTTATATGAATGGTACTAAAATAGCGACAAACAGGTTCATCAAAAATTAATTTAATCAACATTAAAACACGCATAGATGAAAAAATTGTTTTTCTTCTTACTAGCTGCAAACGGAGCGTTATCGGCATTCGCACAAAGTGCGGATAGCTCTAACACGAAGCATAATAACCGCCGTTGGTACAAAAATGATAGCCTGTTATCAAGATGGGTTGTTGACATAAACCTGCTTGGCGGTGTACTGACCCAGGAATATAACTTAGCCAATACTTACGGTAACTATACTAACGGCATAACCGGCAATAATACCGGTGATATGAAGTTCAATAATGGTATGTCGTTTGGCGGAGATATCCAGCTAGGCTATTTCTTTGGGCGCAGAGGACATTTTGGAATAGGTGCAGGGTTAGCATATTTTAACCAAACAGGCGAAGTGACCCTGGATGGTTTCAATGTGCAGTATCAGTCTACTGACGGAATGGGTAATACGTTCAGGCAGATCATTACTGCAAATAACCGTGCAATAACAATGAATAACAGGATAACTGAGAAAGTTACCATTGATAACCTGAATATTCCATTATTGCTGAAATATAAAACCAGGTTCTCTCGCAGGTTTGGTTTTATGGCTGATGCCGGCATTATGTACAATGTACAGTGGAAGAACACGTATGAAACAGATGCAGCGTTTGACTATGAGGCTATCTATCAATTCACGAAGCCTGGAGATGGTAAGCCAACTGTTTATGATAATGGTGTGACTCCAAGTACCAAAAGCTACCTGATCACTCAGAAGTCTTATGCAAGCGTTAATCCGAACGGCGATGTGAATGCTTATTTCAACTCACAGCGTGCACAGGGTTACAATGTTGGCCTAGGTATGGCTCCGACTCAAAAGAAGGGTACCGTTGACTATCTGACCGGTTCAGTTGGTTTCATTTTCCGTCCTGCATTGAACTACTTCCTGTCTGATTGGTGTGCATTGAATATTGGTGGCTACTTCTTGTATCAGCCGTTCAATAATTCAGTACCTTCAAACTACAGGATGACAGACGGTGTAGGCAGCTATAACTCAGCTCTTAACACTGTGTCTTCAGGTAGCGCGATGTCTTATGGTGGTAACCTCGGTGTTCGTTTCTTCTTCGGAAGCAAAACTCCTCCACCTGCAATTACGTTTGTTGATCAAACTGATCCTTCTGCTTGTGGATCATGCGATGGTGCTGTTGTTCTTTATGGGTTACCTGCAGGCAGGAACGTTACGATTACTTATGACATGAATGGTATACCACAAACTGCTTACTCTGGTGCTGTATCCGGTGATGGTTCTGTAAAACTGAGCAACATGTGCGCAGGTTACTATACGAACCTTGTTGCTAAGATCGGCAGCAAATCATCTGCTCCGACTACGGTTATTCTTAATGAGCCTGTTGTTAAGATCAGCTCTACTACTTCTACTAATCCTACTGCTAACGGCAAATGTGATGGTACCATTACTTTCGTAGGTATAGGTTCCGGCAGGTCTGTAACGGTTAATTACAACTTCGACGGTACTGCACAGCCAGCTTACAGCGGTACAGTTGGTATGGACAACAAGTTGACGCTTACAGGTCTTTGCGGTGGTAGCTATACCGGTATCGTGGTATCTGCTAATAACTGTACCGGTGGTTCTAATGATGTTACCCTTGTAACTCCTCCACCTCCGCCGGTTGAAAAACCACGTCAGCCAGCGATCGACCCATCTACTCCGATCCTGTTCGACCTCGGCAAAACACAAATACATGAGTCTTCATTGGATATCCTTGAAGAGGCTGTACTTGAGCTGAATGACAATAAGAACTCTTACATCATCATCGATGGTCACACCGATGATATAGGTACGCCATCATCAAACAGGGTGCTTTCTTACAAACGTGCGCAAGCTGTTAAGGAATACCTGAAAGAAATGGGTATTGATGATAAGCGTTTGATCACTGTAGGTCACGGTGAAGAGCAGCCAGTTGCTCCAAACTCTTCATCTGAAGGTCGTGCTAAGAACCGCCGCGTTATCATGACGTTGAGGAACTACGACAATAAATAATATAGGAATCTTCTTTATAGAGAGGGCTAACCATATGGTTAGCCCTTTTTTTTTGTAGTTAGTAAGCTGATCAATATCATATAAAGTGTTGATTGCGATCATATTATGCAGGCTAGTGCTGCGCTAACATTGTAGCGAATTATTAGCATATGCCATTTTATCACACGCTCGGCGTTATCCCTGAGAAACGCCATATAGTGAGCCGGCAACCTAACGGGAATTTATACCAGGAAGAACTGGTAGGAACACAAGGGTTCGGCGGACTTTCATCACTTGTTTACCATTTATATCCACCTACGAGAGTAAAACAGAAAGGCAAGCCATACTCGGTTAAACCCAAAGTAGCTGTAGAGAACGGATTGAATGCAATGAGCTTTAACGGTTTTGATGTTCAGCCAGAGCCTGACTACCTGAAGAGCCGTAAGACCTTATTTGTTAATAGCGCAATGCATATTGGTCTTGCTGCGCCTCAAAGTTCTACTGAGTATTTCTATAAGAATGCTGATGCAGACGAATTGCTGTTTGTACATAAAGGTAGCGGGGTATTGCATACTATGTACGGGTCTCTCCATTTTCAGTATGGCGACTATATTGTAATTCCAAGAGGGACAGTGTATAAGATCCATTTCAACACGCCAGACAACAGGCTGCTTTATGTGGAGTCGTTCGATCCGGTATTTACTCCGAGAAGGTACCGCAATGATTTTGGCCAGTTGCTGGAACACTCTCCTTTTTGTGAAAGGGACATCAAGCGGCCGCAAAACCTGGAAACATTTGATGAGCAGGGAGAGTTTGATATCTACATAAAGAAGAAGGGTGTCATGTTCCCGTATGTATACGCCAATCATCCTTTCGATGTTGCGGGATGGGACGGGTATCATTACCCTTACACTTTTTCGATCTTCAATTTTGAGCCAATTACGGGGCGCATACATATGCCGCCTCCGATTCATCAAACTTTTGAGAGCAGGAACTTTGTCGTGTGTTCGTTTGTGCCCAGGCTGTATGATTATCATCCGCTGGCAATACCGGCTCCTTACCATCATAGTAATATTGACAGCGATGAGATACTGTATTATGTGGACGGAGATTTTATGAGCCGGAACAACATACAGAAAGGCCAACTGACGTTGCACCCCGGCGGCATACCACATGGGCCGCACCCGGGCGCTATTGAGCGTAGTATCGGGCAAAAAGAAACACAGGAATTGGCAGTAATGATAGATCCATTCAACCCGGTAATGATCACCGAGGAAGCAATGGAAATTGAAGTGAAAGATTATTACAAATCATGGTTAACTGAATAAACAAAAAATACAATGTCAGCAGATCTGAAAAACGTTGCAAATTACAATTATGGCATTGAGAAAATATTTGAAAATGCCGAAGACTTCCTGCCTATTAATGGTACGGACTATGTGGAACTGTATGTGGGCAATGCAAAACAGTCGGCGCACTTTTACAAAACTGCGCTGGGCTTTCAGTCTTATGCTTATGCAGGGTTGGAAACGGGGACAAGGGACCATGTATCTTATGTGTTGAAGCAGGACAAAATAAAGCTGGTGCTTACAACACCTTTGAAATCGGATAGCCCGATAGCGGAGCACATAAAGAAGCATGGTGATGGTGTGAAAGTGATAGCCCTTTGGGTAGATGATGCCATTAAGGCATTTGAAGAAACTGTGAAGCGCGGTGCCAAGCCATGCTTTGAGCCGGTGGTGGAGTCGGATAAAGACGGGGATGTGATAAGGGCGGGTATCCATACATACGGTGAGACTATCCACGTATTTGTAGAAAGGAAAAATTATAATGGTGTGTTCCTCCCGGGATTTGTTAAGTGGGAATCTGAATATAATCCGACCCCTGTTGGCCTTAAGTACATAGACCACATGGTAGGTAATGTGGAATTGGGTGCAATGAATAAATGGGCGGAGTTTTATAACAAAGTAATGGGGTTCTCTAATATCGTGACGTTTGATGATAAGGATATATCTACTGAATATACGGCACTGATGAGCAAGGTGATGGCCAATGGCAATGGCAGGATAAAATTCCCGATCAATGAACCAGCTACGGGAAAGAAAAAATCGCAGATAGAAGAATACCTGGACTTTTACGAGGGGCCCGGATGCCAGCATATTGCTGTAGCTACTGATGATATAGTATTTACCATTTCAGAGATGCGCGCAAGGGGAGTTGAGTTTTTGTATGTGCCGGGCACGTATTATGATTCGGTGGCAGAAAGGGTAGGGGAAATTGCTGAGGACCTTAAGGTACTGAAGGAGCTTGGCATAATGGTGGACAGAGACGAAGAAGGTTACTTGCTGCAGATATTCACAAAACCTGTGGAAGACAGACCCACCTTATTTTTCGAGATCATACAACGCAAAGGTGCCAAGTCATTCGGTAAGGGAAATTTCCAGGCGCTGTTCGAGTCGATCGAAGCAGAGCAAGCTAAGAGAGGTACATTATAACTAAGCTACTTTTTGTAAACACACAATAAAAGAGAATTCAATGGAACAATACGAACGCCTTGCCAGTTATGAGGACGCAATGTTGAGGCATTTTGACGAAAAGATAGAGCGTGGAGATGCAATAGAGCCCCGGGATAACATGCCTAATAGCTACCGTAAGCACTTGATAAGGCAGATGTCGCAACATGCGCATTCTGAAGTGATAGGTATGCAGCCGGAGGGCAACTGGATAACACGTGCCCCGAGCTTGCGCGCCAAGCAAATATTGCTTGCCAAAATACAGGATGAAGGTGGCCATGGACTCTACTTGTATAGCGCGGCAGAAACGCTTGGAGTGTCGAGAGATGAGCTGATCGGCCAGTTGCATGCCGGAAAGGCGAAGTATTCTAACATCTTTAATTATCCCGCTTTAACATGGGCAGATATCGGGGCAATAGGTTGGTTGGTGGACGGCGCGGCAATCGTTAACCAGGTTTCATTGCAACGCACATCATATGGTCCTTATAGCCGCGCGATGGTGAGGATATGTAAGGAGGAAAGTTTTCACCAGCGGCAGGGTTATGAGATAATGGCTAAAATGATGAACGGTACAAAAGAGCAACGGGAAATGGCGCAAGACGCGATGAACCGTTGGTGGTGGCCGTCGTTGATGATGTTTGGTCCGCATGACAGTGATTCTCCGCATACAGGAGACGCGTTCAGGTGGAAGATAAAAAGACATTCCAATGACGAGTTGCGGCAGAAATTCATAGACAAAACAGTGCAGCAAGCCGAAGTAATAGGATTAACGATACCAGATAAAGATCTGAAATGGAACGCTGCAAAGGGGCACTACGATCATGGAGAAATAAACTGGGACGAGTTTTACCGCGTTATTAACGGCAATGGTCCTTGTAACAGGCAACGCATGGCTCACCATATTAAAGTTCACAATGAGGGTGCTTGGGTGCGTGAGGCTGCAGAAGCTTATAGGAGTAAGAAAAAAGCAATTTGATCAACTAATAAAAAACTGAAAAATGGCTAATGATTCTCAATTAGAACTGTGGGAAGTGTTTATTCAGGGCAAGCCCGGTGCCAACTATATTCATGCAGGCAGTGTTCATGCATCGGACGGTAAAATGGCGTTGCAAAACGCCCGCGATACTTATACACGCAGGGGTGAAGGGACCAGCATATGGGTGGTACCGGCGGTAGCTATTATTGCTTCCAATCCTGATGACAGCGAAATGTTTTTCGATCCTGCTAACGACAAGGTTTACAGGCATCCTACTTTTTACGTAATGCCGGAAGGCGCAAAAGCGATATGATATGGCAGCACAAGAATTATACAAATATTGTTTGAGGCTGGGAGACAATGCACTTGTATTGTCATACAGGTTGTCTGAATGGTGTAGCAATGCGCCCATACTGGAAGAAGATCTGGCGCTGACCAATTTTGCGCTGGATATGCTGGGACGGGCACAGGTGTTGCTGCAATATGCAGCAGAAGCAGAGGGTAGTGGTAAAACGGCCGATGATCTTGCTTATCGCAGGGGTGAACGTCAGTTCTACAACAACCTGATAACTGAAATGCCAAATGGTGACTTTGCCCAAACTATGGCAAGGCAACTTTTTGTTTCTGTTTTTGAATATTATTTCTACAATGAGCTCAGAAATAGTAAGAATGAAACCCTTGCTGCTATAGCGGCGAAAACACTTAAAGAGATCAAGTATCATATGGCGCATGCGTCTGACTGGGTGGCACGCCTGGGAGACGGTACTGCGGAGAGTCATGATCGTATGCAACGTGCTATCAATGAACTATGGGGGTATACCGGCGAGCTGTTTGAAATGGACGAAACTGAATCGGCATTATTGAAGGAAGGGATAAGTGTTGATGTTTTGGCGCTAAAGCCTAAGTGGTACGACCATGTAAGCCGCGTGCTTGATGAGGCAACACTGCTTGTGCCAGACGATGGTTATGCCCAAACCGGTGGTAGAAATGGAATTCACACAGAAAACCTGGGACATATTCTGTCTGAAATGCAATATTTGCAACGCGCTTACCCCGATGCAGTATGGTAATGTCTGTGCATACTAGAGAGGAAATATTTGACGTGCTGGCATCAATACCGGATCCTGAAATACCTGTTTTGAGTATCAGGGAGATGGGAATGTTGAGGGATGTGCAGATCACTGACCAGGGTTACGAGATCATTATTACGCCTACTTATACAGGCTGCCCTGCTATGGGAATGATAGAAGACGATGTTAGAGCGAGGTTAAAGGAAAGGAACGTGTTTCCTGTAATCGTGAAAATGGTTCACGACCCCGCCTGGACAACGGAATGGATGAGTGATGAGGCCAAGGAAAAATTGCGCCAATATGGAATTGCTCCACCGATGAAATTATCTTGTGGCAACGAAAATTTTGCGCAAAACAGTATCTTATGCCCGCGATGTGGTTCGGATAATACAGTTATGCTCAGCCGTTTTGGGTCTACGGCCTGCAAAGCCTTATATAAGTGCGCTGATTGTAAAGAACCATTCGAGTATTTTAAGTGTCACTGATCATGTAACGCCAGACTGATAATCAGTTATTACGGCTATACACAAATATTAATTCGATTTATTTAATGCAAGTATATACATTTGCACATATCAGCCTCTTTTATCGAATTCTATTTTTTTGTTACTCCTGACCAGAATCATACTGCTGAATGGTTGCTGTCATAGTTTAACAATTGTGTGGCAAGTAATATTGTGAGTGCTTTGGTTGTCTAAAAAACTATAACAGATTGTTTATGCAGAAAGGTTTGTCCGTAAATATTGCGGTGGTTGGTTCTGGGGAGATTGCTGCATTGTATGCAGCTAGATTTGCAATAGCCGGTCATGAAGTTTTTATAGCTCCTGACAATGCTGATAAAATGCCTGATAGTGGTTATTCGTCGATCGAGAACCTGCATGGCTGCACGATCGAAGAGGCATCGGCCGCGGCCGACATAATTGTTATAGCTACTGCACCTAAACAGGTAAGAGAAGTAGCGTATTGGCTGGGAGATGTAAGGGGTAAGGTGGTGATCGATGCCACAGCTAATTTCATCACTCCTGCTGAGGAGAAAATTAATACGGTAGGGGCTATAAAGGCTATCACAGGTTCTTCCAATGTGGTTAAGGTTTTCTCCACAAGAGGTTATGAGAAGCTATTAAAGCCGCTAATAAAGAACGACAAGCCTCATTTTGTACTGGTAGGTGAGAACTCGAAGGCAAAAGAAGTAGCCAAGATAATCTCAAGAGACTTGGGCATTGCGGGGTTCATCGACCTTGGGAGCTTTGATTCGATAGAACTGTTCGATTCGCTCGCAAGTTCCTGGAAAGAACTAGCGGGC
Organism: Flavipsychrobacter sp.; assembly: GCA_044224775.1. Lineage (GTDB taxonomy): Bacteria > Bacteroidota > Bacteroidia > Chitinophagales > Chitinophagaceae > Nemorincola. The sequence goes on from JBGAJU010000009.1 coordinate 40,322, forward strand.
AAGAATCAGCAACTGGTGAAAGCATAGCTAATTATTTCTTCGAATTTTTCTTCTTGCCTTTTTTGGATTCCGGCTCTTTTTTAGCAGCCTTTAGCTCAACCGCAGTTTTTACCATCGATTGTACTTCATCAAGTGTATAAGTTGGTTTAGCGCCCGCCGATGTTCTGAGAAATGGGATAGCTTTTTTTGCGGATTCGAGTGCTACGAATTCTGCGTCGGCAAAAGAGTGTTCCTTTTCTGATATAAAGAAGTCGGCATTTAGTGCAGGAACATGCAGTATATAATAGGCATCAGTTTCGCTGTAGGATGCACTTTTTACCTCAAGCTCTTTTGCCAATTCAGGGTAGCCTATAGCAGATACCTTGAAATTTCCCGATTGGCCGTTAACTGTAAGCAGCACACGGTGTTCTCCTTTCGCCGTAACCGGTACACGCCACTCGTTTTTTATTGTAATGTAGTTAGTGTTTTCAATAAGTGGGTCAGAATAAAAATCGGCATTGAATGCCAGCATGCGGTAGGGTTTCGTGATGCCTAAATTATCCAGGTCATCACTTTCTTTAAAACCGAAGTCTTTAGCATCGCCGGGCGTTACTTTGCCAATAAATGCATCGAGCTGGCCTTCCGCTGCTTTCATGACCAGTTTATCGGAATTCATATCCTGCGCGGTTACCAAATTAAAGCAGGCAATTGCGAATACGCTAAGAATTACTTTGAACATGCTACCTGATATTTAATGCAATATACAAATACTGACGTATTTAGAATTTGAAGTTGTAGGTTATGCTTGGCAGTATAGGCATAATGGATACCTGATAAACCTTCACTTTGATACCTGTACCAACGGTGCCTTCCGTATCTACGTATAAGAAGTAAGGATTTTTACGGTTATAGATATTATATATCGAAAGGGTCCAGCTACCTTGCCATTTGCGGGGTTTGGCACGCTGTGGTGTATAGGTAACCGAGAAGTCCAGGCGATGATACGGCGGCAGGCGGTAGTTGTTCAATTTGCTGTATAGCTGGGATAATTCTCCTTGTATAAAGTAATAGGCAGTTGGCAGAGTAATGGTGTTGCCTGACCCGAATACAAATACTGTAGATACTGTCCACTTTTTGTTGAACTGGTATGAGCCGACAAGCGAAAGGTCGTGGCGGCGGTCATACTTGGCAGGGAAGGTTTCGCCATTATTCAGCTTGGGAAAGGTAAGGTTTGTCCAGGCCAGCGTATAGCCTATCCAGCCTGTGAATTTGCCCCGGGTCTTATTGATAAAAAATTCAGCACCATATGCACGGCCTTTGCCGAAGACGTAAGAAAGTTCCGGATCTTCAAGTGAATTAGGGACATATCCGTCTTTGTATTGCACCTGGTTCTCCATGTCCTTATAATAGATCTCAACAGAAGTTTCCAGCCGGTCATCGAGAAAATTTCGGAAGTAGCCCATTGAATATTGCCATGCTGCCTGTGGTTTTACTGTGTATGTGCTGGGCACCCAAACATCGGTTGGCAGGGTAGAGCCGTTATTAGATACAAGGTGCAGGTACTGATAAGTCCGCGAGATGCTTGTTTTAAGCGAAGATACATCGTTGAGCTGGATGCGGGTATTGAAGCGTGGCTCCCATCCTCCATAGTCCTTGATAGATTTGCCTTTTCCATAAACGATGCTATCTGTTTTATAGCCGTTAAAATCGCGGGTGTAAGAGGTATAGGGTCCTACCTGCTGGAACCATGAGTAACGGATGCCCACATTTATTTTCAGCCATTTTGAGATATCGAAGTCATCAAGAATATATACGCCGGTTTCATGGGCATACTTTACGAAGGCGTTATTTGGTTCAAGACGAATCGTGTCTATTTGCCCGGAAACCTGGTTCGGAATGAATTTGTGCCAGGTGTAGGCGAGACCTGCTTTGAAATGATGATTGTTAGATGTGTAATAATCGAAGTCGGTCTTTGCATTGTAGTCGCGGATGCCTGACGATATTTTTATAGCAAAGTTGTTCTGGCTGAAGTTGGAAGCAAAATTGTAGTCGTTATAAACAAGAGTAGTGTTCGCGAATATTTTTGAACTGAACTGATGATTCCAGCGGAGGGTGGCTGTCTTGTTCCCCCAGGGCACATCTGCCTTAAAAGTGCCGCGCTCGTTGGCAAACTTGAACTTATCAACACCCCAATAGCCACTAAGGTATAAGCGATCTTTTTCGCCGAATTTATAGTTGGTCTTCAGGTTCAGGTCGTAGAAGTAATAGCCTGTATTTTCCAGTCGTTTAGAGAACGGGCGTGCAATAGCATCGACGTAGGTCCGCCTTCCGGCTATCATAAAGGAGCCCTTGTCTTTTTTAATAGGCCCTTCTATCGTAAGCCGTGAAGCAATAAGCCCGATGCCACCATCAACATGGTATTTTTTCATGTTGCCCTCCTTCATCGAAACGTCTACGACCGATGAGAGCCGACCACCATAATAGGCAGGTGCTCCACCTTTTACTAGTGTGACGTCCTTGATCGCATCTGAATTAAAGACGGAAAAGAAACCGAACAGGTGACCTGTATTATAGATAGTTGCCTCATCGAGTAATACCAGATTTTGATCCGGTCCGCCACCACGCACATAGAAGCCGGAATTGCCCTCACCGGCAGATTGTACGCCAGGTAATAGCTGCAGCGTTTTCAGGACATCTACCTCGCCAAACAGCACCGGTAAGTTCTTTATCCGCTCGATAGAAAGGCTGATAGTACCCATCTCTGAGTTCTTTACATTCTCGTCCTTTCGGTCGCCGGTAATTTCAACTTCTTTGAGTTGTGTGTTGCTTTGCAATTCGGCGGTATAGGTAAGGTTTGTAGTAAGGTCTATTTCTTTCAATATGGGTTTATAACCCACATAGGAATAAGCCACTGTATATTTTCCCGGTGGGACTGAAACCGAGTAAAAGCCGTAAGTGTTGGTTTGCACTCCCTGGTCAGCTTCTTTGATATACACTGTTCCTGCCACTATCGATTCGCCTGTAGCGGCATCACGCATATAGCCGCTAAGGGTAACCTTTTGTGCAAAGGTGGTTAGCGGCAAGAGGATGTAGAATAAGAGTATGCGGAGGGTCATCAGTATATCTTAGAGAATTATAGCGAGTCAGTTACCTCGCCGCACTCCAGCATTTTTTTACCAAAGTATGGGTTCTTAATTTCGCTTTCTTCGCTCAGCCAGTACGCGCCTTTGTCGTTAAAGGCCATAGGGCAATACTGGTGGTATATTTTTGCGTTTTTTAGGCCCGCTTTATTCGCAAGCCCATAAACAGCGATCGAAACCTGCTCGAACGCAATACGCTGTTTTTCGCATGTTTTGTCGTCAATCGCAGTTATCTGTTTGCTTGCATTAACGATGGTATCAAGGTAGGGAGCCAGTGCTGCCATATTTACCGAATCGCTTTGCAGCGATGTGAGAAAATCTCCGGCTTGCGATGCTAATTGGCTCGCAGCACTACCAGCGTCTGCTGCCTTGGTGGCAACCAAAGTATTTTTCAATGCGAAGTATTTTTTTACTACTTCCATCAGCCCAGAAGTGCCCTTGTCACCCAAATTGCTTTCAGGGTTTGGTTTAGGTGCTTGTGCGGTATTTTCAGTGGCTTCGCTGTTTGCATTTGGCGAATCATTGCCGCAGCTAGCTATAGAACAGTAAATAAATAAAAAGAAAATATATCTCATAGTCGAAAAAATATTGTTGCAAAAGTACAAGAACAATTGATGCCACGGGACAATGTTCGTAATTTTGCGCACTTATGTTGATCTCATTACAAAATATTACATTTTCATTTGGTGCGAGGGCTATACTGGAGGACGCCAGCTGGCAGATACATACAGGTGAGCGGATTGGGCTGGTGGGCAGTAATGGTGCAGGAAAATCGACCTTGTTAAGGCTGATGACAGGTGCTTATACAGTGGATAGCGGTGTAATCAATAAACCCAAAGATGTTTCCCTGGGATTCTTTAACCAGGATCTGTTGAGTTTTTCTACTAATGAATCTATATTGAAAGTGGGCATGCAGGCGTTTGAAAAAGCGCATGCTTTGGAGCAAGAGATGGAGCGACTGCTAAAGGAACTGGAAACCAAGCCTGATGATGCAAAACTGCTGGACGATTACAGCCATGCTTTACACGATTTTGAAGTTGCCGGTGGGTACGAGATGGAACACAGAACGGCAGAGGTATTGGAAGGATTAGGTTTTTCCACTGCCGACCTGCAAAGGCCATACGACCAGTTCAGTGGTGGGTGGAGGATGCGTGTTCTGCTGGCAAAAATGATGTTGCAGCAGCCTGAGTTGCTCTTACTTGACGAACCTACGAACCACCTTGACCTGCCATCTATAGAGTGGCTGGAGCGGTACCTTATCAGCTACCCGGGCAGCGTGGTCATTGTATCGCACGACCGCTATTTCCTGGACAGGATGGTAACCAAGATCGTTGAGGTATGGCAGCGTGGTCTTCACCAGTATAGCGGTAATTATACTTTCTTCCAACAGGAAAAAGAGGAACGTATGGTTTTACAGCAGCGTGCATTTGAAAACCAGCAGGATTATATCAGGCAACAAGAGCGTTTTATTGAACGATTCAGGGCAAAAGCAACTAAGGCGGCCGCTGCGCAAAGCGCAATAAAACGATTGGATAAACTGGACCTGATCGAAGCCCCGGACTCAAGCATGCCCGTTATGAACATCAATTTTGATGTGGCAGTGCAACCGGGGAAAATTATATGTGAGCTGAAGGACATTTCCAAATCGTTTGGGGCGCTGAAGATATTAGAACATACCGGTGCAGAGATCAATCGTGGAGATAAGATAGCACTGATAGGTGCGAATGGTAAGGGTAAATCTACATTGCTGCGCATCATAACCGGCCGGGAACCGTATGAAGGGGAGCGTAAATGGGGGCATAATGTGGAGGAATGCTTTTATGCACAGCATCAGCTTGAGGCGCTGAATGTGGACTTGGAAATATTGGAAGAGATGAAGTTGTGTGGCAGCGGCAAGAATGAGTTGGAGTTGCGTCAATTGTTGGGTTGCTTCCTGTTCAGTGGAGATGATGTATTCAAGAAAATAAAAGTGTTATCGGGAGGGGAGAAAGCGAGGGTAGCATTGGCAAAGGTAATAGCTGCAAAAGGCAACTTCCTGCTGCTGGATGAACCGACAAACCACCTGGATATGCAGTCGGTGGAGATGCTCATTGAAGCGTTGAATAAGTATAAGGGTACCTTGATCATCGTATCACACGACCGTTATTTTATCAGTAAAACGGCGAATAAAATATGGAACATTGAGCAGGGCAAGATAAATGAGTTTGTAGGTGGGTATGATGAGTGGCATACATGGTATGAAGACAAACAAAAAAGAGAGCAAACCCCTTCTGCACCAGCAAAACAGCAGCAGCCTGTTGCTAAAAAGGAGGAGAAGCCCGCTCCTAAAACGAATGTAAGCAACGACCAATTAAATGCACTCCGTAAAGAATTGCAAAAGCAGCAAAAGTTATTCCAGAAGCTGGAAGAAGAGATCAATAAGTTGAAAATTGCTGCATCAGAACTAGAGGCCAAGCTTGCCGACCCTGCGTTCTACTCAAATAATAAGGAGTTTTTAAAGGTAGATGAAGAGTACCGTCAACACAGCGGAAAGCTGGAGCAGCTAAATAAGGAGTACGATAAGTCGTTTGAACTGATAATGGAGCTGGAGGAGAAGGTGAATGGTTGATAAGTCAAGGTTAGGGTAGGATATTGATAATTGTTCCAACCGCGGTGTATTTATAGACGTCGTCTATTTCTTCGTCGGTAAGTGCAATGCAGCCGAGTGTCCAGTCTTCTTTTACATAATCTTCTGCAAGGTGGCCATAGCCATTAGGTAGCCCATGTATCTTTATGTCGCCACCGGTTGGTTTGTTGTGTCGGTGCGCATATTCAATATCTTTTGCAGATGGATAAGACACGCCAAGAGCCTTGTGGTAGTGGCTGTTGGGATTTTTTCCATCTATGTGATAGGTGCCTTCCGGTGTTTTACCATCGTTGCGAAGTGTTTCGCGCCCTCGGGAGCAAATCCCAAACAGACATGATATGATTTGAGCAATCTCCCGTGGTTATACACCTGCATTTGACGCTCATGTTTGATGACGACAATGCTATCGATAGGCTGGTCAAGGTTGGATTTGGTATTATTACGAAGGGGTAGTGCACTAGTGTTTTTACACGCGCTGCAAAGCAGCAGGAATAGTAAAACTGCGTGTATCATAGCGTACATTTCCCAAATAGATACACAAAATGTAGTTTTCCATAAATGCGATATGAAATGAATTACTTGCCGCCGGTAAGCTCTTCCCAAAACTCAGCCCCTCTGCGGGTATGTGGTATCACGATAGTGCCCCCAACAATATTAGCCACGGCAAATATTTCATACATTTCTGCTGTAGATACTCCCTGCTCGTGGCATTTTATGAGGTGGTATTTAATGCAGTCATCACAACGTAGTACCATGCTGGCTACAAGTCCCAGCATTTCCTTAGTGCGGGTGGATAAAGCTCCTTCAGCATAAGTGTTGGTATCCAGGTTGAAAAGCCTGTTGATGACCATATTTTGCTTGCCGAGGATGACCTCGTTCATTTTGCTCCTGTATTCGTTGAATTCCTGTAGCTGGCTCATATTTTTTTAGTAGAAAGTGGAAAGTCAAAAGTAGAAAGTATTTTTGTGTAAATGAAGGAAGAGCTAATTAGCCTGAATAAATATATCAGCTCGTCTGGGTTCTGTTCCCGGCGGGAGGCTGATAAACTGATAGAGCAGGCGCGGGTGACCATTAATGGAGAATTGGTTCTCGCAGGGGCCAAGGTAGCATCAGGCGATCGGGTAGAAATAGACGGAGAGCCAATAAAAACAAGCAAAAAGAAGCCCATTTATATTGCCTGTAACAAGCCGGAGGGTGTTACGTCAACAACAGACCTAAAGGACAAAACAAACATTATTTCGTTCCTCAATCATCCCAAACGAATATTTCCCATCGGCAGGCTGGATAAAGATTCTGATGGACTTATATTTCTTACCAACGACGGGGATATTGTAAATAAGATACTTCGCGCTGCCAATAACCACGAGAAAGAATATATAGTAACCGTGGATAAGGCAATTGACCACGATTTTGTGCAGAAAATGAGCAACGGGTTACCCATCCTTGGCACGCAAACAAAAAAGTGCTTTGTTAGACAGGAGGGAGGCAGGCGTTTCAGGATTATACTCACGCAGGGACTTAACCGCCAGATAAGGCGCATGTGTGAATATCTCGGGTACAAGGTGCAAAAGCTAAGCAGGGTGCGCATAATGAATGTGCAGTTGGGAAACTTACCCGTGGGCCATTGGCGATATCTTACCGGCCCCGAAATTGATAAATTGAATGAATTAGTGGCTGAGTCTAGCAAAACAGAAGCGAGGTCGGAGCTGGATGCAGCTGTACAGTATATTCCCAAAAAGAAAAAGCAGCCTAAGTCATAGATCAACCGATCATTTTCAAAAATTCAGCCAATCCTTTCTTTTTTTGCTCATCCAGGTAATATTTGATGTTCTCAGTATAGTAGGTGCGCAGGTCGTAGTAAGGGAATGGGTTAGCTGCGATAATTTCGTTAAGGTGGTCTAATCCTATCGCATTTGCTTCATTGAACCTGGTAATAAAATCCTGTGGCAACTCTTTATTGGCTACCCATGCCGCAAATATAAAGTCAAGCCCGGTATGCACTTTCCATGCTGCGGAAAGGTCGTAAACAAAAGGAAAATTGTGTAGTTGTTGCAGTGCCCTGTCGCCAATGATTACTCCTGCGTTCGTGCTATTTATATAGTCAATGTAATGTTCTGTAGCTTGTTTATATTCAACCTGTATCTTCCAGTGATGTTCCAGCAATATCTGTGCGAGTTTCACGGACGTGCGTGATTGGTAGTCGAGGTAAACAGTTTTAATTTCATCCATAGGCACCTGGCTGAATATTGCAACCGAGACCACATTGCCGTCTGCCGCAATGCCATAGTCACTTATTATTCGGGCGTTCTTTGTTGAGGGTATAGCGGCCACGGGCAAAAGTGCAAGGTCTATAGACCCTTCCTGCAGGCTGGATGCTAACTGAGACGGGTAATTAAGAATAAGGTCAATGTCCTTAGCTATTTCGCTGCGTTCTATGCCGTAAAGCAGTGGTTTTGTGTTCAGGTAATTTACTGCCGCCACTCTTATCTTAGGATTCAAATGCTGTTCTTTAGGGCGCAAAGATATGGATAAGGGGTTGTTAAATTGTATATTTAGGTCTCAGTGACACAAATGCTGAAATTTATTTGGTGTTGTTAAGTGTTTTGGGATATTTATGTAGCCGATACAATCAAGGTGTTATGCATTTTACATGTGTTAATGCTAATTTTATCGGCAAATGGTTAATTATATTAAAGGGTATATAGGTTTGTTTGGTACGGAAATTGCGCCAGGTACATAATTGTTTTTTAATCAGTACAAACTTGGTATTTTGTTTTAAGACATTGATGAGGATATGGCTTTGGGAAGAGTATTGTTGATCTTTTGTGTTTTGTTGTTTTGGCAGCCTATGTCCGCGCAAACTACGGACAGTATGCAGCATGTTGATTCTACTGTAATAAAACAAATAGCCGCAGATACTCCCAAGACCCAAACTTCCATAGTTAAAGATACCGATAGGATTGCTGGTAACGGGTACGTTATTCATGCCAAAGTTATTGATGCCGGCACCGGAGAGGGGCTTCCATTTGCAACCATTGTATTTCAAAACAGTACGGCCGGCACTGTGGCGGATCTGGATGGAAATTTTATTTTTAAACTGGATAAATTGCCTTCCGATACAATGATCGTAAGGGCGATAGGATACACACAGGCAATAAGGGTATTGCGCAAGAGCAGGCACGATTACAATTACATAATAGAACTGGAACGCTCTAACACCAGCCTTAAGGAATTTGTGTTTGAGGCAGGCGAGGATCCGGCGGTTGTTTTGGTAAAGCAGATCATTGCACACAAACCACAAAATAATCCGGATAGGACGGAGAACTATAAGTACGAGGCATACAACAGGCTAGAGGCAGACCTGCAGCGCCTCACACGTTCACAGTTCAAGAAGATACCTATACTGAAGAATTATACATTTGTTTTTGACAATTTGGATACCGTATCCGAGGCCAAGCCTTATTTGCCGTTATACCTTACAGAATCCATCTCTGATTATTATTTCCAGCGCACACCCAAGAAGGACAGGGAATATATTAAGGCGAGCATGGTAAAGGGAGTGAATAACGAGAACGTTGTGAAGTACCTGGGAACACTACACCAAAACGTGAACGTGTACAAGGATTTTCTCCCCGTTTTTGATAAGAAATTTGTTAGCCCGATCAGTGATAATAGCTTGTTCTACTACAAGTACAAAATCAAAGATACACAGGTGATCTATGGACATAATGTGATATTAGTGCAGTTCAAGCCGCGCAGGGCAGAGGAGAATTGTTTCAACGGTGATTTCTGGGTCGTAGATTCTATTTATGCTATTCAGCGTATAAGCATGGATGTATCTCAATTGGCCAATATTAATTGGGTTGACAAAATAAGCCTGTACCAGGAGTTTGCACCGGTGGATAGTTTCTGGTTCCCGGTAAAGGATAAGTTCGTTGCCAATTTCACCTTGTACAATTCCAAGCGGCTGCCCGGCTTCATTGGCCGGAAAACCACCACCTATCACAATATTGTTATCAACGACCCGTCCATAACGCAGACGCTTAGTGATAAAAAAATGAGAGAACGGGTTTCGGCGTCCGATTCTGCAAAGAAATTTAGTGACGATTGGTGGGAGGGTCATCGCCCGGATTCCCTCTCAGCAAATGAAAAGGCAATTCATAAAATGGTAGATACTATCAATAAAATGCCAATCACTACCTACTACAAAAACCTCATCACTTTCCTTGCCAGTGGTGTAAAGGATTTCGGCCCGATACAACTAGGTCCGTATTATTATTTATATAGCTCAAATACTGTTGAGGGTAGTCGCCTGCGTATTTCATTAGGTACAGCGAGGAAATTCAAAAATTTTCATATTGATGGTTACGGAGCCTATGGTTTCAAGGACGATATGTTCAAGTATGGCTTTACGGGCACATGGATCGTGAAACGCCATCCATGGACCTACCTATATGGTTATTATGCGCACGATGTGATACATAGTACGAACTACTACGACCAATTAGGCAGTGATAACATATTCAGTACCATGTTCAGGAAGAGAGGGATACCTTGGAAACTGGCATTTGCTGACGAACAAAGACTTGAGTTTTACAAAGAGTATTTCTCCGGGTTCAGTCACCAGTTTGTATTGCGTCACCAGGACTTTATGCCATATTATCCGTTGCCTGATACCGGAATTTTTCATGATTACAAAGGCCATGCATCTCCTGATGTTGTGAGCAGTGAGGTTACAGTTAAGCTGCGTTATGCCTACAAAGAAGATTACCTTGAAGGTAATTACCAGCGCTGGAACCTCGGCAGCAAATACCCTGTTGTTAACATAGAAGTTGGTGCAGGGTTTAAGGGCATTTTGAATAGTGCATATGATTATCAGAAGGTGAGGATATCTGTAACCGAAAGCATCAATATTCCGCCATTGGGGCACTTGTATTACAATGTCTTTGCCGGTAAATATTTCGGCGCTATTCCGTACCCACTACTTGAGATACATCCCGGAAATGAGTTTCAATACTACAACCAGTATGCTTTCCAGATGATGAACAACTACGAGTTCATCAGCGATCAATACGCAGGATTTAATATAGAGCACAATATTGGTGGGGGCATTTTCAACCGTATCCCATTGTTCAAGAAACTGAAATTCAGGCAATTCTGGACGGCAAAAGGCCTTGTAGGCACGTTAACTCCTGCCAACCAGCAATTGAACCTTCGCCCCACACCTCCGGGGTCTGGATTGATAGAGTTCAGGACGTTGAAGCAGGAACCCTATCTTGAATTGGGTACTGGTGTGTCCAATATTCTGCAAGTGTTCAGGTTGGACCTTGTATGGCGTGTTACGCCGGCGTTGCAGAAGAATGAACCGCAATGGAAATACTTTGGGATATTCGGCAGCGTGCGCTTCCAGTTCTAATACTCAATGCCTTTATAAAAGACCCTGAATATCCCTTGTCCTATCTGGTAGGTGATCACATCGTAGTTTAGCGACCAATTGGAAAGTTCCGCGTTCGTTACATCGTATACTTCGCCATCGCTAAACATGCGTAATGTGCTGGCTGAATTGATGTAGGCCAGAGAATTGTACTGAATGGTGAATTTGTTGGGATAATAGCTTTCCATATCAGTGATAGTGCCCTTGTAGAAGACTTTGAACATGCCCCCGGGATCCTTGTACGCAAGAATGTTGTCTTCCACTTCGTAAGTAGGGTTCATGTAGCCTATTGTTCGTACGCTGTCTGCGTAGAAAACCCTGAAATGCCCATCCGAAGCCACAAAAGCAACCATATTGTCTCCTGCTTTGTATGATTGTGGAGGGTAATCATCTATAAGTCTGCCCGCTGTGAAATATTTTAAACTTACGATCGATGTCTACATAAGCAACTGTGTTGCGGCCCACCTCAAAACTTTTTACGGGATAATCTTCCTGTTGTGCCAGGGCGCCATGATAAAATATTTTAAAAAGATTGGCAAAGTTGTCATAAGCAACAATGTTATCTCCTAATTTTAGCTGAGACAGTGTACTGTCGGGCATAAAAGTCTCCAGTTGATAGGTTTGTCCGTTGTAGTAAGCGCGGTATTCCTGCTTTACAGCATCAAGATATAACACGATACTATCGGCAACAAAAAAATCGTCACACATCGCAGCCAGCGTTTTGGTATTGCCTCTATCAAAAACGTTCAGCTGTTTTTGGTTCAGGTAAGCTACAAGGTTGTCTGTAACATAAAACGCATTTGTGAAGCCAATATTCATTTGTTTAACACCGCCATTGTAATACACTTTGAAAGAGCGGGTGTTATCAAGGTAGGGGATAGCTGTACGCCCGATCTTCATTGCTGTCGGCGCTAGAAAATCAATTTTGTTAATGTAGCCTCTGTTCCATACCATCAACTGGTTCTGTATATCAACGTAGGCTGCAAGCGGTTGCGCCAAACAGTTTACTATACATACATGAACGATTGCAAGGGCCAGGAACACTGAACGCATTGTGAAGATTTTGGAGTGTAAGTTAACGATTCTTATATAAAAAAAGCCAGCCTGAGAACAGGCCAGCCCCTATAAACCCTATCACTATGAAAACTTAGACAAATCTATAAACTCCATCAATATTTCCCAAAAAAATAGCATTTTTTTAAGAACGTGAGTACATGCCGGAAATAAAAAAGCCAGCCTGAGAACAGGCCAGCCCCTATAAACCCTATCACCATGAAAACTTCTTTATGCTATATGCAGAGTGTTATTTTATGTTTAAACTTTTACAAAGATACAGCTAGTTTTATATCTAACAAATTTTTTTTTTGCTTTTACATATTAATAACAAAAGATTTAATCAGCTGATATTCATTAATTTGTAAAAACGTTGGCGCACTTTGTCACTTTTTCTTCTTTGGAGAGAACATGGCCAGCATACGTCGTCCTTCCATCTTCGGCATCGACTCCAGCGCTCCATATTCTGCCATCCTTTCTGCAAACTTCAGGAGCAGTAATTCGCCTCTCTCCTGGAACATAATTGCACGACCCTTGAACTGCACGTAACATTTTACTTTATCACCATCCTGCAGAAATTTCTCAGCGTGTTTTGCTTTAAAATCAAAATCGTGGTCATCCGTGTTAGGCGTAAAACGAATCTCTTTTACCTCTGATTGTTTTGACTTAGCCTTTTGCTCTTTATCCTTTTTCTTTTTTTCGTAAAGGAACTTCTTGTAATCAATAACACGGCAAACCGGAGGAACCGCATTAGGAGAGATCTCCACGAGGTCAACCTCCCTGTCTACTGCCATTTTGATCGCTGCTGCCAGCGGGTAAACCCCCGGCTCTATGTCTTCACCTATCACCCTTACTTCCGGCGCTGTGATCTCGTTATTAAGCCTGTGCTCGTTCTGTGGCACGCGAGGCCTGAAAAATGGTTTTGGTCTTTTTTGCATTAATGGTTTTTAATGATTATGGCAAAAATAAAATATTTGTCTATCAATTGCTCAATAATTAAATATTTTTTTTGTTAATGTATATGATGCGCCTTTCCTTTCATTTGCTCTGTGACCAGGTGGCGAATCTCTGTAGCAAAAGTATCTACAGAAACAGCTCCTTTGTCGCCTTCTCCGTGTTTACGCACCGATACCAGTTTGTCGGTCATTTCTTTTTCGCCAACCACCAGCATGTAAGGTGTTTTCATCAACTCGGTATCGCGTATTTTCCTGCCAATTTTCTCATTGCGGTCATCAACATCAGCACGTATATCCAATGTCTTCAGCTGGGCTACCACCTTGTGGGCATATTCGCTGTATTTATCACTTATAGGTAATACTTTCACCTGTAGCGGTGCCAGCCATATAGGCAGGTTGCCACCGCAATGTTCAAGTAACACTGCTATAAAGCGCTCCATAGAGCCAAATGGCGCACGATGTATCATCACCGGACGTTTGCGTGTATTGTCGCTATCCACATACTCCAGTTCAAAACGTTCAGGCAGGTTGTAGTCTACCTGTATCGTTCCAAGTTGCCATTTACGTCCCAATGCATCACGCACCATGAAGTCTAGCTTGGGTCCATAGAATGCAGCTTCGCCGTATTCGACAACTGTTTTCAGGCCTTTGTCGGCAGCAGCTTCAATAATTGCTTGCTCAGCTATCTGCCAGTTTTGTTCGCTACCTATGTACTTGCCGCGGTCTTCTTTATCACGAAGGGATACTTGTGCTGTATACTCAGTGAAGCCAAGCGATTCAAATACGTATAGCACAAGGTCAATAACCTTTTTAAACTCGTTGCTAACTTGTTCAGGTGTACAGAATAGGTGCGCGTCATCTTGTGTAAATCCGCGTACACGCGTTAATCCGTGTAGTTCACCTGACTGTTCGTACCGATACACGGTACCGAACTCTGCAAGGCGCAGCGGCAGGTCTTTATAAGAGCGTGGTGATGATTTGTATATCTCGCAATGGTGCGGGCAGTTCATTGGTTTCAGCATGAACTCTTCTCCTTCCTGTGGGGTAGTAATGGGGCGGAAACTGTCCTTGCCATATTTTTCCCAATGGCCTGATGTTACATACAATTGCTTACTGCCAATGTGCGGACTGATCACAGGTAGATATCCTGTTTCTATCTGTGCCTTTTGCAAGAACTGTTGCAGGCGCTCGCGCAGCATCGCTCCTTTAGGCAACCATAATGGCAGGCCGCTGCCTACTTTATCGGAGAACGTGAACAACTCCAACTCCTTGCCTAACTTGCGGTGGTCTCTTTTTTTCGCTTCTTCAAGCAATAACAAATATTCGTCAAGCTCTTTCTGCGCAGGGAATGTCACGCCGTAAATGCGCGTGAGCATTTTGTTCTTCTCGTTGCCACGCCAGTACGCACCTGCAATACTCGTGAGCTTAACGGCTTTTATAAGGCCCGTGCTGGGAATGTGAGGGCCGCGGCAAAGGTCGGTAAAGTTGCCTTGTGTATAAAAAGTAATGCTGCCATCAGCAAGCCCTTCAAGCAGTTCCAGTTTATATTGGTCTCCTTTTTCAGTGAAGTATGCTACAGCTTTATCCTTCGATACGTCTTCACGTTTATAAACGTTGTTAGCTTTGGCAAGCTCCTTCATTTTGTCTTCAATCTTCTTCAGGTCATCATCACTTATGGTGCGGTCGCCCAGATCAATATCATAATAGAAGCCGGTTTCTATGGGAGGGCCTATACCGAATTTGGTACCCGGGTAAAAAGCTTCCAAAGCTTCCGCCATCAAGTGTGCTGAAGAATGCCAGAACGTCGACTTTGCATTTTTGTCGTCCCACGTCAGTAGCTTCAATGTAGCATCATTATTTATCGAGCGGGAGGAATCCCATATTTCACCATTTACTTCTGCGGCAAGCACTTTACGTGCAAGACCTTCGCTTATTGACTTAGCGATGTCTGCAGCACTCGTGCCTTCGGCATATTCTCTCACTGAGCCATCGGGTAATGTAATGTGTATCATTTTATTATTAATAGGTTGCAAATGTACGTGAATAGTGATTATGTATAAAAAAACACCGGCTGGTATTGCCGGTGTTTTTAAGCAAATACCTTTTTAGTTATTTATATACTTGATCGTGTATTTATGTGTGTCAGCCCTCATGGTAGGCTCCCAGTCAATGGTATCAAGCATTCCAGTCAATGCGTCGGTATATGTAAACATACCGGTATGATATCCCGTAGAATCAGGGTAGGTTGTGTATACCCAGAAATTCAGCGTGAATGAACTTTGGCTGAACTCCGTTATTTTGGCATTGTACAGGTCGGTATGCTTAAGGCCGATTGAATCGAACCGTACCTCCCAGATCGTATCCAGGATAGGTATTGTGCGATAATAACCAAATTCAGTATCCAGGATGCCATGTATCGTATCCAGTATCAGGTAGGGGCTTTGTTGCAGAGTATCAAAACGGAACGGCTTGATATACTCCTTTATACCGTAAATGAAATCGAACCCATTGTACATAGAAAGGTTTGTCTCATTGTTGCTGAAGTACCAATTGAAGAAAATTGAATCAGGATCAGCCACGGAACATTTATTTCCCGAAGTAAATATTGCTGCCGTTTGCCCCTCCTGGAACCTCATATAATCATCCCTGCGGCACCATGGCATATAGTCAAGGTAATTAAGTGTAGTATCCTTACCATTGGGAAGTTTTACGATGACTTTTCCGCTGGAAATGCTCCATTTCCCGGCACGCAAAATGTCTTCCTTGTTGGGCGCAGGATTCGGCTTTTTATTACAAGCCGCAATAACGGCTAATACGGCAAGGGTAAAAATTGAGAATTTCTTCATTTAACAGCGTTTAAAGACCTAAAACTAATAAATATAATTGAAGCTAAAAAACGTTACGGAATTAGTCATTATCTGATGGCGTCCACAACTTGTATCTTAAGGCTGAAGTACCCGGAATATTTAGTTTATAGTATTTACGTCGTATTTTTTCTTTGTCAATAAAAGACGGTTTTTTAATTAAAATGTTGGGGTAAGACCTCACTACAGGGCAATTTTATCGGCCAAGGAAGATCCTGGAAGACTCTAGATCTTGATAGCCATATCCTGGCGTATCCAGCCGGCACGGCCATCTGGAAGTGATATTTCCATCCAGCCTTCGCGCTCTGCTCTGATACGAACCGTAGTGCCTTCGGGGATCAGGAGCAGTGGTTTGCCTTTTAATTCGGGGTTCATAAGCGGAGCATCATTCATCATAATGACGGCAACTGAGTCTGCGGCGCTGTTATTGGCCGCAGAAATAGATAAAATGATCAGTATGCAAAAAACAAACGCGAGCAGACCGAGCAACTGCACCGGAACCTTGCCGTTATAAGTTTTTGAATAACGACGCAAATAAAGCAGCAAAACAAAAAGAGAGAATGTGATCAAAGCTACAATAGACCATGCTGTAGCCAGCCCCGGCCGTGTAATTGATTCCCACCAGCGAATGAAAAAGATAGGTTCTGAGCCGTGTATGCGGTTGCTGATCCGTTCCTGCGCCAGCATAAGGTTATCTTTTGCTTGCTTATTGTCGGGGGCGATCTTTAATGCACGCTCATAATTAAGAACAGCAAGCGCTACTTTGTTAAGGCGATAATAGGTATTGCCCAGGTTGTAATAGATATCCGCATTGCGTGGCTTCTGCGTCGCGAGTTGCTCATAATAAAAAGCCGCGCTATCGTACTGTTTTTGCTGGTAGAAGGTATTGCCTTTTTGCCATATGTCGCCGTGAGCAGGAACAGCATGTGTTTGTCCCAACCCGGTTAAGAGTGTTATTAAGATGACAAATAGTTTCCTCATGATTTAAAAACCTCCTCAAGTTGGCTGATCACTTTTATTGCTTCCTCATAGGTGTGCGCCATTTGCTTAGAGCCTCCGGATGCATACAGCGCGGTCTCACACTCCCAGATCACATTCTCAAGGTTGCGTTGCAGGGTTTCGGGGACATTTCGGTTACTCATGGCCGTAGTAGCGGTTTCGCGTGATAAGGAGGAAAGGGGTATCCCCAGCTTGTCGCTCAGGTATAGCCAGATAGCCTTTGATATTTCTTCGTAGAACGGGGTTTTGCTGTTTTGGGCAAGCAGCTTTTTAGCGGTTGCAAGCCGCTGTAAGGCCACCTTATTGGCGCGTTTGTTGCGGAGCAAGGCAGAGTCTCTTGAAAGCTCCTCATCCCTGCGTTTGATCACCGCCATGCCGATAAATGCCAATATCGGGAGGGCATACAAAGACCAATAGGTAGGGGTTAGCAGCAGGGGCCTGCTGTTGAGGATAAGGTTGTTTATTGGTTGTTTTGATATATCATGGATATCTTTCAGTGCCAGTTTATTGCCAGCTGCAGTTTGAACAGGTGTATAGTTTTTGCCTGGTTTAACTGTGAGTTTTAGGGGCTGGGTATGTTCGGTTACATACTGCCCTGTAGTTGGGTCGTAAAAGGTGAAAGGGATAGCCGGAATATTGTAGTCTCCGGGTGTGTGTGGGGTGATCACATAGCTGATTATCTTTGAGCCGCTTATGGTGGTACTGCGGCCTGTAATGGTATCGGTTATTTGCGGGTCGTATGTATTAATGCCGTTAGGTAGTTCAGGTTTTGGTGCCTCTATCAGCTTAATATTACCGCTGCCGGAAATGGTCAAAGTAAGGGTGGCAACCTCGTCAGTGGTCAGTTCCGGTTTGTCAATTTTGCCTGTTATGGTAAACCTGCCAACTGCTCCGCCGTAGTTCTCAGGCTTGTCTTTTTCCGGCAAAGACGACACATTTATTTTTAATGGTTCACTTTTGATATGTACAGGTATATCCCTGTAAGCCATTGTGTTATAGTATGAATTATTAAAGAAGGGATCGCTCATGAACAGCGTGCCGCCGCCAAACGGGTCAAACATATCTGCCATTCTGCGCCTCACCTGTTGTACTATACGAGCCTGCCCCTGTGCTTCGGCTTCATCAAGCACAAGCGTACCTGTTTCCTGGGGGAATAGTGCTGATTTTTTTAATAAGTAAACCTGGTACTTTTTGCCATTGATCACTTCTTCGGCAGGCTTGGGTTGTTTGGGGATCTCAAAATCTTGTGTCCAGAATCCATTGAGCGAGGGTAGCTTGGAAATGGCCACATTCATGGCCAGCCGCGTATATAATTTATAGCTAATAGTTACCTGCTCACCAATATGAACCTTGGTCTTGTCTGCGACAACTTTAATGAAGAGGTCTTTTTTGATGTCTTCATCGGTTACAGCAGGCGGCTCTTGCTGCTGTTGCTGTTGTTGCCTTTGACCCTGTGGTGGTGCCTGGCGTTGTTGTCCGCCAAACATTTGCTGGTGCATTTGCTGCATCATAGCAAAAACGTCGTCTGCATCGCCAAAGGGGTCTTGCTGCCTGTTTTGTGGCTGACCTACCGCCCCGGGAACCACCTGGATAGTAACGGGGTTGGATTGGTAAGTATGGCCCGCAGCATCCCTGGCAGTAACGGGCGGGATGGTGAAGGTTCCCTCATGCCTGGGTTGAAGCACATAAGTAAGTGATATGCTTTGTGATTGGGTAACCTGATTGCCCGACATATTCACCGATGTGCTTTGCTGCTGGTAGGGCCCGGCAACAATTGCAAAGTCGTTGGTGGAGGGAGGTGTTACTGATTGCAGGTTCTGGGCATCCCTTATGGTGTATTGTACCTGAACCTGGTTGCGGAGGCCTATTTTGTTAGCACCTGCAACAGCAGTAAAGACAACATTCTGAGCTTGAGAATGACGGCAACTACCCGTCACGACAAGGAGCATGATGCAATAACGCCACATATGAACAATGGATTTCATTTGGGTATGCACAAAAATACCCCGAAAGCTCAATGAGGACGGTTAAAACTAAGTTAAAAAGAATTTTATAAGTCGCCTTTAACAGGCCTCATAACCACCATATCCACGTTGGCCTGGGGAGAGAGGTTGTATGCACTCCAGATGGTGTCAACGATGTCTTTGGTTTCCATTATGCGGCTCTCTTCAACGTTGCTGTTCTCCCAGGAGGGCGTGTAGACGGCACCGGGGCAAACCGCTGTGACCTTTATGGTGTAAGGGCGCATCTCTTCGCGGAGGTTCTCTGTAAAGCCGAGCAGGGCGTACTTTGCTATGCTGTAGGCACCGCCGTGGGGATAGGCACGCAGGCTGGCAATAGAGCACATATTGAAGATGTGGCCGCGCTTTTGCTTCATCATTACCGGCAATATTTTGCGGGTGAGGTGGTATGCGCTATACAGGTTAATGCCTATCATTTTTTCCAGCATGCCATCGGGTTCATCGGCCAGTTCGCCGGGCAGGTACATGCCGGCATTGTTGATGAGCAGGTCTATTTGCGGAAAGTTGGCAAGCACGGTATCTGCAAAGGATGCGACCTGCTGCTTGTCGCTCAGGTCGGCATTTACGGTTAATACAGATGCGTTGGGGAATCTTTCGTTCCACTCAGCCTCTGCAGCTTTAAGTTTGCCTGTGCTGCGGGCGCAGGTTGCAACGGAAAATCCTTCGTGCAGCAGCTTGTCGATAACTGCTTTTCCCATTCCCTGTGTTCCACCTGTGACTATTGCGTATGGCATAATTGAACCAAAGGTAAATTAAAAAACAGGTAAGGCCGAAGTGGGGGCTACGGACCTTTGCACGCTGCCGATGATGGGGCCGAGGGGCGCAGCCAGGGTATAATTTGGGGCATAGGCTTGTTTTGGTACATTTGATTTTTTATATGTGGCCAGAATGCGCTGCGGGCCTGATTTATGTGTTTTATCATAAGGTATAAAGGGGTATAAAAGGGTATAATTATACCCCCAAAAGGTATATTTATACCCTGTTTAGGTATAATTATACCCTAAAAGATAGTGCACCATACCCCAAAAGGAGCTTCTGTATGCAGGTGCACGCTTATTGTTTTTCCGGTATAGAAAAAACATAAGCCTTTATGCCATCGCAAATGCTTCAGCAAGTGGTACGTCCAGTCTGTCAAAGAACTTGTGCCTTGCGCCGAAAAACAAGTTTCTCATGCGCGAGTTAACCACCCCGATCTGCTCAAACATTCGTTTTCGCAAATCGCCCGGTATTGAGTGAGGTTGCTTCGTTCCTCGCAATGACTGGGGAGTTACGGGTTGTTACTGTATAAAGTTCCGGAGGAAATTTTGGGTGGGGAAATTTATTTTGCATGATGGTACAGTAACAGTACCATCATGGTGCTGCTGCGTTTTGAAAGCGGCTGTGGTGGCGGGGTTGGGTGAAGAAAATTTATTTTTTTAACGCATTAACTGAGTGTGGTTTTTTAGGTTGATGTATCCCGATCGTTGGTGAGGAACGAGCAAATATGATTCGCAAGTCGGGAGACTTGCCTCCGTGTTGAGGCGTAGATGAATCTACGCCCATCATTTTGTTTTTTAGTTTAATTTGGTTTTTTAATAGAACACTACGGACATCATGGGCTGATGCCAATCAACCGTAGTGGAAACATACGGTTAACATGTTTTTTATTATTTTTAAGAGAAGATCACTGAGGAGGAGTGCAGCAGTTGCTGGTGGAATAGTTATGAAAAAGATAACCGTTATTGCTTGTTTGTTTATTTGTTGCAGCATTGCAGCAAGCGCACAACGTATTACTACAGTTGTCGGCACCGGAACTGTAGGTGGATATAGCGGTGATGGGGGAGCCGCAACTGCTGCGAAACTAGCATTGGCCCAAGCTGTTGCAATGGATGTGTATGGTAATTTATATATATGTGTTGACGGGGCTTATCCTAATCTTCGTAAGGTAGATACCTTGGGTAAGATCACTTCTATTGCGGGTAATCCGTTTATCTCAAGTGGTTTCAGTGGTGATGGGGGGGCAGCTACCGCGGCGAAACTGAATGATCCGGGTGGTATTACTTTTGATAAGAAGGGAAATGTCTATTTTTTTGACCGTGCTAATAAACGTATACGCAAGGTGGATACTGCCGGCATTATCACAACTTTTGCCGGCAACGGGTCCGTGACACCTTCAGGTGATGGTGGCCCTGCGACAGGTGCAGGTATTGGATATGGTTATGGTCTTTGTATTGATACAGCAGGAAATATATATATTGGCGCAGGGCAGTTTATAAGAAAAGTTGATACCAGTGGAATTATCACGACCATAGCTGGCACAGGAATAGCGGGAGAGGGTGGTGATGGCGGCAAGGCGGATACAGCACAAATTGGCACCAATGATGGACAGATTGCATTCGACAAGTACGGTAACCTGTATATAGCTGCCAGGCATATACGCAAGATAAATACTGCGGGCTTTATTTCCTCTGTTGCAGGTAGTGGCTCACCGGTTTATAGTGGCGATGGGGGGCCGGCTACGGCAGCAGGTATGGAACCTTTCGGAGTATGGCCCGACGATAATGGCAATGTGTATATTGGAGATTTTGGCGCGAACCGTATACGCAAGGTGAATTCAGCAGGCATTATTACCACAGTAGCCGGGAGTGGGACCACTAGTGGTTTTAGTGGAGATGGAGGTCCTGGTACGGCAGCAAAATTATTCCATCCCCATGGTATTTATCTTGGTAAGAATAATTGTCTTTATCTAACTGACCGAGACAACTACTGCGTGCGCAGACTGGACCTTAATGATACGGTGTTTGTAGAGGTGCCGGGCGTGGTGCAGCATGATGAGGTGATAAGCGTGTATCCTAACCCTGTGGGAGATGGGGTTTTTAAGCTGCGGGTGACTAGTGTTACGAATGAGCCTGCGCAAATAACCATTACAAATGCCAAGGGGGCAACTGTGCAGGAGCTTACCACAACAACCAATAAAGAGACCAACATAGTACTTAGTGCAGCAACGGGTATGTATTTTGTGCATGTGCACACCCGAACGGGCAAGTGGGTGCAGCAGGTGCTGGTGGAGTGATGTGCAAATAGCATGAAGCAAAACAGCAATCATCAACTAATGCGGGAGAAGTTGTATAAACTGATATTTCAGTGGATTATCCATTTCAAAAAATATATCTTTACTGCAAACGTTGAAATGAAAAAGCTGGCTATCATTCTGTTGTTATTTCCAATGCTTTGCAATGCGCAGGGGCAACTATCGGAAAGTAATTACCGTATCTATTCGGTGAAACAAGCAAAAGAGGTATCGCTAAAGGACCTGGTGGATGCTATGGCGGGCTATGATGTACTTTTTTTTGGCGAAGAGCATAATGACAGCGTAACCCATTACCTGGAACGACAGGTGCTTGGCTTAATGTTCGACAAATTCGGAAGTAATATGGCGCTTTCGATGGAGATGTTCGAAAGAGACGTTCAGCCTGTAATGGACGAGTACCTGAAAGGGTTCATCCGCGAGAAACATTTTACCAAAGATGCCCGCGCATGGAGCAACTACAGGGATTACCGGCCGATGGTGGAGTTTGCAAAGGAAAAGGGTATGGCTATAGTTTGTGCCAATGCTGCAGCGCGGTACACTAACCTTGCGGGCAGAAAAGGCCAGAAAGCGCTGATGGAATTGCCCGCAGCATCGAAGCAGTACTTTGCCCCGCTTCCCTATGACACTGCCAAGGGCGATTATTATAAGAAGCTGACCGGACTTGCCGATCACGGGCCGGCATCAGCAACAGATACGTCTAAAGCGAAACCTATGCCTGCAATGGCCATGGGTAATTTTAACCTGGTAGTAGCCCAATCTTTGTGGGATGCAACAATGGCGTATTCCATCTCGCAATACCTGAAAAAGCATAAGGGGCAGAAGGTGATGCAGGTTAACGGGAAATTTCACAGTGATGAGGGGTTTGGGGTGGCAACGCAGCTGAAAAAGTATAGCCCCAATGCAAAGAAACTGATCGTTCACACCGTTAGCGAGGATAGTTTTCCTGAAATAAACTGGGCAGAAATAAAAAATATGGGCGACTACATTATTGTTACAGATCCTAAGGTGCCCAGAACATATAAAGAATAATGTACTGCCCGGGAGGCAGATGAAATAGCTGTTTTAAAAAATCAGCCATTACCTTTGCACCCAAAATAACAACATTCACATTATGGATTTTCGTATAGAGAAGGATACCATGGGCGAGGTAAAAGTGCCCGTAAACGCTTATTACGGAGCGCAGACACAGCGCTCGATAGAGAATTTCAAGATAGCGCAGGACATCAACAAGATGCCTAAAGAGATCATTAAAGCATTTGCCTACCTGAAGAAAGCAGCTGCCATGACCAATAACCAGCTTGGGGTATTGCCCAATGAGAAAGCGGAAATGATAGGCCGTGTGTGTGATGAGATACTGGAAGGCAGGCTGGATAATGAGTTTCCGCTGGTGGTATGGCAAACAGGATCGGGCACGCAAAGCAATATGAATGTGAACGAGGTAGTGGCTTACCGCGGCCATGTGCTGAACGGCGGACAACTGACCGATAAAGACAAATTCATACACCCCAACGATGACGTGAATAAATCGCAATCATCGAACGATACTTTCCCTACGGCAATGCACATTGCTGCCTACAAAATGCTGGTGGATGTGACGATACCGGGAATTAAGAAGCTGAGGGATACACTTGCTGCCAAATCAAAGCAGTACATGAATGTGGTGAAGATTGGCCGTACGCACTTTATGGATGCAACGCCGCTAACTGTTGGGCAGGAGCTAAGCGGTTATGTGTCGCAACTGGACCATGGTTTGCGTGCTATCAATAATTCGCTGGCCCACCTGAGTGAGCTGGCGCTCGGGGGTACGGCCGTTGGAACGGGTATCAATACCCCTAAAGGCTATTCTGTGAAAGTGGCAGAGAATATAGCCAAGCTTACCGGTTTGCCTTTTGTAACTGCAGAGAATAAATTTGAGAGCCTGGCTGCGCATGATGCGATAGTGGAGGCGCATGGTGCATTGAAGACCGTTGCCGTGAGCCTGATGAAGATAGCGAATGATATCCGCATGCTCAGCTCAGGGCCGCGCTCGGGTATAGGTGAGCTGTTCATCCCTGATAATGAACCGGGCTCATCTATCATGCCGGGTAAAGTCAATCCGACACAGTGCGAAGCGCTTACTATGATAGCTGCACAGGTGATGGGGAATGATGTGGCAATAAGCATTGGCGGATCGAACGGGCATTTTGAACTGAACGTTTTCAAGCCGGTGATGATCTATAACTTCCTGCACAGTGCAAGGCTGATAGGAGAGGGTTGTGTGTCGTTCAATGATAAGTGTGCCGAGGGCCTGGCACCAATTGAGGAGAATATAAAGAAGCATGTGAATAACTCACTGATGCTGGTGACATCGCTGAATACAAAGATAGGCTACTACAAAGCTGCAGAAATAGCGCAAACGGCACACAAGCAAGGTAAAACGCTGAAGCAAACAGCTATTGACCTGGGGTATGTGACAGCGGAGCAGTTTGATGAGTGGGTGGACCCGAAGGATATGGTGGGCGAATTGAATTGATATTATAGTTTAAAAGAAAAAGCCCCGGGTTTCCGGGGCTTTTCTTTTTTATATTTTATACCTTCAACTATTTTGTTGTTGTTGTTGTTGTTGTCTTGTTTGGTGTTGCCTGAGGGAGGTGAGAGTTGGGTACAAAGTGATTAGGCTGTGCAGCGTTTGTGGAGGTATTTTGCGAATTAGTACCTGTATTCGGGTTAGGGTTGGACTGCTGTTGCGCGGCAGAGCTTGAAGCTGCATGCGTTTTTTTAGCAGGTTGTTGCTGTGGTTTTGCTGCCGGTTTTTGCTGAGCTGCATCTTGTGCAAAGCTTACAGAACCCATTACAAAAAGGGCTGCTGCGAGTGTGAAGATCTTTTTCATTGTTTTTTAGATTTTAAACAAATGTAATTACCCTTACCGACTTCAACAATTTTTCTTATCAAAGCTGAGACGGGGCAACGGCTTGTTGATGCGGGAAGTCAGTTCTATGTATTACTTTTGCGGCATTGAATCTCGCTCATGTCTGATAATAATCGCTACAATCTGAGGGGTGTTTCTGCCCAGAAGGAGGATGTCCATAAGGCCGTTGCCAAGCTGGACAAAGGGCTGTTCCCCAATGCTTTTTGTAAAATATATCCCGACTATTGGGGCGGGGATGAGGCTTATTGCAACCTGCTGCATGCCGATGGCGCAGGCACCAAATCTATCCTTGCCTACATGTACTGGAAAGAAACAGGGGATATGAGTGTATGGAAGGGTATTGCCATAGACAGCATAGTGATGAATATAGATGACCTGCTATGTGTTGGTGCAACCGGTCCGTTCACGTATTCATCGACCATAGGCAGGAATAAACACCTGATACCTGGAGAGGTGATATCTGCGATCATTAACGGGACGCAATCGTATTTTGACAGGCTGAAAGAATATGGTATTGACTGTTACCTGCTGGGCGGTGAAACTGCTGACGTGGGGGATGTGGTGCGCACCGTTATAGTAGACGGTACTATGGGGTGCAGGATGGAGCGCAGCAGGCTTGTAACAACCGAAAAGATGGTGCCGGGCGATGTTGTGGTATCGCTTGCCAGTTACGGGCAAGCTACCTATGAAGATGAATATAACAGCGGCATGGGCAGCAATGGCCTTACCAGTGCACGCCATGAGATGCTGAGAAAGGACTATGCGAAGAAATATCCTGAAAGTGTTGACCCGAATTTGCCTGATGCTGTAGTATATAATGGTAAGTATGCGCTGACGGACCCTACCAGCACACCACTGGATGTTGGCAAAATGATCTTGTCGCCAACACGCACTTATGCGCCGGTTGTGCTGAAAATACTGCAGCAGCATTTTGATAAGATACATGGCATCATACACTGCAGCGGGGGAGGGCAAAGCAAATGCCTGCATTACCTGCCAGCGCCACTACGGGTGGTGAAAAACAATTTATTACCGGTTCCGCCGTTATTTACGATGATACAGGAGGCTGCGGGTACCGACTGGAAGGAAATGTACCAGGTGTTCAATATGGGGCAAAGACTGGAGCTGTTTACTGATAAAGACACGGCTGCAGGTATAGTAGAGATCGCAAAGAGTTTTAATATTGATGCACAGGTGACCGGCTATGTGGAAAAAGCAGAGAAAAAAGAGGTGGTGATAGAAAGCAAGTATGGGAATTTCAGTTATTTCTGAGAGTTTGGCATAAAATATGCTGTAAAAAGTAAACACTGATACCGTATGACTATAAAATACCTTTTAATTCCGCTCTGTACGTTAATGGTTTTCGCCCTGCATGCTCAAGATAAGATCTATCGTAAGAACGGTGATATTGTTGATGCAAAAGTGAAGAGCGTTGGCACCAGACTGATAACTTATACACGATCTGACAGGCAAGACGGCCCTGATTATTCGATTTCGTTGAATGATGTTTCCAAAATAGTTTACCAGTCAGGTTTTACGGACAATTTTGATAGCAAAAAGGCTGTGCCAAAATACGATGACCGCCGGAAAGTCAGGTCAAGGCCATATGGTAACAATATCATCACAGTAATGCCTGCAACCTACACCTATGGTCTGGACGGGACCATTGGAGATCCCGGTATCGGGTTGTGTTATGAGCGCCTGCTCGACGATGACGGGCATTTCGGCTTTGCGTTGCCCATCCTGTGTGGGTTCGCTCAAAATAAGGACTACAACAATAATCTATATTATACCAGCAGCTATGTTTATACCGGTTCTAATAATTACACCTGGTTATCACTTATGCCGGGGGTAAAATTTTATCCGGCAGATAATAAACGGGCAGTAAGATATTCTCTTGGGTTATCGTTCTATGCTACATTCGGTAGTGAGCCTTACGATGTTTATGATCGTAATTTTTCTGCAGGCATTGTGCCCGGTGCAAGGGGCGATTGGCGCTACACGATGTATGGCGCAGCTATTTCAAATTCAGTAAGTGTGTCGGTTACAAAGCATGTTTACATAGAGTTTGGTGTGAATGCCTGTGTGCCTTTTTCAGACAATAGGTATAAGAGCCGTGATGAATTCGACAATATGTTCGGACCGATCGGGCAGTTTATTCTGAAAACGGGTGTGCGGCTCTGATACTTTTCAATGGATTAAATAATTTATTATAATAAACAATAACTAAAACTACCTTATGCAAATAAAATTCGTATTTCTCCCACTAGCAATAACATTACTATCAGGAGGGGTTTATGCCCAGGATAAGATACACAAGCGTGATGGAGAGGTTATAGATGCCAAAGTAAAGAACGTGGGCACGAAGACGATCACCTACACCCGTTTTGATAATCAATCCGGACCGGAATATACTATCCTGAAGCATGATGTGCTGAAAATAAAATACCAAGCCGGTGATGAGGAGAATTTTGAAAGCATGAGCAGGCACCGTTCTCCCAGGATGCATGGGGAGCCGGGTGATGATCCGGGGAGCCCGAAGCCAAAGTATGGACGTAACCTTGTGGCGCTTGCACCTTTGCAGTTCACCGATAATGGCCTGGGCATGAGTTTAAGTTATAACCGAGCACTGGATAAGGATGCCATCATTTCTTTTTACCTTCCTGTAATTGCCACGTTCAAGTTGAACAGCGGCAGCTACCTGAACAGTGCCACCAATACCTACGTGAACGGGCACCAGGATATGATGCTGTATTTGATGCCGGGCGTGTTGCTATATCCGGGTGGGAGCTTGGGTAAAGTGAGATACGGAATAGGCCCTTCTATTGTTTATGCAACGGGAGAAAAGTCATCAGTACTTCTCGACCCCTGGGGCGCTGCGTATGAAAAAACCGTGTCTCATACAATGCTGGGCATCGTACTGAACAATTCACTGAATATTAATCCCAGTGAGCATATATATCTTGGGCTTGAGTTTGGTTTCGGGTTCACATACCTGAACCGTATAGATGGCATCAATAACGACACAAGGGGCCTTGTGCAGGGAGGGTTTAAGTTAGGCTACCGGTTTTAAATAGTCTTGGTTGAAATAACTGAAAGCCGGGTTCATCCCCGGCTTTTTCATTTTGATATTCGGTAGCTCCTAAACAATATTCGTAGCTTATCTGCCGCTGAACTCCAGAAGATATGACGGACACCATTTGCGTTAGTTTTTTGTTTTGAAGATTTGCCGGTGAGTTAAAATAAGGATTTTAACAAATAAAAGATACTACTAAGTGACTTATTAGTGATTATTATCCCGATATTTGTTCATCATTAATCTACTGATATGAAGCAGCTTTTTGTCATTTTGTCCCTGTTTATCCTTAGTGTTAGCCCCGCATTAGCACAAGAACACGCTAATAATCAACTGGAATGGTATACCGACCTTGTGAAAGCGTATGAAAAATCTAAAGCCACTAACAAACCCATATTCGGCTTCTTTACCGGTAGTGATTGGTGCGGATGGTGCCATAAGTTGCAAAACGATGTTTTCTCTAAACCTGCATTTGTTAAATGGGCGAAAGACAAAGTGATATTGCTGGAACTGGATTTTCCACGCCGTAAGCAGTTGTCTCCTGAATTAGCACAGCAAAATAACAGCCTTCAGCAAGCATTCCAGGTGCAGGGTTTTCCAACTATATGGATATTTACCGCAGTGCAGGACCCTTCAACGCAAAAATTTGCATTGACACCATTGGGGTCTTCTCCTTTGGGCTATCCTGCAGGATCAGAACCCGGGAAAGAGGAAGTAAAATTCCTTAATGATGCCAATGCCGTTTTGGCAAACGTCAAGGCAAAGTAAGTTAACGTATCAGCGTAACATCTCCTTTGTACAGTACGGTCGATCTGTCTTCTCGTTCTACCTTGATCATGTAGTGGTACACGCCCATGTCCTGACGTGTGCCGTGGAATGTACCATCCCAGCCTTTGTTATCGATGGAGGTAAACAGCTGTTGTCCCCATCGATTGTATATGGACAGTTCTATGACGTGCCCCCACGCAAGATTGGTAATGTTGAACACATCGTTAATGCCATCTCCGTTGGGTGTAAAGGCTGTGGGAACGTCCTCGTTAGTTGTAATAACGTCGATGGTGACGGAGGCGGAATCAGGGCAGCCGTTCTTACTGTAACCGTGTACTGTGTAAGTGGTCTTTTCTTTAGGAGTTGCAACAGGGTTGTTAATGTTGGCATTGCTGAGCGTGTTTCCATTGGTCCATTTGTATATCCATGCTCCTTTTACGTCTAACTGAATGCTGGATCCATAAGGAATGGCCTGGCTGGCTGTGATGCCATGCAACATCGCTCCCGGCGGGTCGGGATAAACGATAAGGCTGGCGGTATCAGTGTTCTTACAGCCATAGCTATCTCTGCCGGTAACGGTATACGTTGTGGTTGCGGGTGCAATTGCATTGGTATTTGGGCAGGTGGGACAACTAAGGCCTGCCTGTGGTTCCCAAGAGTAGTCAACGGCACCTTCTGCATTCATCATACCCATTGTTGACAGGCACGTAGTTACAGCTCCTGTTGCTTTTACATCCGGCAGAGGCAATATAGTGATGGTAAATGCCTGTGTTTGCGAACCCGATAGCGGGCAGGCGTCGTCTTTGAAAGTGAGGTAATAGACATACAGGCCCGGGGCCACGCCTGTTGACGTCCAGCTTAAAATGCAACGCGGGTGAGGGGTTCCATCGTTGATCACGTGAAATGTTGCTCCCGATGGTATGCCGGTTGCTGTAACTGTAATGTTATTTGTGCTATCGGGTGAGGTAGGATTAACATAGAGGGAGAAATCGCCAAAATCCTTGCAGATCTTGAAGTGAGTATCATCTGTGATAATGCCACTAGACGCATCGTTCAACGTTCCGGAAGGAGGACTGACCGTGCAGGGGATGATCAGGAAAGTCATTTCGCGCTGGCAACTGCCGACAAATGTTCCCGCTCTGAATTCCTGTATGTTATAAACCACCAAAGCGCGTTGTATAATGTTAGGGAAAAAGTCTATCTGGCCGGTTGCGCGGTCGAAGGTGAAGCTACCTGGGGTATAAGCGAGCGGGTTGGCGCCAGAGAAACCGGTGGTATAAGTGACCGGCGTATTTGTTGGCGTGCAATTGGCAGAGCCGCTGATGCCATCTACAAGGTCGAAGACGAGATTGTCACCGTCAGGATCCACAGCGCCGGGGTTATAGGTGTCGTTATTGTTCAGGCAAAAGAACGGCACCGGCACCGAGGTGAGCGTAGGGCTGGAATTGTTGGATACGGTATTGTTGAGCGTATCGACTAGCTGCGTGGTGGTGGCAGCAGTAATATTGGTTATTGCAGCCGCCCTGCCAGCCAGGGCGCTGCCCCCAGCCAGATCGCCGGTGAAAATGAACCGCCAAACAGGCGACGTATAGGGCAACGTATAATTTGCACTATATACGAACTTCTTGATGCCCGGAATAGGATTGGATGGATTGGTGCATTGGGTATTGGCGGAATCTTTTGGGCAAACCGGGGTTATCTCTACACCTGTGGCAGGAGCCTGGATAGCCAACGATATACTGGCAACCGACGTATTGCCATCAAAGATGCAAACAGTTGGGGTGGCCGTGGGTAGGGTAGAAAATGCCGAAGAACTTGCCGGGCCACAATCGCCATAGGCTATTAACGTGATCGTATAGGTATTCCCGGAAATGTGTTTGTAAAAAAGGTCAAGTCCGACTATATGCGAGGCAAACGCATTGCTTCCGAAAAAGACAAGAATTGAGGCTAACAGTCGGGTAAAAGTTTTCATAAAGACCTGATGTTATGGTGAAGATATCGGATTTTATATATCCATCATTGCAATAAGACGCAATTTTCGCGCCAAACGTTGGTTTTTTGAGCGTCTGGCGGGGTGAATACGTGGTTTATGGGGATAAAAGCTAATTTTGCAGCCTCTCAAAGCATATTATGGGGTTATTTGATAAACTTTTTAAACGGAACAAAGAGCAGCAGGAACAGAAGGAAGCGCTGGACGAAGGGCTGAAGAAAACGAAAGAGGGCTTTCTATCTAAATTAACCAAGGCCATTGCAGGCAAGGATAAGGTGGACGAGGAGGTATTGGACGAGCTGGAAAATGCCCTTGTAAGTGCTGATGTGGGCGTGGATACTACTGTGGCCATCATTGACCGCATAGAAAAACGTGTGGCGAGGGATAAGTATGTGGGCACATCGCAACTGAACCAATTGTTGCAGGAAGAGATAATGGGCATGCTGACGGAGGCGCCAAGCAACGAGTTTGCCACTTTTGATGTGCCTGCAGGCAAGAAGCCATATGTGATACTGGTGGTGGGTGTGAATGGCGTGGGCAAGACAACAACTATAGGCAAGCTGGCGAACAACTTTAAGAAGAATGGTAAGGACGTATTACTTGGTGCCGCAGATACATTCAGGGCGGCGGCGGTGGACCAGCTGACCATATGGAGTGACAGGGTTGGTGTGCCAATTGTGAAAAAAGAAATGGGCAGTGATCCAAGCTCTGTTGCGTTCGATACTGTGGCGAGTGGCATGGCGAGGGGCTCGGATGTGATCATTATTGACACTGCAGGGCGCCTGCATAATAAAGCATACCTGATGGATGAGCTGGGCAAGATACGACGTGTTATCAGCAAGAAAATGCCGGATGCACCGCACGAGGTGCTGCTGGTGCTTGACGGCAGCACAGGACAAAACGCGATAGAACAGGCAAAGCATTTTACTGCTGCAACTGATGTTACTGCAATAGCAGTGACCAAGCTTGACGGTACTGCAAAAGGTGGCGTGGTGCTTGCAATAGCCAACCAGTTCAAGATACCGGTGAAGTACATAGGAGTGGGAGAGAAGATGGAAGACCTGCAGATATTCAACAAGACGGAGTTTGTTGATAGCTTGTTCAGCCTGGGGAAATAAAGGCCGATTCGGCAATTCGGCAATTTTCTTATAGACCGAGATGCTTTTTTAATTCTGATATGCCCTGTGTTGCGGGCATCTCTATGGGTATTACGTTGCTGTAACGGCTAACTGCGGGTATGCGCTTGTCGATCACGTACTTTTTAACTTCATCGTCTACATAATCAACAAGGCCGGCAGCGGGGTAAACAGCGAGCGATGTGCCTATGAGTACAAAGATATCAGCGTATTGCATGATGGGAATGGCTTCTTCAATCATGGGTACGGGTTCCTGGAACCAGACCACGTGTGGGCGATACTGACCGCCATCTTCGGCTTTGTGGCCCAGCTTTATGTCTTCGTGGATAGGGTAGAATTTCCAGGCATTTTTTTCGCTGCGCATTTTTAGTATCTCGCCATGCAGGTGCAGCACTTTTGTGGAGCCTGCGCGCTCGTGGAGGTCGTCGATATTCTGGGTGATAATGTGTACATCAAAACAGGCTTCGAGTTCGGCGAGAATTGTGTGGGCGGCATTTGGTTGCGCTGCCAGTACATCGCGGCGGCGCATGTTGTAGAAGTCGAGCACCAATTGCGGGTTGCGGTGCCAGGCGCGGGGAGTGGCCACATCTTCGATATTGTGACCCTCCCACAGGCCATCGCCATCTCGGAAAGTGCGCAGGCCGCTTTCTGCGCTAATGCCGGCACCGGTCAGTACTACGAGTTTTTGTTTTTGCATTGCCCGCGTTTACTTAGACCCCAAACTGGCTAAGGTGGTGATCGAGGTGCTTATAGAACATAT
This sequence comes from Flavipsychrobacter sp., assembly GCA_044224775.1. Taxonomy (GTDB): domain Bacteria; phylum Bacteroidota; class Bacteroidia; order Chitinophagales; family Chitinophagaceae; genus Nemorincola. Next base: position 73,103 of record JBGAJU010000009.1, read on the forward strand.
TGTTCCATTCCAGGCCAGAGAGTACGCCAAATGAGTGAGATTCCTTGCCCTCAAACCACGCCATTCCTTTTTCAGCCGTCGTCCTGATGAAGTTGATCAGCCTGTTTTTTTCTTCTTCAAATTTTCTTTCATCAACAATAAGAAATGCAGGGGCAGTGGGGCTGTTTTTCTTGTAGGGTTTTTCGCTGACCACTATACCCTTAACGAATGTTTTGAGCAGGAATTTCCTGAAGCCTTTTGGGGCAGGGTGTTTATCCTCGTAGATGAACTCGTATGTGACACTACAGTGTGCGAGCATTTGTGCTACATTCATTTTACCCCATACCGGCTGGGTTTGTGGTGTTAGCTTCTGTATCCTGTTTATGATCTCTTCAGTTACGGTTTTGTCAAATATATTTTTCATTGAAATGCTGTTTATTCTGCAAAGGAAAGCAATATTGGATTACATCGATTAATTTACAACAACAAAACACACTTTTTATGAATAAAGATGTGCAGGCTTATCATAAAGCGTTGACACCTGAAGACAGGGAGATATGCGAAGCTTTGTATGCAGAGATAAGCGCCGAACTACCGGATGCAGAAAATAAGGTATGGCACCGCCACCCGGTGTGGTTTTTGGAAGGGAACCCTATTTTGGGGTACCACAAGCTGAAGGATTGTGTGCGACTGCTATTCTGGAGCGGGCAATCTTTTGAGGAGCCGGGGCTGGGACCTGAGGGCAGCTTTAAAGCAGCTGAAGTACGGTACACAGCGATAGGTGAAATAGATAGCAAGGCGCTGAAGCGCTGGCTGAAGAAGTCGAAAAAGATACAGTGGGATTATAAGAATATTGTTAAGCGGAAGGGGAAGTTGGAAAGGTTGATGTAGATCGTCTTGCGCAGTGTTAATCCTGTGTTTCGCGAGATTGCTTTACCCTACGCTATGCGAAGGCCCGGCTATAGGGTTCGCAATGAACTCAACGATACAGTGGGATTATAAGAATATTGTTAAGCGGAAGGGGAAGTTGGAAAGGTTGATGTAGATCGTCTTCGGCTCTGTTATTGGAGACGAACTCCAATCAGCGGTGAGAAAGGCAAATAAAAAAATAGCGGGGCAGCAAATGCTGTCCCCGCTGTGGGCATGTTGATATGGTGTTCTATTTCAATGTCGGTTTGCTTTTAACTGAAGCTGCGCCGCTTCTTGTTCCGGTGCCGTTGGTCTTTGCATTGCCAAAGTCTACGCCCCATGTGTCCATGGGTTTTCTTTTAATTGGGCCAGTCCGCCTGAACCTAATGCAATGCCCTTTGCTGCAAAGTAGCTGACGCGTGGAGGCAGCGTGGCGTAGTTGCCCTTGGTGTCTTTGAACTGCAGCAGCATGTCCACACCATAAGGGAATTCATCTTTCTCGAAAGCGAAGTCGAATTTTACGGTGTAAAAACCACCTGCTTCTTCTGTGCTGTAGTTGACCTCTTTGAGCTTGTATTTTGCATTGCAGGCATCTTTAGCGCTATTCAACTTGGTTTCGAATGTTTCGGAGCATTCTCCTGTTCGTAGTGTGATGTCTGTAGCTGTCAATGCTTGCTCGCAGTCTTTTATTATGGGCTGCAGGTAGGTAGCTTCATAGAATCCTTTTGCATTCAGTTTGCAGTCGAACATTTTTGTGGTGATATTCCCTTTACAGTCTGTGAATGCAACATCGATGGATGCACCGCTTAATTTGACTACGTCGTAGGTATTGGCGGCAAATTCCCATATAATTTTGTTGTAGCCGGGCAGTGCATTTGCTTCGGTGGAAATAAGCATATACGAGAGGATCTGCTCATCAAAACCAGGGGGGAATATATCGCAGGCAGTTTTGGAGCTAATACCTCTTTTTTTGATCTTGACCTGTTTTATCACAATATCTGCTGCGAAGGAATTTGCGGATAAGCACATCAGGAGCGCGAAAATGAATAGTTTGGATAGTTTCATGAATTTTTTGTTTTTGTAGTGTAAAGATGTTGATGGATGATACATCTGATGGGGTAGAGTTAGTGAAAGGGCGTTTTGGGTTAGGGAAGCTTTGGGTTGCATAAGTGGCGCTTGTTAACCGGGTGCCTGAAACAAAACAAAAAAGCCGCGTGATAGCGGCTTTTGTTATTTATAAGAGCGTTCGTTTACATATTGTTAGGCTGCAACAGGCTGACACGGTTGTTTTCGGGGTCCTGGAAAGATATCCAAAGGCCTACACCGGGGATTATCATGGGCTCCATTGAAGGCTGTCCGTTTTGGTCCATAGCGCCGAGTATTTTGCCACCACCGGCTTCTACTGCCTTGATAGCTGCTTTGATATCGGGAACGGAAATGACCAATGAAGGTGCATGGGAAACGGGGTTATCGTTCTTCTGGTAGAAGCCACCGTTTATGGTGCCGGGTGTATTTACCATGCCGTTCTCATCTGTTTCAGCGGTATGTGCAACTATGTAGTT
>JBGAJU010000082.1:0-13220 GCA_044224775.1 Flavipsychrobacter sp.
GGTGCGTGATTCTCGAGTATCTCGAACGCGCCCGATGTGCCCGGCAGGTAAATGCCGTACACTTTGCCGCTGAATACCTTACGCTCCGGTGTTAATATGTCTAGTTGCATTCTGCTAATTTGAAAATTTGTGAATTTGAAAATTTGAAACTTAATTGCATTTGCCCTTAATAAATGTGCCATTTCAAATCAGCACATTTTCAAATTTTCAAATTAGTTCTTCGCTTGTTCCATCAGCTTCTTGCCCTTAGCTATAGCATCATCAATGCTACCTACCAGGTTGAAGGCTGCTTCAGGATACTCATCCACTTCGCCGTCCATGATCATGTTAAAGCCGCGGATGGTCTCCTCGATCGGAACCAGTACGCCCTTCAGACCTGTGAACGCCTCGGCCACGTGGAACGGCTGAGACAGGAAGCGCTGCACCTTACGTGCGCGCGATACTGTCATTTTATCTTCTTCACTCAACTCGTCCATACCAAGGATAGCGATGATGTCCTGCAGTTCTTTATAGCGCTGCAGAATCAGCTTAACGCGGTTAGCAGTGTTGTAGTGTGCTTCACCAACTATCAATGGCGTAAGGATGCGCGATGTAGACTCCAGCGGGTTAACCGCAGGGTAGATACCAAGGTCAGCTATCTTACGATCCAATACCGTTGTGGCATCAAGGTGGGCGAAGGTAGTTGCCGGAGCCGGATCGGTAAGGTCATCCGCAGGTACGTAAACCGCCTGCACTGATGTGATAGAACCATTTTTTGTAGAAGTGATACGCTCCTGCATCAGACCCATCTCGGTAGCCAGTGTTGGCTGGTAACCCACCGCCGATGGCATACGGCCAAGCAGCGCCGACACCTCTGAACCTGCCTGTGTGAAACGGAAGATATTATCTACGAAAAACAGGATGTCTTTTCCTTTGCCTGTGCCATCACCATCGCGGAAGTATTCTGCGATAGTAAGACCTGAAAGGGCCACACGTGCACGTGCTCCGGGTGGTTCGTTCATCTGTCCGAATACGAATGTTGCTTTACTTTCTTTCAGTTCGTTCATGTCCACAGATGCCAGGTCCCAGCCGCCTTCTTCCATGCTGTGCTTGAACTTGTCGCCATATTTAACGATACCAGCTTCGATCATCTCACGCATCAGGTCATTACCCTCGCGTGTACGCTCACCCACACCTGCAAATACCGAAAGGCCTGAGTATGCTTTTGCGATGTTGTTGATCAGTTCCTGGATCAATACCGTTTTACCCACACCGGCACCACCGAACAGACCGATCTTACCACCCTTTGCATAAGGCTCGATAAGGTCGATAACTTTGATACCTGTGAAGAGTACTTCTGACGAAGTGCTGAGGTTCTCGAATTTTGGTGGTTTGTTGTGGATGGGGCGACCGTTGGTCTTATCAGGCGCACCAAGACCGTCGATAGCATCACCGGTAACGTTGAAGAGGCGACCGTTGATCTGCTCGCCTATCGGCATTGCTATCGCTTTGCCGGTATCACGAACTTCTGTGCCACGCACAAGGCCTTCGGTACCGTCCATCGCTACTGCGCGAACGCTGTCCTCACCGAGGTGCTGCTGCACTTCCATCACCAGTTTGTCGCCGTTCTCACGGGTCAGTTCCAGTGCGTTAAAGATCTCCGGAAGTTTGTTATCTCCACCGAAATAAACGTCCACAACCGGCCCGATAATTTGCTTTATTTTACCAACGTTTGGCATAAGTATTAATTATAATTAGATTTGAAACCTGCTAAATTTTGCGCAAAGGTAAGGGTTGTGTATTATAATACAAAAGACAAAAAAGGAAATTATCCACATGTACATTCCTTGTCAGACTGCCGATAAATCCATGGTCTGTCACATATATCATTCATGGTTGCACAGTGTGCCATTTTTTGCATGTGGATTTTGAAGCATATCATACAAAGCGGGGGTATAATTTCAGGAAATGCCCGTTTTCGATCAATATTATTTTTTAAATGTGACGAAATCAGCCGTGGGACTATTTTATGTGTTTTTTCTTTAGGTATAAAGGGGTATAAAAGGGTATAATTATACCCCAAAAAGGTATAATTATACCCTGTTTAGGTATAATTCGGGTATAAAAGGTGTATATACAGCAATATAAAATTTCAAAGAACTTCAGCAGTTCAATGCTGCAAAATCTGTGCCAATTAACCACTTTGGTGAGGAACACTAACAGCGGCGGAAAAAAACCTTTGCGGGGTAATTCCCCAATCATCAGCTATAGTGCGCTGATGCCTACGGGTCCCCGCCAACGCACACGGGCTATGCTGTGGGAGCCGCCGGGGACACAACTTATATTTATATCAAGTCACGGATAAGAGGGAATAAAGTAGCGCAAATATTGCACCAACCTGAATTGGTAGCTTCTGCGGGAGCTTGTGCTGCCGTAAATTAAGACCAGCACGGGAACCTAATACGGGCAAATCATATACCTCCTAGCCTAGCCTTTATATCAAAAAGAGTTTCAGATGCGGGAGTAACAGTGATGTTCATATTTTCTGTTATCGTACCGGATTTTTCCGCATAATAAAAACCGTCTTCTTTAAACGATGTAACAACCATTTTATATGGTTCACCAATTGGGAATGATGGTTTGGGGTCATACCCGCCAAATGAGTTGGTCGGTTTATCGTAAAATGTCAGTTGTTCAGCACAGTTTATGCTTGGAAATACAAAGAAAACCTGGGTATTGGATTCGTTAAATGACTTATCCTCTAAAATAACACGAACAACCGTATAATTTGCTCCGCTCCCCCATTTACCTGTAGCCGGGTGGTCGCAATTGATCCACCCAAAGCTCGTGCAGGAGTCAAATAAGTAGCGAAATCCGGGAAAACTGTACTTTTTAATTATCCCTGCATTATTTGAATAAATCGAAGAATCGGTACTTGTAGCAGAACGGCTTACCCTGCCAGGCTTTGTTGTATCAGTCATTTTCCATGTTATAGAGGAATCCGGATTGTTACCTGATTTATAATATAATTCCATCTGTTGCCCAGAATTGCCTCCTTGTTTAAACCCTATACCAAACACATTTGCAACTACATCATTTCCGTTAAGGGTAGCAACTATATTAACCTGCCCGCCACTTTGCAATGGCATATTGTCAGCCGTTGCAGATGTCCGGTTAGCTATCATCTCTCCGGGCTTGTACATTTCTACAAGTTTTATGCTGATATTGCCGGATCTAATTGTATTCCCCGCAGCGTCCTTAAATGAATAGGGGTAGAAATGGATCAACGTGCCACTTGCTCCAGAAACCACCGTATCACGCCCCGCTTGTACTGTAATGTTTTGAGGAGTAGTTCGCAGTCCCGCAAAGTACTCATTCAGGTGCGATACATCGTAACTGGTTGTTGAGTCTTTCTTCGTGCATGAAAAGATACAAGTAAAAGCTACCAAGCAAATTATCAGCGCTCGTTTATATAGATGTACCATAAAGTAGTAGAATATGGATAATAAGACTATGAATATCAACAAATGGTTTGGTAAAGCTACAAAAAATCACCCGGTTTCTCTACCCGCTACACCCATAGAGAAACAACTTGGCGTGGCGTGGGGACTCGCTACGGCCGTGATAGCAATTTTAGGGCATGGAGCGGGAAAGGGCGAAAAACTCCTTCGCGAACGTGTTGGTCAGAAAATAAGACCAACACGGGCGGAAAAGCGTCAATCAGGCGGGCTTTACAAAACCAGGGGTATAAGGCGCAAGGAGCCTCGCGAACTGAATCAACATCGATTCGGAATAATATGGTCCGACAACTTGTATGCCTACAGGCAATCCGTCCTTGTTAAGCCCCATAGGAACTACAATGCACGGATGGCCAGTTGCGTTAAATATGTTAGCATATGGGAAATAGTCAGCATAAGGCATTAATGCATGATCACCCTGCAATGCAGAACCCTGCGGGCATTTTTTTATCGCAGGGCCATACGTGATGGGGCATATGAACACATCGTATTGGGTAAAGAACGCCTCCCAAGTTGCTATCAGCTTTTTCCTGTCAGTTTGCAACTGCTGCCAGTGTTCATCACCGTTTTCGCTCAACGACTCAAAGAGTGCATCAATATTACCATCTCCATTGTCCCACTTTTTGAAATCCATGCCAATGAATTTGCGCAGCAGCCAGGGTTGTCCTTCACTCATCATTGCACCAAAAGAGCCAAAGAAAGAACGAGCCATAGCATCATAGTTGTCCGGCGCCTCACGCTTCAGCACACCAACTCTGCCCTGAAGTGAATCTACGAGGGCACCGAGTTTAGTTTTCACATCAGCACCAACATGTACAACATTGTTTCCGTGTTTCCACTCATCCATCCAGGCAATACGGTATTCTTTAAGGGTTTTAGCAGGAGTCGGTTTCCAGTTCACCGGCTGTTGAAACCTCACGTCGGGTTTGGTGTGCTTCAGCACTTCCCACACCAGTTCAAGGTCTTCTGCCGAACGTGCCAGCGGCCCTGCAGAGGCCAATGCCATCCGTGTGAACTTGGTTACTGTGTCCGGCCCCACGCCTTCGGTTATGTTCACAACCCCATAGGTCGGCTTCAACCCGTACAACCCACAAAATGCCGCGGGTATCCGAATACTGCCACCCAAATCGCTTCCCAACTCAAGAGCCGAAAACCCTGCTGCCAATGCCGCAGCACCACCACCTGTACTGCCGCCCGGTGTGCGTGATGTATCGTATGGGTTATTACCGGCAGGATATACTTCTCCCTGAGTCTGATAATCAGAAAGCATATAAGGCACATTAGTAGTACCAAGAATCACTGCTCCTGCATCCTGGAGATGGTTGACGACAACAGCATTGCGTGGCGCTATGAAACCATACATGGCTGCATTCATAGTAGACGGAGAACCCGCAACCCAAAACATTTCTTTTATAGTAATAGGAACCCCAAGCAGAGGTTTCCCGGTTGTATCACCTTTAGCCACGGCCTCATCGGCAAGCCTGGCTTCACGCAAAGCATCTTCCTCCCTCAACCATATCAAGGCATTGTACTTCCAGTTATTGGCCTTAATATTGGCTATACATTCTTTTACAACGGCCTCGGCGCTGATCTCCCTGTTCCGTATTCTGCGTGCAAGGTCTGTTGCAGGTAAATAAATATACTTTCCTTCAAACGCCTTTGACGTTGCTGGTTTGGTAAACAGATCCTGCAAAATAATCGGTTTACCGATAGGCTTTGGAATAATAGAGTTAATGTAAATACCTAATCCTGCAGACAGCAGTAGTAAAATCCCGACAGAAACACCGGTGTATTTAAGAACTTTCTTCAGTTTTGGCCTCATGCTTAAAATTTTCAGCTAAATTCAATTGCAAAGACCAATGATAATTGTATAATTCGGACAATTTAGCACGGCATGTATATGTGCCCTTGATATGCGCTCTTTTCTTTCCGGTATTCGCTTGGCGACATTGATGTAAAGGACCGGAACTCACGGATGAAATGCGACTGATCGAAATAACCGCACGTATAAGCAATCTCAGTGAGTGAACGAGACCCAGCATGAAGTAACTGAAGCGCTCTCATGTACTTATGATATCGAAGGAAAGATTCCATACTTACACCCAACCATTCATTACTCTTTCTTCGTAACGTCCTTTCAGATAGGTTGTACTTATTCCTCAGATCGCCCAAAGACCTGTTACCACCTTGAACATAACGATATAAATCATCCATCATATCAGCGTCAGCACAATGCTTCCGGAGAGACATCTGGCGGCGCAACCATAACAGCAATATGCGTACCTGGTTATGAAAATACGGCTCACTGACCAACCGGTGCCAGATGACATCTATTTCCTTGCTTATAAGCGTATAATCTACATAGGAATTAACAAGTTCATTGCCTGGTATACCCAACGCCGCCCGCAGTCCTATAGGATGAAATTGGATTCCCAGGTAATGGTGTTCATTGCTCTTAACTAGAGTCACATCATTCATACTGAGTCCGGCAATAAAACATCTCGGCATACTACCGCGCGACTCATCTATATTTCTAAAAAAAGAAACCGGTTCAGAGAGATTAAATATCATCTCGACGTGTCCCGAAGGCAGTATTCGCTCTTGCTGGCCGAACGGATACTTTCCTTTCACATACCAGAAAGCTGCCACCAACTTTCTTTCTTGTTCGTTAAGAGGCACATAAAAATCAAATTGAAATGCAGCATTCATAGAACCGACCCGCTTAAATATACAAAAAGCTACTAAACAACAATTGCATTACCACTGTTTCTTATTTTGCAACCGGGATACAGTGAAAAGCATTTGTGAGAGAAGTGTAGCACCCAGTAAGTCCACATTTGCCCGCTAGTTATCTTATCTTGCATGCGAACATAGAGATCCCCACTAAGCGTATCGTGCATAAGCCAAATTCACTAATTTGCGCCACACATGGCCGGACACCGCTACTTTATTGTCAATAAGCCATTCAATATGGTGTCGCAGTTTGTGAGTGTGGAGGATGTGCCGCTGCTGAGCGATCTTGACTATTCATTCCCGCCCGGCACGCATGTTGTGGGCCGCCTGGATGCACTGTCGGAGGGATTATTGCTGCTTACTACCAACGGGCAGTTATCGAAGCTGCTTTTCCGGAGTGAAACGCTACACAAACGCACCTACCTGGTGCGGGTGAATAATGTAATAACTGCTGAAAAAGTGAGGCAGCTAAGTGAGGGCGTAACTATAAGCGTGCGGGGCAAGGGCAACTATAAAACGGCGCCCTGCGAGGTGCAACTGCTGGGCACACCACCGGATGTACCTGCTTACCAGCTGGAGCAGAACCCACGCATAGCCCATTCGTGGCTGCGCATTACGTTGTATGAGGGCAAGCGCCACCAGGTGCGCAATATGGTGCGTGCGCTTGGCCACCCCTGCAGGCGACTGATACGCACAGCCATAGAAGGCCTGCAACTGGGCGACCTGCAACCGGGGCAAGTGCGGGAACTGGAAGAAGCAACGCTCTTCGGGCTACTGAAAATCGCAGACGTGAAATGATAAAATGGCGGGCGTCGCAGCTTATATGTTCCGTTTCAAATCAATACTGCTTCACAACAACCGAAGTGTTTTCGTTAGTTACCGTAACGATAAATATCCTGCCAAACTCATTGTCGGGCAGATCGGTGTAAGTGTCTTTGCCTGTGAGTAAATTAACAAGTTGGGGTATAGTATTGGAGTGCCCAACCACAACTATGGTTTTGCCGGTTTGCTGTTTCAGTGCCTGCGCAAATGTGCTTTGCTCTGCCGCACTATACGTTTGTATTTGCTTGCCATAGAACCTGCCGAGTGGCGTTATAGTTTGCATGGTGCGCGTAGTGGCCGTGCTGTAGAGCAGGTCGGGCTTCCATGCTGCCAGTGTGGCCTTCAGCCGCTCTGCGCGCTGCCTGCCTTTTTCCGTCAGAGGTGGATCTTTCTTTGCTGTGTCCTTCTCGGCATGGCGCAACAGTATGATGGTAACAGGTTTGTTTTCCTGCCCATGCAATGGCGCTACAGCCAGGCTCAGCAACGCAAGCAACAGTACAACAGAGCATCTCATTCATCAAATATACGGCAGCAAAACATTAACTATATGTTCAGATATAAGTTAATTAATTTCACAGTATTAAAACCACACAATGAAATTAAAATTGCTTAACGCAGCGCTTATCATCACCTCTGTGATGGCCTACCTGGAATGGGGGCATGATAACAGCATATTCCTGCTGAGTGCCGAAGCCGATATCATCAAAGGATTATTTACTGATCCCTCTTCCGTTGTTCATCCGTTCACGCTCATCCCGCTTGCGGGGCAACTGATGCTGCTGGCCACACTGTTCCAGAAACAGCCGGGCAAGGCGCTCACCTTCCTGGGAATGGGCTGCATAGCAGTGTTGCTGCTGTTTATTTTTGCCATTGGCATTATGACCATGAACGTGAAGATAATAGCCTGCTCTCTGCCGTTCGTCGTCACCTGCATTGCCACAATACTAGCCCACAGGAAGGGCCACAAAACAGCAACAGCGGAGGTATAACAGGTTACTATAGGGTCATTGTCAGCATTCAGTTTCGAAAAGTTACTTTTATGGCACAAACACAAACAATGGACACACAACTGAACATAGCGATAAACACAATGGTGAACAGCTGGAAAGCCACGCTGAAGATGACCAACGATACATTGGCAGCCATAACGGATGAGGACCTGGTGAAAGAAGTATCGCCGGGGCGCAATACGGGCATTTACCTGCTCGGGCACCTAGTATCCGTACACGACAGGATGCTGCCGCTGCTGGGCATTGGCCCGCAACGCTATGCGCAACTGGATGAGGTATTCCTCACCAGCCCCGATAAGTCAGGCAAAGCAATGCCGCCCATTGCGGACCTTCGCGCCCAGTGGACAGAAGTAAACGACGCGCTGAACGCTGCATTTGCCACATGGACACCCGCCGACTGGCTGAGCAGGCATACATCGGTGTCGGAAGCAGATTTTGCCACGCAGCCGCACCGCAACAAGCTTGCCGTGCTTGCAAGCCGCACGACGCACCTTGCAGAGCACTACGGGCAACTGCTGTTCCTGAAGAAAAAGGCATAGCAACCACTACGCAGCACGGAAGTGATGGAAATGAAGTAACTTTAGGTGTTCATATGCTGCTATTCAAACACCTGCCGCGGGGTGGTAATAACAAAATAATCTTAGTACTTGTTACCCTGTTAATTACCTGTTTTTCGGTTGAGGCACAAAACCCAACCGTGCAAAAGCTGCACGACTGGACGAAGATCATAAAAATAGATATAGATAAGAACATGTACCCGGGCAAATTCAAGGCTATACAAGACATACTTAACCACATGGCAGGAACCGCGCCCGGCGCTGAGATCTATGCCAATATTGCGCGGAACAACCAAGGCATCCTAAAAATAAAAGACAAGGATGACCTGGTAACTGCTAACACCGTAGAAGGTGTTGACGCCCAGTTTGCCGCCGACCTCGGGGTCAAGCTTATCAAGCGCGACATGAAGTATGACCCCATTGATAATGACCTGGTGATCAACTTTACAAAATCGGGCGAAATGCTGAGTTTTGATGAAGAAACACACCATTTCTTTAAAGTGAGCCTGAATAATATTGTTGCTACAGAGCTTGAACGCGCCGGATGGGAAAGAACAGATGCCGAAAAGAACTGCAGGGCACTGATAGGCAAAATGAACCAGATGGAGAACTACCTCTTCAACAACTACAAAGACCTGTTTGGCGAGAAGTTCACGACCACAGAAATAGAGCTGTGCAGGAAGAAACAAGTGACCATCCACAATCTTAAAACCAATACTAAAGACACCTATACATTCACCGATATTGTAACTGATGCCCTTAAAGAATACAGGAGGTATGCTGAAGACCGCAAGCAGAACGCATATGCCCTGGATACGCGCGAAATGCCACTATCGCGGAAGTATACGGATAAGTTGGGCGAACCTCACAGATCGAGAGAGCCTGTTTTTAACGTGCGGCTTGGCGAGAACAGGTCGAGGGACCTGCAGTTCGGCCCTACGACCGGCACAGACTACATAGCTCTGACTGCAGGCCAGCAAAATGAGTATAAGAACCTCACGGTCTATTACGATAACGAAAAGCAGGAAGCGGTAGATAATGCAACTGTGCTCACAAGGATAAAAGAAGAATACATTGCCCAACTGAAGTATGATGCGAGGGCACTGAACTCGAAGAAACTTTATGAATACATAGACAGGATAAAGACATACTTTGATAAGAACCATAAGCCGACCACCGACTACGACGCTTCGGCTGAGCGCGAGGTAGAACTGGTGATGAAACGCAACCCTTACCTGGAAGGAGCTAACGATGTGATAATGGCTGAGACCATGTACCAGCAAACAAAGAAAAAGTAATGCGGCTGCTCTATTACAATACCCTTATCAGAATAAGCAGAATTATCTGAATGGCACTGCTCATTGTGCCCATACCCGCATACCAGAGTGATAATATGTTTGCGATCAATATGTGTGACCAATAGTTGGCCGGGTTCCTGAAAAAGCAGAAAGTTACGATGAGGCCCGCAATACCCCACAATACAAAGATCATCTTCATGACATTACCTTCGGGTTCTATGCCCACAGCCTTTGCCAGCTTACTCCACGGACCAAGCTGCCCTTTGTGCGGCCCACTTGAAGGTGTAATATAGCTGCCTGTTACGAGCGCCCTGCCGCCGTCGAATAACATATAACCGAAGTTTAACGCAGCGAGAAATATGACGACCCATTTCATATTACCAATTTGCCACACAAAGTAGCAAAAAAGAACACAATTCTTTACCGAGACCGCAACAACCGGTTGCAGAATAAGGGAAGTTTGTATTATAATAGCCGTTGGTTTATATTTGTTTATCGAAAATGTGCATTATGAATAAATCCATACGCTTATTTGGCTTTTCACTGGTAGCTGCTTTTGTTGCGGCAAGCTGTACAACAAAAATTGAGGACAGCGTTGACCCTGCCATTTTTGGCGGTACCTGGAATGGCACGCTTACCTGCAGTGGAATGGCTCCTGTTTCAGCGAGTGTTACGATTGGTATGGATGGCAACACTGCAAACCTGGAAGGAATATCAGGCGGTGGCGCTTGCAGAAAGACAGTTACCTATACCGGCACATTATTCAACGACCATATCGACTTCAAACCGCAGCTTATGATGGACGAGTGTGGTAATTCTAACTCTTTCAGCGGGTCGGCATATGTGCATGACGAAATGCTGAGCCTGAGCGAGTCTTTCTCCGGGGTAGGCTACAATACTACCTGCAAGTTCGAAGGATACAAATAGCACCATCAGATTCGGTATAACAGATCAGGCAAACGCACGATCAAGGAAGGACTCAACCAAGTTATTGGCTATCTCCACTGCCTCCTCCTCACTTATGGCACATACGACCAACCATTGAATGTTGCCATCCACGATCATTTTCGTATCTGAACTGAACGCGTAGTTCCATTCCTCCGCATTCCCTGCCCGGTTGTTATTGAAGTGGACAATATACTGTTTCATCTCAATTGCAAAAATTGCGCATACAGAGAAACAAATAGATGCCTGCAGTCAGTCCATCTGATGATAATGGTCAAGTAGGCTACTCCTTAACAAAACGTTGCACCACGCTGCCGGCCTCACCACGCAGCCTTACGTAGTACACACCTGCGGGCAACGCTTTCACATCCACCTTAGTTTGCAGCGGGTCCAAACGGCCATGTATCAGCGACTGGCCTACTTCGTTGATGATCTCATAAGTGGCGTATGCCTGATGAGCCATACCGATGATAAGTTCATCCGTAGCCGGGTTTGGGAATATCTGCGCCATTACGCCGTTATTATGAACCTCTTCCATACCCGTTGTACAAGGTAACGGATGAACGGTAACTGAATGGGTAACGTAGCAACCGGACGAGAGCAGGTATGTAATTGTAGTAGTACCGGCAGACACCCCAATAAGCATGCCCGAAGTTGAACCAACAGCAGCTATGGAGGTATTGGCACTACTCCATGTCCCTCCGGGAGTTGCATTGCTGAGGGGCACGCTTAACGTAGCACAAACAGTGTGAGAACCGGCAATGGTTGCAGGAGCAGGATTAACGGTTACCGTGCGGCTTGTAGTGTATGGGGATCCAGATTTGTAAACAGTAAGCGTCATAGTATATGAGCCTGCCGAAGCGAAGCAAATAGTTGTTGTGTCACTTGTCGGGTTAACGATAGTGCCACCGGCACCGGTCCACCTTAGGCTGTCTATACTGCCGGTAGTTGTGTTGTCGAATAACAGGCAGTTGCCGGAGCATACTGAAAGGCCCGGGGTAACGGTAAAAGATGGCACCGGGGTAACAGTTGAAGTTGCCGTAAATAAAGAAATACTATCTACTGCAAACGAAGGGTCTGTAGCAGAAACATCAGCATCATTAACCCACCGAAAACCAATCTTTACGGTAGCATTATTGTCTGCGCTGGCCGGTAGCGCATAGGTATAACGTGTCCATAACCCCTGGGGAGTAGTTCCCGGGCATATTGTAGCGGTCTTTGCAGGATTTGAAAGTAAACTCCATGTAGTACCGTTGTCAGCCGAATACCATACAGTAGCATCATCATCGGTTCCTTCACCTGCTTCTATGTAGTAGAAGCCTAAAGTAATACCATATCTGCCGGAGCAATTAATAGTAGGTGAGTTTGCACGACGGTCTGTGACATATAAGGTGCTACCAGCAAGATAACTAGCTCCCAAGTCGCCTACTGCCGAAGCGAGGTGCAACGTAGGACCAAGGCCTAATGATGTAGCACAATCTGAGCCACAAGTACCCGCTGTATGACCAGCCTCTTCACAGCTAACATACCATTGGTTATAAAAACCGCCTTCGGATCCTGTAGATGTTATACTCCATCCTCCGTAAGAGGATGCCACAACACTTGAACTGGTTGAGGTTCCAAAGTTCTCTGACCAGAATACCTGGGCCTTTACCCCAAAGGAAATGATGAGCGCAAAAAGTGTAAGTATATTTTTCATCATAATCGTTTTTTTGAAAGATAATGAAAAAATAATACAATTAGAAAAATATTATAGGATCTAATCCCGCGAATCATCATACATATGCATCCTGTGCAAAAGGCGGTGAATAGCCGGAGCCAGTATAAAACCGATATTGGTAATAAAAACCACTCCGCTGAAAAGGGCATAAGCAGATGAGAATAATTTGCCACTGTCGCTTTTTATTTCTACAACGGGGCCCATACCGCTTAATATCATAGATGCATTGTGCAGGGCGTCTATCCATACAATATCCGCAATGTAGTGGTAACCGAGTACGCCCAACCCAAGGCAGAAAGACAATATCCCGGTAGCTATAAGTAGGTTCCTTAATATCCTACCGTAATAAACATTAACCGGAGCTAATGGCTCTGTTTTTCGTTCATACCTCTTCTTCATATCAGGTCAGTGACATTTAAAATGTTCAAATGGTTCTTTACAAGAGTTGCACTTATACAACGCTTTGCAGGATGTAGGGCCAAACTGGCTCACTAATTCTGTTTCTTCAGAACCGCAGCGCGGGCAGTTCACTTTATCTTCCTCAAACAACCCCAATGGCTGAAAGGCCTTCCTGTTGGGCGGTGCAATACCGTACTCTTTCAGTTTTATCTTGCCCTCCGCGGTCATCCAATCGGTAG
>JBGAJU010000010.1:0-73034 GCA_044224775.1 Flavipsychrobacter sp.
TGCTGATGAGCGGACAAGATTACCCGATAAAGAACAACGAGTATATCAATAACTTCTTTAGTAGGCACAATAAGGACTTTGTCTCTTTTGCCCGGATAAATGACTCCGCGGAGAACTATAAGAATAAGGTCAGGCACTATCATTATTATGACTTTGCTTACAGCAATCCCAGAAACAAAAAGAAGATACCGTTGTTAGTATATTTGTATTACGGTATTCATAAGCGTGTGATGAAGTATGTGCCTAAACGCAGGTTCTATAATAATATGGAGCCTTACTTTGGATCGCAGTGGTTTGCTATTACAGCAGAGACGGCCAAGTATGTGCTCGAATTTATAACTATGAACAGGGGGTATATGCGCTATATGAAGTATACCGAAGGGTCGGACGAAATTTTTTTTCATACTATCATTCTGAACTCTGAACGGAAGAACAATGTATATGACTACGATAGGTTTGAGGAGTGGAACAAAACAAAGATGGCTGGTGCACATTTTATCCAGCAGTACTCGAGCCTGAGGTATATGGACTGGAGCGACAGGGGGAAGGACAAAGCCAAGCCTGCCATATTGGATGAAAGCTATTTCGATGTACTTGCGGCAAGTTCTGATCTTTTTGCCCGTAAAGTTGATGAGAAGCTATCGGCAGGGCTGATGGATAGTATTGATAACAAACTACTGAATGGAAAGTAAACACAACAGGAACCTGGATATATTGCGGGGCATTGCCGCCCTTGTTGTGGTGGGGTTTCATCTTATCAGTTGCTATCCCAAAGCATTTGATAAGACCTTTGAACTTGGGCCTGTGATCAACTTCAACTTCCCCGGGCATATGAGTGTGCTGGTGTTTTTTATTCTGTCGGGATATGTTATCAGCATTAATACAAAACGGCTTACTGATAAGCAATCGATATTCAAATATATAAGAAAGCGGCTGACGCGTATATTGCCTATCTACTTTGTGGCTATGGCTTTCACGATAGCTATAACCTGGGGCAACTACGATATAGGTGTTATTCTTTCTAACCTTTTCTTTGTAAGTGTGCCTCTTAATAATGTGATCATTGAGGATGGGCCGTTGTGGTCGTTGAACTATGAACTGATCTATTATTTTGTGTTCATCTTTTTCTCATACTATAATATCAGTATGGTGAGGACCGTGAAGGTACTCGCGGCGATAGTGACAGCTATGTTCCTGTTCTTTCATAATGTGGAGATATATCCGTTGATCACCAGCTATATCATTGGCTTCCTGTTCTGGGCTACGGGCGCTATGATAACAGAGGTGAAGATCTGGCCAAAATGGAATATTTCGGCATCGCGGGTCATCGCCGTATTTATCCTGATGTTCTGCCTGCAACCCTTCAATCCTTACGGGCCGGTGCTGAAGGTTTTGCACATACCTGTTACAGACTATTCGGCTTATTCATGGTACCAGCAGTCTATTTCCTGGACGGACCTGTATTATTATCCTTTGACTATATTGCTGATCTTGGCACTCACGCACGCCTATAGTAAACGTCATGTTTACCTGGTATGGTTTATATACGTCTCCAGCATTTTGAGATTGGGGATGCTATTCAAAGTGTATAGTTTGGATTTTATTATCAGAGAACATTACCTGGTGCCGGCAATAATTCTTATAACCAGCCTTGTGTTATGGCTAGGTGATTTTGAGTTAGGAGGCAAACTAAAAGAGCGACTGCAATCGGTTTCAGTTCTGGGTGGTATATCCTATGGCGTGTATATGGTGCATATGCCTATTATCTACTTTTTTGGCTGGTTTCCAACGTTTGCATGGCCAGCATTTGTGATGAAGCTGGTGTTGTATGTATTTACGTTGCTATCAGTATCCTGGTTGCTGGAAATGAGATTCCAGGAGTGGGTGAAACGGATGCTCAGGAAATTACTGGATAAGGAACCTATACAGGCACCGATCAAAGACTAATGCCGTATACCTGCCCGAATTTTTTACGGGCATAATCCATAAATTGGTTAGTATCTAACCTGCTGCCCGTTATACGCTCGCATAGTTCTTCAGAAGTATAACGGCGGCCATATTGGTGTACTTTACCCCTGAGCCAATGCAGGATCGGTTGTAATTCACCTTTCTGAATCTTTTCGGTTAGTTCCGGGATGTCTTTGCTTATCTGTCCGAAGAACTGTGCAGCATAAAAGCTGCCCAAGGAATAGGTAGGGAAGTAACCAAACATACCGTGACTCCAATGCACGTCCTGCAATACGCCTGTTTTGTCATCTTTAGGGGTAATACCCAGGTATCTGTTGTAGAGTAGGTTCCACTGTTCCCTAAGGTCTTTTGGGTCTAAAGAACCTTCTATCAGTGCCTTTTCTATCTCATAACGTATCATCACATGGAAATGATAAGTCAGTTCATCGGCCTCGGTGCGTATAAACGATGGTTCAACCCGGTTGGAGGCTTTAAAGAAATCTTCAACACTTACATCGCTCAATTGTGCCGGGAAATAGTTTTGAAGGATAGGGTAGTAATGCTTCCAGTAGTCAAGGCTGCGGCCTACGCAGTTTTCCCAGAAACGGGATTGTGATTCATGGATGCCCAGCGAGGCTGCTGCACCCAGGGGGAGTCCGTATTGGTTTTCCGGTAAGCCTTGCTCATACAAGCCATGACCACCTTCATGTATGCAGCTCCACAGTAATGAAGCGTAGTTGTTTTCATCAACCCTTGTAGTAAGTCGCACGTCAGTTGGCGAAAATGATGTGGTAAAAGGATGTTCGGAATAATCCTGTCTTCCGGCTTCAAGGTCGAAGCCCATGCCTTTAAGCACATCTATACTAAAATCCCATTGTTGCTGTTTAGGGAAATGCCTGTGGAAACAATCGTTGCTTACTTGTTGTGCTGATCTTATTTTGTCAAGAAGTGGTGGTAGTTGTTCCCTGACGCCCTTGAAAATGGGATCGAGCATTGCCACGGTTGCCCCTTTTTCGTATTCATCCAGCAGCGCATCATATGGGTGTGCTTTGTAGCCATAAAGGTCTGCCTGCTTTCTTTTCAGCGCAATCATTTTTGTGAGCAGCGGCTGAAAGACACCGAAGTCGTTCTGTCGCCTTGCAGTCACCCATGCGTTAAAACTTTCACTCGTTAACCGGGATAATTCATCGACAAATGAAGCGGGCAACTTTTTATTCCGTTCATAATCTTCTACGCTCAAACGAACGTTGGCGGTTTGTGTATCGTCTAATCCATTTATGCCCGATAATTCTTGTAGCAGCTTACCCAAAGCATTGCTGGTTAGTATTTCGTGAGCTTGCGTTGCAAGTGTTGCCAATTGTCTGCCACGGTAGTCTGCGCCTTTAGGCGGCATATAGGTTTCCTGGTCCCAGCCAAGTACTGCGGCAGCATTGTTAAGGTCTGCCGCCTTTTGCATAGTGTTTACGTATTCTGTATAAAGTTGTTGTGCCTGCATATGTTGTGAAAGCTGTAAATAATTTATTCTTCGGGATTCTCGATACGCTCTATTTTGCTGATGCCCTCCAGTGCGCTGAGCTTGTTACAGAACACGTTCAATTCTTCGCGGTCATGCACATATACCATTATTGTGCCCTGAAAGACACCGTCCTTAGAGTCGATGCTGAGTGAGCGCATGTTCAGTTTTAGCTCCCCGGATATAACATTGGTTATTTTTTGTATGACACCCACATCGTCCATGCCTATGATACGGACACCGGTGAGGAATGATATTTCTTTGTTTTTTGCCCACTTGGTCTTTACGATACGGTGGCCGTAGTTGGCAAGTAGCTGGGCTGCGTTTGGGCAGTCGGTGCGGTGTATTTTCAATCCTTCGCCGGAGGTTACAAAGCCAAATACGTCATCGCCGGGAATGGGTTGACAACACTGCGCAAGCTTGTAGAGTACCTTGTCTGACCGCTCGCCGAAAATTATCAGCTCTGCAGCTTTACCTCCTTTACCCTTAATAATATCCTCAGTGGCGGCGAATTTGGTGTCGAGCTTGATTTCTTTTTGTACAGGCTGCAGTTTGTCGCCGTGTACTACAAAGTTCTTCAGCTCTTTCAAGTCTACATTGCCCACAGCTATGCCATACCAAAGGTCCAGCGGGGATGGCTTTTTGAAGAAGTGTATCAACTCGTTCAGGTTGTGCGGCGACATCGGTACTTTCAGATGATCGAGTTTGCGCCTGAGGGCGTCCTTGCCATCTTCAGCTATACGACGCTTATCTTCTTTCAGGTAGTTTTTTACGCGCGATTTTGCCTTTGCCGTAACCAGGAAGTTCAACCAGTCTTCAGACGGGTTTTGCTTTGACGAAGTTATTACCTCCACCTGGTCGCCACTCACAAGTTGGTGGCTAAGCGGAACTAATCTATAGTTTACTTTAGCGCCAATGCAGCGTCTGCCAAGTTCAGTATGTATATCGAATGCAAAGTCCAGTGCGGTAGCACCTTTGGGCAGTACACGCATATCGCCCTTGGGTGTGTATACATAGATCTCCTCGGTGAAGAGGTCGAGCTTGATGTCCTGGATGAAGTCTATGGTATCGGTGTCAGGATTGTTCAATATTTCGCGCAGGTGTTCGAGGAAGCTATCCAGCTTACTTTCCTGCGACGTTGGCGCACCTTCCTTATATTTCCAGTGGGCCGCGAGACCTTTTTCAGCGATCTCGTTCATGCGCTCTGTTCGAATCTGCACTTCTACCCAACGGCCACCGGGACCCATTACGGTGGTGTGCAGTGCTTCGTAGCCGTTGCCCTTGGGTACGCTTATCCAGTCGCGAAGTCGTTCCGGGCTGGGACGGTAGAAGTTTGTGATGATGGAGTACACTTTCCAACAATCTTCCTTTTCCTTTTCGGGAGGAGACTTAAGTATGATGCGAATTGCGAAAAGATCATATACTTCATCGAACGTTACGTGCTTTTTGCGCATCTTGTTCCATATGGAGTGGATGGCCTTTGGTCTGCCATATATTTCGAACTCAAAACCGCTGGCAGCCAGTTCTTCTTTTATAGGCTTGATGAATTCGTTGATGTACCGGGTGCGCTCTCTTTTGGTTTCTTTCAGGCCCTGGGTTATCTCCATGAATATCTCGGGCTGCGTGTATTTAAGGGCCAGGTCCTCCATCTCGCTCTTAATCTCGTAAAGGCCGAGGCGATGGGCGAGGGGAGCATATATATAGGTGGTCTCTGATGATATTTTCAACTGCTTTTCACGGCTCACACTTTCCAGTGTGCGCATATTGTGCAGCCTGTCGGCGAGCTTAATGAGTATGACGCGGGGGTCATCGGCAAGGGTTAGTAGAATTTTCCTGAAATTTTCTGCCTGTATAGTAGTGTCTGATTTCAGGTCTACCACGTTGGATATTTTGGTAAGGCCGTCTATTATTTTTGCAATATGGGTATTGAACTCCCGGGTAATATCTTCCAGCGTTATTTCGGTGTCCTCGACGGTATCGTGCAGCAGGGCACATATTGCGGATGTAACACCCAGACCTATTTCATCAACAGCTATCTGTGCGACGGCAAGTGGATGCAGGATATAGGGCTCGCCTGATTTGCGGCGGGTATTCTTATGAGCTTCAACCGCTATCTCGAAGGCGTGACGCAGCATTGCTTTGTCCCCCTTTTTCAGGCTTTCTTTCAGCGAGCGCAGCAGCGTGCGGTATTCCCTAAGTATGAGCTTTTTCTCTTCCTCCTCGTTCTTGTTATATGGCGGCACCACTGGTGCCGGGGTGTTTGATGACATATCGCAACTCTAAAGTTACGAAACTTTTGAGCGGGAATTGCCGGGCAACAGAAAGTTACCAATGCTATCTACAACTTCATTCGCTAATGAGATACCTTCCTGTTCGTCGTCTGCAAATAGCGTTATCCATTTAATTGATCTGCGGCCACTACGTGTCTCTATTTCCATACTTTTGGGACTAAGCACGTCCAGCAATTGTGCTGAAACGGGCCTGTTTTCCCTAAAATTGATCTGGTATAATTTCATAGCCCCGGTGATTTTGTATAGCAATATTATTAAAACAACTTCTGTTGATATATGACGTTGGTCACATTTTGGGCTGATTTTCCATCATATACCGGTTAAAGTATCAGTTACGGGCTTTTCTAAAAATACAACCCCGGATAAGACCGGGGTTGTTATACCATGATCTATAGGCGGTTTCTATACAGTGTCGAATGTGACGTGGGGTGTTTTGTTTTTCTTTTTCAATATCAAGGCGGCGACTACGGAAACCAACAGCCCCACGGGGAATATCTCGGCAAAGGTGAAAAGAACAAAAAAGACGGGTTTTTTGTATTCTTCTGCCCTGGTGTTCATTTCGGTAACCTGCTTATCTATTGCAGCTTGGGTGGCGCCGGATGCTTTCATTTTCTCTATTATGTGTGCGCTATACTTATTCATAAAGTCGGGGAAGAAGTAGTGGTACTCTACCGCCCAGGTGGCGACGTAGATGGCCGAAGCTATGAGAGAAATGAGTATGCCAATAGTGAAACCGGTTCCGAAAGTGATGACACCGCCATTTTGCTTGTCGCGATATACTTTAATGGCCACAAATATTAGGGAGAATGAAAGCAACATCATGGCGTAGCCCATGACCATGCTATGGTCCATATTTGCATTTTTAGAATAGAATGCCATGGATATGCCCATGAGCGTGCTTACAATTGCGCCGGAGATGAGGCCGTTGGTAATGACGATTTTTTTCATACGTGGTTTGTTTTTGTTTTATGCCGCAAAAGTGGGTTGTGCCGCAAGTAATCCATTCATCCTTTTGGGTGATTTAGGGTTTTACCAGCCAAATTTCATGCTTTTGAGGGATAAAATCAAGGTATGAGGCCCAGTTTCCGGCCTTGGTCTACTGCCTGCGTACGGCGTTTTACGTCCAGTTTGAGGAAAAGGTTGGAGGAGTGGGTCTTGATGGTATTATGAGAAACGTATAAGCGTTCTGCAATTTCCTGGTTGCTAAGGCCGGTTGCCATGAGTTGGAGTACCTCCAACTCGCGGGTGCTTATGCTGTGTTTTTCTAATGCTTTCTCGTTTATAGTGAAATTTCCGGGAGCATTAGTTGCGGGCAGAGGTAGATAAACTTCTTTTTCTATGACCACGGTTTCGACCCTGGTTTCTACTTTTGGTGTGGTGAGTTTTTTTGCGAGCCAGATACCGAGTGCGGTGAACAGAACTGCTATTGCCCCTATATATAATTCCAAGGCATGGTCGAGAATAATGAAGCGGAACTCGAGCCATTTCATCAAGAACAGCAGTGCGGCGAGGGATGCACCGTAGATAATAACGTGTTTGTGAAAGGTGGTGAGCTTCATCTGCCGGGAGCAAAAATAGAAAGAATGCCGGAATCAAGTCTGTGTGGGCGGCAAACGTTTTTGGTTGACTTTTCGGCCGTATGAGAGGGCATAGGGTATAATTTTGGGAAAAGTGTTCGATTTTGGGTAGATAATTTTTTTTGGCATGCGTGAAATGCGCCATGGGCAATCATCTTGCTTTTTTTCTTAAGGTATAAAGGGGTATAAAAGGGTATAATTATACCCCCAAAAGGTATATTTATACCCTGTTTAGGTATAATTATACCCTGTTTGGGTATATTTTATACCGTGCCTTTCCGGTTCTTTGGAACAAATAATTATCCCTTCGGCAAACTCTGAATGAGGGCCGAAAGAGCGGAAGTTCAGGATGCAATCTGTCAAAGAGCTTACCCATATTTTAGCGGGTATGAAGTAAAGTTACGAAATGAGGGCAGGGGTATCCAAATCTATTTTGCATGGTGGTACTGTTACTGTACCATCATGGTTTTCAGGGTTTTTGAAAGCCGCTATGATGGCTGACCTTAGTGATGAAAATTTATTTTTGTAACGTATTGTTTGAGCAGGTTCGCGGGCCGGACAATAAGCTGTAACGGCTAAAAAATTTATGCAGGGGGATGCTACTTCGGCTTCAGCTCCCTGATGCAGCTGAGTCCTCACCGACACGCCAAGCCATCGCTTCAGAGAGACATCGGCTGGGACACTTGCGGAAGATGGACTATGAGACTCGCCTAAGACAGGAGGTGGAAACACTCGCGGGGGGGCTATTTCCATCGCGAGCGTACTTTTCTTTTGCGTCGCCAAAAGAAAAGTACCAAAAGAAAAGGCGACTTTTTTTCAAATGCTCCGCTGAAAAAAGAAGCTATACGCTGTGGTGTTGTGTTACGCAGATCGCTACCCGGCAGCATGGCGCTGGTTTTATTCGCAACAATAATTGATTTTTAATTGAGCTCATGAGAGAGTTCATACCTACCCGGAACCAGATTTGGCTGTTTGCTTTGAATAACTGCTGTTATTCTATTGTGCTTCCGGAATTGGCATCGACGGCATTCAAAAGGCGCCATCATGTTCTCGGCTGTGGTACTTTGAATGCCTTCGGAGAAGGAGTTTTATTTGCAGTTCCAGATGCCCTGCGGAACATCCGGAACAACACGGTACTTTATCCACATTGCGTTAATATCTTTTGTTTTTATGCAGATTTGTAGCTGTTTCTTATTGATAAATAACGTTTTCCACATGGATTGTGGAAAACTCGCTACCGTTTGCATTTTGTTTTCATTAATTTTGTTTCATTGGTATTTAAATATTTGTTTTAAAGTAGTGACGATGCAATTGTCTGAGAGCGCAAAGTATTTATTGATGGCAGAAAAAGCGGAATTGCAGGATAAAATTGTCCTTTTGCAAAAGAGGGTGATTGAGATTAATACTCTGCTTGAGTTCATAGAAAACAGGGGCGTTAATTTGACTGAGAGAATTTTAGCCAGTTTAAAGCAGGCTAAGGATCCGCTTACAACCAATGAATTATTACATTCTGTTTTTTACGATAAAGAAAGGGTTGTAAAAGATAAGAATGCGAGAAGGCGTTGTATATTACAATTATCGCTTTCATTGCATAGGCTTTGCAACAAAGGCAGTTTATATAGCGAGAATGTTACTAAGAATGAAAAAATATATTGTTTGCCCGAGTGGAGGGAAAATCCAGCATATGAATACATCCTAATGACCAAAAAATCTAAGATTAAAGAGGAGAAAAATAGATTTTTCTCTGTAAAAGCCTAAATTGATTGAACATAGAAATTAAAAAACGGATACCTAAAACGAGTAGATATCCGTTAGGCATTAAATCGCTAGTGGGGACTACAATTATAATGCTTTCAGAGGGCTGTTCACCCTTCTGCTTATGTGCGAAGATAAAAGAAAATTATCTTCTATAAAAATCTCGTTTGGATGTGTGGCGCCAAATATTGAAGGTTCACGCCAAACTAAAATGTATGACATCAGGAAGAACAGGTGAAACCTGTCAGGTTAGTGGGGTGTATTATTGCTCTACGCACCCGTCGAATACTATTCCTTTAGCTAAAGGCAATACATTTCCTCCTTGCTCATTAGGAGGAGGACATGGTGCTACTTGGATACTTAAGTTTAAGGCATAGTGTTAAAACAATAAAGGCTACCCAATCAGGTAGCCTTTATTTTACTTAATGCAGTTTAATTTTCTTACAAATTTCCTCTCTTAGCCTGTTCTCTTTCTATTGATTCGAAAAGGGCTTTGAAGTTGCCGGCGCCGAAGCTTTGGGCTCCTTTGCGTTGTATGATCTCGAAGAAGAGGGTGGGGCGGTCTTCAACGGGCTTGGTAAAGAGCTGGAGGAGGTAACCTTCCTCGTCGCAGTCGACCAGGATACCCAGTTCCTGCAGGGGTGCCATGTCCTCATCTATCTTACCTACGCGGTTGGGCAGGTCTTCGTAGTATGCGTTTGGTGGTGCATCGAGGAATTCCACGCCCCGGGCCTTCAGTTCGCGAACTGTGGCAACTATGTCGTGGGTGGCTACGGCAATGTGCTGCACGCCTTCGCCTTCATAATAATCGAGGTATTCTTCTATCTGCGATTTTTTCTTGCCTTCAGCAGGTTCGTTTATGGGGAACTTGACATAGCCATTACCGTTGCTCATTACTTTGCTCATGAGGGCGCTGTACTCGGTGGTTATCTGCTTGTCATCGAAGGTGAGAATGTTCACAAAGCCCATTACGTCCTCGTACCATTTTATGGTGGGGTTCATGCGGCCCCAGCCCACGTTGCCCACACAATGGTCTACGTATAGCAGGCCTACGTCTTTTGGGTTGTAGTCGCTCTTCCACTCCTTATAACCCGGCAGGAAGAGGCCATTGTAATTCTTGCGTTCCACGAACAGGTGCACGGTCTCGCCATAGGTGTATATGCCGCTCATACGCACTTCGCCATGCTCATCGGTTACCGTTTTAGGGTCCATGTATACTTTGGCGCCGCGTTTCACAGTTTCTTCAAACGACTTGTAAGCATCATCCACCCACAGGGCCAATATCTTCACTCCATCGCCATGCTTGTACACGTGCTCTGAAATGGGATTCTTTGAGCTGAGCGGGGTGGTGAGCACCAGGCGTATCTTGCCCTGCTGCAATACGTAGCTTGCCACATCGCGCACACCTGTCTCTGGCCCTGCATATGCCAGCGACTGGAAGCCGAAAGCTGTTTTATAAAAATGGGCGGCCTGCTTGGCATTGCCCACGTATAGTTCTATATGGTCGGTGCCATTGATAGGGAGGAAGTCCTGCGCCTGTGTCATCTTCTGGCTAACGGTAAGTGTTTCCATTTGTTTTAATTTAGTCCTAAAGTAAAAAGTATAAAGTCGAAAGTTGTTGTGTTTAATATTTACTATATCCAGCTATAAACGTATTGGTCATCTTCTATGCCTAATCCTTCTTTGGTGAGCATGAGCGGGTGGAAGGTATCTACCATTACCGCCAGTTCTTTTGTTTCTTTTGCGCCAATACTTTTTTCCACAGTGCCGGGGTGCGGACCGTGGGGTATGCCTGCAGGATGTAAAGTAATCATGCCACGCTCCACATGTTTGCGGCTCATGAAGTCGCCGTCAACATAATAGAGCACTTCGTCGCTATCTATATTGCTGTGATTATAAGGGGCAGGAATAGCCAACGGATGATAATCGAACAGACGCGGCACGAATGAGCAGATGACAAAGTTATGTGCATCGAACGTTTGGTGCACGGGTGGTGGCTGGTGCACCCGGCCTGTAATGGGCTCGAAATCGTGGATGCTTACGGCATATGGGTATTCGCAGCCATCCCAACCGATAACGTCGAAAGGATGGTGGCCATACCATATGGGGTAGAGGAGGCCTTTCTTTTTAGTGTTGATGAGAAATTCGCCCTTACGGTCGATAGTCTCGAGGTTTTCCGGTTTGCGGATGTCGCGTTCGCATACGGGCGAGTGCTCCAGCAACTGGCCATAACGACTGAGGTAGCGCTTGGGGAAGGTGATGGGGCTGAATGATTCAATAATGAACAGGCGGTTGTTCTCGTCATCGAATTCGACCTGATAGATGGTGCCACGGGGAACGACCACGTAGTCGCCATAACCGAATTTTATCTGCCCGTACTGAGTTTTGAGTGTGCCGGTGCCTTCGTGTATAAACAGAACTTCATCGGTATCGGCATTTTTATAAAATATGTTGTCGGTAAGCCCTTTTTTTGGTGCTGCCAGTGTGAGGTGCACATCATTATTAAAGAGGACCGTTTTACGGCTTTTCAGGTAATCGGCCTCGGGGGCTATGTTGAAACCGCGAAAGCTGCGGTGCTTTAATATGTTGGATGTTGCAGCGACGGGTGCCACATTTACCGGCTCCTCCGCCCTCACTATTTTTGTTGGCGGGTGAACATGATAGAGCAAAGAATAGTTTGATGAGAAACCCTCGGTGCTGAACAATTGTTCGGCGTAAAGAGAACCATCAGGCTGGCGAAATTGCGTATGCCTTTTGCGGGGAATACTGCCCAATGAATAGTAGTGAGGCATTCAGTGTAGTTTTGGGCAAAATTATAAATTTTATCAGGTATTTTCCCGGTTTTAACATATCTACTAATCGATATATTACTCCAGCATTTGCCCGATCATTTCTTTGAGCAGTTCTTTATCGCTAGTGGTGTTTTTGATACCAACAGCCATGGTGCTATACTTGCCAAGCAGCAGCATGCAACGCTCTACGCGGTGCAGCGGCCAGTTTTGCGCAGCTGCCATTATGTTCTTTACAAAATAGGGCGACACACCCAATGCTGCTGCGGCTTCCTTATCTGTTTTGCCCCGAACAAAATTTGCCTGGTAGAGTCTATTGAAATGATTATAGAATGTGCCAATAAGCAGCGGCATGGGCGCAGCCTTGGTATTTGCCATAAAATAAGCAAGCATACGGTATAGCTTATCGCGGTCGTTGCCGGTTAGCGCCTCGGGAAATTCGAAGATATTATACTCTTTGCTGATGCCGATGTACTTCTGTATCATCTCGGCGGTAAGAGCGGGCTCTGTTGGCACATTGATGCGTACTTTTTCTATCTCGTTGGCGATCTTCTGGAGGTCGGCACCGAGGTAGGTTGCGAGTATCTGCGATTCGCGCTCGCCTATCTTAAAGCCTATTTCGTTGCCATATGCCTGTATCCATTGCGGCATGTGGTCGTCCTTGATCTTATCAGACGTGAAGTGGAAGCCTTTCTCTTTTGCGAGCTTCACTATTTTGCCGCGGCCGTCTGTTTTTTTGCCTCGATGCTCTATCAGGAAAACTGTGCTTGGGGTAGGTTTTTCCAGGTAGCCGGCAAGGTCGTTAAAGCCTTTCAGTGATGCCGCATCCTTCAGTATCACCACCTGCTTTTCCGCAAACATGGGGAAACGGCGGCAAGCGTTCACCACATCGGCCCACTCGGCATCCTTGCCATAGATCACCATCAGGTTAAAGTCTTTTTCTGCAGGTGTCAATATCTCATTCTCAAACCAGGTGGTTATCTTATCCAGGTAGTAGGCCTCTTCACCATCTATCAGGTAAAACGGCGCAAACTGTCTGAGCTGTATGGATTGCTGTATCTTTTTGTACTCCGCGTTCATTCAGGGTGTGAAAATAATGAAAATATAGCCTGCCGTTGAAAATGTATTTTGTATCTTAGACGCTGTTATATGAGCCGGAGCCATTCTATAAGTTCCCTGTTACTTACCATCCTGTTTTGTGCGGTTTCGTTCATCGGAAAGTCGCAAACAGACACGCTTGCCCGGATATCGGAAATGCTGACCAAGGAGGATTCAGTGCAATCGCTACACCTTTTTCGCAAGTTCACGTGGAATATCCGCGTCAGACACTTGAACGGCAGTGTAGAACAACATGTTACAAAACGCCCTGATACCGTATTAAAGGCAGATGATCTAGACACTATACAATTGTCGGCATCCTTTTTTGTTGATACAGGCCTGCGCTACAGGATAATACCGATGCATTATGCGCTTGAAGGGTCTGTGCTGATGCGGATAAATGGTAAACAAGTATTAGCAACGGGTGTTTTTGAAAAGGAGCATAAGCGCCGGGTACTGATAAAAGACGGCTATGCGGACCTGATATTTACAGATAGTGTTGAAAATCTCAGCCTCACCTATCTGCCTTACCCGAGGACGAGACTTTTTGAATTGGGCCTGAAGCTTTATGAAAAGAGCCTGGCAGATGAAAAGCGTTTGCAGGAAAGGAGCGATGATAAGGAGTCTGCAGCAAAGGGGTTTTATTACCTGGCCTTGAGTATTGTATTCTTTTTCCTGTTCATATTTTTCAGGGAGAAAACAGAGAACCTGTATTTTGCCTGCTTTTGCTTTTTTGCAGCTTTATTCTATTTGTGGGATTTCCTGGAAACGGAAATAATATACTGACTGGACTTGTTCTTTGTTATATTTTGCTTTGAATTCCTGTCGATATTTTTCTGCAAAATATTAAAGAACAAAGAGAAAACTAAAGTGCCGTTAGTAATAATTGTGTGTGCCATGCTGTTGTGTGCGATCCCTTTTATACGATACAACTATTTCACGATATCCGGCGCGTATGTGCCATGGGTGTTTGCTTTAATTAGTGGCTCGCTATACTTATATGCGTGGCTCTCGACAATATATTTCCTGGTGCAGGGGATAGGCCAGAAGCGGTGGGAGGCTAAAACCATCCTGGTCATTTGCTTTGTGCCTATTGTGGTGTTTGTTGTATTAGGGATCATTTTTGTTATTTTCCTGGCTTCACACCCCGGCAAGGAGGATTACAATGATCTTTTTGCGCGGTTGTTCAACTACCTCAGTGCGACTATCGTGTTTACATACCCGCTAGCGGCAGTTTTCATATTAGGCAAGCGAAACGGGCTTAACCAGAAGCAGTTGATCGAACAGGTGAGTTCTATAAAACGTTTGTCGGAGGAGAACCTGGCGAAGGAGCAGGAGAAACAACATATACTTGAAAATCAAAAGGAGTTGCTGGAGCGCGAAGTGAAATTGCGGACGGCAGAGGTTGTGGCACAAAAAGAGGAGATAGAAAAGCAGCATGATGAGCTGAAGGTGGAGAAAAAGAAGTCGGATGATCTGTTGCGCAATATTCTGCCGGAGGAAGTGGCTACCGAGCTGAAAGAAAAAGGCTCCAGTAAGGCGAAGTTATTTGATAATGTAACTGTTTTGTTTGCTGATTTTGTTGATTTTACCAAGGCCGGCGAAGCGATGACCCCACAGGAGCTAGTGAATGAGTTGCACGATTGCTTTAAAGCATTTGATGAGATAATCTCGAAGCATAATATTGAGAAGATAAAAACTATAGGGGATGCTTATCTTGCCGTGTCGGGATTGCCGGCATCTGATGAACAACATGCGGCAAACATTGTCAGTGCAGCGAAGGAGATCAGTTCGTTCATGGCACACAGGCGGGTGGATCTTGGGAACAGAACATTTGAAGTCCGCATTGGTGTTCATAGTGGCAGCGTGGTGGCAGGGATAGTTGGTGTGAAGAAATTTGCCTATGATATATGGGGGGATACCGTGAATACTGCTGCACGTATGGAGCAAAACAGTGAGGCGGGTAAAATAAATATCTCACAAACTACTTATGAGTTAGTGAAGGATAAGTTCAATTGTGAGTACAGGGGTGAGA
The DNA here is from genome assembly GCA_044224775.1 of Flavipsychrobacter sp. Taxonomy (GTDB): domain Bacteria; phylum Bacteroidota; class Bacteroidia; order Chitinophagales; family Chitinophagaceae; genus Nemorincola. Next base: position 15,006 of record JBGAJU010000010.1, read on the forward strand.
TAGAGGCAAAGAACAAAGGCAAGTTGAAAATGTATTTTGTTTCCTGATCTATGCATTCACGTACTCCGGGGTGATCTCAATATCATTTATCCCTTTTAATTTCAAGAACACCTTAGCTGTAGTGTAAACATCCTGCAGGCAGTAGGCGGCTATGCGCGCAAGGTCTTTATCCTTCCAGTACACAGATGATACCATACTGCCGTCAATGTCAGACTTTGGAGAAGGAATGCCAAATATAGCTGCAAGCAGTGTTAGCGGGGTGAAGTGTTTGTAGTCGCCGAATTTCCACAGTTCCATCGTATCCAGGTGGTTGATCTCCCATGGTTTTTTACCGCTGATGTCCAGGGTTGGTGGAAGCCCAATACCATTTATGAGCATGCGGCGGCAGATGAATGGTATGTCAAACTCGCGGATATTATGCCCGCAAAATTTAAGGTCCGGGTAGAGGCTTTTGAATTTTGTGAGTGTTTCGCAAAACTGTTGCAGCAAATTTTTTTCGTCATCATGTGCAATTGCTTTCAGTCGCATTTTCCAGGCGCCATCGTGATCGTTGAGACTGCCGAAACCAATACACACTATTTTGGCAAATTCAGAAAATACGCCTGCCTTTTCGCCAAAAAGCACTGCCGGGTCGTTAACACCATCTGTTACGCTTTTTACAAATTTTGCTTTCCGGTCCCATTCGGCCTGCATACTTGTGTTAAGAAATTTATAATCCGGCTGAACTGGCACGGTTTCTATATCGATAAACAAAATTTCTTTTAAATACTGCATTTACCAAGATATGTATATTACATTTGTAATCAGATTTGATTTACTGAACTTAAACAAAAGTAAATTATGAGCCAATATAATCAAACAAGTTCCCCAAACAATTCAGGCAGAAAAAACAACACGATCATTTACTGGGTAGTAATTGTTATCCTGCTGGCCGGCTGTATCTACTTGTTCATGAGCAAGAACAAACTTGCTGATGATAAGCAAACAATGGAAACCCAGAAAAACCAGGTGATCGATTCAGTTAATGCAGACAGGGCGTCGCTGGAGAGTGATTTTGCTGCGGCATCTGCTAAAATAGACCAGTTGGTGTCTCAGAATGCACGTCTTGACAGCGCACTGCAGAACGACCAGGCTGCGATGGCTAAAATGAAAAGTGAGATCCGGACCATATTGAGTAATAAGAATGCAACCCAGGCCGAATTGAAAAAGGCAAGGGAAATGATAACCCAACTTACGGATAAGAGCAAGCAATATGAAGCTCGTATTGCAGAGTTGGAGAAAGAAAATTCAGAGTTGACCGGTCAGAACCAAGTGCTCACAAGGGAGCGTGATTCAACAGTTGAAAAGAATATAGCATTGAAAAAAGCCGGTTCTGTATTGGCAGCGGCTAATATCAGAATGAATCCGATAGACAAGCGGAGGAATGGTAAGGAGAAAGAAACGTCGAAAGCCAAGAAGGTTGATGTGCTGCGTATAACATTTGACATTGTGGAGAACAGAATAGCTGAAAGTGGTACCAAGCAGGTTTATTTGCGTATAACAGGTCCTGATGGCAATGTACTCTACACACCATCAAACGCATCGGGTGTAATGACCATGGCAAACGGTGACCAGGTTAAATATTCTGTATTAAAGAATATAGCGCTTACCCAGAATCAGCCTGTGAAGGACGTTATTGTTGACTGGCAGCAGGATGGCAATTATGGTAAGGGTAAATACAATATAGAAATCTATAATGAAGGATATAAGGTGGGTAGTGGCAGTGTGGACCTTAGGTAAAGTATTGAAAATAAATGAAGTAAAAAAGGTATTGTATGACTACAGTACCTTTTTTTATGGAGTATAAGGAGTAATTTTGATGCAGCTTCTTAACAATTCAGTAATGCAGCGTTCTCATTAGGTTAACATTGACAATATAATTTTGATGGAGATTCAAGAAAATATGGAAGTATTCCCTGGGAAGATCCTGGTAGTTGATGATGAACCGGATATTGTTGAGTTCATAAGTTATAACCTGAAAAGCAAGGGCTATCTGATCTCTACCGCGAGAGACGGGGTGGAGGCGATACGTAAAGCACGCGATTTCAGGCCCGACCTGATACTGCTGGATATTATGATGCCGAACAAAGACGGCATAGAAACTATAAAGGAGTTGCGTAAAATGCCCGAATTTAACGAGACTGCCATTATATTTCTCACCGCGTTAAATGATGAAAAACGTGAAATTGAGGGCCTGCAAATAGGTGCGGATGACTATATAACCAAGCCGATAAAACCTGAATTGCTGGCTACCCGCATAGGCTCTGCACTACGCCGTTTCCGTAAGGATGACGATGTGGACCAGAAAGTGACCTTTGGTGACCTTGAGATCAATAAAACAAAGTTCACCGTTTCCTACAAAGGGCAGGAAATTTTACTAGCTAAAAAGGAATTTGAGCTGCTTTCGCTATTGGCATCCAAGCCGGGCCGCGTATTTCTGCGTAATGAGATCTTGCAGCGTGTATGGGGAACAGATGTTATAGTTGGAGACCGCACCATAGACGTTCACATCCGTAAGATACGGCAGAAAGTGGGTGTTGACCTGATAACTACCGTTAAGGGTGTTGGGTATAAATTTGAAATGGCATAGGCTATTGAACGCCTGTTTCGCGCTTTTTATTTGAAACAAAGTTCAACCCTTGTTTAGCCAGCAGCAGATCGGGTTGCAGCGCAAGGGTTTTGTTATAGTAAGCCAATGCTGAGTCGTATTGTTTGCTGTCTGAGTAACAGCGTGCCAGATTCAGGTTGCCCATTACAAAGTTCGGGTTTAATGCAAGTGTCCTTTTTATATAGCTGATCGCTGCCGGGTAGTTTTTCAGGGCGTAATGCCCAAGGCCCATGTTGTAGGCTGCGATACTGTTTTTAGGGTTGGCAATTATCGCGAGGCTATCATGATACATTGCGGAATCAAGCTTATACATCTTATCGTAGATCACTCCCATTAATGCATGTGCTTCGCTGAAGGCGGGGTATATCTCAACGGCCTTGCTGAGCAGTCGTATGCAATCGGCGTTTGTTTCAGTTGGGGCTGATTCTATAGGGGCATTGGGATCTTTATATGAAGCGGTATTAGCAAGGTAATAATACATGCGGGCATTATTGGGCGTTTTTTCAAGGTCTGTTTTGAAGAGTGTGTAATTATCTTTCCAGTCTGCGTTGCGCATTGCGGTTAGTACAAAAAAAGCAATACATACCGTCCACAGGATCGTCATAGCCGGTTTGTTTTTAGTGAAAGACAAGTTAGTGAGCGGCTGTTTTACAATCCATTGTTCTAAAGCTAATGCAACAGCTAAGCAAAAACCAACAGATGCAAAGAAAAGGAAGCGTTCAGCCATTTGGGAGTATACCAGGAATGGTATGTTGGAGAAAAGGGCGATGGTTACCAGGAAAAAGAGTATACTGAAAGCCCATTGGTCGCTACGTTTATTGAGGAGGCGGTACAAGCCAAAACCTGTAAGTACTGCATATATCAGTACCGATAGTATCACGCCAATGTTGCCAAACCCGACAAACGGGATCATGTTATAGCTATAATCGCCGATGAGCGGGTAGGGTACAAACATCAATTTAATATACATGCCCAGTACCATAAAGGCGGTTGCCAGTTTAGTAGCCACATCGGGTGCGGCGGATAGCGGGTTGGCAATGAAGGTAATTTCGTTCGCACGGTCGAAGCCTAACACTGCACCGCGGGCACCCAGGTAACACAGTGCAACTATTAATGTTGCAACCGAAATAACTATGCTATGCCGTTTATTGTTATTTATATAGAAGAAAAACACAAGTGGCACAACAAAGATGAATGTGATGGCAGTTTCCTTACTCAGGAATGACAAGAACAGGTATGCTGCGCCAAGTACCAGTTGCTTTATTTTGCCGGTATGCGCATAATTTACAAATGTGACAAGGGCGATGAATGCAAAAAGGAAGCACAGCAGCTCATCGCGGCTTTTGATGTTGGCAACAACCTCTGTATGGATAGGGTGCAAGGCAAACAGCAGAGCGGTGATAAACGCAAGGCCGGTGCGTTCAAGTTCAAAAAGTTTGTTGAGGAATAGGAATAAGGCAATAATGCAGCCAATAAACATGAGAATATTGAAAAAGTGGGCCGCTGAAGGATTGGCGCCAAATAGCTGATACTCGATGGCGTGCGTTATCATTGGTACCGGACGGTAGCTTTCGGCATCTGCTCCCTGCTCGAAACCTTTGAGGCGGGTAGTGACAAGTAGTTCGGGTATGCCGCTGAATCCCTGTGTTACGATCGTGTTGCTGGTGCTCACTGTTACATCATCCATCACATAGCCGTTTTGCAAGGTATTCGCGTAAACAGCAAATGAAATAACAGCCAGTATTATACATAGCATGCGCAACGAAAGGCTTTTGCCCGGCTTATTGACGGCTGTTGAGGTATTGGAAGGTGCAACTTTAGTGGGGCTATTGTTTGGTTTCTTGGCCATAGTTCAAAAGTAAAAATAAACCATAGCCTGAATAGTAATACTTATTTAAATCGAAATACGAGAATAGACTTAAAACTTATATTAACTTAGTAGCCATGTCGCTGCTTGATACTAAGAATATGTCGCCTAAGCTACTGTCGTTCCTCACGGCGGTTATTATAGCTACAGCAAATGCATTGCTCAGCCTGTTTGTTGTTGAGGATTGGTACACACCATTGCTGGTGTTTGCAGGTACTTTCATAGTGATCTATTGGCTATATTATTATACACTTCAGCGGTTCATTTACCGTAAGATAAAGATCATTTATAAATTTATTTACCAGACCAAGGCAACAAAAAAAGAAGAATTTTTTTATGAGAATATTCTGCCGCAAAAGTCGATAGAGGAGGTGAGCCAGGATGTGCAGCAATGGGCAACCCAGCGGAAGGATGAGATAGAGGTGTTGCAGGCAAATGAGCAATTCAGGAGAGAATTTTTGATGAACCTGGCGCATGAATTGCGTACCCCAATATTTTCGATACAGGGGTACGTGGATACATTGCTAGGTGGTGCGCTGCAGGACGAGGAGGTGAACGTAAAATTTTTGACCAACGCGTCTAAAAGTATAGACAGGCTGGTGCGGCTTGTTGATGACCTTGATGAGATATCTAAGCTGGAGTCAGGGAAAATACCTTTAATACAGGAAACATTCGCCATACAGGAATTGATACGGGATGTGTACGAGGAGTTATCGATGAAGGCCCAGGCCAAGGATATACAGCTGCTGTTCAAAAAAGGGACAGAAGGTTCCATATTTGTGACGGCTGACAAGCAAAAGATCAAACAGGTATTGGTGAATCTTGTGGAGAATGCGATAAAATATGGCAACGAACAGGGGTCGGTAACAGCAGGTTGCTACGAAACTGATGATAAACACGTTTACGTGGAGATATCTGATGATGGCCCGGGCATAGCAGAAGAGCACCTCTCCCGCATATTTGAGCGTTTTTACCGCGCCGACCGCAGCCGCAGCCGTGCTATTGGCGGTACCGGGCTGGGCCTTGCCATCGTTAAACATATAATGGAAGCACACGGGCAAACCGTGAATGTGCGGAGTAAACTGGGTGTTGGTTCGTCTTTTGGGTTTACACTGGAAAAGGCATAGGCTTATTTAAGGCATTTTTACAATTTCTACCCTGCGATTGAGTGCCCGGCCGTTTTCGGTAGCATTGTCGGCGATCGGTTTTGTCTGTCCCCATCCTTTGGCTGAAAGCCTATTCTTTTCGATTCCTTTGGCAACGATGGCGTTCAATACTGCATTTGCCCTGCTCTCAGAAAGTTTTTGATTAGTAGTTGATGTACCGGCATTGTCGGTATGGCCTTCAATGCTTACATGCACAGATGGGTTTTGTGCCAGCATATCTGCTACCTGGGTTATCTGTTGTTGAGATTCGGGCCTGATATTTGATTTGCCGGTTTCGAAATTAATGTATAGCGCTATATGTCCTTCTTTGTTGAGTTTGTCCATGATAACCGAAGCCTGTATCTCCTGCTGCATTTCTTCAATTTCCAGTATGCTAATAGCAAAATTGCCATCTCCGTTAGTGGAACTAAAATCTTCCAGCAATATCCATATTTCCTTTTTTCCTGTGTTCAGGTATAGGGTTGCAGGCTCCCCGGCCTCGTAGTATACTTTTTTGCCTCCGTGTTTAGCTATTGCGGCTTCAAAGTTCTTCACTATCTGGAAAAATGAAGGAGGTGTGCCGGGTTTTTCATTGTCGTATGCATAACTGAGAAAGGTCTTAGTACCTTCCTTTTTTTCATGTTTGCCACCGCTCAGTGGCAGTTCCATTTCATTGTAGTTCCGGGAACATTCTAAAATATATGTATTGGGCATGCGGTTGAACATTGGGTGGTCTTTGCACCCTTCTGCATCCTGTTGCGCATGCACAGCCGTATTGACAGATAACATTAACGACATTAATACGCCAAATAATCTTATAATTTGCATGTTGATCGATTTTATGCAGTAAAAATATTTTTACATGTGCGAATTGTTCATGACGGAAGGCATGGGCTGCCATGATAGTACTCAGTTTCCTTTGCATCCTTCGTTTCATGGCGTACCTTTGCGCGCTCAAATACTAAAAAAAATAAATGACACCACACAAAATAACCATGGGCCAGAATGGCCGTTTATATGTACCAGACCATCCTATTATTCCATTTATAGAAGGGGACGGCATTGGCCCTGATGTGTGGCGCGCCAGCAAAATGGTGATAGATGCTGCGGTGAAACACGTATATGGCGACAAACGCCAGATAATGTGGCAGGAGATATTGGCCGGAGAAAAGGCTTTCAACCAGACAGGGGAATGGTTACCGGCAGCTACGCTGGATATTGCTCGTGAGAACCTGGTGTCAATAAAGGGCCCCTTGACCACGCCGGTAGGTGGTGGCATCCGTTCGCTGAACGTGGCCATGAGGCAGGAACTTGACCTGTATGTGTGTTTGCGCCCGGTGAAGTGGTACAAGGGTGTGCCTTCGCCTGTTGTAGCGCCTGAGAATGTGAACATGGTGATCTTTCGTGAGAATACCGAAGATATTTATGCAGGTATTGAATTTGCATCGGGTACAGAGGAAGCAGGCAAGCTGCTGAATTTTCTTACTGAGCAGGGTATGAGCAAGAAAGTGCGCTTTCCTGAATCTTCGGCATTTGGCATAAAGCCAGTATCGAAAGAGGGTAGCGAGCGATTGGTAAGAGCAGCTATAAAGTATGCACTGAAGCATAAATTACCTTCTGTAACGATCGTGCATAAGGGCAACATTATGAAGTTTACAGAAGGTGGTTTTAAGATATGGGCGTATGAACTGGCGGAGCAAGAGTTTGGCGATAAGGTATATACCTGGGGGCAGTGGGAGAAAGCACGCAAAACGCAGGGAGAAGATGCTGCCAATGCAAAGCTTAAGAAAGAAGAGGCATTAGGTAAGCTTATTATTAAAGATGTAATAGCTGATAACTTCCTGCAGCAGATATTGATATCGCCAAAGGATTATTCGGTGGTGGCAACACTTAATTTGAACGGTGACTATATATCAGACGCAGCCGCGGCAGCAGTGGGGGGTATCGGCATAGCTCCGGGAGCTAATATCAATTACCTTACCGGCCATGCAGTATTCGAAGCAACACATGGCACTGCGCCCAAATTTGCTAATACTGATACTATGAATCCTTCTTCGTTGCTGCTTAGCGGAGTGATGATGCTGGATTATATGGGCTGGAACGAGGCAGCTAGTTGCATTGAAGAGGCTTTGTCAACAACCATCATGCGCAAACGTGTTACTATAGATTTTTATAATTTGATGCATGATGCAACGTTGCTGAAAACCAGCGAGTTTGCACAAGAGATCATCAAAAACTTCGCCTGATCATCAAAAGCAGTCGATAGAATACATTTAAGAGGGAAATTATCTATATTTTTAGATTTAAAATTAAAATATTGAATAATTTCCCGTTAATTTTGTATTCTTATTAAAAAGTAACCATTTTCTTGAATCTGGCCCCTTATATAGAACACACTATATTAAAGCAAGCAACAACCGTTGCAGAAGTAGACAAAGTATGCCTTGAGGCTTCCGAAGAGGGTTTTGTGGGGGTTTGTGTGCCGCCAAAATATGTTCAGGGCGCTAAAAAGCTGCTTGATGGCTCAGGTGTTAAAGTGTCTACGGTAGTGGGCTTCCCTTTGGGCTTTGGTTCGATCGAAACAAAACTAAAGGAGATAGATGCTGTTTTGCATTCGGGTGCGGATGAGGTGGATATGGTGATAGATCTTGGCGCTATAAAAAGCGGCGACTGGAAACACCTGGATGAAGAGATAACAGCCTGCCTGAAGCCGATATATGCTGCAAGAAAAGTGATAAAAGTTATTGTGGAAAGTGGTATCTTGACAGCAAATGAATTACTTGCCTGTTGTGCATTATACAGCAAGTATGAGATAGATTATATGAAATCTTCCACAGGATTTGCTGATAAAGGGGTTACCGTTGAGGCTGTGAAACTAATGCGTGCGCATTTGCCGCAACGCATAGGTATCAAAGCGTCGGGTGGGATAAGGACATATAATTTTGCAAAAGAATTAATAGAAGCGGGTGCAACAAGATTGGGTACATCTGCAAGCATGCAAATAATGAAAGAGAGCAGGGAGGCCGTATGAGGAGTTTGAAATACATATCAGTTATCATTGTTTTACTATTATTTACGGCGCGGGTAAAAGCCCAGACAACCCTGCATGCAGATCCGCGTTTATCGGTTCTGGTGAAAAAGCCGCATAATATAGAGCAGGCTATCGCTTCGGCTGCTGTTGCAAAGAGTAAGAAAATTGCTAAAGCTGCTATTTCCCGACCATCGTCGACTGCCGCAACATCTGCAGCAGTGCCGTATACTCCATCATCGTCAGCATCAACTGTCCCGCCTGCTAAGACAAGTCCATTGCCGTATGTGGCAAGGACCACAAAACCGGATGCCGCAGTGAAACCACTGCCCGGAGAGAACGGCCATGCGGCAGGGTGGACTCCGCCCGTGCATCGTAAGGCACGCGCCATATATTCTGGTAAGGGTTTCAGGGTGCAGATATATAACGGCCCCGACAGGGATAAAGCGATAGCGGTGAAAACCGAATTTATGCGCATGTACCCCGGTGTGAGGACTTACCTTACTTATATGTCGCCGAGCTTCAGGGTAAAAGTAGGGGATTACCGCAACCGCAGTGATGCCGTTGGTATGTTCAAAGAGGCCAATTCAGTTTACAATCCCAGCATGATAGTGCCCGATATCATCACTATCAGTACGTTTTAGTTAAGTAAATGGCTTTGCGTACCTTGCTGTAAATTTATCCCAACAAATACGTTACGATGCTCGACCAGATCAAAGCAAAAGCAGAACAGTATTTTTCTGAGGTGCAGGCGATACGCCATCATTTACATGCCAATCCCGAGCTTTCTTTTAAAGAATATAACACCGCAAAGTACGTTTCTGAGCATCTTACGGCACTAGGTATACCGCATAAAACAGGTGTTGCCGGAACAGGTATTGTAGCGCTGATAGAAGGGAAGAGCCCCGGCAAAAAGTGTGTTGCTTTACGTGCTGATATGGATGCGTTGCCGATCGAAGAGCAGAATGATGTGCCGTATTGCTCTGTCAATAAAGGGGTGATGCATGCCTGCGGGCATGATGTTCATACCAGTTGTTTATTGGGGGCAGCGCACATCCTTAATGATCTTAAAGGCGAATTTGAGGGGACTGTAAAATTGCTCTTTCAACCCGGAGAGGAAAAGCATCCGGGAGGTGCCAGCCTGATGATAGAAGATGGTGCTTTGGAGAATCCGAAACCTGATGCCATTTTTGCGCTGCATGTATTCCCTTACCTGCCTGCGGGGCAAATAGGCTTTAAGGCAGGGCAATATATGGCAAGTGCAGACGAGATATACATTACGATACACGGCAGGGGAGGGCATGCAGCATTGCCGCAGGAGACCATAGATCCCATCTCTATAGCAGCATTACTTATAACGGGTTTGCAGCAAGTGGTTGCACGCAAGGCAGACCCGCTGATACCTTCTGTATTGACTTTCGGGAAGATATCCGGCGGTTTTGCAACGAATGTGATACCTGATAAAGTTGAGATACTGGGTACCTTCCGCACGGTGGATGAAAAATGGCGTTATGAAGCGCACAAATGGATAAAAGATTTTACAGAGCAGACCTGTACAGCCTATGGTGCGAAGGTAGATATTGAAATTCCTGTAGGTTATCCTTCATTATATAATAACCCGGAGCTGACGACCAAGGCGCAAAACTGGGGCAGAGCATATGCAGGTGATGAAAATGTACACGAGCTCATCATGCGAATGGGAGCAGAGGATTTTAGTTTTTACACGCATCACGTTCCAGGTTGTTTCTTTAGGTTAGGTACGAACAGGAATGGCACAGAATTTACGACGCCGGTTCATAACGCCCATTTTAATATAGACGAGGATGCTTTGAAAACGGGTATGGGTATGATGGCCTGGTGTGCGTTGCAGGGGCTTGCCAATTCTTAGAATTTTACTGACCGGAAAAGCACATGAGGGGATAGGCCACAGTTTGTGAAGTAATAAGTCTGCGTATAGCTAATTTGCGTATTTCCACACAACCGTTGCATTGCACCCCCCAAATCCGGATGCGGTTTTTAGCGCATACATTATTTCGGCAGGTGCAAATTTAGTGCTCATTGTTATTGGTTTTGGCACGCCCAGGTTTTCGAAGCCTGCAGTTGGTATGAGCATTTGGTGGCGGAGACTTTCCAGCACCATTGCACTTTCCAATACACCGGCAGCGCCAAGGGTATGACCTATATAACCTTTGAAGCTGTGTACAGGGCTATGTAAAAGACCTGCAAGATCAAATGCTTTGGATTCCATCTCGTCGTTGTAAGGTGTTGCGGTGCCGTGGGCAGAGATCATATCCACCTGTTGCGGTGCAATACCTGCTTCTTTGATTGCAGCTGTTATTGCCATGGCTAACTCTTCGCCCGTGCGCGATGGGCCGGAAATATGATTGGCATCATTAGATGTGGAGCCACCCATTAACCGGCCGAGTGTATTTTGGGTTTTTGTTGCGGAAAGGATGATAGTCGCTGCTGCTTCACCAAGGGTTATGCCTTTACGGTCGGCATCAAATGGTCTGCATGGTTCATCTGATATTGCCTGAAACGACTGGAAGCCATTCAGCACAAAGCGAGAGAACCTGTCAGCACCTGTGACAATAACATGTTTATACCGTCCTGCCTGTATCAGCCGCATGCCATATTGTAATGCTACTATACCTGATACGCATGCGTGTGAGATCACAAATGTTTTGCCTGGTATGCCTAAATGGTCTGCGATCTTTTTTGCAGAGTACTGGAGCAGGATACGCTCATCGGCTACGTTGCCCAGCAACTCAATATTGCCTTTGGTGGTTGAAAGGACGAAAGCTGTTTGTTTTAAGTCTATAGGTTCATCAAGTGTATCCAGCGTTTTTTGTGCTGAATAAGCGGCAAGTTGCTCAAACGGTGACAGAGAAGTGGCCCCCTTTGTTTGTTCCTGTATGGCCTGCAGTTGTGCCGGGTCCAGCTTTGCAGCCATGAACGGTGCATTGCTCAGCGAAGTGTCTGCATATTTTTTGATGCCTGTGCTGCCTTCAGCAACCGCACGCCAATGTGCAGCCGTATCCATGCCCAGGGCCGAAATGATATTAGATGCTATTGCGTAAACGGCGGACAATGTTACTGTGCTGGTTGTTCAAAGATTTTAAACTCGCAGTTGGCTATTTCTTTATCGCCAACAAAAACACTTCCCTTCACAAAATGGAAGCTAAGCAGTGTTTGCTGGAAAGTGATTTCGGTGGTAATGGTCTGGTTTACTTCTGGCAGCGAAAAGATATTCACATTTTTTAATGCAGCAATATACCCGACGGGTGTTGGTCTGCCTGATTGTTGTATTTTATATCCTGTACCCGCACCTGCAGTTTGCGCCATATTCTCTACCAGCCCGGCCTCGGTAAGGCGGCCGTTTTTAACAAGTATATTGTCGTCTTTTATTGTAAAAGATGTTCTTGTCAGCTTGTCATCAGTGCTAAGCATTTCGCCTATCATCACAAAGGGTGGGCGTTGTGGTATATAAATTGCAGCGTCAGTGTTCATTTGCCCAAAAGTAAAATATTCGGTAGGGAAAAGCAAGAAAGGATTATTTGAGCTATTTTTAAAATACATTTAAAAGACATTGCATTAACGTTTATTTTTCTATTTTTGGTAATTATGACCCGTATGGTAAGATTTTTGTTTTTGTTGGTGGCTGCGGTTGCGTGCTTTAACTTATTGGCGCAGCAGAAAAAAACTAACGGCAAACCTGTGGCTGAAAAGAATGAGGTCGGTGATCAACATAAAAAACTCTTGCTGCCAACTGTTTATCTTGGTAAATCTGAATATAGCGGAGGGCCGATAAAAAAGGATGAGTTCAACCGGCTGCTGAAGCAGGGGTTAACGTCTCGCGATTCGCTGGGTAACAAATACAAGGTTCTGGGGTTTGGATTTAACTATGCTGAACTGGCACTCTACGAGGATTCAATAGGCAATGCCAAGATGATGGTTGATATGCTTTATGAATATTGCCCGGGCGATACCATCACCAATAATGTATCCTCAAGCATTTACGACCGCATCAAACCGGGGGATACTGTTTTCATTGAACGTGTCATCGTTGTGAAGTATCTTCCTAAGTCCACTAAAGTTCAATCTGAGTCGGACGCTATCGGCGCAAAGGGATTGAAATGTGTTATCACCAAGTAGTTTATCCTAGAATGGGTACCCAATAGATATGTTGGTTACTAAATTCTGTGAGCGCCATGTAGGGTTGTTGAAATTGATCTTATCGAACACCCATCCGTTATTTGTTGCGATCTCAGGCTTTTTTACGGGCATTGCAAGGTCGACACGAAAGGTTAGGAATGAGGCGATATCAAAACGTATTCCAAGACCGGCATCTGCTGCAATATCCTGTCCAAGATTTTTGAATTCAAAGTTCCCACCAGGATACGCAGGGTCTTTCTTTGCGAGCCATATGTTACCCGCATCTACGAACACTGCGCCATTCATTTTTATGGCCCCGGAAAACAATAGTGTGATAGGGAAGCGAAGCTCGGAGTTGAATTCAAGTTTTATATCCCCCGTGCGGTCTATTTGCGTGTTACTACCTGCTGTGGCAGGATTATAATAAGTTCCCGGGCCAAGCGTGCGTATGCGCCAGCCACGAAGGCTATACGGGCCGCCTGAAAAATACTGCTTGATGTAGGGCAGGGTGGCTGACTTGTCGTACGGTACACCCACGCCACCAATGAAACGCATGGCAACTACTTTCTTTCGGAAAGTGAAATAGTGGCGAGCGTCCACATCGAACTTGGTGTATTGAGCATATTGTATGGTGTAGAGATTGTTTACCGCATCAACCACATTGTTCACAAGGCTGAGCAAAGCACCTGCTTCTTCCACGCCAACCTTTAAGTACGAATGGTTGACGCCGCGTTTCTTAACTATGTTGTCGAAAGTATAAGTGATGTTCTCACCTTCAATGAAGTTCTCTTTGTAAGAGTTCTTCAGGTATTCATTGTTTGCCAATACTGAATCGAATGCGTAACTCTTGAATGGTAGCCGGATAATATTGACGAACGCCGGAGAGAATGCCCATGTTTTAGATTGGGTCTCCTTCCAGCTGTAGGCAAAGTTAGCACTGGTGTTTACCAGCGTAAAGTAGTTGATGCGGTCTATTACACTACGGCCACCACCAATGATGGTGTGTGGCAGGTTTGAGTTGCTGAATAGGGAAGACGCAATTGGCGCCAGGAATTTCGGGAAATCGATGCTTGCGTTGATACCGTAGTAGCTGGTCATCCAACTAAAGCGATTAAAAAAGTCTTCATTGCTGGTGTTATTGTATGAATACTCAAGACCGCCGTTTACACCTATGGTCAGCAGGTTGGCCCCCTTCATAAAATTCTTGTCCCTGAAATTGATACCTATGGAGTGTCCCAGTGCATAAGTTGAGCCGCTTGTCAATTCATAAAGTGCTGAGAAGTCGTGTTTTTTTGCTCTGGCTAGTAGTATGTCATAGTCAAGTACGCCCTTATTGCGACGCGTTTCGCGAGGCACTATCCTGATGTACTGAAAGATACCCAATTCCGTTAGTTTGGCCTGAGTTTTGTCGTAATCTGTCTGGTTAAAGAAATTGCCGGGGGACATGTAAATATGTTTGTACAGCACCCATGAGTGCACATAAGGTGTATGATACCAGAAATCCAGCTTGCCCAAGCGTTTAATAGTCAATGAACTGTCTTTGAGGTCGGCCGGGCTCACAAAATCGGGATATACATTTATACTGTTGACGGTATATTTGGTAAAGGCGGCTGAGTCTTCGGCCATCTGTATATGTACTTCCAGGTCAAGTATTGGTTTTTTCTTGTCGATAGTAGATACATATTCCACTGCGGCCTTGAACGGACTTTCCACGTCTCTGAACATAGATTTGTCTACCGTATCTATAATGAAGGTTATATTTTCCTGAGTGAATTTGTAGTAGCCATTATTGCGAATGTCGGTTACAAGCCGGGTACGTTCATCGGAAGTCAGGCTGTAAGTAAATTCCCTGTCCTTTTTCAGGATAGTACCGTCTTTTCCATGACGCACAATACCCGCTATTTCGCTATCGTCAATATAATACCGGATATTGTTGATCCGGTAGTTTATACCCGGCTCAATGGTATAAGAGACATAGGCTTTTTTCTTTTTGACCGTGTAGGTGTCTGTCACCTTGGCATAAAAGTAGCCCTTGTTGAAGAGGTAGTTCTTCATGTTCAGGGCAGACCTTTGTATATAAACGGTATCCAGTAATACCGGGCGCTCAACTGATTTAGGTAGCAGTGAGTCGGGCCGGCGATGTAGTTTTCTGTACCTGCTGTTGTAAAGCCATAGTTTGAATGTTGTTGGGAAGGGCAGGAAATTAAAGGCGTTAGTATTGGGCTTCTGCACAATAATTTTGTTGAGGTTGTCTTTAATCTCAACTTTCTGTGTTAGCTTTCCCTCATATTTAATAGTAACCTTATTTTTGCGTAGCAGGTATTGTCCTTCTTTTATATGTTTGGTGCTATTACATGCGGCGGACAGAAGAATGACTGCAACGAGCAGTGCATTTAAGAGAAATAATTTATTGAACAGCTGACCCATTTACCAGTTCACAACAATGATATAGTTTTGCAGTATGCTAACCAGAGCACAAAATAAGCACATTCGATCGTTAACACAGCAAAAATTCCGCAATGAATATAAGGAATTTATAGCTGAAGGCGAAAAGATCGCCGCTGAATGGCTGAATACCGATGAGCCTGTGAAGATGATAGTTGCTACAGAAGAATGGGCAGATTTTAACAGCAAACTAATTGAACGCCATCCCGAGGCGAAGGTGAGTATTCTTAAGGCGCGGGGATTTGCGTCGCTTTCCGCCATGCAATCGCCCAACGGGGTGATATTAGTATTGCCAATACCACAACCCAAAGAAGTGCCAGTTGCCAATGAATGGTATCTTGCACTTGATGATATACAGGACCCCGGAAATATGGGTACAATTTTGCGCATAGCAGACTGGTTTGGCATCAAGCATGTGGTTTGTTCTCCGTCTAGTGTTGATGTATATAACCCCAAGGTGGTTCAAAGTGCTATGGGGGCGCACTTACGGGTAAATATTTATGAATCAGACCTGGAGAGTTTTTTATCTGCAACAACATTGCACAAATACGCAGCGACACTTGACGGAGATGACGTTTACAACGTGCAGCGGCAGGATGCGGGTATCCTGATCATTGGGAATGAATCTAGGGGCATATCGGAGATCATTAAATCGTTGGCAACAAAGAAAATAACCATTCCGCGCAGGGGTGGAGCAGAGTCACTGAATGCCGGAGTATCTACCGGCATATTATGCGCGCTGTTACTGCCTTGTTAAAAATACAGTGTCTTTAATCTTTTAAGGCGTGGAACCGTCTAATAATTTTTAAGAGGTGTCGCAATATAAATTCTGTAGTTTTATATCGGAAAGGAAATAAAAGAGGATCTAATGAAAAGACTAATTCTGTTACTTGTTTGTTTTTGCTTAGCTGCGTTGCAGGCAGGTGCGCAGTCAATGGTTAAAGTGCGTGTAGCCGATAACCGCCCAATAAATGTGTGGATAGATGGGCGGTATTTCAATAAACGGGGTACATCGGTTACGGTTGGCGATATACCACAGGGCGAGCACAAGCTGAAGATATATTCGATAGCAAGCACACGAAGAGGCCGTGCTTACCAGGAAGTCATTTACTATGGTAAAGTATATACTTATCCGGAAAAAATAACATTGTTCTATTATGATCCGTACTCAGGAGAGGTGGATACGCGGAATGAGTATATAGATGAATATCGCAAAGATTACCCGGATATGAAGACCGGCGGCTGGCGGCGCGAGGAGCAAACGTCAGACCAACGACCTGATGATCCGAATAATAGTAATGCTCCTGTTGCGTCGCCAATATCATCAGGGGAAACAGGTTCACTTACAGATGGTAAAATAGACAAGCTGAAAACCAAAACGGATGCAAAGAAGAACGATACTGAAAAGATGAACCTGCTGAAGGAGGCACTGAAGAACGAAACACTCACTACGGGGCAGGTAGGAACATTGATGGGGTGGCTGGGGTTTGAGAGCAGTAAGCTTGACTTTGCAGAATGGGCGTATCCCAAAACTGTAGACAAAGAGATATATAACGATCTTTCCACCGTGTTCACAATGCAGCAATACAAGCTGGAGTTTGAAGAATTTGTGAAAACGAAATAAATCTTTACTGGCTGATCTTCGTGGTTGGATCTTTCAGGTCGAAATACCCGTTGTACACTTTGCCTATTGCAATGCCGATAGTTGTTCCCAACAAGCCACCGAAGGTTACATCCACAGGAAAATGGACGCCTACGTATACCTGTGCATAGGCTACCGATAATGCCCATGCAATAGCAACAGGCCATACCCATTTAGCGACACGCCCTAGTGTCATGGCGCAGAAAATGCCCATTGCAAAATGGTTGGATGCATGGGCGGAGGGGAAGCTTAGTCCCGAGCCACATTCTACAACGAGGTGAACAATTTTTGAAAGCTCAGGATGGTTGCATGGTCGTAGCCGGTGGAAGAACGGTTTGATAACGTTCACGGCTATCTGGTCTGAAATGGTGAAGGCTACAAGATAGAAGCCACACCAGAACCAACCACGTTTGCCAAATTTATAGGGAATAAAAATAAGCAGGAAAAGGTATAACGGTGCCCAGAAATACTGGTTGCGTATGTACGGAATAACTGTATCGAGGAAATCATTATGCCATTGCGTATTTAATTTGCGCCATACGGCATGGTCAACCTTAACTACGAGTTCGCGGATACTAGCCATACTTCTTTTTAAAGATCATGATGAGGCGGGGGGAATCAATAGGGTGGTATTGTCCCAGGTTGTAATCGCCGAAGGTGCCTATCAGCGACATTTCTGCATTCTTGAACATTTTGTTGAAGTCGGCAAGTGTAAAAGCTGCTACACTTTCTGTAAAAGTGCGTTGAATATGTTCATCGTCTGTGAATGTGATGTCTTTTACAATGTGGTTACGTTCTATCCTGCGTTTGATACGGAAAGTATAGTCACCTTTTTGCACTGTTTCTTCCGGCACCAGGTTAGACAGCACATACTCGTAATTCAGATAGTCGATCACCAGGATGCCTTCGGGTTTTAGTGCGGCGGCAAAAGACCTGGCAGCCAAAGCATGGTCGCGATCATGTTCGAAATAACCGAAGCTGGTAAAGAAATTAAATGCGTAGTCGAAGTAGTTAATGTAGAACGGCATCCGCATATCATGGGTAAAGAATTGCAGGTTTTCCGTTTCGTACGCTTTAGCAATATCAATGCTTTCAATAGAGATATCTATACCTGTAACCTTATAGTCGTGCTCGGCAAGTTGGCGGGCAAAACGCCCTTCTCCGCAAGCAATATCCAGCATGGCGCTGCCGGGCCTGGGCCTTAAGTATGCAAGCAATGCTTCCACAAATTCCTGCGCTTCATATTCATCCCTGTTTTGATAAAGGATCTTGTAATAAGGTGAGCCGAACCAGTTTAGATACCAATCCATGTTTTAGTTGTAATTCGTGTAGTGTGCGGTTAGCATGGGCAAAAATAACAGATACTTACGCAAATACAGCAAACAGTTGCCTTTCTTCCGTGCAACCATGCACAGTTCCAAAAATAAGGTATATTTGCCGCCCAATTAATTTTATGAGTTTCCGGCGCATACTTGTTTTTTATCGTTTGCCTATAGCCATTGGCCTTATAGCTTTGGGTTTTCTTCTGGGCTTTAAAGTTACCTGGTGGGTTGCTTGGATACCATTCCTCGTTGCAGCGCTAATGATAGTTGCTTACTTTATGGTTGGCACAATGACCTTGATACAGGGTTACATCGAAAGCGGGGACATGGAAGGCGCACAAGAACTATTGAAAAAGATAAAATTCCCTAACCTGCTGTATAAACCCATACGTTCTTCTTACTATATGTTGCAGGCCAATTTCTCAACAATTGGTGATGACCTGGATAAAGCCGAGGCTCAATTGAGAAAAGGCCTGGAGACCGGAACAGAAAAGGAGTTTGAAGGTACTGCTTATCTGCAACTGGGTGCTATTGCCCAGAAAAAAGGGAATACCAAAGAAGCTTTAGAAAATTACCGTAAAGCCGTTCAACTCGGGTTGCCGGATAAGAACCATGCTGCGTCTGCATATTTGCAATTATCTCAATTGTACATTCAGCGCCGAGACTACCGTAACGGAAAGATATACTTCAATAAGGCAAAATCATGCAAACCAACTGAGCCGCAGCTGATTGAAGGTATTAAAGAAATGTCTAAATACATTGCCCGTATACCGGGATAAGTAGCGCATTTACCCCATTCGATTTTTATCGAATTAATATTTTTAGCCTCTAATATTTCTACGCAGATTTATTTTAGCAATAAGTCTGCGTTTTTCATTAAAATAATTAACCTATTTCTTTTGTTAACAACCTTTTTTTAGTAAGTTTACCCTTTAATAGGAATAAAATATTCTTTATTTAAGATCTGGCTTATGAAACAAAATTTTTTACTAGCATTAAATTCCGTTTTTTCAATCCATCGGTCCCGGATAAACAGGGTAGCTCTCCTCACAACTTTTCTTTTATTGATGAGCTATGCCGTTTTTGCCCAGGTAACTGTAAGCCCTGCTTCCGGGGGCACCAATATCTGCCAGACTGTAGCCACGTCGCCCACAACGCTTGGCCCGATCACTATCTCTGAATCGGTTTCGTCCGACTTCAATTCAGGAGCCAGCTCCATTACACTTGCACCACCCACCGGCTGGGAATTTGTGGTGGCATTGCCTACCATAACTGCATTGCCTGGAAGGGATGTCACTATTGGTGTTGTTAGTGTTAGTGCTTCTGCACTTACAATAAACTTTAATGCATCCGGAACAATTAACTTGGATGTTGTTACTATATCCAACCTGCAGATACAGGCGACAAGCGGTAGTTCGCTTGCCGGAAATATAATCGCATCATCTGATTTTGGTGTAGCAGGTATAACTACCGGAACAGGCGGGACTAACTTTGGCAGTCTTTCAATACAAGCATCTGTTGCGCCATCTGTTACTATCTCTCAATCACCCGCGGGTGCAGTATGCGCTGGTACCAACGTTACATTCGTTCCATTGCCTGTAAATGGTGGTACTTCACCAACCTATAGCTGGTTTGTGAATGGCTCATTCGTGGGAAGCGGTAGCTTTTTCTCAACAAGTACGCTTGCTAACGGGAATACTGTTCATGCTGTAATGACCTCCAGCGGCGGCGTTTGTGTGTTCCCAACAACAGCTACCTCCAACACGATCGCCATGTCGGTTAACCCCTTACCTAATCCGGTGTCTGTCAGCGGTGCGGGTACATTTTGTGGCAGTACTTCGATAACAGCAGCAAATGGCGGCAGCGGGACAATTTTCTTCCAGGGTACTACATCAGGCGGGACTTCAACAGTTTTAGGTGGTACCCCGCAAACGATCACTTCTTCCGGAACATACTATTTCAGAGCTCAGTCGGGTGCAGGTTGCTGGGGTACCGAGGGCAGTACTACTGTAACCATCAATCCTGCAGCCACAGCAAATGCGGGAACTCCACAATCGGTTTGTGCCGGCGGAACGATCACGCTTGCCGGTTCAATCGGTGGTAGCGCGTCGGGTGCAACATGGAGTGCTCCCTCCGGTACATTTTCAAGCAGTACTTCACTCACTTCTACTTACACGCCATCTATATCCAGTGGTACGGTAACACTTACACTTACGACGAACGATCCGGATGGTGCAGGTCCATGTGCCGCTGCTACCAGTACGGTGGTGATTACCGTTAATCCGGTTCCTAACGCTGTAACCGTAACCGGTGCCGGTACTTTCTGTAATTCAACTTCGATATCTGCAAGCCTTGTTGGGGCAGGTACCATTTTCTTCCAGGGAACGACTTCGGGCGGCACATCAACCGTTCTGGGTAGCACTCCGCAAACTATCACTACATCTGGCAATTACTATTTCAGGGCACAAGGTGTTGGTGGTTGCTGGGGACCTGAAGGCAGTGCCGCTGTGACCATTAATGGTGGAGCTACAGCTAATGCAGGTACGCCACAAACAGTTTGTGCCGGCGGAACTGTTACTCTTGCAGGTTCTATTGGTGGTACTGCGACAAGCTCAACATGGAGTGCACCGAGCGGTACATTCACCGCACCCGGATCACTTACGTCCGATTATGCGCCAAGTATACCAAGTGGCACAGTAACTTTGACATTAACAACTAACGATCCTGATGGTGCAGGGCCTTGTCCTGCTGCAACAAGCACAGTGGTCATAACAGTTAACCCGCTTCCTAATTCAGTATCAGTTTTTGGTGGAGGAACAGTTTGTAATTCAGGCACACTAATTGCTATTAATGGTGGTAGTGGTACCATTTTCTTCCAGGGAACAACTTCAGGCGGCACTTCTACGTCTTTGGGTGGCACTCCTCAAACTATTACCACTTCGGGCACTTATTATTTCCGCGCCCGTTCAGCTGCAGGTTGCTGGGGGGCAGAAGGCAGCGCCACTGTTGCTGTTAATCCATTACCTGCACTATTCACTGTAACCGGTGGCGGCGGCTATTGCTCCGGTGGCGGTGGTGTTGACGTAGGTTTGAATAACACAGAAGCAGGTGTTAATTACCAATTATTCAGGGGGGCTACACCGGTAGGTGCACCTGTTGCAGGAACATTTGCTGCAATATCTTTTGGTTTACAAACAGTGGCCGGTACTTATACCGTAGTGGCAACTAATGCTATCACAGGATGTACCCGCACTATGGCCGGTAGCGCAATAGTTTCTATCAATCCATTACCAACTGCATTTACATTGACTACGTTTGGTTCAACCTCCTACTGCGCCGGTGCAGCGGGCGTAAACTTGTTCTTGCTTGGTTCAGCCTCCGGCATCAGCTACCAGGTGATGTTGGCTGGTTTGCCTGTTGGTTCTCCTGTTGCCGGAACAGGCGGGTTCTTGTCTTTAGGAGCATTTACAGGATCCGGTTCTCATACAGTTGTCGCAACAAATACAACAACCGGTTGCACTAATACAATGACCGGTAGTGTGAACATAACCATCAATCCATTACCTACTGCATTCTCTGTAACCGGTGGCGGTGGCTATTGCACCGGCGGCACAGGTGTTGCTGTTGGGTTGGCTGGCTCCTCAACAGGGGTTAACTACCAGCTTTTCAGGGGGGCTACACCTGTTGGTGGTGCTATAGCTGGTACTGGTGGTGCACTTAATTTTGGGCTACAAACAACTGCCGGTACTT
Source organism: Flavipsychrobacter sp. (assembly GCA_044224775.1). Lineage (GTDB taxonomy): Bacteria > Bacteroidota > Bacteroidia > Chitinophagales > Chitinophagaceae > Nemorincola. The sequence continues at coordinate 37,007 of JBGAJU010000010.1, forward strand.
ATACCGTGACAGCAACCAACACAACTACTTTCTGCCAAAATACAATGACAGGCAGTGCGGTTGTTACGATTAATCCGCTGCCAACCCTATTTACAGTTACAGGTGGGGGTAGCTACTGCACAGGTGGTACCGGTGTTTCTGTTGGGCTCACAGGTTCGCAGGTGGGTGTTGATTACGATCTTTACGTTGGGGCGACTTTCGTAAGTACGCTGAGCGGCACCGGCGGTGCGCTTGATTTTGGTTTGCAAACTACTACAGGTACATATATAGTGGTTGCTACCAACATTACTACGCTTTGTGTGCGGAATATGTCTGGCACAGCCGCAGTGAGTACATTTGCATTGCCAACTGCGTTCACGGTTACCGGTGGCGGCAGCTACTGCACAGGCGGGCCTGGTGTTGATGTTAGTCTGTCTGGGTCAACTGTGGGTGTGACTTACGAATTATTTAACTTATTTACTTCTACCGGCATTACGGTTGCAGGTACAGGTGGTTCCATTAGTTTTGGCCTTCAGACTATAGCAGGCTTCTACACTGTAGTAGGTACCAATACAATTACCGGTTGTGTTAATAATATGGCCGGTGGTGTTGCTGTTGCTATTATACCGTTGCCAACTGCTTATACTGTTACCGGTGGCGGTGGCTACTGTTTGGGTGGTGCAGGCAGCATAGTTGGTTTGAGCGGTTCGGATGCCGGTGTTGAATACCAATTGTTCAATGGCGTTACCCCTGTAGGTACTCCGGTTGCCGGCACAGGATCGGCTATAAGCTTTGGTCCACAAACCGGAGCAGGAGCTTACACTGTAGTTGCGACCGACCTGACCACGACCTGTTCAAATAATATGGGTGGTTTCGTTGTGGTATCTATCAACCCGCTGCCTAATGTTTATTCTTTAACCGGTGGTGGCATTTACTGCGAAGATGGTACAGGTGTTAGTGTTGGCCTTTCCGGTTCGGATGTTGGCATAAATTACCAATTATTTGTTGGTGGTGTTCCAACCGGCTCGCCGTTGGCGGGTACAGGTTCAGCACTTGACTTTGGCTTCCAGACTGTTGCCGGTACTTACACAGTAGATGCAACTGATGCTACCACAGGCTGCATCAATACAATGTCGGGTACTGCTGTTGTAATTATGAACCCTGCACCAACTGTATATGCAGTAATTGGTGGCGGTGCATACTGCACGGGTGGTACAGGTGTGAATGTTGGTCTTGCAAGTTCAGATCTGGGCATTGATTACCAATTGTTTTATATGGGTTCTCCTGTAGGTGCACCGCTTTCGGGTACCGGTCTTCCTCTTGACTTTGGTTTGCAAACCGGTGCAGGCACTTACACTGTAGAAGCTACAAACACAAGCACAACATGTGCAAAGACAATGGCCGGCAGTGCTACCGTATCTATCAATCCGCTACCTAATTCTTACACTGTTTTAGGTGGTGGCCTGTATTGTGCCGGTGGTGCAGGGGTTGATGTATCGCTGAGCAATTCGGATATGGGCGTTAATTACCAATTAATGGTAGGTACATCTCCTGTTGGTTCACCGGTGGCTGGTACAGGTTCTATGATCAGCTTTGGTTTCCATACAACCACAGGAACTTACACAGTTGTAGCAACTGATGCTGTTACAGGTTGTTCGGTTACTATGTCAGGTTTTGCCACTATTGCTACAAACCCTCTGCCAACAGCTTACTCAATGACCGGTGGCGGTGCTTTCTGCGTGGGTGGTTCAGGTGTTCACGTTGGCCTTGCTGGCTCAGACCTGGGTATTGCGTACCAATTATATGAAGGCACTACAACCGTAGGTGCTCCGGTTACAGGTACAGGCCTGGCACTAGATTTCGGCTTGATCACAACTCCGGGTATTTACACAGTTCAGGCAACTAACACTACTACAACATGTACAGATGCAATGAGCGGTTTTGTAATAGTATCTGTTAGCTCATACCCTGTTGTGGGTGCTATCACAGGTTCATCTACTGTGTGCGAGGGCAACAACATTACATTGGCAGATACCACAGCAGGTGGTGTTTGGACAAGTGGCAGCACAGGTGTGGCTACGATCGTTTCTACATCAGGTGTAGTTAACGGTGTGGCAGCGGGAACATCTACTATTGCCTATACAGTTACCAATGGCACAGGTTGTGCTACTGCGGTTACTACTAATGTTACGGTACTTGCAGCACCAACGGTAGCTGCGATAACAGGCTCGGCAAGTGTTTGCCAGGGATTGCTGATCCACCTGTCTAACGCTACACCCGGTGGCGTATGGAGCAGCGATAACACAACAATTGCTACTGTAAGCACTTCTGGTAATGTAACCGGTGTTGCACCAGGTATAGTTAATATATCATATACTGTTACTTCATCAACTACCGGTTGCGCTGCAAGTGCAGTTATGCCGGTTACTGTTGGTAACCCAATGCCAACAGCTGCATTGTTACCTGCGGGCTCGGCCACACTTTGCGGCGGAAACCCTGTAATGTTACAGGTGTTGACTTCGGATAGTTCAGGCGTAACATATACCTGGTACCTTGGTGGCGCATTGATACCCGGCGAAACAAACTCTAACTACTTTGCTACTTCTTCAGGTTTATATACAGCGAGGATAGATAACGGAACTTGCTACCAGGAATTCTCTGGTACTAATGTGATGGATGCACCTGTAGCAACTATCGCGCTGGATACAGCTGCAGGTTTGCTGTTTACCGGTTCATATGTTACCTACCAGTGGTTTATGAATGGTGTGGCAATACCAGGCGCAACAAGCAATAACGTTCCGGTTGGCCCGATAGGCAGCATATTCATAGTTGTTGTTACTGATGTTAATGGTTGCACAGATACCTCTGATGCATATATTGTTGTGCCTGTTGCAGTTAATGTTCCAACGGTTGTTTCGGATAAAGACATTAAGATCTATCCGAACCCTGCAACATCAATATTGCATATAGATGCACCGGTTCCGGTATCTGTATCTATATTCGCGGCAGATGGAAGGGTGATCATAGATCGCAAAGAAGCAGTAAGCATCAATGTCAGCGATCTTGCAGATGCGATGTACATCATTAAAGTATATGACGAAAATAATAACCTGCTGAAATCTGTGAAGTTTATTAAGGTTCAGTAAGTTGAATGAATTGATATAAAATAAGAAAGCCCCGATCCGGGGCTTTCTTATTTTACAGTATGTTTGTTATTTCAGCTTCTCATTGTTTTTGTGCCTGTCGGCATCCCGTATATTTTTCTTTTCAAAGTTTTTGTTCAGTGCTTCTGTCAGGTCTACGCCTGTTTGGTTGGCAAGGCACATGAGCACCCAAAGCACATCGGCCATTTCATCGGCAAGGTCTTTCTGCTTATCACTTTCCTTGAACGATTGCTCGCCGTATTTGCGTACCATGATCCGTGACAGTTCGCCAACCTCTTCCATTAATATGCCCAGGTTAGTGAGTTCGCTAAAATAACGTACGCCCACGGTGCGTATCCAGGTATCAACCTGCTGCTGAGCTTGTTTTATAGTAATGTCCACGATAATTAAGTTTTTATATAGATTTGGTATTTGTTTCTTAGCACAAAATAATAGAACTTTCACGTTTATAAAGGAAAAGTAAGCAAATGCACGCATACGCAACAGATATTGAGGCAGCAGACGCACTCAAGGAAAAAGTAGCAACAATACGCAAGGCAATTGGCAAAGTAATAGTAGGGCAGGACGATGTAGTTGAAAAACTGATCATATCCATTTTATGTAATGGGCACAGTTTGCTGGTGGGTGTGCCGGGCCTGGCAAAGACCCTGCTCGTAAAGACAATAGCAGATGTACTGGATCTTTCATTTAAGCGCATCCAGTTTACACCTGACCTTATGCCCAGCGACATTATTGGCGCGGAGATACTGAACGAGGGACGCCAGTTTCAGTTCATTAAAGGCCCTGTTTTTGCAAACATTATACTGGCGGACGAGATAAACCGTACACCACCCAAAACTCAGGCTGCCTTGCTGGAGGCTATGCAGGAGCGTAATGTAACTGCTGCCGGCGTGTTGTATAAATTGCCTGCACCTTTCTTTGTATTGGCAACGCAGAATCCGATAGAGCAGGAAGGTACCTATCCATTGCCTGAAGCGCAATTGGATCGCTTTATGTTCCAGGTGACACTGGATTATCCTAGTTTCCAGGAGGAAGTTATGATCGTGCGTAACACTACCGGTGCGCAAGTGCCGGAATTGAACAAGGTTATGACAGGAGAAGATATTCTTTACTTTCATGACCTCGTAAGGCGGGTACCTGTGGCTGATAATGTATTGGAGTATGCCGTTGGCCTGGTGCAAAAAACCCGCCCTGCAAACGGCACAGCACCTGCTGCGGCCCAATACATAGCGTATGGCGCCGGCCCGCGCGCATCGCAATACCTGATACTGGGTGCTAAATGCCACGCGCTGATAAAAGGTAAATACTCACCCGATATTGAAGATGTGCGTGCTATGGCAATGCCTGTGCTGCGTCACCGTGTGTTGAGGAATTATAAAGCAGAGGCAGAGGGTGTTACACAAGAGTCATTGATAAAGCAGTTATTATAATGCTTGAGTACAAAGGTTATAACGACTACGCAGTTGAAGTATACAAGGGGGGTGAACTTTTGGGTACCTTCCAATTTGTGACCAATGTTTGGTTTATAGTTTTATGGCTGAACATACACCCGGTATACCTGAAGTGGACATCCGTTAAGGTATACCACCGTCTTTCAAATACACTCATAGGGCAATACGGCAGGGAGGGCGCTATTCCTGCCAAACCTAAAATATGATACTATGGAAAATCTCGCACAGAAAGCTGACTTCTTAAAGAACCAATACACAAAAATATTGGCAGGCCTTGATGTGAATGCTCCACGCAAATGGGGCAAGATGAATGTGCAGCAGATGATAGAGCACATGAGCGATTATGTCCGGGTAGCAAGTGGCAGGAGTGTATTGCCCAATGTTACTCCCGCAGAGAACCTGCCAAGGGTGCAGGCTTTCCTTGAAAGTGAAAAACCTTTCAGGGAGAATACGCCTAACGCACTGATGTCGGATGACCCTACACCAACTAAACATACTACTAAGCAGGATGCTATAAATGAACTGCAATCAGAAATAGATCACTTCTTTGCTTCTTATGAGCAGGAACCCGGCAAGACTATTCCAAGCCCGTTCTTCGGTGTGCTTGATTTCGATCGCCAGGTGCAGTTATTACATAAACACAGCACACATCATCTAAGGCAGTTCGGGTTGGATTATTAATGAATGAACTTTCCGGCGAATACTCTTCCGGTTTGGGCATCGGTTACGCGGTAATAATATATGCCGGCTGCGTCTATCAAAGTTCCTATAGTAACTTCTACCTTATTAATAACCGAAACAGTCGCAACAACCTGGCCAATTTGGTTGATTATAGTTACTGTGCCATCTGCCATTTTGTAGGGTAGAACTATTTTACCGCTGTTGTTTACCGGGTTCGGAACAACAATGGCATTGTTTGCTGCTTTTGCAATATCCGCTACACCTTCATTATACATACCCGATCCGCCGCCGTGGTCGGCATAGAAGGTTATACAACTGGAATCGTTATCGTAATAGGTGAAGTAATCATACCCATAGGCAACTACAGGGCTACTAAGGCCCGAGGATATGCTCATATTATTATCAAAGCATAGTAATTGCTGCGAGAAAGCTGACCTGATGTATGGATTGGCAGGGTAGTAGGTGCCGTTAGTGCAACCTATACCTTCTATAACATTGTAGCTGATGGCGTATGCTGAGTCGGGATAATAAAGAACAGAGTCCAGGCCTTCAAAATGCCATACTTTGTACCACTGACCCATCAGCTGTGTGGAGTCTATGCTTGCAACCCAGGCTATGTATTTGTTTTCAGGGTAGTTGGTGAAAATAGTATCGTGCAGTCCGAGGTCGAAATCATATACAAGCCTCTCAAGCGAATCCCGGTAATCCAGTACATACACTTTATTGCCGGCCTGCCGCATTAATGCAGTGCCAATGCTGGTGATCATGTATTTGTAACTCTGTCCGCCATAAACAAAGTCTGCTTCGGAGCTATCGTAATAGGCAGTAGTGTACATTATAGGCGCCGGAATACAGCATCCTATCGTGCTGTCTATGAAATGCCATTTATTGGTAGGATTGCCAAATTGTATCTTCTGGGCGCGTGCACCCATGAAAACACAAACAAGCACAGCCAATAAGAGGAACTTTTTCATAACGAACAAAGATATGGTAATAATCTTGAAAACGAGAAGACCTTAATAAGATACCCATTTCTCGGATGATGGACCCATATTTACATAGCCGTGTGGGTTCAAATAATAATGCGCCCTGTATATGATGATATCTTGGGTATTTCGGTCGTAAGTTATGTCGTGGCGGCTTGTAGTACTGTCGATGAAAGTAGCACTAAAAATGATGATACTGTCAGTGGCCGTGGTACACTTGAATTTGGTCTTATTAAAGTTTACGTAAGTATCGTTAATGTAAGTGATAACCATAGTCGTATCATACTTCAGGGAGTAAGTCCCATGTGAGGGCTCATGGCCTGATTCGGTATAATGAAATGAGTGAGACCCGCACATATCCGTGGTATACGGAGAATATATTGCTACAGGTGTAAGAGTAGTTCCTTTTTTACAGGCTGCAAATGATAAGGCAATGATAGTGGCCATTATATAAGGGTAAACTCGGCGCATATGTATAAGGTTTAGATGTTAGACTTTCAAGCGCTTAAAAAGTTTAATAAGAGATCCAGGATTCTACCGTGGTGCCGTTACCCGTACCTATTTCGTAGCCACGATATATGGACACTTCATGGGTAAAGCGGTTGTAGGTAATATCGTTACGAACGGTGTTAGCCTCCAGTAGCTCGTCATAAAAGTTAAGGATACTGTCGGAAGGGGAAACATCATACCTGAATTTCTTGCCATTAAAGAAAAGGTACGCATCGTCAATGTAGCCTATCATCATCACCGTATCCTTTGTGTTGGTGAAAGGTGTATGTGCCGTGCCTGTATAGCCGGATTGTGTGTAATGAAACGAGTGTTTACCGCTAACATCTCGTGTATATGGAGAGCCCACCGGCTGATTGTCGTTTTTCTTGCAGGCTGCAAGAGTATTTACTAATAATGCAACTATTAATATGTATAAGGATGACTTGCGCATAAACTCAGATTTTAAATAACTATTGGGGTTGAAGTTAATAAAAGCTGGTGTGAATTGGAAGTACTTTTGGTATTACATTTTTCAGAAGGATACCCACAGTTCTGATGTGGTCCCACCTCCGGCGCTCACGTAATAGCTTTTGTCTATTGTTATAGTATTTGTGAAACGGTTGAAAGTGATATCGTATTGCCATGTATGCCAATCGGGCGGATTTGTTATGCGGTACGTTAATGAACTATCAGCGCTCGCAGTGTCATATTTAAAATTATATCCATTAAGTGACACGTTTGCTTCATCTTCGAAACTAATAATGCCGGTAACGTCTTTCTTTATAGTGTAGGTGGCATGTGTAGTAGGATTGCTGGTGCCTGTTTGAGTGTAATGATACTCCCTGGTTCCGCACATCTCTTTAGTGTACGGCGAGCCATTTATATTGATACCGGTGTTCTTACTTTTTTTGCATGATTGCGAAGAAAATAAAGAAATCGTTAGTAAGATGATATATGGAAGTCGCATAAGGTATAGTTTAACCTTATGTCGCAAATTTCATGCCTGATTTTTTTTAACTTGCATCCCTCATTCCGATATTTATTATGTCTCTTACTCAACTGAAGAACTACGCCGAAGGCAAGTGGACCACCGGCAAAAAAGACGGTGATACACTGTTCAACGCCATAACCGGTGATGCTATATATACTGCCAGCAGCGAAGGCCTGGATTTTGGTGCCATGATGCACTACGCCCGCAAAGTTGGTGGGCCTGCATTGCGCAAGCTCACCTTCCAGGAGCGGGGCCGGATGCTGAAAGCGCTTGCGCTGTACCTTTTAGAGAAGAAGGAATATTTTTATACCATCAGTGCTTATACCGGCGCTACCCGCATAGATTCGTGGGTGGATATTGAAGGTGGTATAGGCAACCTGTTTGCCAATGCCAGCCTGCGCCGCCAGTTCCCGGATGAGCGTTTTTATGTAGATGGTGATGCAGCAAAACTGTCTAAGAACAATACTTTTATTGGTCACCATATCATGGTGCCGCGCGAAGGTGTGGCCATACATATCAATGCGTTCAACTTCCCCGTTTGGGGTATGTTGGAGAAGATAGCAGTGAACCTGCTTGCAGGTGTGCCTGCAATTGTAAAGCCGGCCACGCTCACATCCTACCTCACCGAAGCGGTTTTTGAAGAAATAATCAAATCAAACATACTGCCGGAAGGCTCGCTGCAGCTTATCTGCGGTTCTGCCCGTGGCATACTGGATAATATAGAAACGCAGGATGTAGTGACCTTCACCGGGTCTGCATCTACAGGCCGCATGCTCAAATCGCACCCGCGTATTTTGTCTGAGGCTGTTCCTTTCAACATGGAGGCAGACTCGCTTAACTGCTGCATTCTGGCTCCTGATGTTCAGCCCGGTTCTGCTGAATTCGATCTGTTTATTAAAGAGGTGGTGCGCGAGGTAACAACCAAGGCAGGACAGAAGTGCACTGCCATACGCCGCATTATAGTGCCTGCAGACAGGGTAGAGGATGTTCAGATAGCCCTAGGCAAACGCATTGCTGGCATAACAATAGGCGATCCGTCCATTAAGGAAGTGCGCATGGGGCCATTGGCGGGCATCTCTCAGCGTAATGAGGTGCGCGAAAAAGTGCAGCAATTGGCAAAAAGCCAGGAGATAGTAATAGGCAACCTGGAACATTTTGAGGTGATCGGGGCTGACAAGGAAAAAGGAGCATTCTTAGCCCCTGTCATCTTCCTGAACACGGATCCGTTCAATAAAACAGATTGCCATAACATCGAGGCTTTTGGTCCCGTATCTACCATTATCCCGTACAACAGCATTGACGATGCTATAGAATTGGCAAAGATGGGCAAGGGCTCACTGGTTTGTTCTGTAGTTACTGCAGATGATAACATAGCCCGCGAGATAGTGCTGGGCACAGCCAGCATGCATGGCCGTATATTGGTGCTCAACAGCGAGTGTGCTAAAGAAAGTACAGGCCACGGTTCGCCAATGCCATTGCTGGTGCATGGTGGCCCCGGCAGGGCAGGGGGCGGAGAGGAAATGGGTGGCAAGCGTGGCGTGCTGCACTACCTGCAGCGTACTGCCATACAGGGGTCGCCAACAACCATTACGCGCATTACCGGTGTTTACCAGCAGCACGGCAAGCAGTTCGAGACCGATGTACACCCCTTCAAAAAACACTTTGAAGACCTGCAGGTGGGCGAAACACTGGTAACAGCAAAACATACCGTATCCGAGACAGACATCACCAACTTTGCCAACGTTAGCGGCGATAACTTCTATGCCCACATGGATGCTACATCCCTGGAAGGCACCATCTTCGAAGGCCGTGTGGCGCATGGTTACTTTATTCTCTCCAAGGCAGCAGGCTTATTTGTAGATGCCAAGAAAGGCCCGGTACTCCTCAACTACGGTATCGATGAGTGCCGTTTCACCAAGCCGGTTTATCCCGGCATGACCATCGGTGTAAAACTCACTGTAAAAGAAAAAGTATCGCAGGAAAAGCGTACACCTGAAGATATTGCTAAAGGAATAGTAAAATGGCTGGTTGATGTCTATGATGAGACCGGTGAGACCGTAGCCATAGCTACGATACTCACCATGGTTAAGATGAAAAACCAGGAATAGACAGTATAATAAATATGAAAAGGAGAGCAGAGCTCTCCTTTTTCATTTACTTGTCAGCATACTTCACTATCTTCCTGATTATCGGCGAGCCCCTGAAATAGTTGTAATCAGCAGTTTCTACATCAGAATAGATAAAGATCAAAGATTTTCGGCTAATAGCTTCCATTAGCTCCATATGGTCATCCTCCGGCAGCACCGGGCAACCATTGCTTTGCCCTATGTATCCGCCATTTTCAGCTATACCGCAAGCTGAGGCGTATGCTGCTATGCCTTTTACCTGCCCATCCACTGTTCGGTAGCATTTACACTCGTTGGTTTTTACCGTGTAATTGGCATCGGGCACGCCGAGTTCCTTTATAGTATTTACGCCCAGGTCGGCTGATCCAGTCGTATGCATTACAATATCCCGCTTTTTTACATGGTCATTTATCCCTTTTTCCAATCCGCGCAGCACAATAACATCCTTATGTTTGTGCGAAGCAGCATATTTGCACAAATGGCAGGGGGTCTCAGTTTGTCTTGCTTTTTTTGTGGCAATCAACCCAAGACTACTTAGTTCACTATTTACAGTATTGCTGAAATATTGTGGAATGGTATATTTGTCGTTCCGCATCGGTTGCTTGCCCGATCCCTGGGACACTAAGGTTTGAAATAACAGTTTGCGTTGGGCAACATCAATTGTTGCAACCCGCCGTACATTACCTTTTTTTGTAAAGTCTATGATCGTAAGAAGGTCACGTTTCTTATACCACCACCTATGCCGGATATGTATCTTTCTTTCATCGATCAGTCGTTTTTCCAGGTAGGCCAATCGGAAGGCAGTCAAAGATATGTTTCCCGAATCCAGCTGCACATCCTTATAAAGCAATGTTGCGTCGTTAAGTACGGTTCGGATCTTGCTGTTTTCAGAGATACGGGTAAGGAGAGAATCTACATTGTAATGGGATACATTTTGAGCACTCCCGCGTAGGCAAATGAAGATCGATAATGCGAAAAGTGCTTTAGGTATCATTTATAACTAATTAATGATCATCATTCAGCATTCCAGGCCTGCGCTCTTCAGTCCTTTTCAACGATTGCTCATGCCGCCATTCATCCACCTTCTTAGGGTCGCCACTTAGGAGTATATCCGGCACCTTCCAACCCCTGAAGTCTGCCGGCCGGGTATACACCGGCGGCGCCAGCAATCCATCCTGGAAGGAGTCGAACAGGGCAGAGGTTTCATCGTTCAGCACACCCGGTAGCAGCCTGCCTATGGCATCCACCACCACCGCAGCAGCCAACTCGCCGCCGCTTAACACATAATCACCAATTGATATTTCACGTGTCACATAATGTTGTCTTATGCGGTCATCAATTCCCTTGTAATGCCCGCAGATTATTATTATGTTTTCCTTTAATGAGAGTGTATTGGCTGTTTTCTGGTCAAAGAGGTTTCCGTCGGGGGTCATGTAAATTATCTCATCGTATTTACGCTCACCTTGTAATTTTTCTATAAGTATAGCAAGTGGCTCAGGCATCATTACCATACCGGCACCGCCACCAAACTGGTAGTCGTCCACCTGCCCCTGTTTGTAAGGAGTATAGTCGCGCAGGTTATGAGCATGTACTTCCAGCAGCCCCCGGTCTTTAGCCCGCTTCATCATAGAGTGACTGAAAGGGCTTTCCAGCAATTCAGGTAGTACAGTAATGATATCTATTCTCATCTAACTAGTTCATTTTCAATTTATCACATTCCTCACATGCGCCACATTATCGCATTAATCCAGGTACACCTCAAGTAGGCCTTCAGGTAGGGTCATATTTATCGTCCGCTTCTTTATATCCAGTCCGTCTATTGTTTCATTGATGAGCGGTATCAACACCTCTTTGTTTTTATAAGTGATCTTTGCAAGCCATTGATTACCAGTTTGTAGCACATCCTCTATTGCTCCTAATTCGCCCTCATTTTTATCTATTAAATTAAACCCTATCCAAAGAAGCGGTGACTGCTTTTCGTAACCTTTTAAAATTGATTCATCAACATATACATGTTTGGTTACCAATTTTTTAGCTGATTCTACTTTATCTATGTCTTCAACATTAATTATGTACTCCTCGTCATTCGTGGCTTTGCATTGCGAAACGAAGTGGGGGATGTAACTTCCCTTTTGCATCTCGATCATTAGCACATGATCTTTCTTCAGCCATTTGGAATTTCCTACTATGTGGGTCAGTATCAGAGATCCGTTCAATCCGTGGGTGGCTACTATTTTTCCAACTCTTATCATCCGTACAAAGGTAATTAATCCAAATTCCAATCCCGATAGCTATCGGGACCAAATTCCATTTATTTTTACATTATGATCCGTAACGCAACCATTAATGATGCCCCGGCAATTGCCGATATTTACAATTATTTTGTAATAAATACTGTGGTCACTTTTGAAGAAGAGCCGGTTACGGCAGACGAAATGTGGAACAGGGTTAATGAGGTACAGGAAAAATATTGTTGGCTGGTATACGAATTGGAGGGTAAGGTGGTAGGCTATGCCTATGCCGGGAAATGGAAGGTCAGGTCGGCATATAAACATACCGTCGAGTCAAGCATATATTTGGCGCCCGGTAATGAAGGAAAAGGTGTTGGGAAAAAGCTATATGCGGAACTATTGGAGCGTTTAAAAACGTTGGGCATTCATGCTGTTATTGGTGGTGTTTCACAGCCTAATGAAGCAAGTGATAAATTTCATGAATCAATGAATTTCAATAAAATAGGTGAGTTTATTGAAGTGGGATATAAATTCAACAAGTGGGTGAACGTTCGATATTATGAACTGATATTTCCCTGCTAAGACCTTTATAAAATAAACATAGGCCTCTTGGGTAAGACTACCCGGAGGCCTTGTTTTTTTACTCAAACAAATGAGTTGAATGAGCTAAGAATTATTTATGATTGTTGATATATGATTAGTGCTTGAACCTGCCTTTGGGTTTTAACTGCTGACTTTTAACTTAGATTAGTTGTAGTTAACAGTTACCGGAACACCGGTTGCGTTAGTGTAAGAACCAGACGCCTGGCCCGCAGTAACGTTCAGGGTAGCACCTACGTTCAAAGTTTGTGTACCACCGCTGCTCAAAGTACCTGTAGAAGAAGGTGAGCTGGTGAAGCTGTTAACAGTCATGCTGTGAGAAGCACCGTCAGTTATTGTGCAGCTTGATGGTAATGTAATAGCATAAGTGTAGCTGGCCTGGCCTGCAACTGTGAAGCTTGCAGCAGAAACAGTACCTGTAGTAGCCGGCAGGGTAACACCACCGCCACCGCCTGTGGTACGAGTGCCTGCAGGAGCAAGAACAGCAGTACCTGAAAGAGTAGCAGAAACAGCTACGTTACCGAAGTTCATATCCACTGTTTTAGTGATAGTGATAGGAGTGATGATGTTTGCAGAAGCAGAAGCCGTTGCTGTTGCCTGTGCGAAAGAGCTGTTAGAGATAGCGATTACAGATGCAGCGATTACGAGTGATCTGAAGATGTTTTTCATTGTTTGAGTGTTTTATTTGTTTGAGTTTGTTTGTTTGAGTGTTTGATAGGTATATATCCAACGGTATGCCAAAGTTATAATCAATTGAAAATCAATAATTTTTGTTTTGGCTCGGTACACAATGTGTCTATCTGGTGGAGGTTTTTTCCGTATTATGGAAAAGATTAGTTGTAATTAATGGTGATCTGGGCAATATCTGCCTTATGCTCGCCAACTGATTGGTTGTCGCTAACGTGAAGGGTTGCCCCTATCTTTAGTTGTTGTGTTCCGCGGGTATCCAATATGCCATTTGCAGACGGATGGCTGGTGAATTTTTCTGCAATGATATACTTGCCGCCATTGTTAACGATAAACGATGTGGGCAGGGTTATAGCGTATAAGTAACCTACTTGCCCGGTAAGCAAGTAACTACCCGCTGTTTTTATTCTCACGGAAACATCGCCGCTCCTGGAAATGATCGTTTCTATTGGTGAGATCGTGATACTGCCGGGCGGGTGGGTGCCATTGTTCTCAAAATAAATATCTGTTTCCCGGGCAATGGTTGTAGGTATGGATATGGTCCCTTCCTCTGCATTATTTACCTGGGCAAATACACTTCTCTGGAACGCGAACACAATGAACGCGGTAAAAACTGCTTTTAAATTTGGTTTCATTAATTACTGAACATTACTGACTTACACTTAGCACTTTGTTTGAGTGCAAAGCAGTCATCCAATAACGTGCCAATTAATTAATTTATTGAAAATCAATTAATTGTAGTGGTGTATTTTTGTAATTATATTCCCTTGAAAGGACTGATTTCCCAAAAATGGAAAACTATCCGCCAGCCATAGTCAGCAAATTCGATGGCGCCTTAAGCCAGTTATTCCACAGGCTGATATTGAACGAGATGCTACGGGCAAAAACGTTCTTATGACCGTAGGTGTTGGTGAGATAATTGTCGAAATCGCTGCTCATAATAATAGGTACGTATATGGTGCCACCTATACCAAACACCCGTATATCCAGGGCAAGCCCCGCATCATACAGCAGGGTAGTTGCGCGTGAATTCTTGAAAGTTGGGTTGGCATTGGGTATAAGTCCGGCATCAAGAAAAACGTATATAGGTAAATTTAAGAATGGCAGGCTTGATCTCATGTTCACTGCGCCCATCCAGTTGCTGCTTCTCGCAACCATACCGTGCGTTGGCACTTTAAAAAAGCCCTCGCCGGTGCCAATTTGTTGGGCTGCAACACTTTGTTGCGCGTTCCTGCCAATATAAGTGCCGTCATATAAATAGTCGTTTGCAGCAGAGTAGTTGGCCGTCAATGAATAACGGGATATAACCTCCGACGTATTATTTATAGTAAAGAACTTACCAAAATACCCGCTCACCCACAGGTATTTGCCGGCTTTGTTGTAGTCTATGCGAATGAACGCATGCACATTTATTTTGGCAAAGTCGTCTCCCAGCTGGCCTCCAATGCTATAGCCAAAAGGATTGTATAAGCGTCCGTTACTATGGCTGAACGTTACAGTGCCATAGTTCTTATGCCTTGTGCGTATTATGGGGTAGCCCGGCACAAACGATGGTACATAGCTGGCCGCAAATGTGCTGGTGTCAAAATACTCTTCATCAATATAGTAGCCTTTCAGGGTAAGCGTATTGGTTACAGGGCTCAGCATATCATGCTCATTGAAAGTAAAAGTGATGGAAGGCGCTATTTTGGTATATCGTG
Organism: Flavipsychrobacter sp.; assembly: GCA_044224775.1. Taxonomy (GTDB): domain Bacteria; phylum Bacteroidota; class Bacteroidia; order Chitinophagales; family Chitinophagaceae; genus Nemorincola. Next base: position 52,092 of record JBGAJU010000010.1, read on the forward strand.
CAAACAGGTGTGTGCTGTCGGCAGTGCGGTACATCTCGTTATAATGGAATGTCTTGGCATCTGTTTGCAGCGATACTTCCTGGAACAGTCCTTTGCCATACCATACGTAACCTACCGATCCTGCACCTACAAATTTCTGTGTCTGGAAGCCATACATTGGCGCCACAACAAACCTGAACCTGTTCTCAGGCAGGGTAAGGTTGTGCAGCAGGCCGCCTGCCATCCAGCCATCATATTGGTTATAACCTGCCGAAGGAGACACAAACAACTGGTCCTTATTCTCGCGGTTAAGGCCAACGAATGGCTTAATCTTAAGCCCGAAAGTGTGGAATGGAGAACTACGCCTGTAAAGGTCATTGGTGGTTTTCGCATCCGGTATTTTATCGCCGATCTTTAGTCTTCTCCAGTCAGTATTGGCAAGTGTAAGTGTTGTGGTACCCTCAAACGGCTGCGACCATGCACTTTCTATCACGCTGTCTTTTTCATAAATGCTCACTTGTACCGGTGTGTTCAATCCTGTTTTGTTCTTTACGGTAACCTCGGTATGACCGTCTTTTACTTTGGCTCCTGTTATCTTAAAGTCCACCTTTTTATCGCTGGTCAGCATCGGGTCAAAGAACCAATCAATAGATTTTGACGTATGCCGCTGCATGCATTTCTTAAAGTCCTCGGGGTAGGGATGATGGAAATGCCAGGTATCAAAATAATCGTGCATGCCTGCCTCAAAATCTTCTTTCCCCATATAACCTTCCAGCCAGCCCAGTGAGTAGGCTGTTTTGTAGTAAACATCCAGCCCGTAGTTCAGTTTTTCAAATTTGGTGGAGGTTTGTTCTATAGCCTGGTCGCCGCCGGTCGCTGCCCTTTGGAAATAAACAAGGCTCTCATCAAGGCCGTTTTTTTTCTTTTTTACTGTGTCAAGTGCCTTGCTGGTCTTTTGCTCGTAGAAGGTATTCAGCCCTTCATCCATCCACGCATGGTCGCGCTCGTTGCTGCCCAGCATGCCATAGAACCAGTTATGCCCTGCCTCATGTATCACCACCAACCGCAGGCCCGATTGCTGGTATTTATCTATTATCGTAACAGTAGGGTATTCCATGCCGCCGCCCGCGCGCAGGTCGCCCGATACTGCTTTTATGGTCTTGTATTGGTAAGGCCCAACCCATTTACCGTAATGCTTCACTGTTTCTTTAAGGTGGCCTGTAGCGTGTTGCCAGTATTTTATGTTAGATGGCATAAATGCAGCCCATGCAGTTACCAGCTGGTTATTGCCCGGGGATACAACAGTGTCTTTACGCACTATCCAGCGTTTATCGGCAAACCATGCAAAGTCGTGAATGTTGTTCTCCTCAAAATGCAGCGTTTTCATTTCCAGGGCACTTGCAGGTATCACGTCTTTTGGTGTTTTCTTAGATCTTTTCGACTTTTTATCAGTCGTATCCGGCAAAGGCAGCGCAGCAAGCGAGTCCATCCACTTGTTCTCGCTTTCATCGGCGCAATTGCCTGTAGCCATTACCACATAGTTGGCTGGTAGCGTAATGCTTACTTTATAGGAACCATATTCACTGTAAAACTCTCCCTGGTCCAGGTAAGAGATAGGATGCCAGCCATATTGGTCATACACCGCCGGCTTAGGGAACCACTGTGATATATAATAAGACTGCTTGGTATGCCCCATGCGCGAGAACACCTTGGGTAGCTTCACTTTGAACGGGGTAGTGATCTTTATTGTTTTGCCGGGCAGCAACGGGTTGGCAAGGTCTATACGGGTAATATCCGGTGCCTTGTCAGAACTATAATTATCTACCGCAACACCATCAACTGTAAATTGTAGACTGTCTATATATCCTTTGTCTGAGGCTTTTGAGTAGTAAAATGTCCTGCTCCTGTTCGTTTCCTGCTGCCGCTCAAAAGGGGTGTGATCATTTTTATAGGCATTCGGCCATAAGTGCATATATATATAACGCAGTGTATCGGGCGAATTGTTGGTATAGGTTATCTCCTCATAAGCGCGCAGCATATGGCTGTTATCATCCAGGGTCACGTCTATTCGGGTATCCACCCGCTGCTGCCATGCAGGTTGGGCTTTGGCTAATGTTGGGAATATAGATAATGAGAAAAATGCGGCAATGAGATGCTTCATACTGCTAAAGTAAGTAAAAGTGTAATAACCGGATTTTGGGGGATTTATTGTATGTGCAAACTATTGTGCCTGTGGAGAAAATTTAAAGTCTTACCAACCTGGAAGTTACTATCTGCCCGTCAAGGTCATATTTTATAAGATATATGCCGGGAGCTAATGGTGTATATAGCCGCTTGTTCCCATTGCTGAATGGATCAGTGAACACATAGAGCGATTTGCCTGTAATATCATGAACAGAAAGGTGGTTTATATTTTGCAGGTCATCGCCATCAAAATATAGACTGTTATTTGTGAGTGGATTTGGATAAAAAGAGATAGGCCGTTTTTGTATTACCACCGTTCCGACTTCTTTTAAATCAAAACAATTTTTCAGGTATTTATAATCTTGGTGGGTGGAGGGTAATTCAAATTTATAAGAGAATGAAGGGTTCTCGTAGCACAATGAACGTTCGCCACCAGTTGGGCCTGGACCGCACGTGAATAGCCTCCAGTATAGATCCGGAAGTAATCCGGAAACACTTCCTATACCATATAACCAATAATCATGGTAGAAAGTGTCAGCATATTTTTTAATAAGAGTTCCATTTGACAATGCAACTGAATCCATGCTACTTACAAAAAAGTCGGTACGTAGTACGTCATTAGCAAGCACAGTAGACCCTAAGCTCAAATTGAAATCGTATAACAAATTTTCTTGTCCTATTAATGGAGGGCAATATCCATAGCCTAGATTTACATCTCTAATAAAATATACACGGTTGCTATCTGTTCTTAATCGTCCAAAATATGTAAAAGCCGGAGAATCAGTATAGCTAACTCGCGAACTGTAGTGGTAGCCATCAAAATCCTCGTAATAGCGGGCACCATAACCGACGGATAATATATGATAATTTTTTCCAGAGACGGTTAGATCGCTGGTAATTTTATAAATTACTTTATCAATGCCAGCCTCCCAGCGTGATGAGCCACGCTGAAAATGCCAACTCCACGACATTGTCCATGTAGCGCCTACCGTATAAAAACTATCAAGCGGAATAGCCTGTCCGTAGGAACAGAAAGAGATAAACAACGCGATAATTGCAGGTAGCTTTTTCATTTAGGTATTCACATAAAGTTATAACTAACAATAGCAAAAAGTGAGCCATATTAAACAGCTCGGCAAATCAAATTCCATTTTATGGAAAAAACCTCCATCCTGCGGACGATTTTGCTTTCGTGCCAAAACTCAATCAATTGATTATCAATTAATTAAAAGTTTGGCACATGGTTGGATATATACCTCGCAAATCAGACAACAAACAAACCAAAACTTAAAACGTACAAAAATCATAAAAATGAAAAACATCGTAAAATCACTCGTAATCGCTGCATCTGTAATCGCTATCTCTAACAGCTCTTTCGCACAAGCTACAGCAACTGCTTCTGCTTCTGCAAACATCATCACTCCTATCACTATCACTAAAACAGTTGATATGAACTTTGGTAACGTAGCTGTTTCTGCTACTCTTTCCGGTACTGCTGTTCTTGCTCCTGCAGGCACCCGTACCACAGGTGGTGGCGGTGGTGTTACACTCCCTGCTACTACAGGTACCGTTTCTGCTGCCTCTTTCACAGTTGCAGGCCAGGCTAGTTACACCTACGCTATCACTTTACCATCTTCTTGCACAATAACTGATGGTGCTTCTCACAGCATGACCGTTAACAGCTTCACCAGCTCACCTTCTTCAACAGGTACATTGAGCAGCGGTGGCACACAGACTTTGACCGTAGGTGCTACCCTGAACGTTACTGCCGGCCAAGCGTCTGGTTCGTACACTAACGCAACAGGTGTTCCGGTAACTGTCAACTATAACTAATCAAGATCAAAATATTGTAACCTTATTCGAACTCGTTTGTTTGAGTTAAGACAAAGCCCCTCATTCCTGAGGGGCTTTTTGTTATTGTCATTACCCTGCACCGCCTACCCGTTGCTTTTCTTCTTCCGCGCCGCTGCTATGCCTTTTAGTTGTATTTCCATTTTTACCGAACCGATACTGGAAAGTAAGAAAGCATGCACGGCTATCGCGATAGGAAGACCAAACCTCCGTAAAATTGTTGAACTCAATGGTGGCACCCGGCCTGTTAGACCACAATACATCTGTAAAGGTGAGTTTAAGAGAACCTTTTGTTTTCATTATTTTTTTCTGCACACCAATGTTGGCAGAGAATACGGGCACAAGGTCGTAGTATCCCCACATCATTGCAGATTGGTAGGATAGTACTAACTCCGCCGAGAAGTTTCTGGGTAAGCTAAAACTGGAAGTGGTATTCATATCGAAGGCGGTCCGGCCTTTTTGCAGCGGTGTATTGGAAAGGTTGCCACTGTAATAGGCGTAGTATGCATTGCCATTCACCGTGTTTTTCCACCATTTGTTCACGTTCAGCGGCCATGCAATACTCAATCCGTAGAAATACATATTGGCAAGGTTCTTGTCCATCTGCCGGCTTATGTTCGGGTAAACAGGGTCTGCTTCCAGCGTTTCGGTGATGACATTGGTGGCGGTACTGGTTGTCAGGGTAGTGATGAAGCGTTGTTTCCAGGTATGCGAGAGTTCAAGTGCGTAAGTCAGCGTAGGGTTAAGGTAAGGATTGCCCATGCGGTAATTAGTAGGTTCAAGAAAATACTTGAAAGGATTTAGCTGCCGGTAGCTTGGGCGGTCTATGCGCCTGCTCAATGTTATGCCCAGGTCGTGATTTTTGTGCAGGTGCCATTGCACGGCAAGGCTGGGGAACAGCTGTGTGTACTCGCGCGTGAATTTTTGGCCCGTTATTTTCTGGTCGCCATTGGCTATGGTTTGCTCGCAACGCAGCCCCAGTTGCATGCTCCACTTGCCTATGTCATTAGCGGCATTTATATAGGCAGCGTTTATGTTCTCGCTATATACAAAGTGGTTGCTTTTCGATGTGTCAAGTACGTCGGTCCCTCCGCTTTGATCATAAAATAGCGGTTTGTTGTCGGCAGTTACATAACTGCTTTTCATACCGGCATCCAGCCGTAGTTTATTGCTCAGGGGGTGCACATAATCAAGTTTCACTGACCTTATCTGCGTGATGCCGGAAAGGACACCATGCAATATATAGTTGGGCAGAAAAGATTGTTGATTTGCGTCGCTGTATTGTGTAGTATAGAGTTGGTCCGTTTGATTCCAATAGCGTGCATAGTCAAGATCTATGGTTATTTGCCTTCCCATTGTATCAAACGCATATTTCGCATAGCCATTCAAGCTGAAAGTGCTCCATTCATCGTGCGAATGATTAGTAGTATTGAAAAAGGTATAGGTATTCCCGCTGTCAACGCGCGATAGGTTGCTGCCAATTGGTTGAAAACGGCTGCTGTGGCCGGAAAGGGCAACACCAACGGTGGTTTTGGATGTAACATCGTAATCGGCGGCAATGTTGCCGGAGTAATCCTGTACAGGAAAATAGGTCTGGTTTTTCTGTGTATATGTTGTTTTAAGTACACTGTCAGTGTAGAATTTTCGGGTAATATCAAGTTTGTTTAGGGCAATACGGTTAGCGTAGTTGTAATTCATATTTATGTTTAGCTTTTTGTTGCGGTAGTTAAGGTTCAGTCCGCAACTGGCTTTATGATAAATACCCTGGCCGTAGCTGGCCGTAGCAGTTCCGTTCAAGCCCCTGCTCTTATTTTTCTTGCTGATAATATTGACAATGCCGGCACTACCGGCCGCATCGTACCGTGCACCCGGATTGGAGATGATCTCTATCTTTTCGATAGATGAAGACGGCATGCTCTTCAGCATATTGGCGAGGTCCGTGCCGCTTATAGGCGTTATCTTGCCATCCATCATAATGTTGACTCCGGGCCTGCCCTTCAGGCTTACATTGTCCGACTGGTCGATCATTATCCCCGGCGATCTGCCAAGTACCTCGAATACCGAAGAGCCGGTATTCACAATGCTGTTCTCCACGTTCACCACCAGCTTATCAGCCTTTATTTCTATCAGTGGTTTCTGTGCAGCCACCGTCACTTCATTTAGTGCTTTGGTCTTTTGCCGCAATGTAATGTCCGGTAGCGATACATTGGTTCCGGAAATGTTTATTGTGTCAGATGTATGTTCTGTATAACCGATTGCTATCACCCTGAGCACATAATTTCCGTTAGCGATCGCGTTCAACACGAATTTGCCGTCTTCATAGGTCACGTCGGCTTTTGTAAATGCACTATTGTTTACCGCCTGCAATATTATGTTGGCACTGGCTACAGGTTTGCCTGCCATACTCAATACCGTACCTGATATGACGGCAGCGCTGGTTCCAAATGTTGAGAACAGCATACAGAAGAATATAAACCCGAAAAAAAAGCCGCGCATACTATTGTTTTTTCAAAAGTATCCACGACTCGTCCGGGCACTGTAACCCTTAGCGGGTGATTTAGCACCGGCAATAGAAAATCACCCTTTTTGTTATTACAATTATCAATCGATGCCGCCTTTCTCTTCTACAAAAGCAGTTTTTGTGAAGCGGGGTTTTAGCATGCGCAGCATTTGCAGTACTACAGACAGTAATATCAGGCTCATGCCCGAAAGGAAGCCCCAGTTAAGATCGTGGGTGCCTTTATTGAAAATTATTTCGTGGTTCTCGTTGTAAAAAAAGAAGGCAAGAAGTATACCGTAAACGGGTTCCAGGTTCACAGATAGGGTAGTGGTGAACGAACTGAGGTGCTTCAGTGCATTCAACGCCAGCGATTGCGACCAAACCGTGCAGCAGAGGCTAAGTACTACCAGCCACAGCCAGTCGTTAGCATACCATGCACCTGCTGTGTTCGGGATGAACCTGGTATTGGGCAGGTAATAATATAATACAGGCATTAGGGCAGAGATGAAGATGAACCCTGTGCCCATTTCATAAAAAACCATGGTGCGCGCCGGATACTTGCTCGCTATTTTTTTATTCAGCACAGTGAAAATCGAGCTAAGGATAGCAGCCGCAATGCCAAAAGCAATTCCTAAGCCATTGAACTGCTGGAAACGGTAAATACAATATACACCCGCAAGCGCCAACGAACCGAGGAGCACTTCCTTCAGGTCGTGCTTGCTGTCATTTACAAAAGGGTCTATCAGAGAGGTGAAGATACTGGCAGTGGAGAGGCATACCAGGGCAATAGATACATTAGCAAATTTTATAGAGCCATAAAACCCCACCCAGTGCAGGCACATCAGTATGCCAACCATTGTCAGCTGCACCATATCGCGTTTTTCTATCTTCACCCATTGTTTGCGGTAGGTGAGGATAAACGCCATAAAAACCGCGGTCATCAGCATGCGGTACCACACCAGCACCGGTGCATCCAGCGATATTGCCCTGCCCAGCACCCCGGTAAAACCCCAGAGTAACACGGCTAAATGTATTTGTATAAGTGCTTTCTTCATAGAAACCCGGCGCAAAACTATATCGTTTATCACTCGGGTTGTGATTTTTTATTTAACATTGCGCCCCGTTTTTCCTTATGAGCGGAAAAACGAGTAGTTTAGTAGTTTGATTTCGGGTTTATGGCCATGGATAAGAAAAATATTAAATTTTTAGGAGTAAGCTCCGGTATTTGCGCCCCCACAGCAAGGGGAAGGATAGGTGCCGAACTGGGCTTCGATGCCATACGTGCCTATGCCCTTACCACTAAAATACCCGAAACCAACAAGCAGTTCGATGGCAGGAAGTTATTTACCAAGAATTATACTTTTAACGGCATCAACTTTCAGACCGAGGAGATCATTTTCGCAGCCGACCTGTATAGCTACATCAAGAAAAAAGGGAACTTCTTTAACGATCTCTCCCCGCAGGATAAAATTGACGGTCATTTCGAATTTGCCCGCCACATCAATTATGCCTTCGAGATATTTCCCAAGATACGTGATGAGGTAAAGAACATGCTGCAGGATAAGAGAGAGATATTCCCGTTCATCATTGCAGGAGACCACTCAACTGCAGCCGCTACCATATCGGGCATTGTGGCCTACCTGGAGGAAAAGAATGATCTGCTGAATAAGGAAAATCCACCTAAGAAATTGGGCGTGCTATGGATAGATGCCCATGTGGATGCCCACAGCCCTTACTCAACGCCATCGGGCAACCTGCACGGCATGCCCGTTGGCATGGTATTAGGTCTCACGGACAATTATTACACCGGCAAAGCACTCTCTAACCGCGAAAAACTGCTCGAGTCGATAAGGAAAATCAAGAAGAAGACATTCAAAGGCGAGTGGAATAAGCTGCTCAACATCCTGAACGAAGAAGGCAAGAAAGAAGATGCAACACCATCATCAAAGCTCATAGAGCCGGAGCAGCTGGCTTTCATAGGCATTCGCTCTTACGAGAAGCATGAGCTGGCATTGTTGAAGGAAGAGAATATTAAATATTACCATCTCACCCGCAAGGAAAAAGTAAGATCTGGTGAAAAAGCAATAAAGTTCGGGCAGGCCGACCTTGACAGGAAGAACAATGAGTTGTGGGATAAGGTAAACCCCAAGGATAAGACCCATTTGCGCAATATTGGCCTCGAAGAAGCTTGCCAGGATGTACTATATAAATTGAAAGGCGCGGGGTGTACAGATCTCTACGTTTCATTTGATATTGATTCAATAGACGGAACCAGTGTGCCGGGTACCGGTACTCCTGAGCCCAACGGACTGAAAGTGAAGGAAGCCAAAAAGATACTTAGCTATGTATGGAAGCAGGACATAGTGCCCCTGATGGCAATGGAACTGGTGGAAGTCAACCCCCTCCTGGATCGTGCCAACAAAACAGCAAAAGTAGCGTTCGATATAATAAAATCATTGGTAGAGAATAAATGAACATAGTTAACCACAATAAAGTAAAAGCGCAACTGGCCGCCATCATCAATGCAGCTATTCAGCGCACCGGTGCAGAGGAGAGCGAGCAGGATATATACAATGCCATCAGCTTCCCGCCCGATGCCACACTTGGGCATTATACCTACCCGTGTTTCACTTTATCAAAAAAGCTGCGCTCGGCCCCCAATAAAATAGCTGAGCAGATAGCCAAAGAAATAGTTACAGATAGTGTAGTAGCACATGTGCAGGCTGCCGGGCCATACATCAACTTTAAGCTTACGGGTAGCTTCCTGGGCGGTGCTACCTGCGATGACGTACTTTCCGGCAAAATGTTTGAGCGCGAGCTGGTACAGGCACCGCCAAAGACCATGGTGGAGTACTCACAGCCCAATACACATAAAGAGCTGCACGTAGGGCATATGCGCAACCTCTGCCTTGGCGATGCATTGATAAGGCTGCATAGATATTGCGGTTACGATATTATCAGTGCCACTTTCCCCGGCGATGTGGGTACCCACGTTGCCAAATGCCTGTGGTACCTCAAGTACCACAATACGGTTCCCGTGCCTGAACACAACAAAGGTGCATGGCTGGGTACTATGTATTCAAAAGGCCACCTGAAACTGGAAAGCGAATTAGGCACACCCACAGAAGAGCAAAACCGCAAACAACTCTCAGAGATACTGACCCAGCTCGAACACCAGGAAGGTGAGTTCTACGACCTGTGGAAAGAAACTAAAGAATGGTCCGTGGAATTGATGAACCAGGTCTACGACTGGGCAGGCGTCCATTTCGATGCCTGGTATTGGGAGTCGGATGTGGATGTACCTTCCGTGCAACTGGCAAAAAAATATTTTGAAAAAGGTGTCTTCATAGAATCGCAGGGCACCATAGGCATGGACCTCACAGCCTACGACCTCGGTTTCTGCATGCTGCTTAAGTCTGATGGTCATGGCTTGTATGCCACTAAGGATGTAGAGCTGGCAAGGCGCAAGTTCGAAGATTATAAGATAGAGAAGAGCGTTTACGTGGTAGATAAACGGCAGGCACACCACTTTGCACAGGTGTTCAAAGTGCTGGAGCTTATGGGCTTTGAGAATGCAAAGAACTGCTACCACCTGCAATACGATTATGTTGAGTTGCCCGATGGCGCCATGTCATCCCGTAAAGGCAACATAGTGCCCATCATGGACCTCATAGACCAGATGCACGAGACCGTAAAGCGTGATTACCTGGATAAATACACGGGTGAATGGGAGCAAAGCGAGATAGACAACACCGCAGATATCATCTCCAAAGGGGCCATTAAATATGGCATGATAAAAATAGACCCTTCACGCAAGATAGTGTTTGATATGAAGGAGTGGCTGAAGATAGATGGCGACTCGGGGCCATACCTGCAATACACCTATGCGCGTATCAACTCGCTTACCAAAAAGCTTGCTGACGAAGTAACAGCACTACCCGACTGGGCTACCATGAACGAGGATATAGAAATGCAGGTGATGGTGAAGCTGTCCGAATTCAACAATGTGGTAGTAAATGCATGCACCGAGAACAAGCCGAATGTGTTGTGTGTTTACCTGTATGAGCTCTGCAAACTCTACAATAATTTTTACAACGTGCTGAACATAAGGCGCACAGAAGACGAGGCGCTGAAAAGCACCCGGGTGGCGTTGTCTAAATGCGTAGCAGTGGCTTTAAAGAAAGGGCTTGAACTGGTAGGCATTCCGGTGCCGGAAAGGATGTAGAAATTTAATATTAAAGAAGAAAATTAATATCCGGAATTGTACAAAAAATTTACTTTTGGTTCGGTAATCGTTCACAACTATATATACTTGGCAGCTAATGAATAACAGCACTTATTACGACCTCGTTAACCAGACCTTTCACTTTCCGCAAGAGGGCTTTGATGTTAACGATAATAACACGCTATTATTCAATGGCGTTGATATGCAGGCGCTGATAGATAAGTACGGTACGCCGTTCAAGCTCACCTACTTGCCCAAGATCGGCATGCAGGTCAACAAGGCGAAGAAAATGTTCGCCGATGCAATTAAAAAGCATCGTTACGAGGGCAAGTATTATTACTGTTATTGTACAAAAAGTTCTTATTTCTCCTTCATTGTTGAGGAGACCCTCAGGCAGGGTGTGCACCTCGAAACCTCGTTCGATTACGATATCGATATCATCCGCCAGCTCTACAAGCGCCGGAAAATAACCAAGGATATCCGCATCATCTGCAACGGTTTCAAAACGCGCGAATACACAAAAAATATCTCAAAGCTCATCAACGATGGCTTTAGCAATGTTATACCCATTCTCGATAATAAGAACGAATTCGAGGACTATAAAAAGTCCATCCGCACAAAAGACCCGGTGAATATCGGCATCCGCATCGCAACAGAGGAAGAGCCTACATTCGATTTTTATACCTCACGCCTCGGCATCCGCAACCGCGATATACTGGAGTTCTATGTAGACAAGATAAAAGGCAACAATAAGTTCCGCCTCAAGATGCTGCACTTCTTTATGAACAAGGGCGTGAAGGATGATGTCTATTACTGGAGCGAGTTGAACAAGGTGCTGAACCTATATTGCCAGTTAAAGAAAATATGCCCCGAGCTCGACTCGCTGGACATAGGCGGTGGTTTCCCCATCAAGCACTCGCTGGCGTTCGAGTACGACTACAGCTACATGATCAACGAGATCGTGTCCACCATCAAAAAAGTGTGCAAGAAGAATAAGGTGGATATGCCCGACATCTATACTGAGTTTGGTTCATTCACGGTAGGGGAGGCTGGCGCAGTGGTATATAGCGTGCTGGACGAAAAGATGCAGAACGACCGCGAGATATGGTACATGATAGACAGCTCGTTCATCACCACGCTGCCCGATACCTGGGGCATTGGCGAAAAATTCCTGATGCTGCCCATCAATAAATGGGATAAAGAATACCACGAGGTGCACCTCGGCGGCCTCACCTGCGATGGCCATGACTACTACACATCAGAAGAACATATAAATGCTGTGTTCCTGCCCAAGCTGGAAAAAGAAAGGGGCAAAGACCCGCTATACATCGGCTTCTTCCACACCGGCGCCTACCAGGACCAGTTATCCGGCTACGGCGGCATCAAGCACTGCATGATACCATCCCCCAAGCACGTAGTAATAGAAAAGAATAAAGACGGCAAACTCGAAGACTGGCTATACGCTAAAGAGCAAACACCGCAGAGTATGCTGAAGATATTGGGGTATATTAAGTAGGGGATTGGTTTTTGTTTCCAGTCGCTTGGTCTTTTTTTTTTGGAAATTTTACTATGTTCAGTTTCATTCTTCAACCTTTCTCAAAACAAAAGTTTTCCATTTAGTTCCCTTAGACCGTATCACAATTAAGTTGTCTATTTTAGCAGTTTCTAGTATTTCCGTATAAAATGTTTTTCCTATTTGATTTTTATATGAGGGGTTATCGGTATCTATAACCTTGATTTTATAAGAGCAGTCTGATGTATAGGTAATTTTAGACTTTAAGAAGTATTTGCCATTCTCAATTTTTTCCAGCACATATTCTCCCCGAAATTCTATTGAGTAACCGTCCGTAATTTCGTCAGATGTTTTTTCATTGACAAACTTTCCGGATCTAATATAATTGCAATCTGCTGTTTTATCTTGGTTTATTAGCACATGTACATTGTCTTGTGCACCAACATTTAAAGGCAATAAAAAAAGTATAAATAAATATAGTGCTTTCATTCGTCAAACAATTTTTGTTTTCAACCAACAATGAGTTTTATGCCTTTTGTCATTCAGCTACATTGAGGTACAGAATTTCAGGATATCTTTCACGCTCCACTCATCATATCCTTCCAGCCCGTCAAGAACGATCCCCCAATTAGCAATACATGCTTGCAAATTGGGAGATCAACGAGGTAAGTATTACTTCAGTTAAATTTACCCTTTATTATTGGGGTCAAACTTAATCATCCATTCAATACCAAATTTATCTCTGAACATAGCAAAATAGGTCCCATCAGGATTTTCTTCAATAGGCATTTCAACTTGCCCGCCTGCCGAAAGCCCGTTAAACAATTGGTACGCCTCATCCTTACTCTCAGCAGTAACTGCAATTTTACTTCTGTTTTCGTTTTCATCTACCCGCCCCATAAATTCCGGAATATCATTGGCTAATAAATAATTCTGTCCGATACGCAATGCAATGTGCATTAGTTTATCGGCCTCTTTTTCGGGTACGGAAAACTCTTCACTTGCAATGTCTTTGAACCGGATGATTTTTGAGAACTCCCCGCCAAATACTGATCTGTAAAAGTTGAATGCTTCTTCTGCATTCCCGTTGAAATTAATGTGTGGATTTATGCTTGCCATAGTTTTTGATTTTTAATTGTTCTCCCGGTCGAATCTCCGAAGGTTGCTTTTGGAACTTTGCGATCAAGGTACTGAATGTAGCAAATATTAAGTACGCTCATCCCGAAAATTCTATAATGCTGCAAATGCTGATTCAGACAATTTTCGTGTAGCAAAAACAAATATTGAATCCTGAAATCCGCCACCACAGCCGCTTTCAAAACCTCAAAATACCGTCATGGTACTGTTACTGTACCATCATGCAAAATAGATTTGGCAGCCCGTATGCTCTTGCGGAACTTTGCATCATATACCCCCGGAATAGCCGGTGTACGCTCTTTGAAATACTGTATCCTGAAATTTGCGCTCCCTTGCCGGGAGCCGGTAGGCTGTTGGCGTCAAAAAACTACCGGCAATTTTGCGATTGAAGACTTAAGCAGGGTATAAATTATACCTAAAACCACGTTTTTTATACCTTTTACCCCGTTTCTTATACCCGTTTATACCCCTTTATACCTTATAAGAAAACACATAACATAGGCCCGTAGCGCATTTTGCCATATGTAAAAATAAATATTCACCCAAAACAAGCCCACCCCCGAAATTATACCCCTTATGGAAAGGCCGTAACCCACCTGGAATTCGGAATTTGCTTCTTGGGATTTTTAAACTTACAGCCCCTTAATGTTCGCCGTCTCGTAATTGGTGTTGTTGCTCACAAACTCGGGCACCAGGTCCTTCATCAGGTGCACGGTTTCAAGCGTGTAGTGTTGGCGGGCACATTTTATCAGCCTTTCCACCTTCTTCTCAACGATCTCAAAATCGTACTGGTGCACATCGGCTATCATTATCTTGTCGTGGTAGGTTGGGCGGCTGTTCTCGTTGCTGCACAGCAGTTCCTCGTATAGTTTTTCTCCCGGCCTCAGTCCCGTAAATACTATCTTGATATCCACATCAGGCTCCTTGCCGGCAAGCTTTATCACCTTGCGTGCCAGATCCACTATCTTCACAGATTTGCCCATGTCAAACACAAATATCTCACCACCTTGCCCCATGGCCCCGGCCTCTATCACCAGCAGGCAAGCCTCCGGAATGGTCATGAAGAAGCGGGTTATCTCTGGGTGTGTCACCGTTATCGGCCCGCCTTTTTCTATCTGCTTTTTAAACCGTGGTATCACAGATCCGTTAGAGCCAAGCACATTACCAAAGCGGGTAGTAACAAATTTTGTAGTAGTATGCGGGTGTGCCACATCATCATTCGCATGAAGTGTCAGGTTCTTGTAATAGCTCTGTGTAAATATCTCAGCCACGCGCTTCGATGCACCCATTACGTTAGTCGGGTTCACTGCTTTGTCGGTAGATATCATTACAAACTTCTCCACATCATTGGCTACCGCTAATTCGGCAAGTATCTTCGTTCCCAGCACATTGTTCAGCACCGCAACCGATGGGTTGTCCTCCATCAGCGGCACATGCTTGTAAGCCGCCGCATGAAAAACTATCTGCGGTGCATACACCTCAAACAAGTGCTCCATACGTTGCCGGTCAGTAATATCGCCCAGGTAGGCTTTCACGTTGGCATTCTTATAGCGGTCCTGTATCTCCAGGTGAAACTCGTGCATGGGCGTTTCAGCCTTATCGCACAGAATAATAAGAGAGGGGCGGTACTGTATCAACTGCCTCACCAGTTCACTGCCGATAGAGCCCGCTGCGCCGGTAACAAGAATTTTCTTCCCCTTCAGCTGTGTGTATATCGCCTCGTTGTGTATCTTGATCACCTCGCGCTCCAGAAGGTCCTCAATGTTAATGTCTTGTAGTTGTTGGGTGTCCAGCTTACCATTCAGCCAGTCGCGCATAGCAGGCACCTGCTGAATGCGTATGCCATAGGCCAGGCAGGTATCAACAAGCGTGTTCAGCTTTTCTTTGCTTATTTGTTTGTTGGCAAGTATCAGCAGTTCCACGCCATCATTCCTTAACTTGGCAATACTTGCTTCGCTGGTGCTATATATAGGCAAGTTCTCAAGTAGTTTGCCCGTGGTCTTGAAAGAATCATCTATAAAAGCCACCACTTGCATATCGCCGTTAGGTAAGCTGTTCAGCATTTTTTGTATATGCTGTCCGTCAGCAGAAGTATCATACACAATAACCCTCTTCTTCTGAATTTTATTCTCTCCTTGCGATAGCGTCTTGTAGAAGTTAAAACAATATCGCACCGCAAGTCGGTAAGAGATAATAACGAACGTTGTAATAAGAAAGTTAATAGTAACTATCTGCAGTGTAAAGAAGCTGCCGTAATGGAATAGTGGAACGAACGTATTTAATACCAGGTAAAGGAACGACGCAATGGCATTTACCATTACCAGCCGCTGTGCATCCTCCAGGTTAGTGTACCTGATGATACCTGCATAACTTTTAAAAACATAGAAAAGCGCAGAATTGAACACTAAAACTACCAGCATCATCAGCCTTAATCCGGCATCAACCTTTGGCCAGTCAAAATTTAGCTTCAACATCCGCGACAAAAACAAGCAGCAACATACCAGGAAGAGGTCTAAGAGAAAAACCAGCCACCTTGGTAAAATGCGTATTTTATATGCCATTCGCTCCTATGTTAATTTAGATTTGTTAAGGCGTAGTTATTAAGTTGAGGGTACAATAGTACTAAAAAATAACCAAATACAAAGTTTTTTAATGAATAATTTGTAACTTTTTGTTGTAATAAGCCACGAAAGTGACGCCAGGTTACAGATAAAATAATTTATATTTGTTAATCGTTATCAAAAAAAGACATTATTTTCTATAAAATACGGATAAATTGTATACTTTTGTGATATTAATGCCGAATTAACGTTTGAATATCATCAAAACAAAATTACCACAAATTTGTTAACGGGAATTAGGATACTGGTAGTTGAGGATAATCTGGTGAACCAGAAGATCACCAATTTTATGCTGAAAAAGCTTGATGCAGTTGCCGATAGTGCAATGAACGGCAACGAGGCAATTGAGCTTTTGGTGCGTAATGACTACGATGTAGTTTTGATGGATCTGCACATGCCCGGTATGGATGGATTTGCCACAACAGAATATATAAGATCTCAATTACACAATAATATTCCTATTATTGCAGTAACAGCAGATATCTTTGTAAGTGAAACAGCAGAGTATCTGAATTCAGAAATGAATGCCTGTATTTGTAAGCCGTTCGAACCCCACCACCTGGAAGAAGTAATACAGAACCTGGTTAAAGTAGAAACTCTAGCCTCAAAAAAAGCCGGATGAGCACACAATTAGTTGATTTCAGTTTTGTATATGAAATGGCCGATGACGACACTGCCTACGTATACGAAGTGGTAAACTTATTCCTTAATACGCTTACTGACGGCATGGTGAAATTGGAAAAACTGATTCGCGATGAAGCTGAGTTCAGCGAAATACGCTTCCAGGCACACTTTCTTAAATCAAGCGCCAAGGTGGTAAAAGTGCAGGGCATGTTCGATGGTTTTTACGAGCTCGAAAATATGGCACGCGAAGAACGTGACCGGGACAAAATGCTGCCTTTGTTCATTAAGCTTAAGGCGGATTTTACAAATGCTCGCCCTGAGCTGGAAAGCGAAATAGCTAAGAACAAAAAAGCCATGTCTAAAGCGTAGTAGCTCTGTTTTCCACCCCACATATATAATTTCTTTTCTTAAGGACTAAGATTGTACCTTTGCCGCTATGCGCAATGATAGTTCCAATTCCCGTGGCAATAACAACCGGGGCGGAGGTTTTAAGAAGAATAGCGGCAAACCGTTAGATAAAAGTTCCAGGCCATTTAAACGTAATTCCGAAGACAGAAGTGAAGGAGCCGAAAAGCGTGGAGGTAAGCGTTGGGAAGATAACGACCGCAAACCACGCAGGGAGTTCGATAAGGAAAAGAAGCCATTTAAGCGGGAGTTTAATAGGAGTAGTGGTGATCATCCACGAAAACAATGGGACGCTGACAGCGACCGTAAGCCACGCAGGGAGTTTGATAGGGACAAAAAGCCTTTTAAGAAGGAATTTGACAAAGGCGATGGAGATCGCCCCAGGAAACAATGGGGCACAGATAACGACCGCAAGCCGCGCAGGGAGTTTGATAGGGATAAAAAGCCTTTTAAGAAGGAATTTGACAAAGGCGATGGAGATCGTCAAAGGAAACAATGGGGTGCAGATAACGACCGCAAGCCCCGCGGAGAATTCGATAAAGAAAAGAAGCCTTTTAAGCGGGATTTTGACGGCGCAGGCGATGATCGCAAGCCGCGCAAGGAATTTGACAAAGACAAGAGGTCTTTTGAGGGGGCTCGCGATAAAGATGACCGTAAACCATTTGATAAACAACGTGCTCCTAAAGATAGTCGCCCATTCAGGGATAGGCCCAAAACTGATGGTGTAAAACCTCAATTTGCCGGTAAGGCGAAGGAGAAAGAAATCGAAAAAGACGATGCGTCTGAAAAGCCTGTACGCAAGTTTGATAGTGTCATAAAAAATGCTTTCAATTCGCCAAAGAAAAAAGAAGACCCCGATGAGGAGTTCGCTAAGCCACAGGTGCACGAGGATAAAGTATTTGGTGCGCTGGAAGATCCGGTAAAGGAATATAAGAAGATACCCCCACGCAAAGGCGCTAAAAAGAAAGAAGATATTGTGCCTAAGAAGATCAGCAAGAAAAGACGCTACGATGATGACGATGAGATGGAAGACGAAGGGGGGCAGACGGAAGAGCAGATGCCGCTGAATAAATACATTGCGCACAGTGGCGAATGCAGTCGCCGCGATGCTGCCGAACTCGTGAAGCAGGGTAAGGTAAAGGTGAACGGAGAACTGGTATTAGATCCGGGGTACAAGGTTAAGCCGGATGATAACGTTACTTTGGTCGGCAAAAAACTAAAGCCGCAAAAGAACAATATTTATATCCTGCTGAATAAACCCAAAGGGTACATTACAACTAATGAAGATCCCCAAGGCCGCAAAACAGTTATGGAATTGTTGCAGGGCGCAGGTACAGACCGTATCTTCCCCGTAGGCCGGTTAGACAGAGATACATCAGGCTTGCTGCTGATAACTAACGATGGCGACCTGACCCAAAGGCTTAGCCATCCATCGTTCAACATTAAGAAAGTATACCACGTCACTTTGGATAAGCCGCTTACAAAAGCGCATTTCGAAAAAATAATAGAGGGGGTAGAACTGGAAGATGGCAAAGCTGTCGTTGACGAAATGGCTTACCTGGAGGCTAAAAATGAATTAGGCCTGGAGATACACAGCGGTAAGAACAGGATAGTGCGCCGCATATTTGAATCGCTCGGGTATGTTGTGGAAAAGCTGGATCGGATGATGTATGCCGGGCTTACCAAGAAGAACCTGCCACGTGGCAAATGGCGCCATCTCGATCCCCGCGAAGTGGTTCTGTTAAAACATTTTAAAAGCTGATAAGCCCCTTCAGGGCTTTGGGGTATGATTATTATAACAGCCGATAGGATACACAATGGCATAGAGTGGCTGCCGCTAGGTAGCGCCATTAAAGTTGCGGAGGACGGTACTATAATTGCTATTATTAATGGTCCGCATCCCGCAGCAAAACATTATGAAGGCGTGCTTACCCCCGGCTTTGTAAATGCTCATTGCCACCTGGAACTGTCGCATATGAAAGGGGTTGTAAAGGAGCATACGGGGCTCATTCCTTTCCTGATGCATATTCCGCAACACAGGAATGACTTTACCGAAGAACAAAAAAGAACTGCCCGTTATGCAGCATATGACGAGTTGCTGGCAAATGGGGTAGTGGCAATAGGCGATATTTCCAACACAACCGACACAGTTGATCTGCGTGCCCGGGATAAAATGCATTTCCACACCTTCGTTGAGGCACTCGGATTTAATGATGCGCACGCCCCCGGTAATTTCAGTTACGCGCTCGGGTCATACCAGGCCTATGCGGCACAGCAAAGCGGGCAGCAAATACTTCGCCAAACCATTGTACCTCATGCGCCTTATTCGGTATCATCTTCATTGTTCAAGCTCATAGATGCGCACGAAGACGGTGCGCTGGTCTCCATTCATAACCAGGAAAGCGAAGATGAGGATGTGTATTACAAAACCAAGCAAGGTGGTGTTCCTAAGCTCTTGAGCCTGTTCGGTATAGACGATACATCATTCGTCCCGTCCGGCAGATCATCGCTGCAAACCTACCTCGATTGGATGTCGCCTCAGCACCAGTTCATTTTTGTGCACAATACCTGTTCGCGTAGAAAAGATGTGCAGTATGCACACAACAAATTGAAAAACGCGTACTGGTGCCTTTGCCCCAATGCCAACTTATATATCGAGAATAAGCTTCCCGACATAGATATGCTCATTAGCGAGGGCGCAAACATCTGCGTCGGTACCGATAGCCTTTCATCCAATCACCGGTTGAGTATAATGTCTGAACTTTATAGTATCAAAAAGTACTTCCCGCATTTGGATTGGGAAATGCTGTTTAAATGGGCAACATACAATGGCGCAAAGGCACTGCACATGCAGGATGTTATTGGCTCGATTGATGTAGGCAAAAAACCGGGGATAGTTCTGGTGAAAGGGCTTGATGTGCCTGATGTAATACCTTCAGTACAAAGAATAGTATAGCCATGAAACAGGTAATAGACAATTTCTCCACCGGCTCGTCGGAATACGCCACATTCCGCCCGGAGTCACCCAAAGAGATCTTCGATTTTATTTACAGCAAAGTAAATAACAACAATACTGCGTGGGATTGTGGCACAGGTAACGGGCAGGTTGCCACTGTACTGGCCCATAAATTTAGCCTGGTGTTTGGTACTGATATCAGCCAACAGCAATTGGACCTCGCACAGAAGAAAGAAAACATTACTTATCTGAATGAACGCGCTGAACAAACATCACTACAAGACACTAGTATTGACCTCGTTACTATTGCGCAGGCAATACACTGGTTCGATTTCGATAAATTTTATGCGGAAGTAAACAGGGTGGCTGCTCCCGGTGGCATAATAGCTGCATGGACATACAGTACTATGAAGCTTACGCCTGAAATTGATGCTGTGATTGATACACTTTACGAAGATATTACAGGTCCATACTGGGATAAAGAGCGCAGCTATGTAGATGAAGGTTACCATACAATTCCATTTCCTTTCAAAGAAATAGCTGCGCCCGAGTTTAGGATCATGAAGCATTGGTCATTAGAACAATTCGCAGGTTACCTCAGAACGTGGTCGGGAGTAAAACACTATATAGCGAAAGAAAACCAAGATCCGATTTTGCTCGTTATGGACGACCTTAAAAAAGCATGGGGCAGCAGTGAACTACAGGAAATAAGATGGCCTGTACATATAAGGATAGGGGCGGTGAAGTAATTAGTACTACTCAATCTGCTCTTGCAACGCATTCTATTTCAATAAGCGCGTCTTTGGGCAGTCTTGCTACCTGTACCGTTGATCGTGCAGGGGCAGGAACAGGGAAATACTCTTTATAAACATCATTCATTTTGGCAAAGTCGTTCAGATCCTTCATAAATACTGTCACCTTCAATACATGGGTCATATCAGCGCCCGA